>NZ_JBVILR010000003.1:0-528114 GCF_055580265.1 Streptomyces sp. NPDC032091 | reverse complement strand
GCCCGGTTACATTCCGAACCCGGAAGCTAAGCCTTTCAGCGCCGATGGTACTGCAGGGGGGACCCTGTGGGAGAGTAGGACGCCGCCGAACAATCATTGTGGGAAAGCCCCGCACCAGTCATGGTGCGGGGCTTTTCTGCGTTTACGGCCTGAGCGAAGGAGGCACTCATGTCAGCCGACGGATGGTCGGAGTTCCTGGTCCACTCCGAGCGGTTCACCGCCCTCTACAGCGAGCTGCCGGCTCTGGAGGGCCTGGTGCTCAGATCGGTGCACCTCAGTCCGTACGGTCCCGCTGTGACGCTGCGGGTCGAGTTTCCCCGCTTTCCCGACCTCGCTCCGCCGGACTGGACCGAAGCCGGCTGTGACCGCTTCGAGGCCCAGATCGAGTTCCTCGCGGCCGAGGACCTTCGGATGCGGGGTGTCCCCGACAGCACGGTGGTCGACATCGACTTCGGTCCCCGGGTCCAGACCCGGGAGCGGCGGATCAGGATCGCGGTGAGCGGCCCGGGGGTCTCGCTGGACTTCACCGCGCACGCCCTCAAGGCGGGCCGTCTCAATGCCTACCGCTCCGGTGACGCGGGCGGCCCTTACACGGCTCGGCGATGGTTTGTGAGTCCCCTTGACCAGCGCAGGCACCAAGGGGTGCTGCCTCCCACGACCGCGAAGGTGTTCTATGAGCGAGCCTGACTGGTCCGCCGGGGTGGCCGGCTCCGAGGCGGTCCGCGACGTCCTCGGCTCGCCTCCACCACCGCTTGCCGACTACCACCTCGACTCCGTCCTCATCGACGAGCGCGAAGCGTCGGTCACCTTGAGGTTTTCCGCGTTCGGCATCCCGGCCGGTGCCGCCGGCCTGTGGCAGGCCCGCGGCCACAACGCGGTCGAGTTCTTTCTGGTCTGCGTGGGCGTGAGGAACTTCGTGGTGGACGGCTGGTCCGGCTGGCCCACGACGGTCGCCAGGCTCAGCGGGCGAACCGTCGTGCTCGCCGGCCAGGACAAGCACGTGTCCTTCGAGACCGACGAAATCCGTGCCCAGCCCCCGGTCGGAAGCCTGTGGAGTCAAGCCGAACGCTAGAGCCGGCCCGCCGCTTTCAGAGCCAGGTAGGTGTCCGCCAGGGCCGGGGCGAGGGTGTCCGGGGTGGCGTCGACGACGTGGACGCCGTGGCGGGAGAGCTGGTCCGCCGTGCGGCGGCGTTGGGACTGGGTCTGGGTCGCGGCGGCGGCCTCGTAGACCGCGTCCACCGAGCCGCGGGAGGCGGCCATCGACGCGATGCGGGGGTCGGCGACCGAGGCCAGGACCACCGTGTGGCGCTGGGTGAGGCGGGGGAGGACCGGGAGCAGGCCCTCTTCCACGGGGGCCGCGTCCAGACTCGTCAGGAGGACCACCAGGGAGCGGCGCGGGGCGCTGCGGAGGATGGTGGAGACCAGCTGGCGGGAGTCCGTCTCGACCAGCTCCGGTTCGAGTCCGGCCATCGCGTTCACGAAGGACGGCAGGACGTCCGCTGAGGCGCGGCCCTGGACCAGGGCGCGGGTGCGGCGGTCGTGGGCCAGGAGGTCGACGCGGTCGCCGGCGCGGGTGGCCAGGGCGGCCAGCAGCAGGGCGGCGTCCATGGCGGAGTCCAGGCGGGGGGCGTCGCCGACGCGGCCGGCCGAGGTGCGGCCGGTGTCCAGGCAGATGAGGATGTGGCGGTCGCGTTCCGGGCGCCAGGTGCGGACGGCGACCTTGTGGCGGCGGGCGGTGGCGCGCCAGTCGATGGAGCGGGTGTCGTCGCCGGGGACGTAGTCGCGGAGGCTGTCGAACTCGGTGCCCTCACCGCGCGTCAGGACGCTGGTGCGGCCGTCGAGTTCGCGCAGGCGCGCGAGGCGGGACGGGAGGTGCTTGCGGCTGGTGAACGGGGGCAGGACGCGGACCGTCCAGGGGACGGTGTGGGAGCCCTGCCGGGCGAGGAGGCCCAGCGGCCCGTACGAGCGGATCGTGACGCGGTCCGCCCGGCGGTCGCCGCGCCGGGTGGGGCGCAGGCGGGTGGTGAGGCGGCGGCGTTCACCGGCGGGGACGGTGACCTCGTGGCGGGAGGCGGCGGCTTCCGTGCCCGGGGTCCAGCTGCTGGGGGGCCAGGCGTCGCGGACGCGGGCGCGCAGTGGCCGGGTGCCGGGGTTGGTGACGGTGAGGTGCACGTCGGCGGTCTCGCCGAGGCGGACCGAGGTGTCGCCGGAGCGGGCCAGCCGCAGGGTGCGGACGGGCGCCGCCAGGGCGTAGTCGACGGCGCAGGCCAGGCCGATGGTGCCGTTGACGGCGAGGAGGCCCGTCCAGCTCGGGCCGAGGAGGCCGACGGGGAGGCTGCCCAGGGCCGCCAGGAGGGCGGCGCGTCCGGTGAGGGCCATCAGCGGGGGACGGGGACGTGGGTGAGGATCGCCGAGATGACGGAGTCGGCGGTGACGCCCTCCATCTCGGCTTCGGGGCGGAGCTGGACGCGGTGGCGCAGGGTGGGCAGGGCGAGGGCCTTGACGTCGTCGGGGGTGACGTAGTCGCGGCCGGTGAGCCAGGCCCAGGCGCGGGAGGTGGCCAGCAGGGCGGTGGCGCCGCGCGGGGAGACGCCGAGGGTGAGGGAGGGCGATTCGCGGGTGGCGCGGCAGAGGTCGACGACGTAGCCGGTGATCTCGGGGGAGACGGTGACGTGGGCGACGGCCTCGCGGGCGGCTTCGAGTTCCCGTGCACCGGCGACGGGGCGGATGCCGGCGGAGTGCAGGTCGCGCGGGTCGAAGCCGGCGGCGTGCCGGGTCAGGACGCCGATCTCGTCGGCACGGGAGGGCAGGGGGACGTTGAGCTTGAGGAGGAAGCGGTCCAGCTGGGCTTCGGGGAGCGGGTACGTGCCCTCGTACTCGACGGGGTTCATGGTGGCCGCGACGAGGAAGGGCTCGGGGAGCTTGCGGGGGGTTCCGTCGACGGTGACCTGGCGCTCCTCCATGGCCTCCAGGAGGGAGGACTGGGTCTTGGGGGGCGTGCGGTTGATCTCGTCGGCGAGGAGGAGGTTGGTGAAGACGGGGCCGTCCTGGAAGGAGAACTCGGCGGTGCGGGCGTCGTAGACCAGGGAGCCCGTCACGTCGCTGGGCATCAGGTCGGGGGTGAACTGGACGCGCTTGGTGTCGAGTGCGAGGGAGGCCGCGAGGGCGCGGACGAGGAGGGTCTTGGCCGTGCCGGGGACGCCTTCGAGGAGGACGTGGCCGCGGCACAGGAGGGCGACGACGAGACCGGTGACGGTGGAGTCCTGGCCGACCACGGCCTTGGCGATCTCGGTGCGGAGCGCTTCCAGGGAGGAGCGGGCGCTGTCCGTGGTGGCCGTCATGAGGTGCGGACCTCTCTTTCGAGGGCGTCGAGGTGGTCGGCGAGCGCGACGAGTGCCGCGTCGTCGGCGGGAGTGGGGCCGAAGAGGAGGGTGGTGACGTCGCGTCCGGCGTCGGGGGGTGCGGGCAGGCGGGCGGCGACGGCGGCGGTCAGGGCCACCGGGTCGTGGGCCTGGGAGGCCGGTACGCCGACCAGGGCGGCGAGGCGTTCGCGGGTGGCGGCGCGCAGCACGGTGGCGGCGCGGTCGCGGGCGGTGGCCTTGCGGTAGAGGCGGGCGCGGCCTTCGGTGGTCTCGGAGGCGCGGATCGCGACGGGCAGGTTCTCGGTGACGAGGGGGCCGAGGCGGCGGGCGCGCCAGAGGGCGGCGGCCGCGGCGGCGGCGAAGAGCTGGAGGAGCGCCCAGTACCAGCCGGACGGGACGAGGTCGAGGAGGCTCTTCTCCTCGGCGGGGCCGCCGGCGGGCATGTCGGCGAGGGTCGGCAGGTACCAGACGAGTTCGGGGCGGGAGCCGAGGAGCTGGAGGGCGAGGGAGGCGTTGCCCTCCTCGGTGAGGCGCCGGTTGAGCAGGATGCGTTCGGAGCCGAGCAGGACGGTGTCGCCGCCCTTGGTGGTGCCGGGCAGGACGAGGACGGTGGGGTGGCCGTCGCTGGGGTAGCAGCCGGCCGCGCCGGGGAGGGCCGTGGTGTAGCGGAGGCCGTCGCCGGTGGCGGCGCGGCCGGCGGTGGTGGCGGCGGGCAGGGTGCAGCCGGGGTCCAGGTCGCGCTGGTGGGCGAAGCTGCTGCTGCGGACGGCGGGGGCCAGTTCGGCGAGGGCGGGGTCGGTGGGGGCGATGAGGACGGTGCGGCCGCCGGAGAGGTCGATGGCGGAGCGGATGGCGCGGCGCTGGGGTGCGCCGAGGAGGTCGGGGTCGGCGACGAGGAGGGTGGTGCGGGGGCCGGCCGCGGCGGCGGCCTCGTCGGCGTTGGTGACGACGCGGGTGGTGACGCCGCGCTGCTTGAGGAGCTGGGCGAGGGCGCGGCTGCCGTCGCGGTCGGCGGAGCGGGGGTCGAGGCGGCCGTGCCGGTCGCCGGCCTGGAGCCCGGCGAGGGCGACGGCGGCGACGAGGAGCACGGCGAGCGCGAGGAGCAGCCCGCGGGCCCGGACCCAGAGCTGGCCGGGGGTGAGGGCGGCGGAGGTGACGGCCCGCCGGGCCCGGCCGGGGGCCGGGGCGGCGTCGGCCTGCGCGGGGCCCTGGGTGGGCGGGGTGCCGTTCTGCGGGGGCTGGTCGGGGTGGCCGGTCATGGGGTGGGGCCCGTCAGGGTCGGCTTCGTGCGGTCCAGGGTGAGGTCGAGGGCGCGCAGGCGGGCGTAGGTGTCGGGGTCGGCGGCGCGGCCGCCGTAGGTGACGTCGTCGAAGGTGCGGGCGGCGGCCCGGAGCTCGTCGGCGTGGGCGGGGAGGGAGCGGGCGGCTTCGGCGGCGGCCTCGTCGGCGGTGCGGCCGGGGCGCGGGTCGAGGAGGGTGCGTTCCTCCAGGGAGCGGACGAGGGCGCGCATGCGCTCGCGGACGGCTTCGTTCCAGCGGCCGGCGGCGGCGTGGGCGTCGGCGGCCGCGCGGTGGTCGGCGGCGCTGCGCGGACCGTCGTCGAAGAGGGCGGCGGCGCTGCGGGCGGCGCGGCGGGGGGTGCCCAGGCGCCACCACAGCGCGGCGAGGGCCAGGACGACGACGAGGATGATGGCGAGCAGGCCGAGGCCGCCGCCCGGAGTGGCTCCGGAGGCGCGGTCGAAGAACTCGCCCAGCCACTCCCAGAAGCGGTCCAGGGCACGCTGGAGGAGCCCCGGTTCGTCCTGGTGGTAGATGGGCTTGGCCAGCTCGCGCTCGGCCGCCTCGCGGGCGGCCTCGCGTCCGGTGGTCAGCGGTGGTGTGTCACCGCCCGTGGTGGCGATGGTGATGAGTCCCCCCGTGCTCATGCGGCGCGTCAGCCTCCGGTGGGGGCGGTGGTGGTGGCGGTGCCGTCGTAGCCCTCGACGCCGGCGGCACGGGCCAGCTCCAGGTCGAGTGCCTCGCGGCGGATGCGCTGGTCGATGTAGAGGAGGGTGGTGACGCCCGTCTGCATCGGGGTGGTGACGGTGGCGGCGATGACGGAGCCGATGCCGGAGATGATCAGGAAGGTCCAGTTGCGGGCGGCGGAGCCGTCGAGGAAGCCGCTGAGGCCGCCGGGGGCCAGGGTCAGGGCGAGGGCGGCGAAGGGCATGACGATCACGGTGGAGGTGATCGTCCGGATGACCCAGGTCAGCATGCTGATGCCGCAGACGCGCCACCAGGAGCCCTTGACCAGCTTGGCGGAGCGCTTGAGGGCGGCGACCGGCGTGCCGCGCTCCAGCATCAGGGCGGGCGGGGCCAGCGCGAAGGTCACGTAGAACCAGGCGAGCAGCACCAGTCCGACGGGGACGCCGAGGGCGGTCAGGGCGGCGCTGCCGAGGAGGATGCCGGGCAGGGCCGGGAGCAGGCCGGCGGCGAGGGCGCCGAGCAGGAGCAGGCCGGTGAGGCCGAGCAGGCGCGGGGCCAGCGGGCGTACGGCCTTCAGGGTGCCGCCGAGGGTCGAGGCCTGGCCGAGGACGGCGCGGCTGAAGGCGGGGGCCAGCAGGGCGGTGACCAGGATCAGGCCGAGGACCTCCAGGTAGTACTGGAAGCCGTAGAGGAGCCCGGCGTCGCCCAGGGCGCGGACGGCCTCGCGGGGGGAGGCGGGATCGGCGGAGGGCATCGGGAGGCTGTCCATGGTGAGGCGCTGGGCGGCGAGCAGCGCGATCTCGGACAGGGCGGCGACGACGAGGCTGATGGAGAGCACGGAGCGCCAGTGGCCGCGCAGGGTGCCGACGGCGCCGTCCAGTATCTCGCCGAGGCCGAGGGGGCGCAGGGGGATCACGCCGGGCTTGGCGGCGGGCGGCGGGCCGCCCCAGCCGCCGCCGGGGTTGCCGTGGGCGTAGGGGGCGGTGGGCCGCTGCTGTCCGGGCGGGGTGGGGTACGCGCCCCAGCCGGCGCCCTGCTGCTGCGGCGGGGTCTGGCCGGCGGTGGGGCTCTCCCACTGCCCGGGCGGCGGCTGGGTGGCGGACCACTTGGAGGCGCCGGCGCCTTCCGCGGGCGGCTGCTGAGCGGCGTCGGGGCCCTGGCCGTCGGACGGGGATCCGGGCGCGGCCCAGCCCGGAGAGTCGTTCATCGTCGCTCCTTCACGTGCACCTGCCGTGGCGGGCGCGCTGGTCGGCTGTCATCGTGCCATGGGGAGGCGGGGGAATGACCGGCCGTCCCCCCTGGATCCCGGTCCGCTCGTCCCTTCAATTGTCGCGCGGATCCGGGGCAGACTGTTCGTCCTGATCTCCACGCAGGTCCGAGGGGCGATTTCCAGCCCTTTTGGCTGTGGGACAGCTCACCGCCAGGTAACGATTAGCTAATGGGATGATGTCAACCATGAAGGGACGCGTCCTTGTCGTCGACGACGACACCGCGCTGGCCGAGATGCTCGGCATTGTGCTGCGTGGAGAAGGTTTTGAGCCGTCGTTCGTAGCGGACGGTGACAAGGCACTGGCTGCCTTCCGGGAGGCCAAGCCGGACCTGGTGCTGCTCGACCTCATGCTGCCCGGACGGGACGGCATAGAGGTGTGCAGGCTGATCCGGGCCGAATCGGGCGTGCCTATTGTCATGCTCACCGCCAAGAGCGACACGGTGGACGTCGTGGTGGGCCTGGAGTCCGGCGCCGACGACTACATCGTCAAGCCGTTCAAGCCGAAGGAGCTGGTCGCCCGCATCCGGGCCCGCCTGCGCCGTTCGGAGGAACCGGCGCCCGAGCAGCTGGCCATCGGTGACCTGGTCATCGACGTGGCCGGGCACTCGGTCAAGCGCGACGGCACCTCCATCGCCCTGACCCCGCTGGAGTTCGACCTGCTGGTCGCCCTCGCGCGCAAGCCCTGGCAGGTCTTCACCCGCGAGGTGCTGCTGGAGCAGGTCTGGGGCTACCGGCACGCCGCGGACACCCGCCTGGTGAACGTGCACGTGCAGCGCCTGCGCTCCAAGGTCGAGAAGGACCCCGAGCGCCCCGAGATCGTCGTGACGGTGCGCGGTGTCGGCTACAAGGCCGGACCCAGCTGACGTGCAGTCCGGCAAGGCCCGGAGCGGCTCCCGCCGGGGAGCCCTGCGGGGCGGCCGGCAGCTCCGTCAGATGGCCGACGGAGCGCCCGGCGGCCCCCTGCTGCGGCTGTGCGTACGCCTCGTACGCCGGCCGCTGCTCCCGGCTGTCCGCATATGGCGGCGCAACATCCAGCTGCGGGTGGTCGCCGCGACCCTGCTGATGTCGCTGGCCGTCGTCCTCGCGCTCGGCTTCGTCGTCATCGCCCAGGTCAGCAAGGGCCTCCTCGACGCCAAGGAGGAGGCCGCGCAGAGCCAGGCCGCCGGCGGGTTCGCGGTCGCACAGGAGAAGGCCAACACCCCCTCCGCCTCGGACGGGGCCGACGCCGCCGACAACAAGGTCGGCCGCGACGCCAGCACCTGGATGAACTCGCTCGTCAAGCAGCTCGCCAGCGGCGGCCAGACCGCCTTCGAGGTGGCCGCGCTCGGCGCCGGCACCGGCGAGCAGGCCCCCACCAGCCAGGGCGTCAAGGGCGCCCGCGCCTCCGGCAACGTCGACCCGACCGCGAGCGTGCCGCTGGACCTGCGCAAGGCCGTCAACCACAACACCGGCACCTTCAAGACGTTCTCGCAGATCCGCTACACCGCCGGGACCGGCAAGCACCCCGAGCCCGCGCTCGTCGTCGGCAAGCGGCTCACCGACATCAACGGCGACCCCTACGACCTGTACTACCTCTTCCCCCTCACCCAGG
The DNA here is from genome assembly GCF_055580265.1 of Streptomyces sp. NPDC032091. NCBI lineage: Bacteria > Bacillati > Actinomycetota > Actinomycetes > Kitasatosporales > Streptomycetaceae > Streptomyces > Streptomyces sp. NPDC032091. The sequence goes on along the minus strand of NZ_JBVILR010000003.1, from coordinate 519,927 downwards.
AGGAGGAGTCCCTCAACCTGGTCAAGAGCACCATCGCCACCGCCGGGCTGTTCGTCGTCGTCCTGCTCAGCGCCATCGCCTGGCTCGTCGTGCGCCAGATCGTCACCCCCGTCCGGATGGCCGCCGGGATCGCCGAACGGCTCTCCGCCGGCCGGCTCCAGGAGCGGATGAAGGTCACCGGCGAGGACGACATCGCACGCCTGGGCGAGGCCTTCAACAAGATGGCCCAGAACCTCCAGAACAAGATCCAGCAGCTGGAGGAGCTGTCCCGGATGCAGCGCCGGTTCGTCTCGGACGTCTCGCACGAGCTGCGCACCCCGCTGACGACCGTCCGCATGGCCGCCGACGTCATCCACGACGCCCGCGTCGACTTCGACCCGATCACGGCGCGCTCCGCCGAACTGCTCGCCGGACAGCTCGACCGCTTCGAGTCGCTCCTGGCCGACCTGCTGGAGATCAGCCGCTTCGACGCCGGCGCCGCCGACCTCCAGGCCGAACCCATAGACCTGCGGGACGTCGTCCGCCGCGTCATCGACGGCGCCGAACCGCTCGCCGAGCACAAGGGCACCCGCATCCGCGTCCTCGGCGACACCCAGCCCGTCATCGCCGAGGCCGACCCCCGGCGCGTCGAGCGCGTACTGCGCAACCTCGTCGTCAACGCCGTCGAGCACGGCGAGGGCCGCGACGTCGTCGTCCGCCTCGCCTCGGCCGGCGGGGCCGTCGCCGTCGCCGTCCGCGACTACGGCGTCGGCCTCAAGCCCGGCGAGGCCACCCGCGTCTTCAACCGCTTCTGGCGCGCCGACCCCGCCCGCGCCCGCACCACCGGCGGTACCGGCCTGGGCCTGTCCATCGCCGTCGAGGACGCCCGGCTGCACGGCGGCTGGCTCCAGGCCTGGGGCGAACCCGGCGGCGGCTCCCAGTTCCGCCTCACCCTGCCCCGTACCGCCGACGAGCCGCTGCGCGGATCCCCGATCCCGCTGGAGCCCGAGGACTCCCGCTCCAACCGGGCCCGCGCCGCCGCCGAGGCCGCCGGACGCGCGGGCGGCGCCGGCGGGCCCGGCACGCACCCCGACGGGCGCGCCGAACGCGCCGACCGCGACCCGATACCGCCCCGGCCGGCGGTCACCACCGCCCTGCCGGTGCCCGCCGACCCGACGGCGCTGCCCGGCAACGGCGCCCGCGTCGTGGCCCGGCCCGCCGACCAGGGCCCAGCACAGGAGGATGGAACCGGTGGAGGACGCTGAGCGCCGCGGGCAGGCACGGCCGGCCCCGCAGGCTCCGCCGAGGGGCCCCCGCACGCTCCTGGCCCTGGGGGCCGCCGGGCTGCTCCTCGCCGGCTGCGCCTCCATGCCCGACCGCGGCGAGATCCGCCGGGTGGAGGCCTCCCAGGGCGTCGACTCCCAGGTACGGGTCTTCGGCGTGCCCCCGGCCGACAAGGCCAGCCCGGCCGAGATCGTCGACGGCTTCCTGGAGGCCATGACCAGCGACGACCCGCAGCTGGCCACCGCCCGCAAGTACCTCACCGACGACGCCGCCAAGAGCTGGAAGCCCTCCTCGGCCGTCACCGTGCTCTCCGCCGGCCTCGACCGCGTCCCCGTCCAGGGCGAGAAGGACCCCGACGGGCCCCGCTGGAAGGTCACCGGCAAGAAGCTGGCCACCGTCGACGAGCGCAGCGCCTACCAGCCGGAGACCGGCGGCAGCCGCTACGAGGAGTACCTCCAGCTGGTCCAGGTCAAGGGGCAGTGGCGGATCGCCACCCCGCCCAGCAGCCTCGTGCTCAGCGAGTCCGACTTCCAGCGCATCTACAAGCCCGTCAACAAGTACTACTTCGCGGGCAACACGCTCGTCGCCGACCCCGTGTACGTGCGCCAGCGCAGCGACCCCGACACGCGGATGGACCCCACGACCCTCACGGTGCAGTCGCTGCTGGCGGGCCCCTCCAAGTGGCTCGGCCCCGTGGCCTCCACCGCGTTCCCGACCGGCACCGAACTGCGCGAGGGCACCAAGTCCCTCGCGTACGACGGCCAGAACACCCTGCGCGTCCCGCTCAACGCGGCCGCCGAGAACGTCGCGCAGCCGCAGTGCCAGAAGATGGCCACCCAACTCCTCTACACCGTGCGGGACCTGACGGCCTCCCGGCTGGACCGGGTCGAACTGCTGCGCTCCGACGGCAAGTCCTCGCTGTGCTGGGTGACCGGCTCGAACGCGGCCAGCCTCGCCAACCGTCCGCCGGCGCCGCAGCACCAGTACTACGTGGACAAGGACGGCCGCCTCGTGCGGATGGTCCTCAACGCGGGCGCCGACGAGCAGCAGCAGGACAAGCCGGAACCGGCCCCCGGCCCGCTGGCCACGGCCGCCGGGTTCAAGGTGGGCTCGGCCGCCGTCACCTACGACGAGAAGCGGGCCGCGGTCGTCTCCGAGGACGGGCACGGGCTGTACGTCGTCACCCTGACCACCGCCGGAGCGATGCCGCAGCCGCTGCTGACCAGCCGGACCGGCAAGCTCACCGCGCCCAGCTGGGACGCCCAGGGCGACCTGTGGATCGCCGACCAGGACCCGCAGAACCAGGGCCTGTGGCGGGTGCCCGGCGGCACCGGCACCCCGCAGAAGGTCGAGGTCGCCGGCCTGGACGGGGCACGCATCAGCGGGCTGAAGGCCTCCTCGGACGGGGTCCGCATCGCCCTGCTCGTCGAGCGGGACGGCAGCCGCAAGAACCTCTACATCGGGCGGATCGAGCGCCCCGAGGGCAAGGGGGACACCTCGAAGGTGTCGGTGCGCGAGCTGCGCCCGGCCGCTCCGCAGATGGCGGAGGTGACGGCGATGAGCTGGGCGCCGCGCGGCCGGCTGCTGGTGGTGGGCCGGGAGAGCGGCGGCGTCGACCAGGCCCGCTACATGCTGGCCGACGGGTCGATGGTCGCGGCGAGCCTGCCCGGCGCGACCGGGCTGAGCGCCATCGCCGCCTCCGAGGACGAGGCGAAGCCGGTGGTGGCCTCCTCCACCGAGGACGGCATCGTGTGGCTGCCGCCGGGCGCCCAGTGGCGTACGGCGGCGGCGGGCGGCAGGGCGCCGGTCTACCCGGGCTGATCCCGGCCTCCGGCGGGTTTTCCACAGGGGTCGCGCCCCGCCCGGGCAGCGGGCAGGGTGGGAGCGTGCGGGAGTGGTGGCGGGAGCTGGCCGGGCTGGTCCTGCCCGCCGACTGCGCGGGCTGCGGGGCCGCGCGCTCGCTGCTGTGCGGGGCCTGCCGCGAGGCCCTGGGCGGTGCGGGTGCCGGGCCGGTGCGCCCGGCGTCCGGCGGCGCGGGCGGGGCGCTGCCGCCCGTGTTCGCGGCGGCCCGGTACGAGGGGTCCGTCCGGGCGGTCGTCCTGGCCCACAAGGAGCGCGGGGCCCTGCCCCTGGCCGGCCCGCTCGGCGGCGCCCTCGCGGCGGCGGTCAGGGCGGCGGTCCCGGCGGCCCGAACGGCGGGCGGCGGGGGCGGCGCGGGGGAGCTGGCACTGGTTCCGGTGCCGTCCGCGCGGCGCACGCTGCGGGCGCGCGGGCACGATCCGGCGCGCAGGCTCGCGCTGGCCGCGTCCCGGCGGCTGCGCGGGGCCGGGGAGCCCGCGCGCGTGGCCCCGGTGCTGCGGCTGCGCCGGCAGGTCGCCGACCAGGCCGGGCTGGGGGCCCGGGAGCGGAGGGAGAACCTGGCCGGGGCCCTGGAGGTGCGCCCGGAGGGGGTGCGCCTGGCGGCCGGGGCGCGCATCGTGGTGGTGGACGACGTGGTCACGACCGGGGCCACCCTCGCGGAGGCGGCCCGGGCGCTGCGCGCGTCGGGACTGTGGGCGCACGCGGCGGCCGTGGTGGCGGCGCCGTCCGGATCGTTCACTCGGGCCTGATCGTAGGGCGCGGGTGGACAACTCGTACAGAGCAAAAATCTTGTGAATAGATTTGGAACTGCTGGGGAATGCGCATCGTTGCAGGTAGTAAGAGGGACCAACCCCCTGGACGGAGGTAGGTTCCGGTAGCGGGTGCCGACAACCGGCATGGAGAGATATGTTCGGTTGTGAGGAACTGGCGATCCTTGGGCCCCCTGGTATCGGAGCGCCGGTCCGCCCGTTTTGGAATCTTCGTGTCAGAGGGTGTCTCTCTACTCCGAAGTCGGTGGGGTGTAGATCTTGCCGATGGGGGAGGAGGAGGTGAAAGTCGCCAAGTCCGAGGCTCCGGTGTTCACCGGGGCCTGGTGCGAAAGGGAGACGCTTCGCCGCTCGTGGTGAAGGTCTCCGGGAACGGAGTTCTGCGTGGACATCGTCGTCAAGGGCCGCAAGACCGAGGTGCCCGAGCGGTTCCGCAAGCACGTGGCCGAGAAGCTGAATCCGGAGCGGATCCAGAAGCTCGACGCCAAGGTGATCAGCTTGGACGTCGAGGTGTCCAAGGAGCACAACCCGCGCCAGGCCGACCGTTCCGACCGCGTGGAGATCACCTTGCATTCGCGGGGCCCGGTGATCCGTGCCGAGGCCGCCGCCGCCGACCCCTACGCGGCACTCGACCTGGCTCAGGACAAGCTGGAGGCCCGGCTGCGCAAGCAGCACGACAAGCGGTTCACCCGCCGCGGCACCGGACGGCTCTCGGCGGCCGAGGTGGCCGACCGCGTACCGGGCGTCGCGACGCTCAACGGCAACGGGGAGCCGGTCGGTGAGGAGACCGAGGCCGCGATTCCGACCACCCGGATCGGACCCCTCGAAGTGCAGGGCGAAGGCCCGCTCATCGTCCGCGAGAAGACCCACCCGGCCCGGCCCATGTCGCTCGACCAGGCGCTGTACGAAATGGAACTGGTCGGCCACGACTTCTATCTGTTCGTCGACTCCGAGACCAAGATGCCGAGCGTCGTCTACCGGCGTCACGCCTACGACTACGGCGTCATCCACGTGGACCCCGACGGCGCGTCCAGCTCGGAGGAGCCGGCCGTCGGCGGTGCCGGCGGGGCGCTCGGAGGCTGATCATCGATCCGTTGCCCCTGCGGAAGCCACGGGTTTCCGCAGGGGCACCTGTATGACTCGTATGAGCCAAAGGGATTCCGCCAGACCCCCGTCGCACCGTGCGGGCATGGAATCATGGCGGGCAGTCAACCGGCGGCCGCCCCCGCCGGGTTGGCCCAGCAGCTCGGTACATGCAGGGGGAGGAACGATGGCGGACAGCTTCGGGCCGGTGCGCGGTGACGACGGAGCCGGCTGCCGCACGGCGGAGGCGGCTGACCCGGCGGTGGCCGGGGAGCCCATCCGGGTGCTCGTGGTCGACGACCACGCCCTCTTCCGGCGCGGGCTGGAGATCGTCCTCGCGCAGGAGGAGGACATCCAGGTCGTCGGCGAGGCCGGGGACGGCGCGGAGGCCGTGGACAAGGCCGCCGACCTGCTTCCGGACATCGTGCTGATGGACGTGCGGATGCCGCGGCGCGGCGGGATCGAGGCCTGCACCTCGATCAAGGAGGTCGCCCCCTCCGCGAAGATCATCATGCTGACGATCAGCGACGAGGAGGCCGACCTCTACGACGCGATCAAGGCGGGCGCGACGGGCTACCTCCTCAAGGAGATCTCCACGGACGAGGTCGCCACCGCGATCCGCGCCGTCGCGGACGGGCAGTCGCAGATCAGCCCCTCGATGGCGTCGAAACTGCTGACCGAGTTCAAGTCGATGATCCAGCGCACCGACGAGCGCCGGCTGGTGCCGGCGCCCCGGCTGACCGACCGGGAGCTGGAGGTCCTCAAGCTGGTCGCGACCGGGATGAACAACCGGGACATCGCCAAGCAGCTGTTCATCTCCGAGAACACCGTGAAGAACCACGTCCGCAACATCCTGGAGAAGCTCCAGCTGCACTCGCGGATGGAAGCGGTGGTGTACGCGATGCGGGAGAAGATCCTGGAGATCCGCTGAGCGGGTCGCTCCGCGGGTTCCGGGCTCCTGGTGGCGGCGGGCCTCGCGCCGGGGGCTACGCGCGGCGGGCGGCGAGTTCCGCCGTCACCGCCGCCGCCTCCCGCTCGTCGGCCGCGCGCTCGACCCGTACGTCCTCGCACCCCACCCACCGGGCGGCCTCCCACAGCGCCTCGGCCATCGCCCCGGCCGCCTTCGGGGCGGTCAGGGAGAGCTGCCGGGCCACCAGCGTGCGCCCCTCGCGGGCAGGGTCGACCCGGCCCTGGAGCCGCCCGCCGGCCAGCAGCGGCATCGCGAAGTACCCGTGTATCCGCTTCGGCTTGGGGACGTAGGCCTCCAGCCGGTGCGTGAAGCCGAAGATCCGCTCGGTGCGGGGGCGGTCCCAGACCAGCGAGTCGAACGGGGACAGCAGGGTGGTGCGGTGCCGGCCGCGCGGCGCGGACGCCAGCGCCGCCGGGTGGGCCCAGGCCGGCTTGTTCCAGCCCTCCACCTCCACCGGGACCAGCCCGGAGTCCCCGACCACCGCGTCGAACTCCTCGCCCTTGAGTCGGTGGTAGTCGGCGATGTCCGCCCGCGTGCCCACCCCGAGGGACCGCCCGGCCAGCGCGACCAGGCGGCGCAGGCACTCGCGGTCCTCCAGGTCGTCGTGGAACAGGGCGTCGGGGACGGCCCGCTCGGCGAGGTCGTAGACCCGCTTCCAGCCGCGCCGCTCGGTGCAGACCACCTCACCGGTGTCGAGCAGCCACTCCACCGCGATCTTGGTCTCGGACCACTCGAACCACTCCCCGCCGTTCTTGGCGCCGCCCAGCTCCGAGGAGGTCAGCGGGCCGTCGGCGCGCAGCCGCTCCAGGACGGCGGCCGTCGAGCGCTCCTTGTCCCGCAGGACGTGCCAGCGGTGCCCGCGGGCCCGGCGGGCGCGGCGGCGGAAGGCGAAGTGCGGCCACTCCTCGATGGGCAGGATGCACGCCGCGTGCGACCAGTACTCGAAGGCGTGGCTGTCGGACCAGTACGCCTTCTCCACGGCGTCCCGGCCGACCGCGCCGAGCCGGGCGTAGGGGATCAGCTCGTGGGAGCGGGCGAGGACAGAGATGGTGTCCAGCTGCACGGCGCCCAGGTGCCGCAGCACCCCGCGCACCCCGCCCCTGCGGTCGGGCGCGCCCAGGAAGCCCTGCGCGCGCAGCGCGATCCGGCGGGCCTCGTCGGCGGAGAGGGACACGGCGGCGGTGGTGGTCATGCGCCGCAGCCTACGGCCGGCCACTGACAACGCCGCCGGGCGCCGCAGCGGCTACCCGACGGGCTGGGCGTCCCGCGCGGGTGCCGGGAGGTAGGGGAGCGTGGACGTCAGCCCCAGGTCGGAGGGGAGCAGGGAGCCGACCCAGCAGTCGCGCAGGGTGCCGCGGTGGTTCATGCCGGCGCGCTGGACGCCCTCGATCGTGAAACCGGCCTTCTCCGCCACGGCGCGCGAGGCCGTGTTGCCGACGCCGGCGCGCCAGATCAGCCGGTCGCAGCCCAGGCCGGTGAAGGCCCAGCGGGCCAGCGCCGACACGGCCTCGGGGGTGTAGCCCCGGCCGCGGTGGCCGGCGACGGCCCAGAAGCCGATCTCGTACGCGTGGTCGGCGTGCCGGTGCAGTCCCAGCGTCGCGACCAGGGGGCCCTCCGCGCCCTCGGCGCCGAGCCGGGCGGCGAAGTTGTACTCCGTCCCCTCCCGCCACTGGGCGGGCGCGTTCCGCGTGACGTACTCGACCGCGTCCTTCTCCTCGTACGGCACGGGGACCGGGATCCAGCGCTGGATCTCCGGGTCCTGGCAGGCCGCGAGGGTCTCGGGGACGTCCGCGGGCACGTGCGGGCGCAGGACGAGGCGCTCGGTGGTCAGGGTCAGGGGCTCCATGAACGGATTGTGGCCGCCCCCGGGTAACCCGGGCGAGGGGTTTTCGTCCGCACCGGCACCCAACGGGTCCCCCGTACGTTCTCATTCCGGGCGCCCGTGCCCTGCGGACACGGCGGACCTCCCGACGCGACCACGTCCTCGCTTACGATGGCCGTTGCGGTGGGGCCCACCTGCCGTGCCCGGCTACGTAAAGTGCCCAGGCCCGACCGGCAAGGAGACCAGCCTCAGTGTCCGTCCTCACCAAGCTCATGCGTGCAGGCGAAGGCAAGATCCTGCGCAAACTGCACCGCATCGCGGACCAGGTCAACTCCATCGAAGAGGACTTCGTCAACCTCTCCGACGCCGAGTTGCGGGCCCTCACGGACGAGTACAAGCAGCGCTACCAGGACGGCGAGAGCCTCGACGACCTGCTCCCCGAGGCCTTCGCGACCGTCCGCGAGGCCGCGAAGCGCGTCCTGGGCCAGCGGCACTACGACGTCCAGATCATGGGCGGCGCCGCGCTGCACCTCGGGTACGTCGCCGAGATGAAGACCGGTGAGGGCAAGACCCTCGTCGGCACGCTGCCCGCCTACCTGAACGCCCTGTCGGGCCTGGGCGTCCACCTGATCACGGTCAACGACTACCTCGCCGAGCGCGACTCCGAGCTGATGGGCCGGGTGCACAAGTTCCTCGGCCTGGAGGTCGGCTGCATCCTGGCGAACATGTCGCCCGCCCAGCGCCGCGAGCAATACGCCTGCGACATCACGTACGGCACGAACAACGAGTTCGGCTTCGACTACCTGCGCGACAACATGGCCTGGTCGCAGGACGAGCTCGTCCAGCGCGGCCACAACTTCGCCGTGGTCGACGAGGTCGACTCCATCCTCGTCGACGAGGCCCGCACCCCGCTGATCATCTCCGGTCCGGCCGACCAGGCCACCAAGTGGTACGCGGACTTCGCCAAGCTGGTCACCCGCCTGACCAAGGGCGAGGCCGGCCAGCCCCTCAAGGGCATCGAGGAGACCGGCGACTACGAGGTCGACGAGAAGAAGCGCACCGTCGGCATCCACGAGGCCGGTGTCGCCAAGGTCGAGGACTGGCTCGGCATCGAGAACCTCTACGAGTCGGTGAACACCCCGCTCGTCGGCTACCTGAACAACGCCATCAAGGCGAAGGAACTGTTCAAGAAGGACAAGGACTACGTCGTCATCGACGGCGAAGTCATGATCGTCGACGAGCACACCGGCCGTATCCTCGCCGGCCGCCGCTACAACGAGGGCATGCACCAGGCGATCGAGGCGAAGGAAGGGGTGGACATCAAGGACGAGAACCAGACCCTCGCCACGATCACCCTCCAGAACTTCTTCCGCCTCTACTCGAAGTTGTCCGGCATGACCGGTACGGCCATGACCGAGGCCGCCGAGTTCCACCAGATCTACAAGCTCGGCGTCGTCCCGATCCCGACGAACCGCCCCATGCAGCGCAAGGACCAGCCCGACCTCATCTACCGCACCGAGGTCGCCAAGTTCGCCGCCGTCGTCGACGACATCGCGGAGAAGCACGAGAAGGGCCAGCCGATCCTCGTCGGCACCACCTCGGTCGAGAAGTCCGAGTACCTCTCCCAGCAGCTCTCCAAGCGCGGCATCCCGCACGAGGTCCTCAACGCCAAGCAGCACGAGCGCGAGGCCACGATCGTCGCCCAGGCCGGCCGCCGCGGCGCCGTCACCGTCGCCACGAACATGGCCGGCCGCGGTACCGACATCAAGCTCGGCGGCAACCCCGACGACCTCGCCGAGGCGGAGCTGCGCCAGCGCGGCCTCGACCCGGAGGAGCACATCGAGGAGTGGGCGCACGCCCTGCCCGACGCCCTCGCCCGGGCCGAGGCGGCCGTGAAGGCCGAGTTCGAGGAGGTCAAGGAGCTCGGCGGCCTCTACGTCCTGGGCACCGAGCGGCACGAGTCGCGCCGTATCGACAACCAGCTGCGCGGCCGCTCCGGCCGCCAGGGCGACCCGGGCGAGTCCCGCTTCTACCTGTCGCTGGGCGACGACCTGATGCGCCTCTTCAAGGCCCAGATGGTCGAGCGCGTCATGGCCATGGCCAACGTGCCGGACGACGTCCCGATCGAGAACAAGATGGTGACGCGCGCGATCGCGTCCGCCCAGTCGCAGGTCGAGACCCAGAACTTCGAGACCCGCAAGAACGTCCTGAAGTACGACGAGGTCCTCAACAGCCAGCGCGAGGTCATCTACGGCGAGCGCCGTCGCGTCCTGGAGGGCGAGGACCTGCACGAGCAGGTGCGCTTCTTCATGGACGACACCATCGACGCCTACATCGCCGCCGAGACGGTCGAGGGCTTCGCCGAGGAGTGGGACCTGGACCGGCTGTGGGGCGCCTTCAAGCAGCTCTACCCGATCAAGGTGACGGTGGAGGAGCTGGAGGAGGCCGCCGGCGACCGCGCGGGCATCACCGCCGAGTTCATCGCGGAGTCCGTGAAGGACGACATCCACGAGCAGTACCAGGCCCGCGAGGCGGCCCTCGGCGCGGACGTCATGCGCGAGCTGGAGCGCCGCGTGGTCCTGTCGGTGCTGGACCGCAAGTGGCGCGAGCACCTCTACGAGATGGACTACCTCCAGGAGGGCATCGGCCTGCGCGCGATGGCCCAGAAGGACCCGCTGGTCGAGTACCAGCGCGAGGGCTTCGACATGTTCAACGCCATGATGGAGGGCATCAAGGAGGAGTCCGTCGGCTACCTGTTCAACCTGGAGGTCCAGGTCGAGCAGCAGGTCGAGGAGCTCCCGGTGCCGGCCGAGGCGGCCGCCCCGTCGCTGACGAAGGAGCCGGTGCCGTCGGCGCGCCCGGAGATCCGCGCCAAGGGGCTCGACGCCCCGCAGCGCCCGGACCGCCTGCACTTCTCCGCCCCCACGGTGGACGGTGAGGGCGGCGTGGTCGAGGGCGACTTCGACGCCGACGAGGCGGGCGCCGGCGACGGCCTGACCCGCGCGGAGCGCCGCAAGGCCCAGAAGGCCTCGGGCGGCCGCCGCCGCAAGAAGTAACCCGCCCGCGCAACGCGACCGGGAATCCGGGGCCGGACACCTGAGGGGTGTCCGGCCCCGGGTGTTTTGGGGGCTGGCCGGGGTCGGGGGTGGGCGGGGTCCCGGCGGGGCGGTCTCGGGGAGGGGTTGGGGGTTTCCCGTCAGTCTCATCGTCCTTCCGTGTCGGGCCGGCCTGTCAAGGGCGCTCCTTCGTCGCGTCGCTTCGCGATGGCCTTCGGCCACCCTTGACAGACCGTCCCGCCCCGGAAAAACGAAGACTGCCGGGAAACCCCCAAAGAAACGGGACGGATGTACATAGGACATGCGGCCGGATCAGGGACCCTTCGGGGTGGTCGGGGGCCGGCAGACATCCATCCGGGCCCCGTCGTGAGGGCAATCGGGGACGACGTACGCGTCAGATCGCTACGCGCTTCTCTTTGCTTAGCGTCCGGCGGCCGTCTGGGCTCGCTGCCCGCACCCAAGGACGACGGGATCGTCATCCGGGGCCGGTGGGCGCGTCAGATCGCTACGCGCTCCTCATTCCTCAGCGTCTGGCGGCCGTCTTGGCTTTCTGACCGCACCAGACGACGAGTGGAAGGGCATCCCAGCCCACGACCACCCCTGGACGCCGAGACGAGAGGAGCGCGTAGCGATCTGACGCGCCCCCCGGCCCCGGATGACGACTCCGTCGTCCCCGGGCGACGGCAGCGACCCCAGACGGGCGGCGGACGCTAGGCCGGGAGGAGCGCGTAGCGATCTGACGCGTAGGTCGTCCCCGATTGCGCTCGCGACGGGGCCGGATGCCCGGTCTGCCGACCCCCGACCGCCCCGCCTGCTCCCTGACACGGCCGCATGTCCTATGAACATCCGTCCCGTTTCTTTGGGGGTTTCCCGGCAGTCTTCGTTTTTCCGTGGCGGGACGGTCTGTCAAGGGTCGCCGCAGGCGATCGCGCAGCGACGCGACGAAGGAGCGCCCTTGACAGGCCGGCCCGCCACGGAAGGACGATGAGACTGACGGGAAAGCCCCAACCCCTCCCTGAGACCGCCCCGCCGGGACCCCGCCCACCCCCGGCCCCGGGTTCTTCGTGTGCGGAGAGTGAGGGGTGTGGGCTGCCCCTGGGGCGGGGGTGTGTGGGCCGGGAGGGTGACCCCGGCGTCCCCTATCGGGCTTAGCCGGGGCGTGGGCTGGGCGTCTACGTGGGGCCTCTGTGAGGGGTTTTCGGGGCCTTGGGGTCGGGGGGGGCGGCGCTCGGATAGGTGAACCTGCGGTGGGGGTTGGCGGGGCGTCGGGGGTGGTTGCGGAGCGTGGTCGGGGGCCGTAGAAAACCCGCATCAAGTTACCGCCCGGTACCGCCGGGCCCGGTCTGATCGGGGGAACGGCATGGACACCACCACGCGCGGCACCATCGGTGGCGAGGGCAGTCGCAGCAGGCCGGGCGGGGCCGGGCGGTCGCGGCCCGCCGGGCGCCGGGACCAGCGCCGGCCGGGGCCCGGCCCCCGGCCCGCAGTCGGCCCGCTGCCCACCGGCGGCCCCCACCCCACCGGCGGCCCCCACCCCACCGGCGGCCCCCGCCCCACCCCCGCCCCCCGCCCCGCCGCCCCCCTGCCGCCGCAGGGGAGCGGAGGACCGCATGTGTGGTTTGCGGAGCGGATTCTGGCCGTGCTCAGTGGGCAGCGGCCCGTGCATTCCCTGCTCGGGCTGACCGTCGGCGAGGCGTACGACCAGTTGGTCGAGCTCGCGCCCACCGGGCCGCTGCGGGAGCGGCTGCGGCCCGTGCTGCGGCGCTGCGGGCGGTTCCACCCCGGGCCGGGGGTGATCGAGGCGTTCGCGCGGATCGCGACCGGGGAGCGGGTCTCCGCGCTGGCCTTCCGGCTCGAACAGGGGGCTGATCTGCGCTGGCGGTGTGCCGCCGTGGAGATCCGGGGCCCCCGCCCCTGGGGGAGTTCGCGGGTCGCGGTCGTATCCTGAGGGGGTTTTCCGACTACCGAAAGCAGCCGGCCATGCGCGTGTACGTCCCCCTGACACTCCCCGGGCTCGCCGAGGCGCACAAGGCCGGCGAGCTGGGGCCCGCCCCGCTCCGTGCGTACGCCGTGACCCCCGGGCTGCGGGAGTGGTACGTCTCCGACGACATCGAGGAGCTGGAGTACGCGGCCCTGGGCCGGGCTGCCGCCGCCTCGCTGAGGATGCTGGCCGAGGACGCCGCCGCCCCGCGCAAGCGGGTCGTCGTCGCCGTCGACGTGGACGACAAGGCCGCCGTCGCGTCTCCGGGCGTGGACGAGGCCACCCTCGGGCAGGTGACGCTGGCCGCCGCCGTACGGCTCAAGGTGGCCGCCGCCGTGCACGTGGACGCCGACGACGCCGAGCGGGACGTCACCGCCGCCGCCGGGGCCCTCGCGGCCGCCGACGCCGGTGACGACGACGCGCGGTTCCTCGTCGACGGGGCCGAGGACCACGACCTGCTGTGGTTCGGCGTGCAGGAGATCCCGGGGCTGCTGGGATGAGTGCGGAGATCCGGGTGAGCGGGGGTGGGGCCCACATCGTGTGGGACTGGAACGGGACCCTGCTGCACGACATCGACGCGGTCATGGTCGCCACCAACGCCTCCTTCGCCGAGCTCGGTTTTCCGCCGATCACCCTGGAGAGGTACCGCGAGCTGTACGTGGTGCCCGTGCCCCGGTTCTACGAGCGGCTGATGGGGCGGCTGCCCACGGACGCCGAGTGGGCCGTCATGGACGAGGCCTTCCACCGCCACTACTGGGCGGCGGCCGCCGGTTCCGGTCTCGCCGAGGGGGCGCGGGAGCTGCTGCGGGGCTGGCAGGAGGACGGGCTCACCCAGTCCCTGCTGTCGCTGGCGCCCCACGAGAAGCTGGTGCCGCTGGTCCGCGAGCACGGCATCGACGTGCACTTCCTGCGCGTCGACGGCCGTACCGGGCCGTCGCACACCTCCAAGGCGGGGCACCTCGTACGCCATATGGCGGCCATGGAGGAGGCCGGTGTGACGGCTTCCCGTACGGTCCTCGTCGGCGACGCCGTGGACGATGCGCTGGCCGCCGCCCACGTGGGTGCCCGCGCGGTCCTGTACACCGGTGGCTCGCACAGCCGGGCCAGTCTGGAGTCGGCGGGCGTGCCGGTCGTCGACAGCCTCGCGGAGGCCGTCGCCACCGCCCGTGAGCTGGCCGGATAGGCACCCCCCGCACGCCGGGACGGCCACGTCGCTGGCCAGAGTGTCCAGGTTTTCCCCCGGGTTTTGTACAGATGCAGTGAATGACGACCTGGGGGTGGGGCGAGATAGCCTTGTACCCGTGATCAGCGCGATAGTCCTCGGGGGCACTGACGCCCCCGGCCCGCGCCCGGCGCACGTCCGTGCCCGGGCCTTCGCTGATCCTGGCCGCCGGGACCTGTCGATCACGGTCGAAGCGTTCCCGGGCGGCTCTCCCGACGACACGGCGTCGCGACCGGATCCGGATGGGCTTCCCGTCCGGCGCTTTGTCATTCCTTCCTTCCCCTACGTCACGCAATGGCGCGCGACAGGAGCCAGAGGACATGCAGACCAAGCTGGACGAAGCAAAGGCCGAGCTGCTCGCGCGGGCGGCACGGGTAGCTGAGAACAGCCCGGCCGGGGGGCTACTTCCGACTGGGTCCGAGCAGGGGGAGCACCCCGGACAGGGCGCGACGCTGGCCTACCTCCAGCGCTACTACCTGCACACGGCCCCCGAGGACCTCGCGGACCGCGACCCGGTCGACGTGTTCGGAGCGGCGCTCTCCCACTACCGGCTGGCCGAGAACCGCCCGCAGGGCACGGCGAACGTGCGCGTGCACACCCCCACGGTCGAGGAGAACGGCTGGACCTCCAGCCACTCGGTCGTCGAGGTCGTCACCGACGACATGCCCTTCCTCGTGGACTCGGTCACCAACGAGCTGTCCCGCCAGGGCCGCGGCATCCACGTCGTGATCCACCCGCAGGTCGTCGTGCGCCGTGACGTCACCGGCAAGCTGATCGAGATCCTCGGTCCCGACTGCGACGCCCACGGGCCCAAGACCGCGCGCCCCCACGACTCCCTCGTCGAGTCCTGGATCCACGTCGAGATCGACCGCGAGACCGACAAGGCCGACCTCAAGCAGATCACCGGTGACCTGCTGCGCGTCCTGTCCGACGTCCGCGAGTCCGTCGAGGACTGGGAGAAGATGCGCGACGCCGCGCTGCGCATCGCCGACGAGCTGCCGAACGAGCCGACCGCGCCGGACCTGCGCGAGTACGAGCTGGAGGAGGCCCGCGAGCTGCTGCGCTGGCTGGCCGACGACCACTTCACCTTCATCGGCTTCCGCGAGTACAACCTCGTCGACGGCGACGCCCTCTCGGCCGTCCCCGGCACCGGCCTGGGCATCCTGCGCTCCGACCCGGTCCACCACGGCCAGGAGGACGCGCACCCCGTCTCGCCGTCCTTCAACCGGCTGCCGGCCGACGCCCGCGCCAAGGCCCGCGAGCACGAGCTGCTCGTGCTGACGAAGGCCAACAGCCGCGCGACCGTGCACCGCCCGTCCTACCTCGACTACGTCGGCGTGAAGAAGTTCGACGCCGAGGGCAACGTCGTCGGTGAGCGCCGCTTCCTCGGCCTGTTCTCCTCCGCCGCGTACACGGAGTCCGTGCGCCGCGTCCCGGTGATCCGCCGCAAGGTCGCCGAGGTGCTGGAGGGCGCCGGCTTCTCGCCGTCCAGCCACGACGGCCGCGACCTGCTCCAGATCCTGGAGACCTACCCGCGCGACGAGCTGTTCCAGACCCCGGTCGACAAGCTCCGCGAGATCGCCACCTCCGTGCTGTACCTCCAGGAGCGCCGCCGGCTGCGGCTGTACCTGCGCCAGGACGAGTACGGCCGCTACTACTCGGCGCTCGTCTACCTGCCGCGCGACCGCTTCACCACCGGTGTCCGGCTGCGCCTGATGGACATCCTGAAGGAGGAGCTCGGCGGCACCAGCGTCGACTTCACCGCCTGGAACACCGAGTCGATCCTCTCCCGCATCCACTTCGTCGTCCGCGTCCCGCAGGGCACCCAGCTGCCCGCGCTGACCGACGCCGACGTCGAGCGCGTCGAGACCCGTCTGGTGGAGGCCGCCCGTTCCTGGGCCGACGGCTTCGGCGAGGCCCTGACGGCCGAGCTGGGCGAGGAGCGCGCCGCCGAGCTGCTGCGCAAGTACAGCGGTTCCTTCCCCGAGGGCTACAAGGCCGACCACACGCCGCGCATGGCCGTGTCCGACCTGTGCCACCTGGAGCGGCTGTCGGCGAGCGACCGCGAGTTCGCGCTCTCCCTGTACGAGCCCGTCGGCGCGGGCCCGGGCGAGCGCCGCTTCAAGATCTACCGCGAGGGCGAGCAGGTCTCCCTGTCCGCCGTCCTGCCGGTCCTCCAGCGCCTGGGCGTCGAGGTCACCGACGAGCGCCCGTACGAGCTGCGCCGCAGCGACCGGGTGAGCGCCTGGATCTACGACTTCGGCCTGCGGATGCCGCTGTCCACCGGCAACGGGGACTCCTACCTCGGCGACGACGCGCGCGAGCGGTTCCAGGAGGCCTTCGCGGCCGTGTGGACCGGCGAGGCGGAGAACGACAACTTCAACACCCTCGTCCTCGGCGCCGGGCTCACCTGGCGGCAGGCCGTGGTGCTGCGCGCGTACGCCAAGTACATGCGCCAGGCCGGCTCCACCTTCAGCCAGGACTACATGGAGGACACCCTCCGCAACAACGTCCACACCACCCGGCTGCTGGTCTCCCTCTTCGAGGCGCGGATGTCGCCGGGCCGCCAGTCCGCCGGCACCGAGCTCGTCGACGCCATGCTGGAGGAGCTGGACGGGGCCCTGGACCAGGTCGCCTCGCTCGACGAGGACCGCATCCTGCGGGCGTTCCTGACGCTGATCAAGGCCACCCTGCGGACGAACTTCTTCCAGCTGAACGACGCGGGCGAGCAGCACTCCTACGTGTCGATGAAGTTCGACCCGCAGGCCATCCCGGACCTGCCGGCCCCGCGCCCGGCGTTCGAGATCTGGGTGTACTCCCCGCGCGTCGAGGGCGTCCACCTGCGCTTCGGCAAGGTCGCCCGAGGCGGCCTGCGCTGGTCCGACCGGCGCGAGGACTTCCGTACGGAGATCCTCGGCCTGGTCAAGGCGCAGATGGTCAAGAACACCGTCATCGTGCCGGTCGGCGCCAAGGGCGGCTTCGTCGCGAAGAACCTGCCGGACCCGTCGGTGGACCGCGACGCGTGGCTCGCCGAGGGCATCGCCTCGTACAAGATCTTCATCTCGGCGCTGCTCGACATCACCGACAACATGGTCGCGGGCGAGGTCGTCCCGCCCAAGGGCGTGGTCCGCCACGACGGTGACGACACCTACCTGGTGGTCGCCGCCGACAAGGGCACCGCGACGTTCTCCGACATCGCCAACGGTGTCGCCGAGTCCTACGGCTTCTGGCTGGGCGACGCCTTCGCCTCGGGCGGCAGCGCCGGCTACGACCACAAGGGCATGGGCATCACGGCCCGTGGCGCGTGGGAGTCGGTCAAGCGCCACTTCCGCGAGCTGGGCCACGACACCCAGAGCGAGGACTTCACGGTCGTCGGCGTCGGCGACATGTCCGGCGACGTCTTCGGCAACGGCATGCTGCTGTCCGAGCACATCCGCCTGGTCGCCGCCTTCGACCACCGGCACATCTTCATCGACCCGACCCCGGACGCGGCGACCTCGTACGCCGAGCGCCGGCGCCTGTTCGAGCTGCCGCGCTCCTCGTGGGCGGACTACGACACCGCGCTGCTGTCGGCGGGCGGTGGCATCCACCCCCGTACGGCCAAGTCCATCCCGGTCAACGCACACGTGCGCGAGGCCCTCGGGATCGAGGCGGGCGTCACCAAGATGACCCCGGCCGACCTGATGCAGGCGATCCTCAAGTCCCCGGTGGACCTGCTGTGGAACGGCGGCATCGGCACGTACGTCAAGGCGACGGCCGAGACGCACGCCGATGTCGGCGACAAGGCCAACGACGCCATCCGCGTCAACGGCTCCGACGTCCGCGCCAAGGTCATCGGTGAGGGCGGCAACCTGGGTCTGACCCAGCTGGGCCGGATCGAGTTCGCCCGCAGCGGCGCCGGTGGCGAGGGCGGCAAGATCAACACCGACGCCATCGACAACAGCGCGGGCGTGGACACCTCGGACCACGAGGTGAACATCAAGATCCTGCTGAACGCCCTGGTCACCGAGGGCGACATGACCGTCAAGCAGCGCAACAAGCTGCTGGCCGAGATGACGGACGAGGTCGGTCACCTGGTCCTGCGCAACAACTACGCGCAGAACGTGGCCCTGGCCAACGGCTCCGCCCAGGCGCCGAGCCTGCTCCACGCCCAGCAGCGCTTCATGCGCCGCCTGGGCCGGGACGGGCTGCTGGACCGCCAGCTGGAGTTCCTGCCCAACGACCGGCAGATCCGCGAGCTGCTGAACACCGGCCGCGGTCTGACCCAGCCGGAGCTGGCCGTCCTCTTCGCCTACACCAAGATCACGGTGGCGGACGAGCTCATCCACACCGAGCTCCCGGACGACCCGTACCTGCGCCGTCTGCTGCACTCGTACTTCCCGGGCGCGCTGGTGGCGAAGTTCCCCGAGCAGGTCGACGCGCACGCGCTGCGCCGGGAGATCATCACCACGCTGCTGGTCAACGACACCGTCAACACCGGTGGTTCGACCTTCCTGCACCGCCTGCGGGAGGAGACCGGGGCCTCGCTGGAGGAGATCGTCCGGGCGCAGCTGTCGGCCCGCGAGATCTTCGGTCTGGCCGAGGTGTGGGACGCCGTCGAGGCGCTCGACAACAAGGTCGCGGCCGACGTCCAGACGCGGATCCGGCTGCACTCGCGGCGCCTGGTGGAGCGCGGTACGCGCTGGCTGCTGAACAACCGGCCGCAGCCGCTGCAGATCACCGAGACCGTCGAGCTGTTCAGCGCGCGGGTGGCGCAGGCCTGGGCCGAGCTGCCGAAGCTGGTGCGCGGCGCGGACCTGGAGTGGTACCAGTCGGTGATGGACGAGCTGACGGCCGAGGGCGTGCCCGCGGAGCTGGCGGCGAAGGTGGCCGGGTTCTCGTCGGCCTTCCCGACGCTGGACATCGTCGCCACCGCCGACCGGACGGGCGTGGACCCGCTGGCCGTCGCCGAGGTGTACTACGACCTCGCCGACCGGCTGGACATCACGCAGCTGATGGACCGCATCATCGAGCTGCCGCGGTCGGACCGCTGGCAGTCGATGGCCCGTGCGTCGATCCGTGAGGACCTCTTCGCGGCGCACGCCGCGCTGACCGCCGACGTGCTGGCGGTGGGCGACGCGGACGCGACTCCCGAGGAGCGCTTCAAGGCGTGGGAGGAGCGGAACGCGGCGCTGATCGGCCGGGCGCGCACGACCCTGGACGAGATCCGGGGCTCGGACGACTTCGACCTGGCGAACCTGTCGGTGGCGATGCGCACGATGCGTTCGCTGCTGCGGGCGCACGGCTAGTCGGCGGGCGGACGGAAACGGGCCGGGCCCGGAACCCCTTCGAGGGGTTCCGGGCCCGGCCCGTTCGCGCTGTCGTCAGCCGCGGGTGAACGCCTCGTAGGCGTCGCAGACCTCCTTGGACGGGCCGTCCATGCGGACGACGCCCGACTCCAGCCAGATCGCCCGGTCGCAGGTCTCGCGGACGGTGCCGATGGAGTGGCTGACGAGGAAGACGGTGCCGGCCTGGGCGCGGAGCTCCTCGATGCGGGCCTGGCTGCGGCGCTGGAAGGCGGCGTCGCCGGTGGCGAGGGCCTCGTCGATCATCAGGACGTCGTGGTCCTTGGCGGCGGCGATGGAGAACCGCAGCCGGGCGCCCATGCCGGAGGAGTAGGTGCGCATGGGCAGGGAGATGAAGTCGCCCTTCTCGTTGATGCCGGAGAAGTCGACGATGTCCTGGTAGCGCTCGCGGATCTGCTGCTTGGTCATGCCCATCGCCAGCCCGCCGAGGACCACGTTGCGTTCGCCGGTGAGGTCGTTCATCAGGGCGGCGTTCACTCCGAGGAGGGAGGGCTGGCCGTGTGAGTAGACGGCGCCGCGGGCCACGGGCTGGAGGCCGGCGATGGCCTTGAGGAGGGTGGACTTGCCGGAGCCGTTGGTGCCGATGAGGCCGATGGCCTCGCCCTTGTAGGCGGTGAAGCTGACGCCCCTGACGGCGTGCACCTCGCGGACTCCGGGGGCGGGCTTGCGGGAGAAGATCCGGCTGAGGGCGGCGGTGGCGCCGCCCTTGCGGCCGCCGGCGTGCACCTTGTAGACGACGTGGACCTCGTCGGCGATGACGGTCGGGATCCGGGTGTCGGCGGCGGTGCCGTCGGCCGTACCGGTACCGGTACCGGTGCGGGTGAGGGTGTCAGCCACGGCCGTACTCCTCCTCTGCCTTCCAGAAGTAGACGAACCCGCCGACGCCGGCGAGCAGGGCCCAGCCGATGGCGATCGGCCAGACGTGGTGGGGCAGCTGCGAGGCCTTGAAGCTGTCGATCAGCGCGAAGCGCATCAGGTCGATGTAGACGGCCGCGGGGTTGAGCTTGAGCAGGAGCGTGACCCAGTGCGGCAGGTGGTCCGAGCGCAGCATCGTGTCGATGGACCACATCACGCCCGAGGAGTACATCCAGGTGCGGAGCACGAACGGCATCAGCTGGCTGACGTCCGGGTTCTTGCTGCCGATGCGGGCCATGACCATCGCGCAGCCCGCGCAGAAGACGGCCATCAGGAACAGGGCCGGGGCGGCGAGCAGCCAGGCCGGGGAGGGCACCTGGCCGAAGGCCAGCAGCAGGATGACCAGGGCACCCATGGTGACCAGCAGCTGCTGGAAGAGCTGGACGACCGCGGACAGGGGCAGGCTGGCGCGGGGGAAGTGCAGGGCCCGGACCAGGCCGAGGTTGCTGTGGACGGCGCGGGTGCCGGTGTTGATCGAGCTGCCGATGAAGTCCCAGACGAAGACGCCGGTGATCAGGAACGGCAGGTAGTCGGGTACGCCGTGGCTGGCGTGCATGACCATGCCGAAGATGAAGTAGTAGACGGCCGCGTTGAGCAGCGGGGTCATCAGGTGCCAGACCTGGCCGAGCTTGGCCGTGCTGTACGTGGCCTGCATCCGGGCGGTGGCGTACGCGATCACGAAGTGGCGCCGGGCCCACAGCTGCGCGACGTAGCTCGGCAGGGAGGGGCGGGCGCCGCTGAGGGTCAGGCCGTGGGCCGCCGCCAGTGCCGCGGCGGTGGTGGGGGCCGCGGAGGGGGGCGCGGTGGTCGCTCGGGTCACGGGCTTCGCTTTCGACGGGGTCGGGGCGTCGCCGGGGGCGCCTGTGGGGGTCCCCGGGGGGAGTCCGGAAGGGGGCCGGGCGACGGGACGGGTCCGTATCGTCGCTACGGCGAGGTTAGGCCCCTCAAGGTCGCAACGCAACCGTATCGTCGTGACGGGTTCGTGACGTCGTGCGCGGCTATGCTCTGTGCATGACCAACGAGCCTGCCGCCGCCCCGACCGCCGCCCCCGCGTCCGCCCCGGCCCGCCGTGCCCCCGCCGGCGCGGCCGTCCTGCGCGAGGACGTGACGGAGGCGATCCGCGCCGCGGTGCTCGCGGAGCTGGCGGAGGCGGGCTTCGCCCGGATGTCCATCGAGGGCATCGCCCGGCGGGCCGGCGTCGGCAAGACGGCCGTGTACCGGCGCTGGAAGTCCAAGCTCCACCTGGTCCTCGACCTGATCGGCGCCTTCGCCGCCGACGGCCTGCCCGTTCCCGCCACCGGCTCCCTCTACGGCGACGTACGGGCCCTGCTGGAGGTGATGACGCACGTCCTGCGCCACCCGGTGGCCTCGGCGGTCATCCCCGACCTGCTGGTGGAGGCCGCCCGGAACCCGGAGATCGCCGCCGCGGTGCGCGGTGCCCTGCTCGACGGCCAGCGCCGCCTCGCCGAGGGCATCGTCGCCGAAGCCGTCGCGCGCGGCGAGCTGGCGGACTCCGCCTCCCCCGAGCGGGCCCTCGATCTGGCGATCGGCCCCCTGTACTGGCGGCAGGTCGTGGTCGGGGACGCCGTACCGGCCGGCTACCTGGACGGGCTCGCCCGTTCGGTCGTCGCCGGACTGAAGACCGGCTGACCCCTCCCCGGTGTGATCCGGCCCACACGCTGTCACGGCGGGCGGGCCCCCGGTGTCCTGTGGTCGAACCCCCTGAGGGGCGGACCCTGGAGCCGGAGGAGACACCATGAACGGCGAGCAGACCGAAGTCCTCGTCATCGGCGGCGGATACGCGGGCGTCATGGCCGCCAACCGCCTGACGCGGCGCGCCGACGTGAACGTGACCCTGGTCAACCCGCGCCCGGAATTCGTCGAGCGGATCCGCCTGCACCAGCTGGTGGCCGGGACCGACGACGCCGTCGTCGAGTACCGCAAGGTCCTGGGCGAACGGGTCCGGCTGGTGGTCGACACCGTCACCCGGATCGACACGGCCGGGCGCGCCGTGACCCTGGCCGGCGGCGGCACCGCCCGCTACGACTACCTCCTCTACGCGGTGGG
This sequence comes from Streptomyces sp. NPDC032091, assembly GCF_055580265.1. Taxonomy (NCBI): domain Bacteria; kingdom Bacillati; phylum Actinomycetota; class Actinomycetes; order Kitasatosporales; family Streptomycetaceae; genus Streptomyces; species Streptomyces sp. NPDC032091. Next base: position 497,576 of record NZ_JBVILR010000003.1, on the reverse strand, counting down.
CAGCGGCAGCGCCGACCCCCGCGTCCCCGGAGCGGCCGAGTTCGCCCACCCGCTCGCCACCATGGAGGAGGCCCGGCGGCTGCGCCCGGCCCTCGACGCCGCACCCGCGGACGCCCCGGTGACCGTCGTCGGAGGCGGTACGACCGGCATCGAGACCGCCGCCGAGCTGGCAGCGGCGGGCCGCGCCGTCACCCTGGTCTGCGGCAAGGCACTCGGACCCTCCCTGCACCCCCGCGGCCGGCGCGCGGTCGCCGGGCGGCTGGCCGCACTCGGCGTCACCGTCGTCGAAGGCCCCGAAGCGAAGGTGACGGCGGTGACCCGCGAGACCGTGCGGCTCGCCGACGGCCGCGAGCTGGCCAGCGCGGTGACCGTCTGGACCGCCGGCTTCGGCGTACCGGACCTGGCGGCGCGCAGCGGGCTGAGCACCGACGCCCTGGGCCGCCTCCTCACGGACGAGACCCTGACCAGCGTGGACGACGTACGCGTCATCGCCGCCGGCGACGCGGCCGCCCCCTCGGACCTGCCCCTGCGGATGAGCTGCCAGGCCGCGGCCCAGACCGGGCCGCAGGCCGCCGAGACCGTGCTGAGCCGGATCGCGGGGGAGCGGCCCGCGCCCATCGAGGTGGGATTCGTCGCCCAGTGCGTCAGCCTCGGGCGCCGCGACGCGGTCCTGCAGTTCGCGGCCAAGGACGACACCCCGCGCAAGTACGTGCTGCGCGGCCGACCGGCCGCGAAGCTCAAGGAACTGATCTGCCGGAGCGTCCCCTGGCAGCTGGCGTACGAGGCGCGCAAGCCCGGCGTGCGCACCTGGTGGACCAAGGACCCCAAGCGGCAGGAACTGCTGCGGGCCCGGGCCGCCGGGGAAGCGGCCGTCGCCGCACAGCCGGCCTGACCGGAGCGCCGCACGGCCGGTCCGGCGCCGGCCCGGCCGAATGGCTGGTGGCGCGGCCGCCGCCGAAAGATGATCTTTCCGTGGCCTGTCGGCCGCAGTCCGCAACCGGCCCCGGCCGGCCGCGAAAGAGAGGCACCGAGACATGAGCACCGAGACCACCGACCCCGCGACCGAGGTCTTCGTCGCCCACCGCAACCTGCTCTTCACCGTCGCCTACGAGATGCTCGGCTCGGCCGCCGACGCCGAGGACGTCCTCCAGGAGACCTGGCTGCGCTGGGTCGCCGTCGACCTCGACCAGGTCCGCGAGCAGCGCGCCTACCTGGTGCGGATCACCACCCGCCAGGCCCTCAACCGGCTGCGCAGCCTCCAGCGCCGCAAGGAGGCCTACGTCGGCCAGTGGCTGCCCGAGCCCCTGCTCACCACCCCGGACGTCGCCGAGGACGCCGAGCTCGCCGAGAGCGTGTCGATGGCGATGATGCTCGTCCTCGAAACCCTCTCGCCGACCGAACGCGCCGTCTTCGTGCTGCGCGAGGCCTTCGACTTCGGCTACGAGGAGATCGCCGCCGCCGTCGAGAAGACCCCGGCGGCGGTGCGCCAGATCGCGCACCGGGCCCGCAAGCACGTCGACGCCCGCCGGCCCCGCCAGACGGTTCCGGCGAGCGCGGCCACCGCGGCGGTGGAGTCCTTCCTGCGGGCCGTGGAGACCGGGGACCCGCAGGCCCTCCTCGACGTGCTCGCCCCCGACGTGGTCCTGATCGGCGACGGCGGCGGCCACAAGCAGGCCGCGCTCCGCCCGGTCGGCGGCGCCGAGAAGGTGGCCCGCTTCCTGTTCGGCGGCATCGGCAAGACCAAGCTCCCGCTCTCCCTGGCCCCCACCGTGGTCAACGGCAGCCCCGCACTCGTCGCGTACCTGGACGGCGAGCTCGACGGGATCATGGCGATGCGGATCGAGGACGGCCTCGTCACCGGCCTCTACTACGTCCGCAACCCCGAGAAGCTGACCCACGTCCTGTCCGAGACCCCGCTCACTCGGCGCTGACTCACGGCCACAGGCCCGCCGTCAGGGGCGTGCGGGCCGGGGCCGCCGCCGACGACGGTGCCGGGGGCGCGGGCCGGCGGTCCTCCAGCGGGACGACGGCCGGCAGCGGCGCCTGCTGCCCCAGGAACACCCGGCGCACCACCCGCTCGGCCGCGTACCCGTCGTCGTACGAGCAGAAGCGCGCGCGGAACGCGGCCCGCAGCTGGGCCGAGCGGGAGCCCTGCCAGTGGCCGGTGGCGAAGATGTCCACCAGCTCGTCCTCGGTGCGGGCGATGGCCCCGGGCGGGCAGGCCCGCAGGTCGAAGTAGGTGCCGCGGGCGGCCTCGTACGCCTCCCAGTCGTCCGCGTGGATGACGATCGGCCGGTCCAGGGCCGCGTAGTCGAACATCAGGGAGGAGTAGTCGGTGACCAGCGCGTCCGAAGCCAGGCACAGCTCCTCCACCGACGGGTGGCCGGAGACGTCCAGCAGCCTCGGGTGCGCCTCCCGGGCCGGCTCGGCGCCCGCGTACGTGAGGTGGGTGCGGGCCAGGATCGTGAAGCGGGGGCCCAGGTCGCGCAGGACCCGTTCGAAGTCCAGGTGCTCGGGACGGCTGCGCCGGTAGTCGCGGTGGGTCGGGGCGTACAGGATCGCGGTGGTGCCCGGGGCGATGCCCAGGCGCTCGCGCAGGGCGAGGACCTCGGCCTGGGTGGCCCGGTGGAAGGGGTCGTTGCGCGGGTAGCCGTATTCGAGGGTGGTGTAGGAGGCGGGGACGGCCCGCTCCCAGACCAGGGTGGAGTGCCGGTTCGCGGAGAGCAGGAAGTCCCACTGGTCGGCGCCGCGCAGCAGGCCCTCGAAGTCCGCGGTGGGGGCGGCGGCCGGGCGGTCCTGGAGATCGAGGCCGACCCGCTTGAGGGGGGTGCCGTGCTGGGTCTGGAGCAGGACCTGGCCCGGCCGCTTGACCAGGGCCCGGTCGAAGTTGACGTTCGTCGTCAGGTACGTCGCCCGGGCCAGGGCCGTCCAGTACGCGGCCGAGCCGGGTGTCAGCGGGGTCGTCTCGGGCGGCAGGGTCGCGGTGTGCCGGGGGTCGCAGATCCACGCCGTGCGCATCCGGGGGGCCAGCTCGCGCAGCGTGGCCTCGATGGCGGCGGGGTTGCAGGCGTAGCCGCCGTGCCAGTACGCGGAGAACACCGCCAGCTCGGGCCGCAGCGGCAGCAGTCGCTGGATCCGGTAGTGCAGGCGCAGCGTGCTCTCGCGCAGCCCCCGCCCCAGGGCCGAGCCCGCCCGGGCCGAGGCCAGGGCGGCGGCGCGGGCGGCCGACGCCAGCCGGTAGGTGCGGCGCAGGCCCAGCCGCATCAGGGCGTGCCGCAGCCGGTCGGTGCGGCTCGGCGACAGCGGCAGCGCGCCCCCGCCGCCGGGGGTGCGGTAGCGGCGCAGGAGCGTGGAGGCGCGGGCGAAGAACTCGGCCCGGCCGGCGCGCGGGAGGCGGCGCGGGTCGGCGTACAGGGCGCAGAAGTGCTCGGCCATCCGCCGGTGCACCGCGGGGCGCCAGCGCTCCAGTTCGGGGCGGGCCGCGAGGTAGCCGAAGACCCGGTCGTACTGGTCGAAGATGTCGAGGTGGCGGCGGCTGGTGGTGGTCAGGATCGAACCGGTGCGCCGCTGCCGGTAGTGCACGCAGACCCGGTCGAGGACGGCCACGGACTCGGCGGCCAGCAGCGCCGGATAGGTCCAGGGGGTGTCCTCGTAGAGGCCGGGCGGGAACTCCAGGCCCTCGCGCTCCACGTACTCGCGGCGGTAGGCCTTGTTCCACACCACCATCAGCATGCTCAGCAGCGCCGGGCGGTCGGTGAGCCGGAAGCTGGCCGGGCCGTCCTCGCGGAGGCGGTGCGCGAGGCGGTTGCGGACCAGTTCGCCGGTCCAGAAGGAGCGGGCGTAGTCGTAGACGAGGACGTCGGGGGAGCCGGTGGCCTTGAGCCGGTCGGTGATGGCCTGGAGGGCGCCGGGGGCGAGGGTGTCGTCCCCGTCGAGGAAGAGCAGGTAGTCGCCGGTGGCCCGGGCCAGGCCCGCGTTGCGGGCGGGGCCCAGGCCGAGGTTGTGCGCCAGGTGCACGGCCGTGACCCGGGGGTCGCGGGCCGCGTACTCGTCGATGATCGAACCGCAGGCGTCCGGGGAGGCGTCGTCGACCGCGATCAGCTCCAGATCCGGGTGCGACTGCGACAGGACCGAGTCCAGACTCTCCTGGAGGTACGCCTGAACCTTGTACGCGGGCACGATGACGCTGAACCGGGGCACGGGACATCCAGGGGTCGGCGTGGGCATATGGCCCGGGAACGCGCGCGCGGCGATCGGGTTACGCCCCCTGCGGCATTCGGGTTACTCAGCGTCAACACGCCACGTCAATGCCATGATCGCCATGGCTTTTCGGGCTATTTGACCGCTCCGGCCATCACCCCCGTCACGAACTGCCGCTGGAAGGCGAAGAACACGACGAGCGGCACGACCATCGACAGGAACGCGCCGGGCGCCAGCACGTCGATGTTGTTCCCGAACTGCCGCACCTGCTGCTGGAGCGCCACCGTCACCGGCGGGTGCGCCGAGTCGGCGAAGACCAGCGCCACCAGCATGTCGTTCCACACCCACAGGAACTGGAAGATGCCGAGCGAGGCGATCGCCGGACCGCCCAGCGGCAGCACCACCCGGGCGAACAGCCGCAGTTCACCCGCCCCGTCCAGCCGTGCGGCCTCCAGCAGCTCCCGCGGGATCTGCGCGAAGAAGTTGCGCAGCAGGAACACCGCGAAGGGCAGCCCGAACGCGGTGTGGAACAGCACCACTCCGGCCGTCGTCCCGAACAGCCCGATCGCGCCGAAGAGTTCGGCGACGGGGATCAGCGCCACCTGCACGGGCACCACCAGCAGCCCCACCACGACCAGGAACAGCCAGTCCCGGCCGGGGAACTCCAGCCAGGCGAAGGCGTATCCGGCCAGCGCCCCCAGCGTGAGGACGAGCACGGTCGCCGGCACGGCGATCGCGACCGTGCTCACGAGGGAGCCGGTGATCGTGTCATCGGACAGCAGGTGCGCGTAGTTGGACGCCGTCAGCCGCGAGGGAGCCGTCAGCGCCCGCCACCATCCGCCCCGGTTCAGGTCGTCCGAGGAGAGGAAGGAGGAGACCAGCAGGCCCAGGGTGGGCACCAGCCAGAACAGGGCGGCCAGGACCAGGAAGACGCGGACCAGCGTGCCGCCCGCCACGCGCCGTACGGCGTTCACCGCGAGGCCTCCCTACGCATCCGGCGGATATTCAGCAGCATCACCGGCACCACCAGCACCAGCAGCAGGACCGCGATGGCGCTCCCCAGCCCCTGGTCGGCGTCCGTACCGAAGGAGGTGCGGTACAGCTGGAGGGCGAGCACGTTCGCATCGTCCTGCACCGCCCCCGGCGCGATCACGAAGACCAGGTCGAAGACCTTCATGACGTTGATGACCAGCGTCACCAGGACCACCACCAGCACCGGCGCCAGCAACGGCACGGTGATCCGCCGGAACACCTGCCACTCGCCCGCCCCGTCCACCCGCGCCGCCTCCAGCAGCTCCCGCGGCACCGCCGCCAGCCCGGCCCCGATCAGCACCATCGCGAACCCGGCCCACATCCACACGTACGCGCCGATCACCGCCGGCGTCACCAGCACCGGCCCCAGCCACTCCACCCCCGCGTACGCCTCCCGGAAGTTCGACGCCGGCAGCCGCAGCCGGGCCCCGTCCGCGGCGGCCGACAGGCTGAACGTGCCGTCCGCGCGGGCCGTGGCCGCCGCCACCACCCGGCCGTCCTTCACCGCCTCGATCCGCATCCCGGACAGGCCCGTCTCCGTCGGGTCGACCACGTTCACCGCGCCGCCCCCGCCCCGGGTGAAGTCCTGCCAGACCGTCCCCGTGACCTCCCCCGGCACCGGCCGGGCCCCCACCGCCGTACGGGCCCCGCCGGGCAGCGCCTCCGGCGCCACCCCGACCAGCGGCAGCAGCGCCGGCACCCCGGCCCGTACGGGGCCGCGCGTCACGAAGCCACCGTCCCCGGCCGGCTCCAGCGGCGAGTCCCGGCCCGGACGGGCCTTCGGGAACGCCGAGGACGGGGCGAACGTGTCGTGCACCCCCACCACCACCGCGTTGGCCACGCCCCGGTGCGGGTCGTGGTCGTACACCAGCCGGAAGATGATCCCCGCCGCCAGCATGGAGATGGCCATCGGCATGAAGACGAGCAGCTTGAACGCCGTCCCCCAGCGGACCCGTTCCGTCAGCACCGCGAACACCAGGCCGAGGGCCGTGGCCACGGCCGGGGCCACCGCCACCCACACCGCCGTGTTGCGCAGGGCGGTGCGGATCGCCGGATCGCGCACGATGGCCTCGTAGTTGCCGGCGCCGACGAAGGAGTCCCCGGAACGGTCGAAGAGGCTGCGGTAGAGCGAGAAGCCGATGGGCTGCACGACCAGCGCCCCCAGCAGCACCAGCGCCGGCAGCAGGAACGCCGCCGCCACCAGCCGCCGGCGCGCGGCGGCCCGGCGGCCCGGGGTGCCCCGGGCCGCCCGCGTCGAGGCCGTCACGACCCCTGGTTCCCGTTCCCGTAGGCCTTGGCCGCGTCCGCCTCCAGCCGCGCCTGGGTGCCCGCCACGTCCGACGGGTTCGCCAGGAAGTCCTGGAGCGCCTTCCACTCACCCGTCCCCGGCGTCGCGCCGAAAGCCGCCGGAGCCTGGTCCGACATGTCGAAGCGGAAGTCGTCGCCCGCCGCGATCAGCGCCTTCGCGATGCCCCGCTGGATGTCGTTCGGGTACGCCGAGAGGGCCACCGCCTTGTTCGGGGAGACGAAACCGCCCTCCCCGGCCTGGATCCGCGCCGCGTCCGCCGACGCCAGGAACGTCAGCAGCGCCTGCGCCCCCTTCGACGGCTTCAGCGCCACCGCCACATCACCGCCGGACACCACCGGCGCCTTGTCGCCGACCGCCGGGAACGGGAAGACCAGGGCGTCCTCGCCGACCTTCGCCGAGGTCTGCGCGATGTTCACCCCGACGAAGTCGCCCTCGAAGACCATCGCCGCCGCCGGCCGCTCGCCCCCGGTGAACGTCTGCGTCACCGACTTCGGGAACTCCGTCGCCAGCGCCCCGCTGGTGCCGCCCGCCAGGAAGTCCTTGCGGCCGAACAGCTGGCCGAGGGTGGTCAGCGCCTCCTTGACGCTGTCGTCCGTCCACTTGATCTCGTGCTTCGCCAGCCGGTCGTATTTCTCCGGGCCCGCCTGCGAGAGGTAGACGTTCTCGAACCAGTCCGTCAGCGTCCAGCCGTCCGCACCCGCCACCGACACCGCCGGGGTACCGGAGGCCGACAGGGTGTCCGCCGTGGCCAGCAGCTCCTTCCACGTCTTCGGCGGTTTCACGCCCGCCGCCTCGAAGGCCTTCGCGTTGTACCAGACCAGCGACTTGTTGGCCGCCTTGTAGTAGACCCCGTACTGGGTCCCGTCGACCGCGCCCAGCTGCCGCCAGCCCGGCGAGTAGTTCGCCTCCAGCTGCGCCCGGGCCTCCGGACCCGCCGGCTGCACCCACTTGTTGCGCACCGCCGCGACCAGCGCCCCCACCTGCGGCAGCAGCGCCACGTCCGGGGGCTGACCGCCGGCGATCTTCGTGCCGAGGAAGGTGACGATGGGGTCCTGCGCCGGGACGAAGGAGACGCTCGCGCCCGTCCGCTTCTCGAACTCCTCGAGCACCTTGACGAAGTTGGCCTGCTCGGGGCCCGTCCAGACCGCCGAGACCTGCAGCTTCTCGCCCGAAAGTTTCGGTAACTCGACGCTGGGCCCCATCTTCGCCGGGCCGGTGGACGGGCCACCGCCACCGCCTCCGCTGCCGCAGGCCGTGAGCGCCAGCGCGCCGGCGGCGGCCAGGGCCGCCCAGGCGCGCGCCCTCGTCCGCGCTCGCGCTCTCGCTCCCGTCTGGCTCGATCCGTGCTGCCCGTGCCGTCCGCGCATGGTGCCGCCCCCGATGCCGAGTGACCGTGGTGTGCTCCGTGCCACCAGGTCTACGCCGCGGCGGGCACCCCCGCAATACCGCGTCGCGGGGGAGCGGCGCGGAGTCAGGGGGCCGCCGGGAACAGCACCGGTATGGCCGAGACCAGGTGCGAGGCCCGGTCGAGGGCGCTGGCCAGGAGCGCGAGGTCGGTCGGACCGTTGCCCAGCTCGCGCACCGGGCGGCGGGCCGGCGGGTCGCCCATCCGCTCCCACTCCACCGGGACCACGGTCGGCCTCAGGGTCGCGGTCCGCGGGATCCGGCCGGTGACCCGGCCCGCCTGGAACGGGACCGCCCGCCCGTCGGCGTACAGCAGCCGGCCGCGGCCGGGGCCCGGCCGGTCCGGGGCGTCCAGCTCCACCCGCAGCGCCGCCTGCCGGGCCGGCTCGGTCTCCGCGGTGCGGTCCGGGCGGGCGGTGGCGGTGATCAGGTGCACCCCGAGGCGGGCTCCCTCACGGGCCACGCCCTCCAGGATCCGTACGAGGGAACCCGCCGCGGGCCGCCCGGGGCTGCCCAGGGCCGGGGCGACCAGCGCGTCGAAGTCGTCCACCAGCAGCACCAGCCGGGGCAGGGGGCTCGGGCCGGCGGCCGGCTCGGTGCGGGGCGCCGACGCCCGCAGCCGGAGCGTCCCGGTGCGCTGGGGGTCGAGGTCGCCGCGGTGCTCGCCCGGCCCGGGGTCGCGGGGCGAGACCATCCGGTCGGACAGGGCGTGCCGGCCGTGCCACTCCGTGAAGGGCACCCCGTCCAGCAGCTCGTGGCGGCGGCCCAGCTCGGTGGCGAGGGCCTGCGCGAACGCGCGCATCCGCAGCGGGTCCGAGGCGACGAGGTGGGCCGACACGTGCGGGAGCTCCGTGCACGGCAGCAGGCCCTCGCCGCGTTCGCCGCCCGCGCCGTCGAGGAGGAGCAGGCCGAGGTGGTCGGGGCGGGACCCGGCCGCCAGGGAGGCCGCCAGGGAGCGCAGGAGCTCCGTGCGGCCGCTGCCGGCGGGCCCTTCGATCAGCAGGTGCGGGCCCTCGTGGACCAGCTCGGCGCCGACCGGGCCGCGCCGGCCCGCGCCGAGGACCACGTCGGCCAGACCGCCGACGGCCCGGCCCTGGTCGGTGGCGGTGGCCCAGCGGGCCATCAGGGAGGCCGGGGTCGCGCGGGCCAGCCCGAGCTCGTCGAGGAGCCGGGCGGCCGCGGGGAGGCTGGCGGCCGGGCGGTGGCCGCCCTGGTGGTCCGCCGGGGGCGTGTCCGCGCGCAGCGGGGCCAGGGCGCGGGCGAACCGCTCCGCCCAGGCGGCGGAGACCCCGTCGGCGACGGCGGTGCCGCCCGGCGGGACGGGCCTGCCGCCGCTGACCGCGAAGGTCCGTACGGCGGTGGCGACGTCCCCGCTGAGCAGGGCGACGGCGGCGCAGTCGCGGAACGCGGGGGTGCCCGCGCAGGCCGCCTCGTACGTCTGGGCCACCGGGGAGGCGGGGGTGGCGGCCGGGGCCTCGGCGAGCGCGAGGACGTGGATGCCGGCGGCGGGGCCGTGCGTGGCCAGCCGGCCGGTGAGGTCGCGCAGGGCGCCGGTGCCGGGGTCGCCGTCCACGACGACGAGGGTGCGCGGGCCCTCGTACGCGTCGGCCGTCCGGCGCACGGCCGACGGCTCGGCGGCCGCCCAGCCGCTGCCCAGCGGGCCGTCGTCCAGCCGGCGGGTCAGCTCGGCGGCCCGGGCGGCCGCCTGGTCGCGGTCGTACGCCAGGAGCAGCCGGCAGTCCTGGCCGTGCCCGGGGCGTACGTGGGGCAGCCAGCCGAGCCAGGCCCAGTCGCGGCGGCGTTCCTGGAGCGGGCGGACGCGGTCGGCGGCCAGCAGCACGATCTCCAGCCGCGCGGGCGCGTGCAGGGCGGCGAGCTGGGCGACGACGGACCGGGCGACCCCCATCAGCCGGGCCCGCGGTCCCGCGACCCCGAGCGACCCGCTCTCGCGCAGCGCCACCCTGCTGCCGGCCCCCAGCCCCACCTCCAGGAACCCGGGGTGGCCGGGTCCGCGCGACCACAGCCGTCCGGTCGGGCCGAGCGCGGCGAGCAGCAGCGCGGCGGGGTCGTCCACGTCGGGCGCCGCGGCTTCGGGCTCGGCCGCCTCGACGGCCCCGGCGGCCGCCTCGTCCTCTTCCCCGCGCACCCATTTCCGCGCCCAGGCCCCGATCCCGCCGCGCCGCCGCCGGGGTGCGTCGTCGGCGGGGACGGGGGTGTCGGCGCCGTACCCGGCCCGGGTCCCGCCGGGGGCGGTGGGGGCGAACGCGTCGGGGGCTCCCGGGTGGCCCGGGGCGGGGTGCGCCGCCGTCCCGTGGGCGGGTGTGGCGCCGGAAGCGCCGGGGTACGGCCCCCCGCCGGAGCCCGCGTTCCGGGAAGGGGCGGGGTGGGGGAGCTCGTGTGCGCCGGCCCCCGGGACACCCGCGCCCGTACCCCGGCCCGGTCCGCCGCCGGAGGCCCCCGTGGCGCCGCCGGCGGGGGACGGGAGGGCGAGGTGGCCCTCCAGGTCGGGGGCGACGGGCAGGCGGTCGCCGCCGCCGGGGGCCAGGCGGAGGGTCGACTCGCCGATCCGCAGCAGCGCCCCCGGCGCCAGGGGGACCGCCCGGACGCCGACCGGCGTGCCGTCCAGCGTCGTGCCGTTCGTCGAGCCGAGGTCGGCCACCGCCACGCGGCCGTCCGGCATCACCGTCACCGTGCAGTGCAGCCGCGACACGTCCGGGTCGTCCAGCGGGACGTCGGCGTCCGCCGAGCGCCCGATGCGCACCGACCCGGGGTGCAGCAGGTGCACGCCGCCCGCGTCGGGGCCGGCCACCACGTGCAGCTGGGGGGCGCCGAGACCGTCGTCCCCGAGGGCGTCCGCGTCCGGCGCCGGGACGTGCAGGCTCAGCACGGCCCCGTCCACGAGCGGCGGCTCGCCCAGCACCGTGCGGTGGGGGTCCAGCCGCCGCGACCCGGCGTAGAGCACCACGGTGCCGCGGGGGGTCCCGCCGGCGGTGGCGGCGGGAGTGTCGGGCCCGCCGACGGTCGCCGCGAGCCCGGAGGCCACCGCGGCCAGCGCGGTCCCGGCGGGGGCGGTGACGAGCACGTCACAGCCGGCGGGCGCGGAGGCGGCCGGGTGGCCGCCGCGCGATCCGAGGACGGTCAGCCGGATCTGCATCGCCGTCAGCGTTCCCTTCTGCGCGGAGCGCAGTGCACGGTGCGGGGCGCCCGGCGGAGGAGCGGCGGGACATGTCTGCCCGGTCAACCCCCCGCCCGGCACGGACGCTTCGTCCGTTCAGGTCAGCCGGAAGGCAGGGCTCCCGTCCCGGCCGTTCCGTACGGGTGCATCCTCGCACCTGTCGCCCGCAACACGCCCGGCCCCCGGCAATAAACGATCTTGATTGGCGGCCGCGCGCTCCGCCCGGCGCAAGGATCCGGCCACCCGGTCGGGCGAACCACTAGGCAATTCCGGGGAAATGCGCCTCCGGCATACGCCGTAAAACTCACCCTTCGTACAAATGTGCGGCAACCAACCTCCGGCGACCCGCGTCCTCCACGGAGACACCCCCTAGAGTTGGGCCGGAAACCCATCCGGAGACCCCTCGGCGGAATCAGCCGGAAAACGACAGCAGGACGACAGCAGGGGAGCGCGAGACGTGCGGCCAGTCGGCAGCAAGTACTTGCTCGAGGAGCCGCTCGGACGCGGCGCCACGGGCACCGTCTGGCGTGCCCGCCAGAGGGAGACCGCCGGCGCGGAGGCCGCCGTCGCCGGCCAGCCGGGCGAGACCGTGGCCATCAAGGTCCTCAAGGAGGAGCTGGCCCAGGACGCGGACATCGTCATGCGCTTCCTGCGCGAACGCTCCGTCCTGCTGCGCCTGACGCACCCCAACATCGTCCGCACCCGCGACCTCGTCGTCGAGGGCGACCTCCTCGCCCTCGTCATGGACCTGATCGACGGCCCGGACCTGCACCGGTACATCCGGCAGAACGGCCCCTTCAGCCCCGTCGCCGCCGCCCTGCTGACCGCCCAGATCGCGGACGCCCTCGCCGCCAGCCACGCCGACGGCGTCGTCCACCGCGACCTGAAGCCGGCCAACGTCCTGCTCGACGAGAGTCACGGGCAGATGAAGCCGATGCTCACCGACTTCGGCATCGCCCGCCTCGCCGACTCCCCGGGCCTCACCCGCACCCACGAGTTCGTCGGCACCCCCGCCTACGTCGCCCCCGAGTCCGCCGAAGGCCGCCCGCAGACCTCCGCCGTCGACATCTACGGCGCCGGCATCCTGCTGTACGAGCTCCTCACCGGCCGTCCGCCCTTCGCCGGCGGCACCGCCCTCGAAGTCCTCCACCGCCACCTCAGCGAGGACCCGCAGCGTCCTCCGTCCGTCCCCGAGGCGCTGTGGATCGTCATCGAACGCTGCCTGCGCAAGGAGCCCGACGAGCGCCCGAGCGCCGAGAGCCTGGCCCGCGGCCTGCGCGTGGTCGCCGCCGGCATCCGCGTGCACTCCTCGCCCGACGAGGTCGAGGCCGCGCTCGGCGTCGGCGCCCTGCTCGCCCCCGACCCCTCGCCGGCGCCGGTCCCGGCCGCCGCCCCGCCGTTCCCCGGGAGCGGCGCGCCCACCCTGGCCACCCCCGTGGGGGGAGCGGGCGAGTACGACCCGAACGCCATGACGAGCGTCCTGCCGCCGGTCGACGGGGCGGACGCCACCACCGTGCTCCCGCCCGTCGCCGGCGGGCAGGGCCAGGCCGGGGGACCGGGCGCCCCCGACCCGACCTCCGTCATGCCGCCGGTGCAGCGCCCCGACGCCCCGCACCCGTGGCAGTCGCAGATGCGGGCCGCGCGGGACCGCAACGAGCAGACGCAGATGCACTACCTCGACCCGAGCGAGGACCCCCTGCGCCGCCGCCCGCAGCGCCAGGCCCCGCCGCCCCCGCAGCACCAGCCGCAGCAGCCGCAGTACCGCCCGGCCCCGCCGCCGCAGCAGTACCAGCAGCCGCAGTACGCCCCGCCGCCGCAGCCCCAGCCGTACCAGCAGCCGCAGGCCTACCAGCCCCCGCAGCACCAGCCGCAGCAGCAGGCGCCGTACCGCCAGCCGCAGCCGCCGGTGCAGCAGCAGCCCCAGCAGCAGCGCCCGCCCCGGCAGCAGCCCCCGCGCGAGCCCCGTCCGCCGCGCGAGCCGCGCCGGCGCAGCGCCAACCCGGTCCGCATCCCGGGCCTGGGCTGCCTCAAGGGCTGCCTCGTCCTGATCCTGCTGCTCTTCGTGGGCGGCTGGCTGGTCTGGGAGCTGACCCCGCTCCAGGAGTGGGTCGGCACCGGCAAGGGCTGGTGGGACCAGGTCTGGAGCTGGGGCACCGACGTCGCCGACTTCGTCGGCTCGATCGGCGACAAGACCAACGGCGGTGGCGGCACCGGTTCCTGACGCCACGGCAGCCCCCGAAGCGGGCCGAGGCGGCGCCGCGGAGGGCCTTTTCTGCCCTCCGTAGCGCCGACCTTGTGGATTTGTCGACATCCAGGACGTGATTTCGCCCGCAGAAGTGAAGGTCACCGCGATCCGGAGCGCCGGGCCCCCCTTCGGCCGCGTAGCTTTGGGGCGTTACGCCAGCCGCTGAGGGAGCAGTCGTGGCACGGAAGATCGGCAGCCGGTACACAGCGCACCAGATCCTGGGGCGCGGCAGCGCGGGCACGGTGTGGCTGGGCGAGGGGCCGGACGGGCCCGTCGCCGTCAAGCTGCTGCGCGAGGACCTCGCCTCCGACCAGGAGCTGGTCGGACGCTTCGTCCAGGAGCGCAGCGCCCTGCTCGGCCTGGAGCACCCGCACATCGTCACCGTCCGCGACCTCGTCGTGGACGGCAACGACCTCGCCCTCGTCATGGACCTCGTCCGCGGTACGGACCTGCGCACACGCCTCGACCGCGAGCGCCGGCTGGCCCCCGAATCGGCCGTGGCCATCGTCGCCGACGTCGCGGACGCGCTCGCCGCCGCGCACGCCGCGGGCGTCGTCCACCGCGACGTGAAGCCCGAGAACGTCCTGCTCGACATGCAGGGCCCCCTCGGCCCGGGCGGCGCGCACCCCGCGCTGCTGACCGACTTCGGCGTGGCCAAACTCATCGACCACCCCCGCCGGGCCCCCGCGCCCGTCGGCGCCCGCCCGGCGGCGCCGGCGAAGCGGATCATCGGGACGCCCGACTACCTGGCCCCGGAGATAGTGGAAGGGCTCCCCCCGAGGGCGGCCGTCGACATATACGCCCTGGCCACCGTGCTGTACGAGCTGCTCGCCGGGTTCACCCCCTTCGGCGGCGGACATCCGGGGGCGGTGCTGCGCCGGCACGTCACGGAGACCGTGGTCCCGCTGCCCGGGATCCCCGAGGAGCTGTGGCAGCTGATCGTCCAGTGCCTGGCCAAGGCGCCGGCGTCCCGCCTGCGCGCCTCCGAGCTGTCGGTACGGCTGCGGGAGCTGCTGCCGCTGCTGGCCGGGCTGCCCCCGCTGGACGTGGACGAGCCGGACGACGCCGAGGCCCCGGAACAGGACACCCCGCCCGTCTCGGAGGAGTCGGCCGCCGCCGATCCGGTCCGCAGGCGGGGCGTGGTGCCGCTGGTCCCGGGGTCCGCGACGGACTCCAACCGGGACACGCACACCTCCATGCGGGTGCCGACGCCCGCCGAGCTCGCGGGCGGGGCGCTGGGCACGGCCCGGGTGCCGCGGCCGGCCGGCGGGCACCGGCCGGGCACCGCCCGGCACCGCGCGGAGGCGGTGCGCAAGCGGAGGCTGATCCTCTCGGCCTCGGCGGTAGCGCTGGCCGCGGCGGTGGGGGTCGGCGGCTGGCTCGCCGCCTCCGGCGACGACACGGCCCCGCCGGCCCGCGACACGAAGCACTCGTCCCCGTCCCACCCGTAGCCGGCGGGGGCGGGCGGTGGGGCGGGCCGCCCCGCGGAGCCGCCTCCCCGCCCCGGCCCCCGGGGCGGGAGGGTCAGATCAGCGACGGGTGCCAGCGCCGCGCCACCGCGGGGTGCGCCCGCACCCATCCCTTCAGCTCGTTGCGGCCGTACTCCGCGTGCAACGGGTTCGACGCGTCGTGCGCGACCCCCGGCGCGGACCGCAGGTACTCCCCGGGCACGGTGTCGATCACCGCGTCCAGCCGCGGGTTGTAGAAGAACGGCACCGAGAACCGCTCCACCGCCCCCGGCGGGCTGACCACCCGGTGGTCGGTGGCCACCAGGTACCCCTCCGTGGCGATCTCCAGCAGCTCGCCCAGGTTCACCACGAACGCCCCCGGCAGCGGCGGGATGTCCACGAAGCCGCCGTCCCGCACGACCTGGAGCCCGCCCACCCCGTCCTGGAGCAGCAGCGTCAGGAAGCCGTAGTCCTTGTGCGCGCCGACTCCCTGGTCCGCGCCCGACGGGGCCGACCCGGGGTAGCGGATCAGCTTCGTGTGCAGGTGCGGCCGGTCCGCGAAGGCCGCGTCGAAGAAGTCCGCCGGCGCCCCGATCGCGGTCAGCAGCTCCCGCAGCAGCCGGTGCGCCACCGCCGCCAGCCGCTCCTGCCAGCCCAGCACCGTCTCCCGCAGCTCCGGCAGCGACGCCGGCCACTGGTTCGGGCCCTCCAGCCACAGGTACGCGGGGTCCTCCGGCCCCACCTCGGGCGCCGGCCGCTCCGCCCCCACGTCCAGCTGGTCCCGCCAGTCGGAGGCGCCGCCGGTCAGCTCGTGCCCGATGCGGGTGTAGCCCCGGAAGTGCGGGGAGTTCAGGTTGCTCACGGACAGCCGGTCGGCCTCCGGGAGCGCGAAGAAGGCCCGGGTCAGCTCCAGGATGCGGGCGGTCTCCGCCTCCGTTATCCCGTGCCCGGTCAGGTACAGGAAGCCGGTGTCGCGGGCGGCGGCGTGCAGCTGCTTGAGGAAGTCGTCCCGCTCCGCCGGGTCGTCGGCCCGGGAGAGGTCGATCACGGCGAGCGACGCGGAGGAAGAGGAGGAAGAAGGGGAGGAGGGGTGCGCGGACGGCATGACGGCTCCGTTTCGGATGTCACGGGGTCCTGTGCCCCGGAGATGGCGGGGCGGCGGGCAGCGTGGAACGGACCAGCCGGCAGGGATGGCGCCGGGCGGGCGTGACCGCGTACAGGACCGAAGTCGGATCGGGGTTGATCAGGCTTGTGCGAGGTCCGGCGGCAGACAGCTCGTGGTGGTCACACGCATGTGGTCCACATGGCGGCGCTTCACGAGGAGAACGGTCATACGGTGAGCGTACGCCCGTACCCACCCTCCTCCGAACCCGTTGACCCGGCCTGGCCGGAGATGGCCGTCCGCGGACCGGCTACGCTGGACCCGTGGCAGTCGTCGATGTTTCCGAAGAGCTGAAGTCCCTCTCCTCGACCATGGGGTCGATCGAGGCCGTCCTGGACCTCGACAAGCTGAGGGCAGAAATCGCCGTGCTCGAGGAGCAGGCCGCCGCGCCGTCCCTGTGGGACGACCCGGACGCCGCCCAGAAGATCACGAGCAAGCTTTCGCACCTCCAGGCCGAGGTCCGCAAGACCGAGACGCTGCGCGGCCGCATCGACGACCTCGCGGTGCTCTTCGAGCTCGCGCAGGAGATGGAGGACGCGGACACCCTGGCCGAGGCCGAGGCCGAGCTGGTGTCCGTCCGCAAGGCGCTGGACGAGATGGAGGTCCGGACCCTGCTCTCCGGCGAGTACGCCGAGCGCGAGGCCCTGGTCAACATCCGCGCCGAGGCCGGCGGCGTCGACGCCTCCGACTTCGCCGAGCGCCTCCAGCGCATGTACCTGCGCTGGGCCGAGCGCCACGGCTACCCGACGGAGATCTACGAGACCTCGTACGCGGAAGAGGCCGGCATCAAGTCGACCACCTTCGTGGTCAAGGCCCCGTACGCCTACGGCACCCTCTCCGTCGAGCAGGGCACCCACCGCCTCGTGCGCATCTCGCCCTTCGACAACCAGGGCCGCCGCCAGACCTCCTTCGCGGGCGTCGAGGTGCTGCCGGTCGTCGAGACCAGCGACCACGTCGAGATCGACGAGGGCGAGCTGCGCGTGGACGTGTACCGCGCCTCCGGCCCCGGCGGCCAGGGCGTCAACACGACCGACTCCGCCGTGCGCATCACGCACCTCCCGACCGGCATCGTGGTCTCCTGCCAGAACGAGCGCTCCCAGATCCAGAACAAGGCCAGCGCGATGAACGTGCTCCAGGCCAAGCTGCTGGAGCGGCGCCGCCAGGAGGAGCAGGCCAAGATGGACGCCCTCAAGGACGGAGGCAGCTCCTGGGGCAACCAGATGCGCTCCTACGTCCTGCACCCGTACCAGATGGTCAAGGACCTGCGGACGGAGTTCGAGGTCGGCAACCCGCAGGCGGTCCTCGACGGCGAGATCGACGGCTTCCTGGAGGCCGGCATCCGCTGGCGCAAGCAGCAGGAGCAGCAGACCGCGTAAGCGCCCCGCGCGGCGCCGCCGCACACAGTGAGGAAGGGCCCGGACACCCACGGTGTCCGGGCCCTTCTCTCTTCGCCTCTGATCGGGACGCGGCGCGGACTAGGCGGTCCGGGCCACCAGTGCCAGCGCGGCCACCAGCACCACCATGAGCGCGATGAGCGCCATCGGGTTCAGCCCTGCGAAGGGGCCCTCCTGCTGGAGGCGCTCCCGGTTCGCCCGGCACACCGGGCAGCGGCCCTGGCTGACAGGTGCGGCGCAGTTCGCGCACACGAGCCGGTCATATGTCATGCGCTCCTCCTCTCGTCCCCTCATGACGCTTAACGGCAAGGGGACCGAGTCCGTTCCCCCTCCCACTGTGCCAGCTCCGTCGGCATTCGGCGCGGCCCGTCCGGACAAGAGCGGTCCGGCTCCCCCAGGAGCCGGGGATAAAACGGGCAACTCCGGATGCCGGGTCCCCACCCCGCGCCCGTTCGCGTATGGTCACGCACACCTACTCCCGGCGACCGTGGTGCACCCGTGATCCGATTCGACAACGTCTCCAAGTCCTACCCGAAGCAAACCCGGCCCGCACTCAGAGATGTCTCCCTCGACATCGCCAAGGGCGAGTTCGTCTTCCTGGTCGGCTCCTCCGGCTCCGGCAAGTCCACCTTCCTGCGGCTGGTCCTGCGCGAGGAACGGGCGAGCCACGGGCAGGTGCACGTCCTGGGCAAGGACCTCGCCAAGCTCTCCAACTGGAAGGTCCCGCACATGCGGCGCCAGCTGGGGACCGTCTTCCAGGACTTCCGGCTCCTGCCCAACAAGACGGTGGCCGAGAACGTCGCCTTCGCCCAGGAGGTCATCGGCAAACCCCGCGGCGAGATCCGCAAGGCCGTCCCGCAGGTGCTGGAGCTGGTCGGCCTCGGCGGCAAGGAGGGGCGGATGCCGGGCGAACTGTCCGGCGGCGAGCAGCAGCGCGTGGCCATCGCCCGCGCCTTCGTCAACCGCCCCGCCCTGCTGATCGCCGACGAGCCGACGGGCAACCTCGACCCGCAGACCTCCGTCGGGATCATGAAGCTGCTGGACCGGATCAACCGGACCGGCACCACCGTCATCATGGCCACGCACGACCAGCAGATCGTGGACCAGATGCGCAAGCGCGTCATCGAACTCGAACAGGGCCGACTCGTACGCGACCAGTCGCGCGGCGTCTACGGCTACCAGCACTGAAAGGTCTCTGAGACGCCATGCGCGCCCAGTTCGTCATGTCGGAGATCGGCGTAGGCCTCCGCCGCAATCTCACCATGACCTTCGCGGTCATCATCTCCGTGGCCCTGTCGCTGGCCCTCTTCGGGGGCTCCCTGCTCATGCGGGACCAGGTCAGCGCCATGAAGGGGTACTGGTACGACAAGGTCAACGTCACCGTCTACCTCTGCACCAAGAACGACGCCCTCGACGCCGCCGCGGGCAGCGCCCCGGCGGCGGCGGGCGCCCCGGGAGCCGCCGCCGCGCCCGCCGCCGGGAACGGCAAACCCTGCTCGAAGGGGGCCGTCACCCCCGAGCAGAAGCAGGGCATCGAGCGCGAGCTCAAGAAGATGGACCTCGTCCAGACGGTCATGTACGAGTCCTCGGACGAGGCCTACAAGCACTACAAGGAACGCTTCGGGCACACCGCGCTCGCCTCGGTGGTCACCCCCGACCAGATGCCCGACTCCTTCCGGGTCAAGCTGAAGAACCCCGAGAAGTACGAGGTCATCACCTCCGCCTTCGCCGGCCGCGACGGGGTCCAGTCGGTGGCCGACCAGTCCACCGAGCTCGACAACCTCTTCGCCCTGCTGGGCACCCTCAACGTGGCCGCCCTCGGCATCATGCTGATCATGCTGATCGTGGCGCTGCTGCTGATCGTCAACACCGTGCGCGTCTCGGCGTTCAGCCGTCGGCGGGAGACCGGCATCATGCGGCTGGTCGGCGCCTCCGGGTTCTACATCCAGGTGCCGTTCATCATGGAGGCGGCCGTGGCCGGCCTCATCGGTGCCCTCTTCGCCTGCGGCATGCTGGGCGCGGTCCAGTACTTCGTGATCGACCACGGCATCGGCCTCCGCGGCAAGCTCCAGCTGATCAACTTCATCGGCTGGGACGCGGTCTTCACGAAGCTCCCCCTGGTCCTGGTCATCGGCCTCCTGATGCCCTCCCTGGCGGCCTTCGTGGCCCTGCGCAAGTACCTGAAGGTGTGACGAGCGCCCCCTGTCGTGTGCGGTCAACCCCGCTTGCGGGAGCGGGGCTTGTCCTAGACTCGGGCGCATGCCGGGTCTGCCCGCTCTCTGTCTCCGGCCCCGTGACCTGCGTCGCGGGGCCTTCCTGACGCTGCTGTTCGCCGTCTCGGTGGGTACCGCGGCGGCCACCGGATGCTGGGGTTCCGCCGGGGTGGACGACGCCCCCGCCGTCTTCGCCGGTGCCGACGGGCCGGGGTCCGTCCCGTCCGCCGGGACCGCCGACCGGGAGGCCGTCGCCCGGGCCGCCGCCGAGGCCGTCGCCGAGGGGAAGTCCGGGAAGAAGGCCGCCCAGGAGGTGGTCAGCCGCAGCGGCGACCGCTGGGGCGCCGTCTACGACCAGGGCGAGTACGCCGCCTTCGCCGAGGACCTCGACGGCCGCTGGACCGGCGTCGGGGTCTGGACCGGGCGGCGCGCCGACGGACGCATCGAGGTCGAGCGGGTGCAGCCCGACAGCCCCGCCGCCCGGGCCGGCCTGCGCGCGGGCGACCGGCTGCTGAGCGTCGACGGGCACGAGGTCAGCGGCCTCCCCGTCGCCGACGTGGTGGCCCGGCTGCGCGGCGAGGCCGGCACCCCGGTGGTCCTCGGCATCGGCCGGGACGGCGCCCTCCTCAGCGAGACCGTCCGGCGCGAGCAGCTGCGCGCCGACCCGGTGACCGTACGCCGCCTCGCGGACGGCATCACCGTGATCAAGGTGGCCTCCTTCACCCGGGGTTCCGGCGAGCGCGTCAAGGAGGCCGTACGGCAGGCCCCGCCCGGCGCCGGGGTGATGCTGGACCTGCGCGGCAACCCGGGCGGGCTGGTCACCGAGGCGGTCACGGCGGCCTCCGCCTTCCTGGACGGCGGGCTCGTGGCGACGTACGACGTACGCGGCTCCGAGCGCGCCCTGTACGCGGCCCCCGGCGGGGACACGGCCCGCCCCCTGGTGGCCCTCGTGGACGGCGGCACGATGAGCGCCGCCGAACTGGTCACCGGCGCCCTCCAGGACCGCGGCCGCGCGGTGACGGTCGGCACCCGCACCTTCGGCAAGGGCTCCGTGCAGATGCCGACCCCGCTCCCGGGCGGCGCGGTGGCGGAGCTGACGGTGGGCACGTACCGGACCCCGGCCGGCCGCAGCCTCGACGGCGGGGGCATCACCCCGGACCTGGCCGCCGGCGACGGGGCGGAGGAGCGGGCGCGCGCGGTATTGGGTGGCCTCGGGGTGGGGTCGTAGTGCGAAAATGACGGCACTATGGCTAAGGAAAAAGGGCGCAAGCTGATCGCCCAGAACAAGAAGGCGCGGCACGACTACGCGATCATCGACACCTACGAGTGCGGCATCGTGCTCACGGGCACCGAGGTCAAGTCCCTGCGCCAGGGCCGGGCCTCCCTGGTCGACGGCTTCGTGTCGGTCGAGAGCGGCGAGGTGTGGATGTACAACGTCCACGTCCCGGAGTACAGCCAGGGCACCTGGACCAACCACAGCGCCCGCCGCAAGCGCAAGCTCCTCATGCACCGCGAGGAGATCGACAAGCTGGAGCGCAAGGCGGAGGAGTCGGGCCACACGGTCGTGCCGCTGTCCCTGTACTTCAAGGACGGCCGCGCCAAGGTCGAGATCGCGCTGGCGAAGGGCAAGAAGGAGTACGACAAGCGCCAGACCCTGCGCGAGAAGCAGGACACGCGCGAGACCCAGCGGACGATCTCGGCGATCCGGCGCAAGCAGCGGGGCACGGTTTAATCTCCTGGCACGCGGTGGTCCACTTCGCGTACCATGGCGTCAGCACCACCCCCCAGGGGGCGGCGCAGCTTGTAAACAAAACATGGGGATGATCGGTTTCGACAGCGGATGTCGATGCAGGGGAAGCGAGCCGAGGAAGCGGCAATGATCTCGCTAACCACATGTCGCAAAAAATAATCGCCAACTCCAAGAGCGATAACTCCCGCTTCACCCTCGCTGCCTAATAACAGTGAGCTGAAGCCTCTGTGAGGAGCGTCAGCCCGGAAGTGGTCCCGGTCCGGATCCTGGCGTCAACTAGGGATCTAAACCTCTAGCCCCGGTCACGGGGGCCGGAGGGAAACCAAACAGTGACTGAGCCCGTCGGAGACTTGTCCGTGTGATCTCCGGGGCCGAGAAAAGCGCAGCGGACTGCGCTCGGAGAAGCCCTGCTTCTGCACCGTTGGACGCGGGTTCGATTCCCGCCATCTCCACTCATCCCATGTGGGCGAAGGCCCCGCAGCCGGTCGGTTGCGGGGCCTTCGTCATGACTGGGGGCCTCTCGGTCCACGTCCTTGATCGTTTAAGGTGGCGCGATGTTCGAAGGAAACCTGGTGAGACTGCGGGCGCTGCGCGCCGAAGACGCCGAGCACCACCTGCGGTGGCGCAACGACCCGGAGGTGGTGCGCCTGGCCGCGGCCGGGGACCCCCTGTTCGGCCCGGTCACCGCGGAGGCGCTCCGGATCGCCTTCGAGGGCAAGCTGCGGCTGGTGCCGAGGGAGGCGGCCGTGCTCACGGTCGAGGAACTGGCGACCGGGCGGGTCATCGGCATGGTCGACTACCGCGACCTCGACCCCTACGTCGGCGTGGCCACGCTCGGCATCACCATCGGTGAACGGGAGTTCTGGGGCCGGGGCCACGGCAGCGACGCGGTGCGGCTGCTGGTGGACCACCTGTTCGGCGCGTACGGGCTGCACCGGCTGGAGCTGGACACCTGGAGCGGCAACGAGCGCGCCGTGCGGGCCTTCTCGCGGCTCGGCTTCCGCGAGGAGGGGCGACTGCGGGCGGCCGTGCTGGTCGCGGGGGAGCGCTACGACCGGGTGCTCTTCGGGATGCTGCGTGAGGAGTGGGCCCGCCCCGAGTGAGCGGTGGAGCGGGCGAAGGCCCCGCGGCCGGGTGGCGGCGGGGCCTTCGTCAGGTCCGGATCACCGGCCCCGCCGCTGGTGCGGGCGGCGGAGCCGGAGCCGGGGCCGGGGGTGGGGTCACGAGCAGTACGGGACCTTGTTGAGGTTCAGGGCGTAGCGGGCGGCGATCCAGCCGCGGCCGTCGGCGAGCTTGTACCAGATCGCGTTGTCGTCGACCTGCTCGCCGTTGACCTTGCACTGGAGGGCCACGACCGTGTCGGCCGCGAGCTTCCCGGTCTTGCTGTAGCCGGTGCCGGGGCCGGAGCGGATGCCGAGGCCCTCGCCGGACACGACACGGGCCTTCGGGCCGCCCTTGCCGTGGTCGCCGTGGTCACCCTTGCCGTGGTCACCCTTGCCGTGGCCCTTGCCGTGGTCGTCCTTGCCGCCGTGGTGGCTGCCGCACTTGCAGTCGCCGGGCTTGCCCTTGTCGCCCTTGTCTCCCTTGTCGCCCTTCGGTCCCTGCGGGCCGCGCGGGCCTTCGGGACCCCGGGGGCCGGCGGGGCCGCGGTCGCCCGTCTCGCCCCGGTCGCCCTTGTCTCCCTTGTCGCCCTTCGGACCCTGCGGTCCTCCGGCCGGGCCGGTGTCGCCCTGCGGGCCGCGGTCGCCCTGCGGGCCGCGCGGGCCTTCCGGGCCCTGGGGGCCGGCCGGGCCGCGGTCGCCCTTGGGGCCCCGGGGGCCGGTGTCGCCGGTGTGGCCCTTGGGGCCGCGGTCGCCGGTGTCGCCCCGGTCGCCCTTCGGGCCCCGGTCGCCGGTGTCTCCCTTGTCCCCCTTGGGGCCCTGCGGGCCGCCCGCCGGGCCCGTGTCGCCCTTGGGGCCCTGCGGACCGGTGTCGCCGCGGTCGCCCTTCGGGCCGCGGTCGCCCGTGTCACCGCGGTCGCCCTTCGGGCCCCGGTCGCCGGTGTCGCCCTTGTCACCCTTGTCACCCTTGGGGCCCGGGCGGCCGGGCCTGCCGTGGTGGCCGGGCTTGCCGTCGTGGCCGTCGTGGCCGTGTTCCCCGGGCGGGCCGTCGTCGCCCTTCGGGCCGCGGACGGCGGTGGCCACGGCGAAGAGGGCCGGCGCGTCCTCGCCGTCCGACCACTCACCGCCGTCCAGCGTCGTGCCCTCGGGGGCGTTCGCGTCCACCTTGAGGGAAACGGCCAGTCTGGTCTGCGTGTTCGCCGGGAAGGCGAATCCGGCGCGGGTGCCGGCGTTGCAGGTCAGCAGGCGCGCGTCCTTCGAGCGGTTGCACGAGCCGCCCGCCCGCTGGCCGTTCCAGTAGAAGCGGGCCTCCGGGAACGTGGTCCGCTCGGGGGCGGTGATGCGGAAGGTGCTGCTGTGCGCCGGGTCCGCCCCGTTCAGGGCCGCGATGACGACGCGGCCCGTCTGGCCGGGGGCGATGGAGGGGACGTAGGGCTGGGAGAAACGGACGTGCGAGGAGTCCGCCAGGGCGGGTACGGCCGGCATCAGGCAGGACGCGGTGACGGCCGCGACGATCAGGGCCGAGGAGACGGAGCGCGAAGCAGACAAGGGGAGTTCCTCCGCGAAGGGAAGGGTTTGGGGGAAAGCCTCCCTAGTTATGGCGGATTGCGGCCTGGAAGGGTGTGACCCACGCGGTGGCGTCACCCGGCAGCCGGATGAAATCCCGATCAACGGCCGGGCCGTGGAGTCGCCGATCCGACAATCAGTGCGGCCAGGGCCGCGGCCGCCGGCAGCAGGTAGGCCGTCCCCGTACCGAGGTGGTCGACGGCCAGGCCCGCCGTGGCCGAACCGCCCGCGATCCCGGCGAGGATCGCGGTGACGGCCAGCGTCATGCCCTCGTTGAGGCGGCCCCCGGGGGTACGGGACTGGACCAGGCCCATCGCCGTGACCATCACCGGCGCCGTGGACATCCCGGCCAGCAGCAGGGCGGCGGCCAGCGGGACGAGCGAGCCGGTGACGGCCGCCGCCCAGGGCAGCGCCATCGCCCCGGCCAGCGCGCACAGGCAGGTCCGCAGGCTCCTCGGGCGCCGGGCCCCGTACAGCAGCCCGGCCGCGCAGGAGCCCGCCGCCTGGAGCGCGAGCACGGGGCCGGAGGCGCCGCCCAGGCCCAGGGCGGAGAGGTGGGCGACCGAGGTGACCTCCATGGAGCCGAAGACCACCCCCGTGGCGAGGAACAGCCCCAGGAGGGGGAGCAGGGCGCGCAGCGGGGACCGGCCCCGTCCGGCCTTCGGCGCCCCGCCCGGCGGGGGTTCGGTGGCACGGTGCGCGGTGAACACCAGCATGCCGGTGAGCAGCAGCGCCGCCCCCGTGAGGGTGCCCGCCTCCGGGAAGACGGCGGTGCACAGGAAGGCCGCGAGGACCGGGCCGAGCATGAAGCACAGCTCGTCGGCGGCCTGTTCGAAGGACATCGCGGTGTGGTGCGCGGAGCGGGGCAGCAGGTGGGTCCAGCGGGCCCGGGACATGCCGCCGGTGTTGGGGGTGGTGGCGGTGGCCGCGTAGGAGGCGAACAGGGTCCAGTCCGGGGCCTGCGTACGGACGCACAGGACGAGGGAGAGCGAACCGAGGACCGCGATCACGGTGGCCGGGACGGCGGTACGGGCCTGCCCGTACCGGTCGACGAGACGGGCCGTCCAGGGTCCGACGACGGCGGTGGCGGCCATCCCGGTCGCGGTGACCGCCCCGGCGAGGGCGTACGAGCCGCGCTGCCCGGCGATCATCATGACCGCGCTGATCCCGAACATGCCCATGGGGAGCCGGGCGAGCAGGTTCCCGGCGGTGAACCCGCGCGCCCCCGGGACGGCGAGGAGGCGGGCGTAGGGGCCGAGCGCACGGACGGCGGCGGAGCGCCGGGCGGGGGCGGGGACGGGCTTCGCGGCACGGGCGGGGGCGGGGACGGGCTTTGCGGCCCGCGCGGGGGTGGGGTCGGCCAGGACCAGGGTGGTGCCCGTCACGGCCATGAGCGGGGTCTCTTGCGGCATGCCATGAGCCTGCGGCCCGGCCCCGGCGGCGGTCCAACACCTGTTCCGGGGCCATTCACGCCCTCCCGTTGTTAATCTTCCCGGGTGACCTCCCCCGACGTGGACCCCCGGCTGCTGCGCGGCTTCCTCGCCGTCGCCGAGGAGCTGCACTTCACCCGCGCCGCCGCCCGCCTCTACGTGGCCCAGCAGGCCCTCAGCCGGGACGTCCGGCGCCTCGAACGGGCGCTGGGCGCGACCCTGTTCACCCGTACCACCCGTGCCGTCGAACTCACCGCCGACGGCGAACGCCTGCTGCCCCACGCCCGCGACGTGCTCCGCGCCCACGAGGAACTCGCCGCCGCCTTCGCCGGCCCGCCGCCCGCCCTCCTCGTCGACCTCAACACCGACGGCCCCGGCACCGGCCGCCGCGTCCTGGAACGGGCCCGCGAACTCGCCCCCGGCCACGAACTGATGGCCCGCTTCGAGAGCGGCCTCACCCACGCCGCCGCCGAGATCGCCGCCGGACGCCTCGACGTCTCCTTCGGCTACGTCGCCGGCCTCGCCCCCGCCCTGCGGGCCCGGCTCGCCCACCGTCCCGTACGCCACGAACCCCTCGCCGTGCTCCTGCCCGAGGAACACCCCCTGGCCGCACGGGAATCCGTACCGCTCGCCGCACTCGCCGGGGAGACCGTCTACGCCGGCGCCGGCAACCCGCGCACCCTGGAGTGGACCGGTCTGGCCCGCGAGCTGTTCGCCGGCCGGGGCATCGCCCTGGCGCCGCCCGCACCGGTGGCCATGGGCAAGGAGGAGTTCGGGCGGGTGATGGCCAAGACCCGCAACCCGGTCCTGGTCACCGTCGGCTTCCTCGACATGCCCGGCTGCGTCAAACGGCCCCTCGTGGACCCCGTACCGCTCTCCCCGCTCTCCATGGTCTGGCGCGCGGGCCTGCGCCACCCCGGCCTCGACGCCCTCGTCCGCGCCGCCACCGAACTCCAGGAAGCCCACCGCTGGCTCGAACTCCCCCCGGACAGCTGGCTCCCGGCCGCGCTCACACCCGGGCCGCACGGCGGGTGAGAGCAAGGTTTCCCCCCGGTCATCCGGCGGACACCGGGGCCGAAACGCGCCCTTCCTAGCGTCGTCACCACGGACACGACAGCTGTGGAGGCGTGGGATGAGCGGAAGCCGACCGCAAGGCCGCCGAGGGGGCCGCTGGATCGAACACTGGGACCCCGAGGACGAGACCTTCTGGCGGGAGACCGGCGAGCGGACCGCCCGCCGCAACCTCCTCTACTCCGTCTTCTCCGAACACATCGGCTTCTCCATCTGGTCGCTGTGGTCGGTGATGGTGCTCTTCATGGGACCCGCCTACGGCATCGACCCCGCCGGGAAGTTCTTCCTCATCGCCACCGCCACCACCGTCGGCGCCCTCGTCCGCATCCCCTACACCTTCGCCGTCACCCGCTTCGGCGGCCGCAACTGGACCGTCGTCAGCGCCCTGCTCCTGCTCGCGCCGACCCTGGCCGCCCTGGCCGTCATGGAACCCGGCACCCCCTACGCGGCCTTCCTCGCCGTCGCCGCGCTCACCGGGGTCGGCGGCGGCAACTTCGCCTCCTCCATGACCAACATCAACGCCTTCTTCCCGCTGCGGAAGAAGGGCTGGGCCCTCGGCCTCAACGCCGGCGGCGGCAACATCGGCGTCCCCGTCGTCCAGCTCGCCGCGCTGCTCGTCATCGCCACCGCCGGCGCCGGACACCCCCGGCTGCTGCTCGCCGCCTACCTCCCGCTGATCGTCGCCGCAGCCGCGCTGGCCCTCGTCCGCATGGACAACCTGGCCCCCGTACGGGGCGACGCGGGCGCGGTACGGGAAGCCGTGCGCGAGCCGCACACCTGGATCATGGCCCTGCTCTACGTCGGCTGCTTCGGCTCCTTCATCGGCTACGGCTTCGCCTTCGGGCTGGTCCTCCAGACCCAGTTCGGCCGCACCCCGCTCCAGGCCGCCTCCCTCACCTTCGTCGGCCCGCTGCTCGGCTCCCTCGTGCGGCCCGTCGGCGGGGCGCTCGCCGACCGGTACGGCGGCGCGCGCATCACCCTGGCGGCCTTCGTGGCGATGGCCGCCGCGACCGGGGTCGTCGTGCTGGCCTCCGTACGGGAGTCCCTGCCGGTGTTCCTGACCGGCTTCACCGCCCTGTTCGCCCTCAGCGGGCTCGGCAACGGCTCCACCTACAAGATGATCCCCGGCATCTTCCAGGCCCAGGCCCTCGCCCGCGGACTCGGCCGCGAGGAGGCCGCGGCCCGGGGGCGGCGGCTGTCCGGCGCCGCCATGGGTCTGATCGGCGCCGTCGGCGCGCTCGGCGGACTCGGCATCAACCTCGCCTTCCGCGAGGCCTTCGCCGCCTCCGGGACGGGCACCGCCGCCTTCGTCTCCTTCCTCGGCTTCTACGCCGTGTGCTGCGCCGTCACCTGGGCCGTATACCTCCGCCGGCCCGCGGCCGCCTCCGCCGCCCCCGAGACCGCGGACGGCGCTTCGCACACCCAGCTCACCCCCGTGTGAACCAGGCCGCGGCGGCCCGGGGCCGGTTAACGGCACGGAAATACGGAGGAACCGAGCCCGACACGACGCCTTGACAGGCTCGGACACCGCCGCGCCGAGGGCGGCCGGTGCCGGCGCCGGCCGACGGCGGCCCCGGTCGACAGCGCCGTCGGCCCCACGAACGGACGTACTGGGCAAGGCAGGTCACACGATGGACGACGCTACGCACGGCCCCCTCGCGGGGTTCACCGTCGGAGTCACCGCCGCACGGCGCGCGGACGAGCTGATCGCCCTGCTGCGCCGGCGCGGCGCGGCGGTCGTGCACGCCCCCGCGCTGAGGATCGTGCCCCTCGCCGACGACGGCGAACTGATGGCCGCCACCAAGGAACTCGTCGACGACCCGCCGGACGCCGTCGTCGCCACCACCGCCATCGGATTCCGCGGCTGGATCGAGGCCGCCGACGGATGGGGGATCGGCGAACGGCTCCTCGAACGGCTGCGCGCCACCGAACTCCTCGCCCGCGGACCGAAGGTCAAGGGCGCCGTCCGGGCCGCCGGCCTGGTCGAGGCCTGGTCCCCGCAGTCCGAATCCCTCGCCGAGGTACTGGACCGGCTGCTCGCCGGCCCCGTCGCCGGGCGACGCATCGCCCTCCAGCTGCACGGGGAACCGCTGCCCGGGTTCGTCGAGGCACTGCGCGACGCCGGGGCCGACGTGGTGCCCGTACCGGTGTACCGGTGGATGCCGCCGCAGGACCTCGCGCCGCTGGACCGGCTGCTCGACGCGGTCGCCGTCGGCGCGGTGGACGCCGTCACCTTCACCTCCGCCCCCGCCGCCGCCTCCCTGCTGTCCCGGGCCGGCGAACGGGGCCTGCGCGAGGCCGTGCTGGAGGCGCTGCGCGGGCCGGTGCTCGCGGCGTGCGTGGGCCCGGTGACCGCGCTGCCGCTCCAGGGCGAGGCGGTGGCGACCGTCCAGCCGGAGCGGTTCCGCCTCGGGCCGCTGGTACAGCTCCTCTGCCAGGAACTCCCCGGCCGGGCACGGGTCCTGCCCGTCGCCGGACACCGGCTGGAGATCCGGGGGCACGCGGCGGTGGTCGACGACCGGCTGCGCCCGGTCCCCCCGGCCGGCATGGCCCTGCTGGAGGCACTGGCCCGGCGGCCCGGCTGGGTGGTCTCACGGGCCGACCTGCTGGGCGCGCTGCCGGGAGCCGGGCGCGACGAACACGCCGTCGAGACCGCGATGGCCCGGCTGCGCGCCGCCCTCGGCGAGCCGAACCTGATCCAGACGGTGGTCAAACGGGGCTACCGGCTCTCGCTGGATCCCGGTGACGGCGAGGTCTGGAACGGAGCCCGGGGCGTCCGTTAGCGTGCCCGCATGATCATCAACGGGGTGGAGATGAGGGGCCTGGCCGTCGAGGACGCCGCCGGGCTGGCCGACGTACTGCTGCGCAACCGGACGTACATGGCGCCCTACGAGCCGCAGCGGCCCGAGGCGTTCTACACCGAGGCGGGGCAGCGGGCCCGCATCGAGGCCATGCTGGAGGACCGGGACGGGGGACGGCTCGTCCCGTACGTGTTCACGGAGACGGCGACCGGCGCCGTCATCGGGGCGATGAACCTGGGCAGCATCGCCCGCGGGCCGCTGTGCAGCGGCGGCGTCGGCTACTGGGTGGACCGGGCCTGGCACGGCAGGGGCCTGGCCACCGCCGGCCTGGAGGAGGTCGTCCGCACGGCCCGCGACGAGCTCGGGCTGCACCGGATCGAGGCCGGGACCCTCGTCGACAACACCGCCTCCATGCGGGTCCTGGCCAAGGCCGGCTTCACCGAGTTCGGACTCGCCCCCCGCTACCTCCACATCAACGGCGCCTGGCGCGACCACCGGCTTTTCCAGCGCCTTCTGCACGACGACCCGCCGCCCGCGTAGCCCGCCCGGGGGCTTCCGCTTCCCGGTCGGCGACGGCACTCTGGGGAGGCGTCCCACGGCGACGACCGAGGCGGTGACGGGCATGTGGTTCGACTCCGGGCGGGTCTGTCTCGACCTGCTGGCCACCCGGACCCCCCAGGGGGCCGAGGCCATCCACGACGGCGACGAGCTGCGCCTGTGGCTGGTCGGAGCCGGGCTGGTCCCCGACCGGACCCCGCTCGGCCTGCTCGGGCCCGACTGGGTGGAGGCCTTCCGCCTCCTGCGCCGCGACGTCGACCGCCTCGTCCGCGCCGAACTGGCCGGCACCGCCCCGGAGGAGGACGCCCTGGCCCGCGTCAACGCCGCCGCCGCCGGCCCGCCGCCGGGGGTGTGCGCGGTCCGGGACCGGGAGGGGCACCTGGTGCGGGAGCTGTGCGGCGGGGTCGAGTGCGCGGGCCTGCTGGCCACGGTGGCCCGGGACGCGGTGGAGCTCCTCACCGACCCCGGCGACCTGGCCCTCCTGCGCTCCTGCGGCGGCGACGGCTGCGCCCGCCTCTACCTCGACACCTCCCGCGGCCACCGCCGCCGCTGGTGCAGCAGCGAAGTCTGCGGCAACCGCGAACGAGTGGCCCGCCACCGGAGACGGGTCCGGGGGGCGGTGGGGTAGGGGGCTGCCTTTTACGTCGGCACGGGGGGCGGGGCCTTCACCCCCGCGAGCCGCCGGGGGCGGGCCGGTGGCTGCCCACCCGCCGGGCGGTGCCGGGGGCTGGTCGGTGGCGGCACAGTGCGGCGGGCCGCCGGGGGCCGCTCGCGGCGGGGGCCCGCCATCGCCCCCTCGAGGGGCGGGGGCGGGCGGTGGCTGCCCACCCGCCTCCCCGGGTGCGGGGCGGAGGGTGGCTCGGCATCCCGCCGGGCGGGAACAGGAAAGCGAACCGGGACGAGGGAGGACCGGGACCTCAGCGGGCGGTCTCAGAGCAGGGTTGGGGCTTTCCCGTCAGTCCCACTGTCCTTCCGGTTCGGGCCGGCCTGTCAAGGGCGCTCCTTCGTCGCGTCGCTTCGCGATCGCCTTCGGCGACCCTTGACAGGCCGTCCCGCCCCGGAAAGACAAGGACTGCCGGGAAACCCCCAAAAGGACGGCACGGTCCTAACAGAGACATCCGGCGGCATCAGCGATCCATCGGGGTGGTCGGGGGCCGGCAGACCGGGCATCCGGGCCGACGCGAGTGCCCTCCGGGGCCGCGGTTCGCGACAGATCGCTACGCGCTCCTCCCGTCTCAGCGTCCGACGACCGCCTGGGGCTGATGCTGTCGCCAGATGCTGACGGATTCGTCATCCGGGGCCGGTGGGCGCCACAGATCGCTACGCGCTCCTCCTTCGCCGGCGTCCGCCGCCCGCCCGGGGCTGGTCGTAGGCGGGGACGACGTTTTCGATGGCGGTGGTGAATTCTCGGCCGGAGGCGGCGCGGATGTAGGCGAGTTCCATCCAGCGCTCGTAGGTGAGGTAGTCCGAGACGTTCTCGTTGACGACGGCCATCAGTTCACCCTCGGTGCCCGAGGCGATGTCGCGGACGCGGCGGCGCAAGAGGCGGTGGGGGATGTATTCGTACTGCTCACTCATCGTCCTGCTCCCTGCGTTCGGGTGCGGTGCGCAGGAACCGCGCCCACCCGGCTGCCGCGCGGGCCAGGGGGCCGGGGCTGGGGTGGTGGCAGTCGTGCAACTCGGGTGGTTTCTCTGCGCTGTTGGTGGCCATGCGGAGATGATGGGCTGGCGGACAGAGGGGCAGATAGGTCATCGCGTGGCCATCGATGGCCATGTGGCGGCCATGGCCGGGAACGGGTGCGATGACGCCTCAAGCTGGGCTCATGAGCCAACGCAATGACGCGCTGCGGGCGGCGAGACTCCGTGTCGGCTGGCGCACGATGGATCAGGCAGCCAAGGGGCTGTCCGAGCACGGTCGGCGGCTTCTCCAGGACCGGCACTTCGACGTCTCCCCTCGTACCTGGCGGCGCTGGGAGGGGGAGCGGCCCGGCTGGCCGGCGGAGGAGACGGCGATCGTGCTGCACGACGCTCTCGGCCGGTGGCCGGAAGATCTGGGGTTCACCGTGCCTGCCGGATGGATCCGTCCCGAGGCCCGTCAGGGGGAAGACGTGAACAGAAGACAGTTCGTCTCCGTGACCGCTGCCGCGCTCGTGCCCGGTCCGATGGCGTCCCAGCACGTCGACCCGGCGCTCATCGAGTACTTCGAGCAGCAGCTCGAAGGGCACTACCGGGCCGACATGTATCTGGGCCCCCACGACCTGATCGGCACCGTCAGCGCGCAGTACCAGTTGATCGACAAGCTGATCCGGTCGGCCAGGGGGGAGGTGCGCCGGGGGCTCCTGCGGGCCGGGGCGGCCTACGCGGCGTTGGTGGGCTGGCTCTACCAGGATGCGGGTGACCTGGGTGCCGCCGCCTTCTGGCGCGGGGTCACGCAGGAGATAGCGGTACGTTCTCGAGACAGCCATCTCATCGGGTACAGCCTGGTCAACCAGGCGCACGTCCGTACAGACCTGAGCGACGGGCACGGCGTCATCGACCTCTGCGAGGCCGCCCTCGACCTGTCGGACGGGCTTCTGCCCAAGATCCGCGTCATGGCCCTGCAACAGCAGGCGCACGGCGCCAGCCTCACCGGCGACCGCGCCGCCGTGGACCAGCTCATCGACACCGCCGACAGCCTGCTGCCCCGCGTCCACGACGACCTCCCCTGGGGAAACGCCTGCCGCAGGACCCCGGCATACCTGGAGGTCCAACGCGCCACCTGCTACGGCCGGCTCGGCCTCGGCCGGGAAGCGGACGCCCTCTGGGCGCAGGTCCTCGACGTCGTCCCCGCCGCCGCCCGCCGGGACCGGGGCGTCTACCTCGCCCGGCACGCCACCTCGGCGGCCACCGCCCGGGAACCCGATCACGCGGTCGAGATTGCCCGTGAAGCGGTGGACATCGCCGTCGAGACCAGGTCCGCACGCATGGTGCGGGAACTGCGCACCCTGGAACGGGCCATGCGCCCGTGGCACGATGCAGCCGTAGGCCGGGACCTCACCGAGATCCTGGCGCCGGTTGGCAAGGGGAGCTGACATGGGCGTACCGAGGGTGTTGTCCGACCAGGAGATCGCCGAGAACCTGACCAACCTGCCCGGCTGGGAACGCAAGGGCGACGAGATCACCCGCACCTACGAGATCCGCTATCACGCCGCCGTGGCGGCCATCGTCACCATCGCCGACCGGTCCCGACGCATCCAGCACCACGCGGACCTGGACCTGCGGATCGACCACCTGCGGGCCACCGTCACCACCCACGACGCAGGCCACCGCCTCACCGCCGCCGACTTCGACCTCGCACACCGCATCGACGCCATCGTCGCCGCCCACCAAGCCCTCCCACTTGACTGACCAGACCAGATGATCGAAGCGGAGCTGAAGGCACGCGTCCACGCGCCGCAAGAGACGATGCGACGGCTGGATGAACGGGCCGAGGGCCGGGTCGAGGTATATCGGGACACCTACTACGACACCGTCGACGCAACGCTCGAAGTGCGGGACGAGGAGCTGCGCGTCCGGACCGTGCACGGTTCCGGCGACACCCGCACCGTCCTGACCTACAAGGGGGCCCGGGTCGACGAGGGATCCGGCTCCAAGCCTGAACACGAGACCCGGGTCGAAGACGCCGAGGCCGTCCACGCGACCCTGCGCGGCCTTGGTTACGTGCCGACCATCGCGTTCGAGAAGAGGTGCAGGAACTACACCTTCCAGGCCCGAGGCCGCCAGATGCTGGCCACCCTGGTCCGCGTACCCGAACTGGAAGGCACCTTCCTGGAGCTGGAGACCCAGGTGGAGGAGAAGGACGTGTCCGCAGCCCTCGACGACATCAGGTCCGTCTTCGCTGAACTGGGCATCGGCCCGGACGACCTCACCAACGAGCTGTACACCACGTCGGTCAAGGCCCAACGCCTGAGCGAACAGAACGAGGCATAGGAGCCAGCGCCTCGCGGACGCCAACGTACTCACAGGCTGACCCAAGACGGTCGCCTGACGCCGGGACTCCGGCAGCGCGTAGCGATCTGACGCGCCCACCGGCCCCGGATGCCGCTCCGTTCGTCATTCCGTGCGGGTATCAGCCCCGGGCGGCCGCCGGACGCCGGAATTCGAGGAGCGCGTAGCGATCTGGGGCGCCCGCCGGTCCCGGGGGACGATCCCGTCGTCCTTTCCTGCGGGTAGCGACCCCAGGCGGCTGGTAGACGCTGAGACGGGAGGAGCGCGTAGCGATCTGGTGCGGAGGGAGGCCCCGGCCACCGCCGCATCGGCCCGGATGCCCGGTCTGGCGGCCCCCGACCACCCCGGCGCAGCGCTGATCCCGCCGGATGTCTCAGGTACGACCGTGCCGTCCTTTTGGGGGTTTCCCGGCAGTCCTTGTCTTTCCGGGGCGGGCTGTTCTGTCAAGGGTCGCCGTAGGCGATCGCGTAGCGACGCGACGAAGGAGCGCCCTTGACAGGGCGGCCCGAACCGGAAGGACAGTGGGACTGACGGGAAAGCCCCAACCCTGCTCTGAGACCGCTCGCTGAGGTCCCGGCCCTCCCTCGTCCCGGTTCGCCTTCCTGTTCCCGCCCGGCGGCAGGCCGCCCCCCCACCCACCGCCCCGCACCCGGGGAGGCGGGTGGGCAGCCACCGCCCGGCCCCCGCCGCGCCCCCAGCGGCCCGCCGCACTGTGCCGCCACCGCCCGGGCGGGACCCCGGCCGGCGGGCGGGCAGCCACCGGCCGGCGCCCGTCGCTCGCGGGGGTGAAGGTCCCGTCCGGCCGTGACCTCGTACGAAACGGCATCCGCCGGGGGCCGTCGTGGGGACCGGGCGTGCGGAGGGGGGCTGGTTCGCGTACGGTTGACGGTCGCCCATGCACGTCAGAAGGGGGCCTTGGTGGCCGCGCAGAATGCCGCTGTCGACAGCACGGCGGATTCCGTCCGCGATCGGGAGATCGCGGTCGAGCAGACGCATCTCGATCAGGTGTACCGACGCCTTGAGGAGAAGATCCACGAGGCCGAGTTCCTCATGAACGACGCCGCCAAGCGCGGCCAGGTCGGCACGCCCGGTGCGCTCGCCGAGCGGGACGCGCAGGTCTTCCGGGCAGGGATCCACCTGAACCGGCTGAACAACGAGTTCGAGGACTTCCTCTTCGGGCGGATCGACCTCGTGCTGGGCAAGGACGGGGAGCGCGGCCCCGACGGGGCGTACACCTCCGTCCAGCCCGCCGACGACGCGATCCGGCCCGACCTCACCGCCGACATCGCCGAGACCCTGCACATCGGGCGGATCGGCGTCCTCGACAGCGACTACGCGCCGCTCGTCATCGACTGGCGGGCCCCGGCCGCTGCTCCGTTCTACCGGTCGACCCCGAAGGACCCCGGCCGGGTCATCCGGCGCCGGGTGATCCGTTCCAAGGGCCGCAAGGTGCTCGGCGTCGAGGACGACCTGATGCGTCCCGAGATCACCGCCACCCTCGACGGCCGGGAGCTGCCCGCCATCGGCGACGGCGCGCTGATGGCCGCCCTCGGGCGGGCCCGTACGCACACCATGCGGGACATCGTCTCGTCCATCCAGGCCGAGCAGGACCTGGTCATCCGCGCCCCCGCCGCCTCCGTGGCGGAGGTCGCGGGCGGGCCGGGCACCGGCAAGACGGCCGTCGCCCTGCACCGGGCCGCCTACCTCCTCTACCAGGACCGCCGCCGCTACTCGGGCGGCATCCTGATCGTCTCGCCGACGCCGCTGCTCGTCGCCTACACCGAGGGCGTGCTGCCCTCGCTCGGCGAGGAGGGCCAGGTCGCGATCCGGGCGCTCGGCTCCCTCGTCGACGGCGCCGAGGCGACCACGTACGACGACCCGGCCGTGGCCCGGATCAAGGGCTCCTCCCGGATGCTGAAGGTGCTCCGCAAGGCGGTGCGCGGCGCCCTGGAGCTGGGCGACGCCCCCGAGCGGCTGCGCGTGGTGGCCTTCGGCCGCCGGGTCGAGCTGGAGGCGCCGGAGCTGAACCGGATCCGGCAGAACGTCCTCGGCGGCACCGCCCCCGTGAACCTGCTGCGCCCGCGCGCCCGCAAGCTCCTCCTCGACGCCCTGTACGCCAAGACCGGCGCGAACGGCCGGCACAGCGACCCGGAGCTGGCGGCCGAGCTGCGCGGCGCCTTCGACGAGGACATCTCCACCGAGGACGACTTCCTCGGCTTCCTGAACGCCTGGTGGCCGGAGCTCACCCCGCGCCGGGTGCTGGCCGCGATGGCCGACGAGCGGCGCCTGGGCCGCTGGTCGCGCCGGGACCTGAACCCGCGCGAGACCCGGCAGCTGGCGCGTTCGCTGCGCCGGGTCGGGCCGGACGGCTCGGGTCCCCTCTCGGTGCACGACGTGGCGCTGCTGGACGAGCTCCAGCAGCTGGTGGGCGCGCCCGCGCGGCCCCGGCGCAAGCGGGAGATGGACCCGTTGGACCAGCTCAGCGGGCTGGAGGAGCTGATGCCGACCCGGGAGGAGACCACCTGGGAGCGGGCGGAGCGGATCGCGGCGGAGCGCACCGAGTACGCGCACGTGATCGTGGACGAGGCGCAGGACCTGACGCCGATGCAGTGGCGGATGGTGGGCCGGCGGGGCCGTACGGGCACCTGGACGGTGGTCGGGGACCCGGCGCAGTCCTCCTGGACGGACCCGGAGGAGGCGGCCGCGGCCCGGGACGAGGCGCTGGGCTCCCGGCCGCGCCGGCGGTTCACGCTGACGGTGAACTACCGCAACCCGGCCGAGGTCGCCGAGGTGGCCTCGCGGGTGCTGGAGCTGGCGATGCCGGGGATGGAGCCGCCGACGGCGGTGCGCTCGACGGGCCTGGAGCCGCGCTTCACGACCGCCGGAGAGGACCTGGGGGCGGCGGTGCGGGAGGAGACGCGGCGGCTGCTGGGCCAGGTGGACGGCACGGTCGGCGTGGTCGTGGCCATGGACCGGCGGGCCGAGGCGGCGGGCTGGCTCGCCGACCTGGGCGAGCGGGCGGTGGCGCTGGGCAGCCTGGAGGCCAAGGGCCTGGAGTACGACGCCACCGTGGTGGTCTCCCCGGCGGAGATCGCGGCGGAGTCCCCGGCGGGCCTGCGGGTGCTGTACGTGGCGCTGACGCGGGCGACGCAGCAGCTGACGGTGGTGTCGGCGCAGGCCGACCGGCCGGACGGGGCCGGGGTGCCGGAGCTGCTGCGGCCATGAGCGTGACGGCGGCGTCCAACTCGCGGGAGGGGGGACCGCTTCCGGCGATCCTTTGTTAGCCTGGTTACGACACCGGCTCGATCCAAGCCCCCGGGCCCAACCTTCGTCGCTCAGAGCGACCACTTGCCGCGAGGCGAGCATGGCGGGTCGGTGTCTTAGTCATCCCGTCCGTCCTGGACGGAACACCAGGTCCGCGCCTCCACCTGTGGGGGCGCGGACCTGTTTTGTGTGGACCCACCATTCCAACACCCCGAGTTCTCTCGTATGGTGGAAGAGTTCTTCCGAAATTTGTAGCTGGTTACCTCGTACCGGCTGGTAGGTGGGACGATCGGACAACAGGTCCTGCCACACCTGCCGTGTGACGGGGCCCTGTGCGTACAGAAGAACCAGGGACAGAAGAGGAACACGGCCATGGCAACGGCGCCCAGCGTCTCGTATTCGATGACGGTCCGCCTGGAAGTGCCCGCGAGCGGAACCGCGGTCTCCCAGCTCACCACCGCCGTGGAGTCTTCCGGAGGCTCGGTCACGGGCCTCGACGTGACCGCCTCCGGCCACGAGAAGCTCCGCATCGACGTCACCATCGCCGCCACCTCCACCGCCCACGCCGACGAGATCGTCGAGAAGCTGCGCGGCATCGAGGGCGTCAGCCTCGGGAAGGTCTCCGACCGAACCTTCCTGATGCACCTCGGCGGCAAGATCGAGATGTCGTCCAAGCACCCCATCCGCAACCGCGACGACCTCTCGATGATCTACACCCCGGGCGTCGCCCGCGTGTGCACGGCCATCGCCGAGAACCCCGAGGACGCGCGCCGCCTGACCATCAAGCGCAACTCCGTCGCAGTCGTGACCGACGGCTCCGCCGTCCTCGGCCTCGGCAACATCGGCCCGATGGCCGCGCTGCCCGTCATGGAGGGCAAGGCGGCCCTCTTCAAGCGCTTCGCGGGCATCGACGCGTGGCCGATCTGCCTCGACACCCAGGACTCCGACGAGATCGTGGCCATCGTCAAGGCGATCGCCCCCGGCTTCGCCGGCATCAACCTGGAGGACATCTCCGCACCGCGCTGCTTCGAGATCGAGGCCCGGCTGCGCGAGGCCCTCGACATCCCCGTCTTCCACGACGACCAGCACGGCACCGCCATCGTCGTCCTCGCCGCCCTCACCAACGCACTGCGCGTCGTGGGCAAGGCAGTTGAGGACGTCAAGGTCGTCATGTCGGGCGCCGGCGCCGCCGGTACGGCCATCCTCAAGCTGCTCCTCGCCGCCGGTGTGAAGAACGCCGTCAGCGCCGACATCCACGGCGTCGTGCACGCGGGCCGCCCCGACCTGGTCGACGCCGCGCCGGACTCCCCGCTGCGCTGGATCGCCGACAACACCAACCCCGAGGGCTACACCGGCACCCTCAAGGAGGCCGTGGTCGGCGCCGACGTCTTCATCGGCGTCTCCGCCCCGAACGTGC
Organism: Streptomyces sp. NPDC032091; assembly: GCF_055580265.1. Taxonomy (NCBI): domain Bacteria; kingdom Bacillati; phylum Actinomycetota; class Actinomycetes; order Kitasatosporales; family Streptomycetaceae; genus Streptomyces; species Streptomyces sp. NPDC032091. The sequence continues at coordinate 459,050 of NZ_JBVILR010000003.1, read as the reverse complement.
TCTCCGGCGAGGACGTCGCCGCCATGGCCGAGGGCGCCATCGTGTTCGCGCTCGCGAACCCGGACCCGGAGGTCGACCCCGCCGTCGCGCGCCAGACCGCCGCCGTCGTGGCCACCGGCCGCTCGGACTTCCCGAACCAGATCAACAACGTGCTGGTCTTCCCGGGTGTCTTCCGCGGCCTCCTGGACGCCCAGTCCCGGACCGTGAACACCGACATGATGCTGGCCGCCGCCACCGCCCTCGCCGACGTCGTCGGCCGCGACGAGCTGAACGCGAACTACATCATCCCGTCCGTCTTCAACGACAAGGTCGCGGGCGCCGTCGCCGGCGCCGTCCGCAAGGCGGCGCAGGCCGGTGCCGAGAAGGGCGCTGTGACGGGGCCCACGGCCTGATACCGGCGCGTCGCGGGATGCGGGCCCCCCGGGGCGCCTCTAGGGTTGCGGGGATGCCCGCGCAGCGCGCGGTCCGCATCAGCGTCGGAGCCTCGAATGCGACGGAGCGTCACCGCGGCGTGACTGTGGCGCTTTTCGTGTGACCCTGGCGGGTGCCGGATTGGCTTTCCCGCCGCTGGTGGGGGCAGGATGCGTAACCGGGCGAGAGGGTCTGACGTTCAGACCCGGGTCCGGGGACTGTCCTAGGGCCCTGGCAGCATCGGCTTCGATCTCACGCCTCTAAGGCAAGTTGAACACGGGAGTACAACATGAACCGCAGTGAGCTGGTGGCCGCTCTGTCCGAGCGCGCCGAGGTGACCCGCAAGGACGCCGACGCCGTTCTGGCCGCGCTCGCCGAGACCGTCGGCGAGATCGTCGCCAAGGGCGACGAGAAGGTCACCATCCCCGGCTTCCTGACCTTCGAGCGCACCCACCGTGCCGCTCGCACCGCGCGCAACCCGCAGACCGGCGACCCCATCCAGATCCCGGCCGGCTACAGCGTGAAGGTCTCCGCGGGCTCCAAGCTCAAGGAAGCCGCCAAGGGCAAGTAGTACCGCCCTTGTGCCGAGGGCCGCACAGGCCCTCGGGACGGCAGTGGTACGCAGTAGTACGTAGAACGGCCGAGGGCGGCCACCCCCGCGGGGGTGGCCGCCCTCAGGCCTTTACCGGGCCTCCCAGGCCCTCCCAGGGGCCTTGCGGGCCCCGGGAGGGGGGAGATCCGGACGACGGTGCTCCGGCTCGACCGGACGACCGTCAGGCGCGGTCCCGGCGCGGTCGTCAGACCAGGTCGCCGTTGGGGAGCTCGACCTTCGCGCCGAGCTCGACGAGCTTCTCCATGAAGTTCTCGTAGCCGCGGTTGATCAGGTCGATGCCGTGGACGCGCGAGGTGCCCTCGGCCGCCAGCGCCGCGATCAGGTACGAGAACCCGCCGCGCAGGTCGGGGATGACCAGGTCGGCGCCCTGCAGCTTGGTGGGGCCGGAGACGACCGCCGAGTGCAGGAAGTTGCGCTGGCCGAAGCGGCAGGCGCTGCCGCCCAGGCACTCGCGGTACAGCTGGATGTGGGCACCCATCTGGTTCAGCGCCGAGGTGAAGCCGAGGCGGGACTCGTACACCGTCTCGTGGACGATCGACAGGCCCGAGGCCTGCGTCAGGGCCACGACCAGCGGCTGCTGCCAGTCGGTCTGGAAGCCGGGGTGGACGTCCGTCTCCAGCGCGATCGCCTTGAGCGGGCCGCCCGGGTGCCAGAAGCGGATGCCCTCGTCGTCGATCTCGAAGGCGCCGCCGACCTTCCGGAAGGTGTTCAGGAAGGTCATCATCGAGCGCTGCTGCGCCCCGCGGACGTAGATGTTGCCGCCGGTCGCCAGGGCCGCGGAGGCCCAGGACGCCGCCTCCAGGCGGTCCGGCAGCGCCTGGTGGTTGTAGCCGCTCAGACGGTCGACACCGGTGATCCGGATGGTCCGGTCGGTGTCCATGGAGATGATCGCGCCCATCTTCTGCAGCACGCAGATGAGGTCCTCGATCTCCGGCTCGACGGCGGCGTTGCTGAGCTCGGTCACGCCCTCGGCCAGGACGGCCGTCAGCAGGACCTGCTCGGTCGAGCCGACCGACGGGTAGGGCAGGCGGATCTTGCATCCGCGAAGGCGCTGCGGGGCCTCCAGGTACTGGCCGCCCTCGCGCTTCTCGATGGTCGCGCCGAACTGGCGGAGCACGTCGAAGTGGAAGTCGATCGGCCGGCCACCGATGTCGCAGCCGCCCAGGCCCGGGATGAAGGCATGGCCGAGACGGTGCAGCAGCGGACCGCAGAAGAGGATCGGGATGCGGGAGGAGCCCGCGTGCGCGTCGATGTCGGCGACGTTCGCGCTCTCGACGTGGGTGGGGTCGAGGATCAGCTCGCCCGGCTCCTCGCCGGGGCGCACGGTCACACCGTGCAGCTGGAGCAGACCGCGCACGACCCGCACGTCACGGATGTCGGGAACATTGCGCAGCCGGCTCGGCTCACTGCCGAGCAGGGCGGCCACCATGGCCTTCGGCACGAGGTTCTTCGCACCGCGGACACGGATCTCGCCCTCGAGCGGGGTTCCGCCGTGGACAAGCAGGACATCGTTGCCGGTCATGGATCTCGCGTTCCGGAGTGGATGGGCAGGGGACCAGTGGTAAGGGTAAGGGCCACCACCCCCTTGTTTGTATGGGTGACGGGGCCGTATGACTGTCATGAATCAGGCACACCACGTACGGTGTCCGCCAGGTAGCGGAGTGTTGCGTTCCGGGCGTGCGGGGCGTCGCGCGCTCCCGTCTGCAGCCGTGCGCCCTGAGCTGCGCGCGATCCGATCCCGCCGCCCGCTCCCCCCGGAGGGCGAATGTGCGAGATCATGTGCCCATGACCGAGGTGTCCTCCCTCACAGGGCGGCTGCTCGTGGCCACCCCCGCCCTCGCGGACCCGAACTTCGACCGCGCGGTGGTGCTGCTGCTCGACCACGACGAGCAGGGCTCCCTCGGCGTGGTCCTCAACCGGCCCACCCCCGTGGACGTCCGCGACATCCTGCTCCCGTGGGCCCCGCTGGCCGGCGACCCCGGCGTGGTGTTCCAGGGCGGGCCCGTCGCCCTCGACTCGGCCCTGGGGGTCGCGGTCATCCCGGGCGAGGAGGGCCCCCTCGGCTGGCGCCGCGTGCACGGGGCCATCGGCCTCGTCGACCTGGAGGCCCCGCCGGAACTGCTCGCCGCCGCCCTCGGGGGCCTGCGCATCTTCGCCGGCTACTCCGGCTGGGGGCCCGGCCAGCTGGAGGACGAGCTGGGCGACGGCGCCTGGTACGTCGTGGACTCCGAGCCAGGCGACGTCTCCTTCCCCGACCCCGAACGGCTCTGGCGGGCGGTGCTGCGCCGCCAGCGCAGCGAGCTCGCGATGGTCGCCACCTATCTGGACGACCCGTCGCTCAACTGACCCCGGCGGGGTTCAGTACCCTGGATTTCATGAGCACTCTTGAGCCCGAGCGCGGCACTGGTACGGGGACCCTCGTAGAGCCGACGCCGGTGGTGTCCCACGGCGACGGCGACCACGAGCGCTTCGCCCACTACGTCCAGAAGGACAAGATCATGGCGAGCGCCCTCGACGGGACCCCCGTCGTCGCGCTCTGCGGCAAGGTGTGGGTGCCGGGCCGCGACCCGAAGAAGTACCCGGTCTGCCCCATGTGCAAGGAGATCTACGACTCCATGGGCGCGGGCGGCGACAAGGACAAGGGCGGCAAGGACAAGTAACCGGTCCGGCTCCCGCCGGGAAGGCCCCCGGGCGCGCACCTCGGTGCGCCCCGGGGGCCTTCTCATTTGTCTGGACCTTTCACCGCCGGGCCCTTTTCCGGGCCCCCCGGCGGCGTTAGGGTCGGCGCCACGCATGGTGTGCTGTGAGGGGCTGACGCATGGACCTGATCCCCGTACCCCGGGTGGCCGTTCCCGACGAGGAGGGGCGCCGCCACGTCTTCGGCCCCGAACCCGTGCTCGACACCGGCCCGGGCTGCCACGGGGTCGCGCGCTGGCTGCGCCGGGAGGTCGGCGGCGCCACCGGATGGGCGCTGCCCCCGCCCGGGGCCGGCGCGCGGGGCGACGTACGGCTGCGGGTGGACCCGGAGGGACTGGAGCCCGAGGCGTACCGGCTGGAGGTCGGCGCCGACGGCGTCGAGCTGACCGGCGCGGACCCGGCCGGGCTGTTCTGGGCCGCCCAGACGCTGCGTCAGCTGCTCGGCCCCGACGCCCACCGCCGGGCCCCGCTGCGGCCCGGGCGGACCTGGGACCTGCCCTACGTCCGGATCGCCGACGGCCCGCGCTTCGGCTGGCGCGGGCTGCTGCTGGACGTGGCCCGGCACTTCATGCCCAAGGACGGGGTGCTGCGCTACATCGACCTGCTGACCGCGCACAAGCTCAACGTGCTGCACTTGCACCTGACGGACGACCAGGGCTGGCGCATCGAGATCCAGCGCCACCCGCGCCTCACGGAGACCGGCTCCTGGCGGCCGCGCAGCCGGTGGGGGCACCGGGCGTCCCCGCTGTGGAACGAGACCCCGCACGGCGGCTTCTACACCCGCGACGACATCCGCGAGATCGTCGCGTACGCGGCGGAACGGCACGTGCGCATCGTCCCCGAGATCGACCTGCCCGGGCACTCCCAGGCCGCCATCGCCGCCTACCCCTGGCTGGGCAACGCGGACGTCGTCGACACCGCCGCCCTCGGGGTGTGGGACGACTGGGGCATCAGCGAGAACGTGCTCGCGCCCACCGAGGAGGTCCTGCGGTTCTACGAAGGGGTCTTCGAGGAGCTGCTGGAGCTGTTCCCGCCCGAGGTCTCGCCGTTCGTGCACGTCGGCGGCGACGAATGCCCCAAGGCCCAGTGGCGGGCCTCGGCGACGGCGCAGGCGCGCATCCGGGAGCTGGGCGTGGACGGGGAGGACGGCCTCCAGTCCTGGTTCATCCGGCACTTCGACCGCTGGCTCGCCGACCGGGGCCGCCGGCTCATCGGCTGGGACGAGATCCTGGAGGGCGGCCTCGCGGACGGCGCGGCCGTCTCCTCCTGGCGCGGCTACGCGGGCGGGATCGCCGCCGCCGAGGCCGGCCACGACGTGGTGATGTGCCCCGAGCAGCAGGTGTACCTGGACCACCGTCAGGCGGGCGGCCCCGACGAGCCGATGCCCATCGGGTACGTACGGTCCCTGGAGGACGTCTACCGGTTCGAGCCGGTGCCGCCGAAGCTGTCGCCGGAGGCCGCCGCGCGCGTGCTGGGCGCGCAGGCCAACGTGTGGACCGAGGTGATGGAGCACCAGGGCCGGGTCGACTACCAGGTGTTCCCCCGGCTGGCGGCCTTCGCCGAGGTGGTGTGGTCGCCGCTGCCGGAACCGGAATCCCGGGACTGGGACGGGTTCGCGGCGCGGGCCGAGGCGCACCGGGCGCGGCTGGACGCCCTCGGGGTCGAGTATCGGCCACCGGGCGGACCGCTGCCGTGGCAGCGGCGGCCGGGGGTGCGGGGCCGTCCGATCGAGGGCGCGCCCCCGATCGTGTGACCCGGGGGCGCGGGGACCCGTACGGGCCCGGGGGTGCCGTCGTCGGCCGGAAGCGGAACTCTTCGGGAACCTTTGGAACTGTCGCTCGAACAAGGCGGATCCGGGGGAAAACGGACGTTCGGGTCGGTCTCGGGTGAGAGCGGGACGGGCCGGGTCGGGAGGGCGGGAGCCGGGGGTTCCGGCCGGGGGAGTGACGGGGCCCGGCGGCGGTTCGGCCGGGGTCCGGGCAGGGTTCGGGCAGGGCTCGACCGGGGTGACGGGAGCGTGACGGGCCGGCGCACGGGAGGTGTCCGGGCGGGCCCTCCCCCGGCCCCCGGGCGGGACGGGGCGGCGGTGCCCGGGAGACCCTCGCGCCGGGTGGTCCCGAAGATGTGCCAGAGTTGCCACGTCCCGGCGGTGAGCACGTACCGTACGGCGGACAGGCGTGAGCGCCAGGACCGGGACATCGGGAAGGGGCAGCTGGGTTGACCACGCACGCACCGCACACACCGCATTCGGCTCAGGGGCCGCACACCCCGCACGCGTCGCCGGGGCAGGCGGCGCAGTCCGTGATGCTGCCGGCCTCGCTCGACGAGGCCGTCGCGGCGCTCGCCGCCATGCCCGCGGCCGTCCCGGTGGCCGGCGGCACCGACCTCATGGCCGCCGTCAACGCCGGACTGCTGCGGCCCGCCGCACTGGTGGGCCTCGGGCGGATCAGCGAGATCCGCGGCTGGCAGTACCAGGACGGGCACGCGCTGCTCGGTGCGGGCCTGACGCACGCCCGGATGGGGCGGCCGGATTTCGCCGCTCTGATCCCGGCCCTGGCCGCGGCCGCGCGTGCGGCCGGCCCGCCGCAGATCCGCAACGCCGGAACCCTCGGCGGCAACATCGCCACCGGCGCCCCGACCGGTGACGCGCTGCCCGTGCTGGCGGCCCTGGAGGCGGTGCTGGTCATCGTCGGCCCCGGCGGCTCGCAGCGCGAGATCCCCGTCTCCCACCTGCTCGCCGGGCGCGAGATGCTGCGTCCGGGCGAACTGATCGGGTTCGTGCGGGTGCCACTGCTGCACGCCCCCCAGGTGTTCCTGAAGGCCACGGGGCGTACGGGGCCGGGACGCGCGGTGGCGTCCGTGGGGCTCGTGCTGGATCCCGCGCGCCGCGGTGTGCGGTGCGCGATCGGCGCGGTGGCCCCGATGCCGCTGCGCCCGCTGGAGGCCGAGCAGTGGGTGGCCTCGCTGATCGACTGGGACGGGGACCGCAGCCTGGCCCCGGAGGCCCTGGAGGCCTTCGGCGAGTACGTCGCGGCGGCGTGCGTGCCCGACCAGGGGCAGCAGGTCTCCGCCGGAGTACTGCATCTGCGGCGGACCGTCGCCGTGCTGGCGCGCAGGGCCCTGGGGAGGGCGCTGACCTCATGAGTGAGAACGAGAACGTGAGCGGAACGACCGGGGACACGGGGAACACGAACACGGGGAACGCGGGGAACATGGGCGACGGCGGCGGCGCGGGGGCCGGCTGGGGCTGGGAGCCGGTGCCCCAGGGGGGCGACTACGACTCCGACGCCACCGCCTTCGTCCAGCTGCCGCAGGACATGCTGGACGCCCTCGACACCGGGGAGCCCCTGGCGGCGCCCGGACACGGCTTCGTGCCGCCCCCGATGATCATGCCGCTGGGTTCGTCCGGCAGTACGGACCCCAGCGCCACCGGGACCTGGGCGATGCCGGTCCAGTGGCCCGAGGTGGGCGGCGCGCCCGGCCAGGGCCCCGCCGCGGACGCGGCCGCTCCGGCCCGCGGACCGATCCCGGCGTCCATCCCGCTTCCGGCGTCGGTGGCGGCCGCTTTCGCGCCCGCCGAGCCGGAGGCGCCCGCGGAGTTCCGCGGCGGCGCCCAGCCGGGCACCGCCCACGCGGGGGCGCAGCCCGGCTCCCACCTGGCCTCCCACGCGGGCGCCCACGGGGCCGCGCAGCACGCGGGGCCCGGGGACTTCGCGGGGCACGGGCAATTCGCGGGACACGGGGAGTTCGCGGGGCCTGGCGAGTTCGCGGGACCTGGCGAGTTCGCGGGGCCCGGGGAATTCGCGGGGCACGCGGAGTCCGTGCAGTTCGCGCAGCCCGCGGAGTTCGTGGAGCGCGCGGAGCCCGTCGGGTTCGCGGAGCAGCGGCACGTGCAGCCCTACGCCGACCCGCACGCCGGGACGGATACGGATTCGGGGGCGACGGCCGAATGGCAGTTCCCGGACGCGCTGCACCGGGACGAGGAGGCTTCGGCCACCGGGCACTGGACGCTGCCGGCCGACCTCACGGGCGGCGGTGTGGGTGCGGGTGCCGGTGCGGGTGCTGATGGTGCCGGTGGTGCGGCGGGTGTTGGCGGCTCCGACGGGCTCGGGCTCGGCTCGGGTGACGGCGGTGGTGCCGGTGCCGGGCACGGTGGTGCCGGGCACGGTGGTGAGGTGCCCGGCGGGACCGGGGAGTTCCGGGTCGGCGGGCCGGACGGCGGCTGGGGCGGCGCCCCGGCGACGCTGCCCGGCGGGGCCCAGGCGCCCTGGGCGGTGGCCGCGGGGTCGGGCGGGCCGGGTGGGCCGGGTGCGGAGGCCGTGGCGGCCGGGGCCGGGGCGCCGCTGAGCTCCGGGGTGCTGCCGGGCGACGGTGCCCCGGGTGCGCACGCGGCGGGAGCCGGGGCGCCGGGGCGCGGGCCGAGGGTGCTGGGCGGTCCCGGTGTCGGGACCCCGCTGCCCGAGGGCTACCCCCAGGCCGGGCCGGAGCCCGAGTCGGTGCTGGAGGCTGCCCCGGACATCGAGGCATCCCACGGCCACGGCACGGCGCAGCCCCCGGCCGGGGACGAGCGGCCGCGCCCGGCGGAGGCCGAGGGCGCCGACGCCGACGCCGTTCCGGGGGAGGGGTCCGCCCCCGCCCCGGTACCGGGCGGGACGCACGGGCACGGCTTCGGGGAGGGGGCCGGCGCCCCCGCCGAAGCGGAGGCCGCGCCCGCGCCGGGTGAGGACACCGCCGACAGCGCCGTGCCGGCCCCGGCCGGGCACGACACCGGGGAGTTCCCGCTCGGGGAGGCGTCGTACGAGGAGGAACGGCACCCCGCCGTCGCGCATCACGAGCACCCGTCCGCTTCGTACGTCCTGCGTGTCAACGGCGCCGACCGGCCCGTCACCGGCGCCTGGATCGGCGAGTCCCTGCTCTACGTGCTGCGCGAGCGGCTCGGCCTGGCCGGCGCCAAGGACGGCTGCTCGCAGGGCGAGTGCGGGGCCTGCGCGGTCCAGGTCGACGGGCGCCTCGTCGCCTCCTGCCTGGTCCCGGCGGCGACGGCGGCCGGCTCCGAGGTCCGCACGGTGGAGGGACTCGCCCAGGGCGGGGAACTCTCGGACGTGCAGCAGGCGTTGTGCAGGTCGGGCGGGGTGCAGTGCGGTTTCTGCGTGCCCGGCATGGCCATGACCATCCATGACCTGCTGGAGGGCAACCACGCCCCCAGCGACCTGGAGACCCGGCAGGCGCTGTGCGGCAACCTCTGCCGCTGCTCCGGCTACAAGGGCGTCATCGGGGCGGTCCGCGAGGTCATCGCGGAGCGCGAGGCGACGGCCGCGCAGGCGGCCGAGTCCCCGGCGGAACCCCTCATCCCGCACCAGGCACAGCCGGGCGAGGGTGGCGTCCACGGCTTCGACACCCCCTTCACCGGACACGGCTTCGACGCGACGCCCCCCGGCCCGAACGGCACCCTCGGCGGCAACGGCTTCGACGCGTCGGGCGCTTTCGACGCGGCGGCGCCGGGCCCGAACGGCACCTTGGGCGGCAACGGCTTCGACGCGGCCGGCGCCGCGGGCGGCTTCGACGCGTTCGGCGCCCTCGACGCGACCGGCCCGAACGGCATCCCGGGCCCCGCGGCCCCCGGCCCGCACGCCTTCGACGGCACCCACGGCGGCCCGCACGACACCAACGGCAACGGCATCGGCAACGGCATCGGCTTCGACGGGATCCACCACAACGGAGGCATGGCGTGAGCGGGCAGGACGCGGCCACGGCGACGACCACCACGACCACCACCATGACCATGGCGACGCTGAACGGCGGCGCCGACGGCGACGGTGACGGCGGCGGCGACCAGCAGCGCCCCGCGCGCGGCATCGGGGCCTCCGTCCCCCCGGCGGACACCCGTGCCAAGGCCGAGGGCACCTTCCCCTACGCCGCCGACCTGTGGGCCGAGGGCCTGCTGTGGGCTGCCGTGCTGCGCTCCCCGCACGCCCACGCCCGCATCCGCTCCATCGACACCTCGGCCGCCGCCGAGATGCCGGGCGTGCGCGCCGTCATCACCCACGCCGACGTCCCCGGCGCCACCACCCACGGCCGCCGCATCGCCGACCGGCCGGTCTTCGCCCACGACGTCGTGCGCCACCACGGCGAGCCCATCGCCGCCGTGGCCGCCGACCACCCCGACACGGCCCGTCTCGCCGCCGCCGCCATCGCCGTCGAGTACGAGCTCCTCGACGCCGTGACCGACCCCGAGCAGTCGTTCGGCGCCGCCCCGCTCCACCCGGACGGCAACCTGATCCGGCACATCCCGCTGCGCTACGGCGACCCCGAGGCCACCGGCGAGGTGGTCGTCGAGGGCCTCTACCGCATCGGCCGCCAGGACCCGGCCCCCATCGGCGCCGAGGCCGGCCTCGCCGTGCCCCGCCCCGACGGCGGAGTCGAGATCTACACCGCCTCCACCGACCCGCACACCGACCGCGACCTCGCCGCCGCCTGCTTCGGCCTCGACCCGGACCGCGTCCGCGTCGTCGTCACCGGCGTCCCCGGCGCCACCGCCGACCGCGAGGACCCCGCCTTCCAGCTCCCGCTCGGCCTCCTCGCCCTGCGCACCGGCTGCCCGGTCAAACTGGCCGCCACCCGCGAGGAGTCCTTCCTCGGCCACGCCCACCGCCACCCGACCCTGCTGCGCTACCGCCACCACGCGGACGCCGAGGGCCGACTGGTCAAGGTCGAGGCGCAGATCCTGATGGACGCCGGCGCCTACGCCGACGCCTCCGCCGAGTCCCTCGCGGCGGCGGTGGCGTTCGCGTGCGGCCCGTACGTCGTCCCGCACGCCTTCGTGGAGGGCTGGGCGGTCCGCACGAACAACCCGCCCTCCGGCCACGTGCGCGGCGAGGGCGCCATGCAGGTCTGCGCGGCCTACGAGGGCCAGATGGACAAACTCGCGGCCGCCCTCGGCATCGACGGCGCGGAGCTGCGCCTGCGCAACGCCCTCGCCACCGGCGACCTCCTCCCCACGGGCCAGACGGTGACCTGCCCGGCCCCCGTGGCGGAACTCCTCCGCTCGGTACGCGACTTCCCCCTCCCCTCCCTCCCCAAGGACACCCCGGAGGAGGACTGGCTGCTGCCCGGCGGCCCCGAGGGCGCCGGCGAGCCCGGCGCGGTGCGGCGCGGCGTCGGCTACGGCGTGGGCATGGTCCACATGCTCGGCGCGGAGGGCGCCGACGAGGTGTCCACCGCCACCGTGAAGGTGGTCGGCGGCACCGCCACCGTCATCTGCGCGGCCGTCGACACCGGCCAGGGCTTCGCCACGCTCGCCCGCCAGATCGTCCAGGAGGTCCTCGGCATCGACGAGGTGACCTGCGCCCCCGTCGACACCGACCAGCCGCCCGCGGGCCCCTCCGCCCACGGCCGCCACACGTGGGTCTCGGGCGGGGCCGTCGAGCGGGCCGCGAAGATGGTCCGCACGCAGCTCCTCCAGCCGATGGCCCACAAGCTCGGCATGTCCACCGAACTGCTGCAGATCCAGGACGGCCGGATCACGTCGTACGACGGCGCCTTCTCCCTCTCGGTGGCGGAGGCCATAGAGGGCAAGGAGCTCTGGGCGACGGCCCAGTGCCGCCCGCACCCGACGGAGCCGCTCGACGACCACGGCCAGGGCGACGCCTTCGTGGGCCTGGCCTTCTGCGCGATCCGCGCGGTGGTCGACGTGGACATCGAACTCGGCACGGTCCGGGTGGTGGAGCTGGCCGTCGCGCAGGACGTCGGCCGGGTCCTCAACCCCCGGCAGCTGGAGGCCCGTATCGAAGCGGGCGTCACGCAGGGCGTCGGCGCGGCGCTGACGGAGAACCTCCGCTCGGTCGCCGGCCTGGTCCGCCACCCCGACCTGACGGGCTACGCCCTGCCGACGTCCCTGGACGCCCCGGCGGTGCGGATCGTCCGGCTGGTGGAGGAACGGGACGTCGTGGCCCCCTTCGGGGCGAAGGCGGCGAGTGCGGTCCCGGTGGTCACGACCCCGGCGGCGGTGGCGTCGGCGGTGCGCGCGGCGACGGGCAGGCCCGTGAACAGGATCCCGATCCGGCCATCGGCGGCGGTGGCGGCGCCCAACTCGTAGCGGCCTGCCCCACCTTGCCGTCGGTGCCGGTCGTTAGAGTGAGGGGAGACGCGGTACGGGGAGTGCGGGGGAGGACAACGTGGCAACGGACAATGCTCCGGGGCTGCTGGGCATCGGCGTAGCCGGAGGCCTGGCGGACGCGGTGATGCGCCAGGCGCAGGCGCTTGAGGTCGAGTACGAGTCGATGACCGACTACAAGAATCGGGTCGACGCGCTGCTGAAGAAGTTGGACGGCTCGGAGGCGGACGCCGGCAAACTCGCCCACGGCACCCTCCCCGCCGGCACCTTCGGTACGGGCTTCGCGGAGGCGGAGGCTCTGTTCAAGGCGTACGACACAGTCCACAGCGAGCTTCAGAAGCTGTCTAAGGGGCTAGCAGGGCAGATCGAGGCGCTCGGCATTGCCATCCAGATGACGGGCAAGGAATACGGCGGCGTGGATGAGGAGACGCGGGCGCGGATGCGGGCCCTCATCCAGCGCTCGAAGGAGGAGTACGTCAAGGACCGCGACCCCCTCGTCCAGCAGCAGAAAGAATCCCAGAAACACCAGAGCTCCCCCACCCCGACTCCGAGCACGTCGAAGGGCACGATCTGATGGCGACGACGGACTTCGAGGGCTATTCGCACGAGCAGCTGCTCGCAATGATCGCCTCTCTCGACCCGGAGACGGTCAAGACGCGCGCCACGCAGCTGGCGGACGCGGCGAAGGCGCTCAACGAGATCGGCGACAGCCTGAAACGCCACCAGGTCAAGGGCTGGGAGGGCGAGGCGGCCCACGCGTTCCAGGAGTGGGTGAATAGCGCGGGCAACGCCACGCTGACGCTAGGCAAGTACAGCGATGTGGGCAGCCAGTGGATGACGCATGCCGCTCAGACGATGGTCGAGGTCAAGGCCAACACCCCCAAGTACGACAAGGCGGCTGCCGACAACCTGCAGGCGGCCCGCACGTACCACAACGACCCGGACGCACAGCAGATCGGCCAGACGGCCCACGCCAAACTGACGGCCGACCACGAACAAGCGGTCCAGCAACTGACAAAGCTGGCCCAGTCCTACGACGCCTCGGCGACCCAACTGGGCCGAGCGGAGCCCCCGACGTTTCCGCCGCCACCGCCGGAGTTTGACCCAGGGCGTGGCGAGCAAACCTACTTGGAGCGCCCGAGTGGCGGTTCTGGCGGTGGCTCTGGTGCAGGCGGGAGCGCCTATACCTCCTCAGCTCCCCAAGAAGTCGATCCCTCGGGTGCGGCCGCCAGAAGTTCTGGTAGCCCGTCAGGGTCTGGCGGTTCCTTGCCTCCGGTGACTGGGCCAGCTCAGGTTTTGCCGCCGGTCACGCCAGACCACACCGTGGACGTCGACCTCGACCACGTTGCGACGTTGCCAGACAGGGGTCTGACGCCAGCGCCAAACCTGCCCGCTGGACCCGCGCCGGTTGGACCTGGGCCTGTTGTACCTGGGGGGTGGACTTCTCCCAATGGCCCTGTCCCGCGTGTGACACTTCCGCCGGTCGGAGGAGCCCCCAAACTGGGAGGAGGCCCGCTGCCGGTTGGCATCGGTGGCAGGGCTGGTGGAGTACCCGTTCCGCCCCCGCGCGACGCCGGGATTGTCAGCGGTCGGCCAATTTCCAGTGGGGGGACCAGTGCTGGCATCCCACGCGGCACCGTCATCGGTGCAGAAGGCCCGCATGCCGGCGGCCGACCCGTCCCCGGCGCGATGGGTGGCGGTCTCGGCGGAGCGCACGGCACCCCTGGTGGTCCGACCGCAGGTCGTCGGCTCGCGATGGAGCGCGGTGGCGTTGTCGGCGGTCGACAGTCAGCCAGCCAGCCATTCACCCAAGGGGGATCTGGTCTCGTGCGCAATGCGCCTGGAGTTGGAGCAACGGGCCACGCTGGACCCGGTGTTCCGAGTCCGGGCAAGCGGAGCCAAGGAAATGGTGGAGATCGGCCCGACTACCTTTCGGAAGACGAAGAGACCTGGCAGGGCAACCGTCGCGTTGTCCCGCCGGTGATCGACTGAGCTGAACGGATAAGCAAGAGATGCGCATGCGAAAGGCGACCTCGGCCCTGGTGGGTCTGTTGTTGGCTGGGGTCGCCGCGACGCCAGCCCATGCGCAGACCATCCGAGAGCAGCAGTGGCATCTCGATGCCATGAAAGCGGATGAAATCTGGAAGGCCAGCACCGGTGAAGGCGTAACTGTCGCGGTGATCGATGGTGGCGTTGGGCGGGTCCCGGAACTTGAAGGCCAGGTTCTTCGGGGCAAGGATTTTGCGGCTGGCCAAGCGGGCTATGAGGGAGACGAGCGCAACGACTACAACAAGCACGGCACGGGCATCGCTGCAGTGATCGCAGGCTCGGGTAAACATCCGAGCGGTGACGGAGCTTACGGGCTGGCACCTGGGGCGAAAATTCTTCCTATCCGGGTGCCGCTGGACCTAAGTCCTTCGACTCCGATCTGGGCCTCTGCCATTCGGTATGCCGCGGATTCGAATGCCAAGATTATCAACATTTCCCTCGGTGTAGACGGCTCGGTAAATGATGACCGGCTACGTGCCGAGGCCGTGAGATATGCGCTTTCCAAAGGGAAGTTGATCTTCGCTGCGGTGGGGAACGATGGCAACACGACCAACTGGGTTGAATATCCAGGCGCCACTCCTGGCGTTGTAGGCGTCGGGGCCGTGGGGCCCGACGGTGGTGCCACAAAGGAGTCTCAGCACGGGCCGCAAGTCGACCTGTCTGCCCCCGGCATCGACATTGTGACTGCGTGCGCAGGCAAATCAGAGCTGTGCAAGAGCCACGGCACCAGCGACGCCACAGCCCTAGCCTCCGCCTCCGCCGCCCTCCTCTGGTCCGCCCACCCCACCTGGACCAACAACCAGGTCCTCCGGGTCCTCCTCAACACCGCCGGCAAGCCCGTGGACGGCGTCGAGCGGAACGACTACATCGGCTACGGCGTCGTCCGCCCCCGCGTCGCGCTGCCCACCCCCGGTGATCCCGGACCGCCGGACGTGTACCCCCTCCCCGATCTCGCCGCGGCGGCAGCCAAGGACACGCCCGTTCCCTCGACCGGGGGAAAGATCACACCGTCGCAGGCGCCGCAGGCCTCCGCTGCGGTAGACAAGGGCGACGGCAGCAGCTGGACCTGGATCGCCCTCGGGCTCGGGGCCTGCGTCCTCATCGGTGGTGCCGTCACGGCGGTCGTCGTACGCAGGGCGGCCCACCGCTGACCTGAACCCGCACGGGAGTGGAGCGCACCGGATGTCCTTCGACGAGGAATGGGCCACGGCGCGCGCCACCGCCGCCGCCAACGCGGCCCTGCGGCTAGACCACGCCGGAGCCGCACCCGGCTCCACCGCCGACCTCGCCCTCAACCAGGACCACATCGGTGCCGTCGGCAGCGAGGCGTACAAGCTCCACTCCCGCCTCCAGACCGACGGCCGCCACGCCGCCACCGCCTCCGCCGAAGCCGCTTCCGCCCTCGCGCGGGAAGGCTTCGCCAGCGGGGCCGCCCTCGCCAAGGCGAACAGCCGCTGGGAGAGCCAGGTCAAGACCCTCGTCGCCGCCTGCGCCCAGATCTCCAACGGCCTCGACTATTCCCTCTCCTCCCACGCCAAGGAAGAGCAGCGGCTCTACGCCGAGTTCACGGCGTCCAAGATCGACCAGTACCTCTCGTAGCCGTGCTGACCTACGAGAACGTCCTGAACGCCCCCATCGGCCCGCTCGCCACCGCCGTCCGCGACTGGCAGGCGCTGGCAGCCAAGCTGGAGGAGCTGGCCGAGGCCGCCCGCAACGGCATGAAGGCCAAGTCCGACCAGGCCGAATGGAGCGGGGTCACCGCGGGCGTGGCGCGGCCGTTCGTCGACAAGACGGCCAAGGAGTTCCAGGACGCGGCCAAGGAAGCCAAGGGCATCCATCACGCGCTCACCCAGGGTCACGACGCCTTCACCTCCTCCCGCGAGCGGCTGCGGAAGATCGCCGAGGAAGAGGCCCCCGCCGCCGGCTTCCGGGTGGACGCCAGGGGCAAGGTCGAGCCGCTGCCGCTGACCACCGAGGCGGACCGCGACGCGGCCCGGCACGATCCGGACTACCAGGAGTCCCTCCGCGTCAACCGGCCCCTGTGGCAGGCGAAGGTCGACGCCGCCATCGACTCCTGCGACGACGTCGACCAGTCCCTCGCCCGCCTCCTCAACGCCAACCTCGCCGAGGACCACAACTTCAGCGCCCCGAAGTACTCCGGCCTCACCGCCGAACAGGCCGGCCGCGCGACCGACCTCGCCAGGAAGGGCCGTAGCCTCTCGCACGCCGAGCTGACGGAACTCAACGAACTGCTGGCCGACAATGCCAAGGTCCCCGAGTTCTCCACCGCCTTCTACGGGAACCTCGGCCCCAAGGGCGCGCTCCAGTTCTTCGGCGCCATGTCGACCGACACCTTCGAGTACGGCAAGCTCGACGAGCAGCGCCTGAAGGACGTCCAGGAGCTCCAGCGGAACCTCGGCTTCAACCTGGCCACCGCCACCCGATCCACCACCGAACCCCACCTGCCCGACAGTTACGCGGCCGAGCTCCGGAAGCTGGGCACCCAGCAGATCCCCGTCGCCCGCTACGACCAGAACCCGCCGTACGGTTACCAGCTGCTTGGCGGCATCATGCGCTACGGGAACTACGACCCGAAGTTCCTGGTCCCGATCGCGGAGCACGCGACGCAGATCCACGCCAAGAACCCGGACTTCTTCACCGGAACCCGCCAGCTCAACGGCTACGGCAAGAACATGCTGAACCCCTCCGGGCTCAACGGAGCGGGCTACGACCCGGTGGTCAGCTTCCTGGAGGCGCTGGGCCACAGCCCGGAGGCGTCGGCCCGGTTCTTCGACCCCGAGAACCACTCTCACGCCTATAACCAGGACGGCACTGAGAAGTCCGGGCGCGCGGACTTGGGTACGGACGGGAAGGGGAAGCCATTCGAGAGCTACCTCGACTTCTTCGCCAACGAGAAGTACCGCTCCACCGTCGACATGGAGGGCATGAACCCTGACGACTTGAGCAAGGTCGCCAACTACATGCCCGATGCATTGGGGCACGCCTTGGAAGCGGCCACTCTTGGCCATGCCTGGGACGATCCCAAGCCCGAGCTCCACCGGAGCGTGGCCGGGGCGCACGTCATGGAGGCTGTAGCGCTGAAATACGGCGGTGATGCCGGACTGCTCAAGCAGCACGAGGTCCTCGCGGACAGCCTTGGAAACATGACCGCCGGCTATATCGACGACGTCAACCAAGCACTGAGTAAGGAAGGGCAGCGCAGCGTCTTTGCCCCTCCGGCAGGAGATGGACAGGCGCACGCGAACTTCGAACGCAGTGGTGCCCGTGACCTCCTGGCCGCCCTGGGACAGCACCCTGATGCCTACGCTACGGTGTCGACCGCCGAGCGCGTCTATTCGGCTAGCGTCCTGGAGAGCCAGGGGGTGCATGATGGTGCGATCGACGAGGGCCGGGCGCGGGCGACGATCCGTACCAGCGCCGAGGTGCAGGGCATCCTCGACGAATCCCGGGCGAGCCAGGTCACGGGAGTCGCCGAGAAGAAGCACGAGGCGTATGAGAAGGCGCATGAACAGAGTTCCTCGTGGATCGGGTTCGGCACCACGGCTGCCATCGCGGCAGGAGTTGCCTTCCTGCCCGCCACGGCAGCGGCCGCAGGTGTGGCAGCCGTCGTCGTCCCCCTGGCAGTGGATACCGGTACGGGTCTCGTAGAACAGGCAGCGGGGCAAGTTATCGGGGAATGGTCTGACGAGGTCAAGGAGGAGCACAAGGACAAGATCGACGGCGAGACGCATGACGCCAACAAGGCGATGTTCCAGGCTGGGGAGTACAGCGCCGAGGCGCCCATGAGGGCGTTCATGGAGCGTCATGATGTCGATCCCAACAGTGACTTCGGAAACGACTTCGTCGAGTCGATGCGCATCGGCTACGAGCAGGGCAACTCCATCAGCCGCCAGCAAGGCCACGAGTCTCAGACCAAGGGTGTCAAGTGAATGGCAGAAGGCCGAGGTCCCCACTAGGGGGCCTGGTCCTCTTCGCCGTTGCGGTGGTGGGATGCTCTGGTGAGGCGTCGGAGCAACGGGCCCCCATGCCGACCGTGAAGAAGGTCTCGGCTGATCAGGCCTGCGTCGGCCTGTTTTCCGGAGACGGCGGGAAGGCGCTGGAGCGGGTCCTCGAATCAACGGAGTTCCAGCTCCGGAACGAAAAATGGAACCCGAACGTCAGGGCCGTCGCGCAGGTGATGGAGGACGCGTACAGGTCTGGCGACAGGATCCGGGCGATGCCCCAGTCGACGTGTGAGGTTTGGGGGTCGGACAGGGAACCTCACACCCCGTCGGCGCTTTTGCGGTTTACCGCTTCCAGCAAGTGGGATGATCTTTTGGACGCGAGCGATCACGGCGTGCAGGTCTCTGCGCCGAAGGAGAAGGCCATGTACCTGGCCTACGACTGCGTCAGCCCCCGTGTCGGCTCCACACCGGAGGCCCCCTTGCGGGTCGGACTTCTCTTCCAGGACCGGTGGCACGAGAGCAAGGGCGAGGACGTCCTCCGCCCCGACTACCTCACCATCACCCACTCCGCCGCCCTCGCCGTGGCGAAGGAGCTCCGGTGCGTGGACGACGGTGGCCTGCCGGCCCGGGCCGGGGACCTGCCGACGGGCTGAAGGACAAAGGCCGTCCGGGGGAGCCCCCCCGGACGGCCTTCGGCTTCCTCCCCGAGGCCGTGACCGGAATCGAACCGGCGTAACCCGCTTTGCAGGTTTGTCCGCGTGGCTTGCCGGCCGAGTCGGTTCCGTTCGACCTCGTTCGTCTCGGGATTTCAGCCCGGTGGACGGACCGTCGTGAACGACTCCGGGCGGGGGTGAATGAGACGGAAACTGAGACGGATCACTGCCCGGCTGACCTGTGCATTCATCCACCGCTTGGCTCCCTGCGAGACGCCCAGCTGTCCGATGCCCCAGGCAGCACGGGGAATCGAGGTTGGGCCGAGCGTGTCGGCGGAAGGATGGCGCTATGGCCAAGCATCAGAGCTTCACGACCTGGTTGAAGACCCACCGCAAAGACGACTCCGCAATCGGCGATCTGGCACGAGACGTCTCCGCCGATCCGGACTGGCCCTCCCGCAAGGGGCTCCCCGGACAGATCGCCTACCTGGAAGAACGGGGAGCCATTCCTAGGGCCATCGACACCCTGGAGCGTGCCTGGAAGGCATACGACGCCCACCGGGCGGCCGCAGAGGACGACGACGCCTGAACAGTTCACCTATCCTCCGCTCTGGGCTGGGCAGGAGAGTCGCAGCAGACAGCTCCCAGCGTGCGAAGCTGGGGGTTGTCGACTTTTCCCGCCGAGTCCCAGGAGAGTGAGGCCGCGTGCCGCAGGCGAGCCCGCGAGGAACGTACCTGCTCATCTCTGAGGCACTGCGAGCGAGGATCGCCGAAGGCGTCTACGCCGACGGCCTCCCATCCGAGGCCGAGATCGGGCGTGAGTTCGGCGTCGCCCGCACGACCGTGCGGCGGGCCCTGCGTGCCCTGGAGGAGTCCGGGGGCGTCGCCACCGTCGCAGGAGTGGGGAGGCAGGTCTCCGGGGGCACCGGGCAAGCCCCCTACGCGCGCATCAGGGCCGACCTGCTGCGCCAGATCCAGGAGGGAGTCCTCCCCGCCGGCTCCCGTCTGCCCAGCGAGGCTGAGCTGGCCGCGACCTACGGCGTTGCCCGAGGCACCATCCGCCGGGCGGTCCGAGAGCTGGAGACCGCCGGGCACATCAGGGCTCAGCAGGGGGCGGGCAGATTCGTCAGCCCCACCCCATAACCCGCAAGAGACTCCCGGAGGTATCCACATGCACCTGGCCAAGTGGGCTCACGACCTGGCCGAGGACTTGCTCGCCGAGAGTCTGCCGAAGCGGTGGGCTCACTCCCGGCGGGTGTACTCACAGGCTCTGACCCTGGCCCCGGCTCTGGGCGAGGACGCCGAGCTGCTGGCCGCGGCGGCCATCGCCCACGATGTCGGCTACGCCGCGGCGGCTGTCGACACCGGCCAGCACATGATCGATGGCGCGCGCTACCTCCGTGACGTGGTGGGCGCGGACAGCCGCCTGTGCAGTCTCGTGGCCTTCCACACGTCGTCTCCCTGGGAAGCGTCCGAGCTGGGACTGTCCGACGCGCTGGATGAGTTCGGGCCGGCGGAACCGGAGCTGGTGGACGCCATCACCTACTGCGATCTCACGAGTAGCCCGGTCGGCGCGCTGGTGGACCCGGCCGATCGGCTGGTGGAGGTCCTAGACCGCTACGGCCCTGATCACGTCGTCTACCGGGCTGTCTCTGCGGCCCGCCCCGAGCTGCTGGCCAGGGTGGCACGTGTGCGTCAACGGAGTGCTGAAGCGGCGGTGCTGGGAATCAGCTGATCAGGGGGGTCGGGGCATCGCGGAAACCCTCTTCGAGTCGCCGTCGCGTGGTCGGGGACATGTCGAGCGAATCGACTTCCGACCGGGGGACCCAGCGAACTTCCAGGGACTCCGAACTCACCTTGATCTCACCACTCACCGGCCGCGCCCGGAAGCACAGCGAGAACTCCTGGCGGACCTCTCCGTCCGCGAATGCGATGACGTGGCCCGGATCGGTGAAGACGCCTACCAGGCCCACGACTTCCACCGTTATTCCGGTCTCTTCCAAGACCTCGCGGGCGACGGTGCCCGCGATGTTTTCGCCGATCTCTTGCACGCCCCCGGGCATACCCCACCGGCCATTGTCGGACCGTCGCTCCAACAGAACCTCGCCGGCGTCGTTGACGACGAACGCGGTAACCGCAGGCACGATGCTGTTGGCCTTCGGGGCCTCGGGGTCGTTGAAGTAGTCGGTGCGGCGGCTCATGGTTGCCTTTCCAGCGGTACGGCTTGGGTCCAGACCTTCTCGAAACTCTGCTGGTACGTCGAGACCAGCTCCGCGCCAGCTACGCGGCGTAGGTGGAGGACGGGCGTCAAGGGGGCGCTCACTCCGTAGACCTGGGTGTTCACCAGCCACTCGTCATCCGACCGGTACAGCGAGTTGTGCAGGGTCGACCGGTGGAGACGGAATTCGATTCCAGGTACCGAGTAGAGGGGGCGGTACAGCTTCATCACTTCGCGGACCTTGTACGCGACGCCTTCGCCGATTTCCTCCTCCTCGCCTCGGCGCTGAATCTCAGGGCCGTCCGGATCACCCAGCAGGATGCGCGCCTTGACCCCTGAGGCCGCCTTGGCTCGCAGAAGCCGCGGCCATCGGGGGTTCTCAGCCAGGAAGACTCCCGCGTGCACCAGTACGCCAATTTCTCGCTCAGCCCTGCCGAACAGCTGTAGCCACAGTTCGGGCGGCACATAGGAGCGATGAGGGTAGACCTTCAGCACTTCTGCGTCCGCGGCGTCCTGACGCTGCGTCTCAGGCAGCCCCTCAGGCCAAAGGTAGGTCTCGTCCTCGCGCAGCAGCGCGGCGATGGCCAGGCGGTGGCGGCGGTATGGGGCTCGACCTTTGGTGATCCACCTCTCGACGGTCTTCGGGTCCACGCCCACGTGCGCGGCCAGCGCTTCCACTGCCACACCTTGGGTCAACATCGCGGATCGTAAGCGCTCGTTGGCCATGCCACTCCCAGGGACGTCCAGGGACGTACTCGACTCCCGGAACGCTACCGAGGACGTCCCAAGTCGTCCAGGACCGCGGTGACTTCGTCCATGGCTCCGGCGGCACTCTGATGGCACATCGCACGGCGACTCGGTTGAAGCGAAGAGCTTGACAGCCGCAATCGAGACGGCCAAGCTGAGATACATGTTCAAGCATGTATCTCATGCGTTGAGCGCAGCTACTTCGTGCTGACCTGCATGGATGCGTGAGTGGTTCCTTGAGAACTGAACAGTGATCGTGCGGGGCTGACGCGAGTCGGCGGTCGCGGTAGGTGCCTAGGGCGAGGGTCCGGGGGCAAACGGCCGTGATGAACGCCGGCTTCCCCTACGCGCTTGGCAAGCGCCACCCGGACTCGGGTGTGGGGATGTACAGCGGGGCCCCAACGCACGTGGCGGCAAGAGTGAGACCGCCCCCGCGGCGACCGGGTGATGTCGTCGGCGGCACGCCATCCTGCACCGATTCGTGCAGGCCGCCTGCTGGCGTCAGAGCAGTGACGATGACGCACCGATCTCAGGCTCGGGACCGGAGCGCCGTGGCAATGGCGTTCGGCGAAGCCCTGCCCCTCCAGCGTGGAGGTTTCCGTGTTCCAACGACATCCGCGGGCGCCGGCCGTGCTGGACCGGTACGACCGGCCGCGCCCCTCGCGTCACCTACCACCCACCGCAGCGCCGCTAGCGCTGCGGCCGGCTGCCTCCTCCGCCCGTCTGGCGCCTTTTGGCGTCGTACGGGCGGAGTGGCGGGGAGCCGGATTTCCGCTCCACCCCTGCTGACGTGGGAGTACCCATGAGCATCCGTGACGGGGAGGACCTCCCCGGCCCGAGCACCGTGTCCGCCGGCGAGCTGGGCCGGATCCTGCGGGACCTGGCCGGCATCGCGGACGAGCTGACCGTCCCGGTGCTGACCGAGGAGCTGCGGCTCGCGCGGTACCGGCGGGTCGCCAACCTCGGCGAGTGGGTCACCAAGGCGGCCGACAGCCTGCACTACGACCTGGACCGCCAGGTCAACCCCGACGAGTTCGGCGAGGACGACTGACCAGCCCGAACGTCCGGCATCAGTCTCACTTCTTCGACCGTTCTCGTCTGGAGTCCTCGTGCACGCTGCAACGTTCGCTCCTGTTTTCGTCGCCCTGTACGTCGCTCACAGCGTGGGTGACCACTGGGTGCAGACCTCCCGCCAGTCCGCTGATAAGGGCAAACCCGGCTGGACCGGCCGTCTGGCCGACGCCCGGCACGTGGCCACCTTGACCGTCACGAAGCTGGTTGTCCTGCTGCCGGTCGCCCTGCTGCTGGACCTGCGCCTGTCGCTGGCCGGCCTGGTGGCCGGGCTCGGCGTGGACGCGGTGACGCACTGGTGGGCGGATCGCCGCTCGACGCTGGCCCGTCTCGCCAAGGTCTGTGGGCTCGCGGACTTCTACGGCCTGGGCACCGGGGCTCACCCCCTGCACCCGGTCACCGCCGAAAGCAAGCCGGCCGCACACCTGGGAACCGGGGCCTACGCCCTGGACCAGGCCTTCCACCACCTGTGGCTGCTGGTTGCGGCTCTGATCATTGCCACCGTCTGAACCCCGACTTCCCCGTCTCAACGGCGTGCGGCCCCGGTGTTGGAGCACCGGGGCCGCTTTGAGCCGTCCACCTGCTAGGGAGAACACGACTCATGAAGCACATCGTTGCACGTCAGAAGCCCGTTACCAGCCTGCCGGCGGACCTGGAGCCGACGGCTGCGGAGCTGGACGCGATCGAGACCGAAATGCCGCTGGTCCTGGCTGAGGTCGAGCTGCTGGACGCGCTCATCGCCCAGCTCGACCGGACCCCGTCCGAGTTCGACGCCCGTCGGATCCGCCGGGCCCGCCACCGGGTGCTGGACGCCCGGCGGGACCTCGCCAACCGTGCCGCCGGCCTGACGGCCTCGGGGGATGCCGCATGAACAGCGTGCCCCAGGCCCTCCCCGCGTCGGCCAGCGCGCACCTGGTCTACCGAGATGAGCGGTGGCGTCTGTACGTGGCGCTGCCCGGCTCCCTGGCCTGGCCGACCCACTACTTCGCGGGGGCTATCGCGCCGACCGTTCAGGAGCGCTCACGCGTGCTCACGGAACTCGGCTACGCGCTCACGGGCGCCGGGGAGTGGTCCTGGCTTGAGGACAGCGAGCGGATTGACGACCCGGCCTCGCCGGTCGTTCTGATCGCCCATGCCCGCGTCTCTCCGGTCGTGGGGGGTGGGTCGTGAGCGACGCTCATCTGCGCTCATCGGAACGCGCGTTGGCATTCGGGACCTGGCTGATCGTGAGTGGGGCGATGCTCTACTCCATCCTCACGGTCACGCCGTTGATGGCAGCCCACACCCCCGACGAGTGGGACTGGACGGCCCCGATCCTGCCGCTCGTCGTGGATGCTGCGGTGCTCATCGTGGTCCGCCTCGACTCGGTCCTGGCGCGTCTGGGCGGACACGGGGGGCCGTGGCCTGTGGCCCTGCGCTGGATGACCGGCGCCATGACGCTCCTGCTGAACGTCGGAGCCTCTGCCCTGGCTGGAGACCTGGTGGGGGTCGCGGTCCATGCGGTTGCGCCCCTGCTGCTGATCGTCACCGCAGAGGCCGGACTGGCCTACCGTCGCGCCCTCACCGCCGCGGTACTGGCCGCCGAGGCACGCAAGCAGGCCAAGCGGGACGCGGCAGCCCAGGCGGCCGCGGAGCGTGAAGAGAACCGGCTGCGGGCGGAGCGTGAACGCCGTGAGCACGAGGCGGCGCAGGCACGTGAGCAGCGTGAGCACGAGGCGAGGCTGGCCCGGGAAGCCGATGAGCGTCGGGACCGGATCCGCCGCGAAGAGGCCGAGCGCGCAGAGGCAGCCCGGCGGGAGGAGAAGGCCGAGCGGGACGAGCGTGAGCGCCGCGAGCGCGAGCGTGAGCAGGAGAAGGCCGACCGTGAGCGCGCCGAGCGGCAGGCCGCTTCTCTGCGCGCGGCCGAAGACCGGCGCAGGGCCGAACGGGACAAGCGGGAGGCGGCCGAGCGGGCGGAGCGTGAGCGCGCCGCGCTGCTCGCCGCGGGCCCAGCCACCGAGAAGCTTCCCGAAGCGCGGGCCCGGCAGATCGTCCAGGCCGCGTACGCGGCCAGCCTCCCGCAGCGCCAGGCCGTCGAGCTGACCGGCTGGTCCACCGGATGGATCGCCAACCGCTACCAGGAACTGCGCGACCTCACCGCCCCCGCCCCGCGCCCGGCCCTCGAAGGAGCAGCATCGTGAAGATCTCCCCGAACACCGCCCCCGCCGAGCCGGTCAACCTCCTGATCCGCTTCCACAACCAGCTCGGCGCCGCCGTCGACGTCATCGGTACGCGGGCCTCCCTGGGCTCGGCCTGGCGCTGCCATGGCTGCGGCGACCGCTCCGGCATGCTCGACAACCTGCCGTTCACCCGCCGCAACGCGAACGACCACGCCACCGCCTGCCGGGCCTCGCTCCACCGCCTCGACCGGTGACCGCCCTGCCCGTCTACCGGTGGCGCCTGGCCCCGGACGGGCTCGCCACCCGCCGACAGCTCCGCGCCGCCGGGCTCCGGCCCGGCGGTCAGGACGTCGCCGCGCAGGTCGAGCGGCCCCGCCGCGGGCGCGGCCCGCTGGTCGCCTACCTCTACCGGATCGACCTTGCCCGGCCGGTGCGGCCGATGACCGCCCGCCGGGCCGCTGCCCTCGCGAAGGCCAACGCGGCCCGCCGCCGGTGCCCGGCCTGCGAGCGGGACGCCGGATACGTGATCCCGACCTCGCTCGGCAAGTGCGTCCCCTGCCACGACACCCCGCCCATCACACCCGCCGATCTTCTTCAGGAGTCCTCGTGACCAGCCAGAACAGCACGCCGCCGCAGGGATCGCACCACTGGATCCTGACCCTGGAGTTGCCCGGTCGGTGCACGACCACGCAGTACGGGACCTGGACCCCGCACGCCGGGGCGACCCGTCAGGACGTCTTCGTCTCGCTGCGGCGGCACCTGGCCGCCGAGCGCCCGGAGCTGTCCCAGGCCAACACCGTCTTCTTCTCGCTGGAGCCCAACCAGCTCTGAGCCCTCCGCCAGCAGGGCCCGGCCGCCCACCTCCTACAGCGTCGGCCGGGCCCTTTCTCCTGAAGGAGCACGTTCAGCATGACCGAGACCGTCATCGAACCGCAGGCCCCTCCCGAAGAAACCACCCCCGCCCCGGCCCCGCAGGCCGAGACCAGCCCTTCTGCGGCGCGGAAGGAGGTGGAGCACACGCCGGGCGGGTTCCCGGTCGTGCCGCTCGCCTTCTCCGGGGTCAACAGCGCGGCCGGGCTGGTCGCGACGGCCGCTCTGGCCGGGGGGCCGGCCGGCGCCGCCCTCGCGATGACCGGCGCCGCCGCCCTCGCCGCCGTCGCCGCCCGCCAGCACACCAAGGTCACCAAGTCCGGCAAGAACAAGCCCGGTTCCAAGACCAGCCCCGGCGGCGCCCACGCCGCGGGCCAGGCGGCGGCCGGGCGGCGCGGGGGTGGCCTCTTGGGCCGCGTCCCCTCCCAGCCCGGCGCCGCCTCCCGTACCAGCCGGGGCACCGGATCCGGCACCCGCTCCCGGACGACTCAGGCCGGGGCACAGGGGCTCTCCCGCGCCGGGGCTGGGACCGGGGGAAGGGCGGCCGCCGGCCCCTCTACCACCTCCAAGCCCGCTGCGGGCAAGGGCACCTCGTCGGCCCAGGGCAGGGCCGGGCGGGCTCTGGGCGCGCTGGGCGGCGGCCGTGCGGGGCAAGTTCGGGACCTGCGGGCGCAGGCCCGTAGCGACTCGCCCACGCGGGCCGCGCAGCGTGCGGCCAGCACGCAGGCCCGTCGGCAGGTCGCGGACTCCCGCCGGGAGGCCAAGGCTGCCAACCGCGCGGCATCCGCCCTCGCCAAGCCCAAGGGCGCGGCCGCGAGGACGCTCGCGAAGGGAATGTCCAAGGCCGCCGCCGTCCGCGACAAGGCCGTCCAGGCAGGCCGGAAGACGCTGGACCGCGGTGCGGGCAGGGCGGTTGCGGCCGGCCGGGACGCAGTGCGGGAGGCGGCAATCCGTAAGCGGGCCGCGCAGCTGAAGGCCCCCACCCAGAAGGCCGCCCGCAAGGCCCTGCTGCGGTCGGCCGCCCGCTTCCACGCCCGCCGCGCCCTGGCCGCTGTCCTCGGCGGGGCGGCCGGGCTGGTGGGGATGGCCACGACGCCGCTCGGCCGCAAGCTCGGCTGGTCCTGGCTGATGAACCCCGGCCGGCGCCTCTACTCCTTCCTCGTCGGCCGAGCCCGCGCCCTGCGCGAGGCCCGGGACGAGGAGATCCGCGCCCAGCTGGAAGCCGACGAGGAAGCCGCCGACGAGCAGGCGGCGGCCGAGCAGGACGCCGACGAACCGATCGGGGACCGCGCGGAGCGTCCCACCACGCACGTTCCCGCACCTCCCACCCCCGAAGGAGCACAGCAGATGTCGAACGTGTCCGGGTTCAGGTTCGAGGAACTGGCCGCCGAGATGGAGCAGGCCGCGCAGTCCTACGAGCCGGAGAACTGCATGGAGATCCTGGCCATGCTGGAGGGCCTGCCGGAGGCGCTGCAGGCCATCGCGAACATCCTGCGGATCCTCGCCGAGCGCTCCGACAACGAGTTCCCGTTCGAGAAGATCGTCGCGGACATGCTCGGTGACCTCTTCCAGATGGTCACCAACACCGTGGACTACACCGAGCAGCTCGGCCCGACCTTCCGCGAGGCCCACGAGGCGGACATCGCCCGGTTCGAGGACCCCCGCAACGGCTACGAGGCCGAGAAGGGCTGGAACGTCTGATGGCCACCAAGACGAAGACCAGCCCGGTCACCCACAACGGGCTGGCATTGGACTGGGCCGCCGGACACGGGCCCGTCACCGGCGCCCTGTCCGCGACCACCGGCGCCTATGCGTTGGCCACGGTCGGCACCCTCGCCCACATGCCGCCCAGCTGGGCGCTGGCCGTCGGTGCCGTTGGCGCCGTCGGCCACACCGCCACCGGCCTGCGCCAGAAGCTTGCGGCCCGCACCATCAGCTCCCGCGCCGCGTCCTGGCTCCTCGGCTCCGGCTGGACGACCTGGGCGCTGGCCACCGGTCCCCTGAACTGGGTATCGATCGGCTCCCTGGCGGTGCTCGGGGTGGGGATCGGGGCGTCCGCCCGGGCCACCGGCCTCTACGAGGAGGCCCGTGAGCTGGAGGCCCTGGAGGCTGCCGAGCGTCAGGTTGCCCGCGAACTGTCGGCGGAGCGGCGGGCGGTCGCGGCGGAGTGGGTGGACCGGATCCAGCGGGTCTGCGGGATCACGATCCGTGTCCTGGCGGTGGAGATGTGGCCGACCGGGACCGGGTTCACCATCGACGCCGAACTCCCCTCCGGCGGGACGACCTACGACCGGATCGCCAAGGAGAACTCCCGTCTGTCGGCGGATGCCCGGCTCCCACACGGCTGCACCGCGGCCGCGTCGCCGGGTGTCGACCAGGGCCGGGTGCTGATCGACGTCACTACCAAGAACGTCCTCGCCGACACGGTCGCCTACCCCGAGGACTACAGCCCTCTGTCGGTCCACACCGGCATCCCGTGGGGCTACCGCACCAATGCCGAGGAGATTCTCACCTTCCTCCGCGAGCAGTGCGCCCTGGTCGTCGGCCCCACCGGCTCCGGCAAGACGAACCTGGTCCACGTCATCCTGGCCGGGTTCGCCCGCGCGACCGACATCTTGACCTGGGTCATCGACCTCAACGCCGGATCCGCGGGCCTGCCGTGGGTGCGGCCCGCGCTGGAGGGCGGCCACGGCAAGCCCGTGCGCCCGGGGATCGACTGGCTGGCCGCCTCCTACAAGGAGGCCAACCTGATGCTGGATGCGGCCCTCCGCGTCGGCCTCTACCGCAAGAAGGCCTACCAGGGCCTCATGGCCAAGGCGAACACCGACCTCCTCCCGATCAGCCACGAGATCCCGCAGATCATGCTGGTCGTCGACGAGGGCGCAGAGATCCTGGTCAGTACCGAGCCCGAGAAGAAGCAGCTCGCCAAGAAGATCCTCGAAGTGATCCGGATGCTCCGCGCCATGGGCGTCCGAACGGTCCTGACTGCGCTCGGCGCCACAGGCTCCGTGCTCGGGAACCTGATGATCCGCCGCGAGGCCAAGAGCCGTGCCGTCCTGACCGGTGGCGAGACCGAGGGCATGGACCTCAGCAAGGTCTTCCCCGGCGCTCGGGGGCTGAGGGTGGAGCAGGCCCCACACAAGGGCACCGGCTTCATGGGCACCCCCGAATCCCCCGTCGGCCTCTTCGGGACGTGGCGGATCCTGCCGAACCAGATCCGTGACATTGTCCTGGCCACCTCCGACCGGCACCCCTACCTGGACGAGGTGTCCGCGAAGGCTGCGGGCCCGGACTACGCCCGCCGCTGGGACCACGCCCGCACGGCTTGGATCACCGACGGCATCGGCGCAGCCCCCGAGACCGAGCCGAGCGACAGCAGCAGCCCCGCTCCGGCGCCGGCGGCCGGGCGGGGCGGGGGACTGAACCTCTCCGCCCACCGCAACGCCGCCCCCGCGCCGGCGACCGCGCCGGATGAGGACGCGCTCGCGGCGGAGTTCCGGCGACAGATCGACGCCGAGTTCGCCACCGCCCCCGAACCCGGCCAGGGTCTGGCGGCGGAGCCGGAGCGGCCGGGGTTGAACCTGTCCGCGCACCGCGCCGAGGACAACGCCGCCCAGCAGGCCGCCCTCACCATCCTGATCGCCGCCGGGCCCGAGGGCACCGGGGCGTCTGCGATCGCTCGGGAGCTGGAGCGCTACGGCACCACCCGCCAGACCGTCGCCGGATGGCTCAAGACCTGGACGGAGGAAGGGGAAGCGGTGCGGATCGGGAGCGGCACCAAGACCCGCTACGTCCACCGCCAGCACGCCCCCCAGACGCCCTCCGAGGGCTGAACTTGTCGCTTGTCGCCCCCGGGCGAAGGAGGCCCTCTGTGGCCCGTCTGGGGCTTGGAAACGGGCTCTGACCTGCGAGGCGACAAGCGACAAGACAAGCGACAAGACAAGACAAGCGACAAGCAGGACGACAAGCAGCCCCGGGCCGCCCCACCGCCACGGGGGCGGGCCCGCGTCCCATCGGGAGGCCCGTCGTGCATGAGCACACGCGCCCGAACACCGCCCACACCGCCCGCTACGGCGATCCCGTCTACTACCCCACCACCATCCAGCCGCCCACCCTCCTGCCCGGCGAACTCCCCCCGGGAGTGGAGATGGTCACCCTCCCCGGCGGCCACCGGACCCTCGCCTACACCCACCCCACCACCATCGAGCCGCCCGCGCCAGCCGCCCGGCCGATCCCCACATGGGCCAAGACCACTGCCCTCCTCGCCCCGACCCTCGGCGCAGGCATCGCCGCCGCCGGATACGGGATCTCATGCGCCATCCCGGGACTGATCGCCGTGACCGACACCCTGTGGGCCGCCGTCGCCCTCATCGCCACCGGCGCCCTGGCACCCCTCGCTCTCAAGGCCTCACGTGGCTGGGGCGGCCGGCAGGCGGGGCCCGCCCAGCACATCACTCAGAACATCACCGCCACCGGCCTCTTCGGCAAGGCCACCGGCACCATCCACCACCGCTGAAGGAGACCTTCATGGACCACCAGAGCACGGTTGGCGACCGAATCGCCGACGCGTTCGCCCTCCTCGCCGGCCGCCACACCGTCCGCTGCCCCCAGCCCGGCTGCACTGTCCGCATCCGCTACAGCACCGTCACCGCCGACCAGGCCAAGCGGCTGACCAACCTCGCCACCGACCACACCCAGCACTGACCAGCCAGGAGGAGCAATGGCCACCCGACCTGTCCTCTGCTACGTCGCCGTCTGCGACCTGTGCGGCAACAGCTTCACGGACGAGGGCTTTACCCCCCACGTTGACACCCCCGCCGAAGCCATCCAGTACGTCACCGAAGCCACCTACGACGCCCCCAGCGGCTGGACCCTCACCCCGGACGGAACCCTCGTGTGCGACCAGGTGCGCGACGCCGCCCACGAGGACGCCCACGCCGCCGCCGGCAAGCGGATGGGCCCCGACGCCATGACCATCCAGTTCACCGCCGCAGCCACCGGCCACAGGTAGGAGCAGGCCGTGGAGGCGGCCCCGTGCCTGGACTGGGGCGACACCCGCCACTTCGATCCCGGCCCTGCCCGGCCGTGCTGCCTGTGCGGCAAGCCCACCCCGATGCGCTCTCACGCAGGTGAGGCGGTCCACAAGGTGTGCGCGGAGGAGTGGAACGCCACCCACCCCGACGAGGCCCGCCGCTACACTCCGGCCGCCCCGGGCCGAGATCAGCGCGACGTGGGCACCTGGCGCTTCCACAACGATGGACCCGTCACCGCGCACCTGCGGGCGGCTCCCGCCACCCGCAACTCCCCTCAGCGCCCCTCGTCGACGGGGGTCGGTCAGGACGGCCTGTTCGCCGCCTGACCAGGCGGCGACTCAGACAGGCAGCGCGGTCTGGCCACCGGTGCTCTGGCTCGGGATGGTGGCCTGGGAACGATGCATGCCCCAGTGCTCCTTGATCCACTTTTCGTGCTTCTTGTCGAGAGCCACGGCCAGGGTCTGGCCGTGGAGCTTGTCGTACTCGGGGTAGGCCCGGGTCTGGGGTGCCACGTCCAGGGTGAGGGTCTTCGGGTCGATCGCGATCTGCCCGAGGTCGAACAGCCGGTGGACGTCCTTACGCAGCAGCAGGCCGCCGAACTCGTAGTGCTTGGCCTTGTCGGCGTAGCTGTAGAGGTGGGCGGCGTCCAGGACGCTGGCGGGCATCGGTCCGGTGAAGGCACAGACCTCGCCGAAGTGCTCCAGCAGGGCGGCGCGGAACGGGGCCTGCCCTTTGCGGGCCCGGGTGACACGGGTCGTGTGGCCGCCCACGATCACACCGCGTGCCTTGTCGACGATGTTCAGCGAAGTGGCGTTCTTGCCGGTCTCCACCCGGGTGCGGAAGTCGTCCCAGCGCAGACGCCGCAGGGCGTTCTGTGACTTGGGCTGCTCGCACAGGGCCCGCAGTTCGGGGCCGGAGACCTGGCCGCGGAGGTCAAGCCAGGCGGCTTCGTGGAGGCTGCGGTAGGTGGTCACCGGGACGGTCTGTACGTGCGGGGCGTCGAACTCGTGCTTGCAGTCGTCGGTCCAGCACCGGTACTTCGGCGTCATCGTCTTGCGCTCGGCGATGTCGGCCTTGCCGCACTTGGGGCAGGAGCTGACGTCGGCCGTGCCGGTCCCGGCCTTGATGTCCTCGATGACCGACAGGCCCAGCAGGGTCTTCCCATCCCACAGCACGATCGTGTCGCCGACGGCCACGGTGGCCGAGTTCGGGACCCGGCTGTTCCAGCTGTAGTGCGTGGAGGGGTGGTCGTCATACCCCTGCCCCACACGCTTCGCGTCCTCGCCCAGGTACATCAGCCACGCCGTCAACTGCAACTCCCTCCACGCCCGAAACCCGTCACCGATGCCCAGCCGCGCATGGCGGCTTGGCCGGACGGCTCACGCGATCAACGTATCGGGCACCACTGACACTCCCGCCCACCGCGAAAACCCCTGCGGCGCGGGCTGCCGGCGCCCTCGGGCGCAGGAAAAAAGGGGGGCGGTCGCCTCTCGCCAAAGAACAGCGACCGCCCCACATCTCCCAGTCCTCTAACAGACCTGATGGAGGTCTCCAGCATGACCCAACCCACCCCCGCCCCGCTACAGACCGCGCTGCGGCTGGCCGGGCTCGGGCTCCCCGTCCTGCCCCTGCGCAAGGACAAGACCCCCGTTGGCAACTGCCCGGTCTGCGTGGGCTCGGCGTGCGGGGACCGGCCCCACATGAAGGCTGCCGGTCCGTGCCAGTGCCCCGCGCCCTGCCACGGCTGGGCCGCCGCCACGACCGATCCGGCCGCCCTCACCTCCCCGGCCTGGGCTCGTGCCTGGCAGCGCGCCGGTGGCGTCGCCTACCACCCCGGTGGTGCCGGGCTCACCGTCGTCGACCTCGACACCCCGGGCGCCGTCGCCTGGGCCCGCCAAGCCCTCCCCGCCACCACGACCGTCGCCACCACGCGGGGCGAGCACTGGATTTACCAGGGCACCACGCGGTCCGTGAACGGCGTCCGCGAGGGCGTCGACCTGAAGTCCACCATGGCCTACGCCCGGTGGCGCGGCCCCGGCACCGGCCCCATGACGCCCCTGCCGGAGACCGTGCGCGCGCTGGCCGTCAAGCGCCCCACCCCGGCCCGGCCCGCGCTGTCCGCCGCTGTCCCCGCGCCGGCCGGGGACGGGCATTGCCGCCACCGCTCGCCCGCCTACCTGGAACGCGGCATCACCATGGCCGAGCAGCGCATCACCACCGCCAGCAGCGCCATCCACCACACGGTCTACAGCACGTTCCTGGCCGTCCTCTCCGCGCACGGCCGGTGCGGCTGCCTGACCGAGGCCCACGTCGAGCGGCTGTTCACCGCCGCGCAGGCCAAGGGGGAGTCCTTGCGGCACTGCACCACGGCCTGGACCAACGCCCGCAGCGCTCTGGGGGTGTAGCCGTGCCCGAAGACGAGAAGACCCCGGCCCGCCAGGTCATCACCGACTACGCGAAGCAGCACTTCAGGTACTTCCGCACCACCGAAGGCACCGTCTACGCGCAGCGCAACGGCCACCCCGTGGCCCGCCCGATCCGCTCCCAGGGCACCACCGGAAGCCACCGCCAGGAGCTCATGGTCGGCCTGTTCAATGACGGCCACGGCGTGTTCAACGGCAGCGCCATGAAGGAAGCGCTGGACCTGATTGAGGCACTCGCGCTCAGCCAGGAAGTGCAGCCCACCAATATCCGGGTGGCGCCGGGGTTCGACGGCGCGACGTGGCTGGACCTGGGCCGCGACGACGGCCGATCGGTCCGCATCCACCCGGGCGGCTGGGACATCCGCATCCCCGACCCGCGTGAGGTGTGCTGGCGGCGCACCCAGCTCACCGGGGAACTCCCGCTTCCCGAGAAGGACACCGACGGCAAGGGCATCGACGCTCTGCTGAGGCTGTGCAACTTCGCCAACGCCGAGAGCGAGTGCCTGGCCGTCGCGTGGCTGATCGGATGCCTGGAGCCCTCCGTCCCCGTCCCCGCACCGTTCCTCACCGGCCCCCAGGGGGCCGGCAAGTCGACCGGCGGCCGGATGCTGGTGCGGATCATCGAGGGCATGACCGGTGACCTGCGCCGGGCCCCGAAGGACGAGGAGAACCTGATCACGGCCGTGGCTGCCGGATGGGTCACCGCCCTGGACAACCTCTCGCACCTGCCCCCGGACCTGTCTGACCTGATGTGCTGCATCGTCACCGGCGCCGAGAGCATCAAGCGCGCCCTGTTCAGCGACGGCGACGTCTACCGCTCCCGCTACCGCCGCCCGCTCCTGCTGACCGGCATCGATGTAGGCGTCATCCGCCCCGACCTCGCCGAGCGTCTCCTGCCCCTGCGGCTGGAGCGCCCCAAGGTGCGGCGGACCGAGGCGGAGCTGTGGACGGAGTACGCGCAGGCCCTGCCCGTCATCCTTGGCTCCCTGCTGGACCTCGCCGTCAAGGTGCGGGCCACCGAAGCCGACATCCCCACCGACCTGCGCATGGCCGACTTCGCCCACCTCTGCGCCCAGCTCGACACGGCCACCGGCCTCGCCTCGCTGACCGCCTACCGGGCCAGCCTCGACGACCTCAACGACGACGTGATCGAAGGAGACCTGCTCGCCCAGACCGTCCTCAAGCACGCCGCCAGCCTCGACCCCGGCGCCGAGATCCGGATGTCCTCGGCCGAGTGGCTGCATGCCCTCACCCAGCTCTACACGGGCGAGGACTGCCGCCCCTTGCCCAAGGGTTGGCCCACCACCGGCAAGGTCCTCTCCGACCGCCTCAAGCGACTTCAGCCCACCCTCGCCGCACGCGGCGTCCTCATCGACTGGGGCCGCACCAAGACCGCCCGCTACATCGAGCTGACCCGCCCCGCCGCCACGCCGCCGGACCCGATGTTCTGACCCTGCGGCGCCCGGCGGAACCCGCCCAAGCAAGAGGAGCACCCGGCGCCGGCGAGGCGTGCTCCTCTTGCAGTTCCGGCGGAACGCCGGCCCAAGGGACGTGCCGCGCAGCGGCTCCGCCTTTCGCGCTTTGAGCCGCGCACAACAACAGACACTCCCCTCCTTTTTTCCTAAGAGAAGAGACGCTGCGTCACCCGCGTCACCACGGTCCCACAAACGGCGCGTGACCTGCGCATACACGGGTGACGCAGACGGCCCCCGGCTGCGTCATCTTGCGTCACCTGCGTCACCGGCCCGCGTCACCCGATGACGCGGTGACACAGACCGGTGACACACGACCACACCCAGCGTCACCGAAAACCCCAGGTCAGACGGCCGAGTGACGCGAATGACGCGGTGACGCAGAAATCCCAGCCTCGGACACACGCGCATCCCGACACAGGCCCCAAGGGCTGCCCCGAAGGAGTGCCCGCATGAGCATCACTCACCTGGACGACACCTGCCCCGCCCCGGGCAACGGCCCGGCCCCCGTTCTCCTCACCGTCGAAGAGGCGGCACGCTGCCTCCGGGTCGGGCGGACCACCTGCTTCGCCCTCATCCGCAACGGAGAGCTGGAGTCACTGTTGGTCGGCGGGCTGAGGCGGGTCCCCGCCGATGCGCCGGCCGCGTACCTCGCCCGTCGTCGCGCTGAGCGGCAGGCGGCCTGACCCATCCTCCACCGGAGCGCTGCCCCACGACGGGCAGCGCTCCGGTCGTTTCCACCTCCCAACATGAAGGAGCCCGCCTGTGGCGGAAGACAAGAAGCGCACCCGGCAGCCCAACGGCCGCAGCTCCATTTATCAGGGCAGCGACGGCAAGTGGCACGGCCGAGTGACCGTCGGCATCCGTGACGACGGCACGCCGGACCGGCGCCACGTCGAACGCAAGACCCGCGCTGGTGTGACCGACGCCGTCCGCGAGCTGGAGAAGCAGCGTGACGCTAAGACGGTGCGGAAGCCGGGCAAGGCGTGGACGGTGAAGTCGTGGCTGACTCACTGGGTGGAGAACGTGGCGCCCCTGGCGGTTAACGACAACACCATGGTTGGGTACCGCGTCGCCGTTCGTAAGCACCTGATCCCCGGCCTAGGGGCGCACCGGCTCGACAGGCTCAAGCCCGAACACATCGAGGTCTTCTACGCCAAGATGCAGGCCAGCGGGAGCAAGTCGGCCACCGCGCATCAGGTGCACCGGACCTTCCGCACCGCCCTCAACGAGGCCGTACGGCGCGGTCATCTCGGTCAGAACCCGGTCCAGTTGGCCAAGGCTCCGAAGACGGGGGACTACGAGGTGGAGCCCTACAGCGTGCAGGAGGTGAAACGGCTCCTGAGCGCCGCCGAGAAGCACCGCAACTCGGCGCGGTGGGCGGTCGCGCTCGCCCTCGGGCTGCGCCAGGGGGAGGTGCTGGGATTGGAGTGGGGTGACGTCGACCTTGAGGGCGGGTTCCTCATGGTCCGTCGTAGCCGTCACCGACCGCAGTACGCCCACGGGTGTGCGGAGCCGTGCGGACGTAAGGCGGCCGGCTACTGCCCGCAGCGGCGCCGCACGAACCCCGAGCTGTCCACCACGAAGTCCCGGGCGGGCCGCCGCGCTGTCGGTCTGCCGGATCAACTCGTGGACCTGCTCCGTAACCACCTGAAGGCGCAGGAGAAGGAGCGGGCGGCGGCCAAGCGGTGGCAGGAGAACCGATTGGTGTTCCCCGACGAGCAGGGACGCAGTCCGTCCCATCGCCGGGACTGGGCTGAGTGGAAGGATTTGCTGGCCGAGGCGAACGTCCGGGACGGACGCCTGCACGACGCCCGACACACGGCCGCGACGGTACTGCTGATCCTTGGGGTTCCTGAGCGCGCCGTCATGGGCCTCATGGGGTGGTCGACCACCGCCATGGCGGCTCGGTACCAGCACATGGTGGACGCGGTCCGGACGGACATCGCCCGGCAGGTGGATGGTCTGATCTGGAAGGCCGAGACGGACCGGCCCGATGACGATGACGGATCGGCCGGGGTCCTCGTACCCGCCAACTGAGACGGAAACTGAGACGGGCACCGAAAAGGGCGGCACCCTGGGAAGGATGCCGCCCTTTCGTTCTGCCTGGTCAGAACAGATAGAGGCCGTGACCGGAATCGAACCGGCGTAACCCGCTTTGCAGGCGAGTCCCTCAACCACTCGGGCACACGGCCGTGTTGTGTGGTGCCGGGTACGACGCTACGGGGGGCCGCCGCGGGTCGGAAGAGGGGCGTGGGGGATGCAATGTGACTGCCATGCGGCGTTTACACGGGCGTTTACACGGGCCGTTCGGCCTAGGTCCCGGGGACCACGCGGGATGCGACCAATTGACAGGGGCGCGACCGGGCCGCGCACCTTACTCTGGGGCGATGAGCGCCCTTGAACCCCGGATATCAGAGACCAGCGACGCCGCTCCGCCACCGCCGGGCGGCGGCATTCTGGGGCCGGTCTACCGGACGCTGAGCGTCGGGATCATCTCCGTGATCTTCCTGATCGCCTTCGAGGCCACCGCCGTCGGGACCGCCATGCCCGTCGCCGCGCGCGAGCTGGACGGGATCGGGCTCTACGCCTTCGCCTTCTCCGCCTACTTCACCACCAGCCTCTTCGGCATGGTCCTGGCCGGCCAGTGGTCCGACCGGCAAGGGCCGCTGCGGCCGCTGACCGTGGGGATCGGGGCCTTCGCCGCCGGGCTGGTGTGTTCCGGGACCGCCGCCGTCATGGGGGTGTTCGTGCTCGGGCGGGCCGTGCAGGGGTTCGGGGGCGGGCTGGTCATCGTCGCGCTCTACGTCGTCGTCAGCCGGGCCTACGAGGAGCGGCTGCGGCCCGCGATCATGGCGGCCTTCGCCGCGAGCTGGGTGGTCCCGTCCATCGTCGGGCCGCTGGCCGCCGGGACGGTCACCGAGCGCCTCGGCTGGCGGTGGGTGTTCCTCGGGATCCCCGTGCTGGTCGTCGTCCCGCTGATCGTGGCGCTGCCGGCGATCCGGCGGACCGCGTCCGGGCCGGTGGACACCGGCGGTGGGGCGCCCGCCGCGTTCGACCGGCGGCGGATCCGGCTGGCCCTGGGGATCTCGGTGGGCGCGGGGCTGCTCCAGTACGCCGCCCAGGACCTGCGGTGGCTGTCGCTGCTGCCCGGCGCCGCCGGGGCGGCCCTGCTGGTGCCGGCGGTGCTGGGGCTGCTGCCGCGCGGGACGTACCGGGCGCGGCGCGGGCTGCCGTCCGTGG
Source organism: Streptomyces sp. NPDC032091 (assembly GCF_055580265.1). NCBI lineage: Bacteria > Bacillati > Actinomycetota > Actinomycetes > Kitasatosporales > Streptomycetaceae > Streptomyces > Streptomyces sp. NPDC032091. The sequence goes on along the minus strand of NZ_JBVILR010000003.1, from coordinate 421,313 downwards.
TGCTGCTGCGCGGGGTGGCGGCCGGGGCCTTCATCGGGGCGGAGAGCTTCGTGCCGCTGATGCTGGTCACCCAGCGCGGGCTCAGCCCGACCCTCGCCGGGTTCTCGCTGGCGCTCGGCGGGGTGACCTGGGCGCTGGGTTCCTGGGTGCAGTCCCAGGGGCGGACGGCGCCCTACCGGGAGCGGCTGATGGTGGCCGGGATGGTGATGGTGGCGTGCGCGATCGCCGCGGCCCCGGCGGTGCTGGTCGAGTCGGTGCCGGTGCGGACGCTGGCCCTGGCCTGGGCCGTGGGCTCCCTCGGCATGGGGCTGGTGATCGGCTCGACGAGCGTGCTGCTGCTCCAGCTGTCGGCGCCGGAGGAGGCGGGGGCGAACTCCGCCGCGCTCCAGATCTCCGACGCGCTGGCCAACGTGGTGCTGCTGGCGGCCGGCGGGGCGGCGTTCGCCGCGCTGGGCGGGGGAGCGGTGGGGGCGGGGCACGTCCTCGCGGCGGAGGGTGACGCCTCGCGCCCGGCCGCGTTCCTCGTCGTGTTCCTGCCGATGGCCTGCGTGGCCCTGGTGGGGGCCTGGGTGGCGACCCGGCTGCACGAGCGTCCGGCGGCGAAAACCGGATGAGGGGACGGAGCAGGATCGTTACGCTGCGTGCGTGAACGATCTGATCATCCGGCTGTCCGACGCCGCGTACGCGGAGCTCGCCGACCTGGCCGACGCCTCCGGCTCCACGCCGGAGGAGCACGCCCTCGCGGCCGTACGGGAACACCTGCGCCGGGAGCGCGAGCGGGTCGGCGGCGCCGCGGAGCGGCTGGCGCGGCTGCACGCGCCCCTGCTGAAGAGGCTGGGCGCATGAGGACGCCGGCCGGCGCCGTGCGCCACCTCACCCTCGCCGAGGTCCTCGACCTGGCCCGGCACGCCTGCCTGGCCCAGGGGCAGACCGTCGAGCTGCGTGCCCCCGGACTGCTTGAGTCCGCCGTGCACCGGCCCCGGGCGCTGGGGGCCCCTCCCAGCAGTAGCTGGGGGAGTATGGGACGCCCGCCTACACCGACCTCCACCAGCAGGCCGCAGCCCTGCTCCACGGCATCGCCGTGAACCATCCCCTGGTCGACGGGAACAAGCGCACCGCCTGGCTCGCCGCCGCCGTCTTCCTCGATGTGAACGGGGTCGATCCGGCGGCCGTGGACCAGGACGCGGCGTACGAGCTGGTAGTCGACGTGGCCTGCGGCGCCGAGGCCCGCGTGCCGGTGATCGCCGACAGGCTGCGGGAGTTGCTCCCGGTGTGACGCTCGCCGCACCCGCCGAGGTCACGGGCCTGTCCCTCCGCGGGGGGCGCCGCGGCGCGGGTAAGGTGGCCCGGTTGTCCGCCCGGTCGTCCTGAGCACAGTACGACCGCCACCGAGAGCACGAACCGGAGACCGTGACTACTACCGCCTCCCACCACCTCTCACCCGCCTTCCCCGGCCGCGCGCCGTGGGGTACCGCCAGCAAGCTGCGTGCCTGGCAGCAGGGGGCGCTGGACAAGTACATCCAGACCCAGCCCCGTGACTTCCTCGCCGTCGCCACCCCCGGCGCCGGCAAGACCACCTTCGCGCTGACCCTGGCCTCCTGGCTGCTGCACCACCACGTGGTCCAGCAGGTGACCGTGGTCGCGCCGACCGAGCACCTGAAGAAGCAGTGGGCGGAAGCCGCCGCCCGCATAGGCATCCGGCTCGACCCCGAGTACTCGGCCGGGCCGCTCAGCAAGGACTACCACGGCGTCGCCGTCACCTACGCCGGTGTCGGCGTCCGCCCCATGCTGCACCGCAACCGCTGCGAGCAGCGCAAGACCCTGGTGATCCTCGACGAGATCCACCACGCGGGCGACTCCAAGTCCTGGGGCGAGGCCTGCCTGGAGGCCTTCGACCCGGCGACCCGGCGCCTGGCCCTGACCGGAACCCCGTTCCGCTCCGACACCAACCCGATCCCGTTCGTGACGTACGAGGAGGGCAACGACGGCATCCGCCGCTCCTCCGCCGACTACACGTACGGCTACGGCAACGCGCTGGGCGACGGCGTCGTCCGGCCCGTGATCTTCCTGTCCTACAGCGGCAACATGCGCTGGCGCACCAAGGCCGGCGACGAGATCGAGGCCCGCCTCGGCGAGCCGATGACCAAGGACGCCATCTCGCAGGCCTGGCGCACGGCGCTGGACCCGCGCGGCGACTGGATGCCGAACGTGCTGCGCGCCGCCGACCAGCGCCTGACGGAGGTCAGGAAGGGCATCCCGGACGCGGGCGGGCTCGTCATCGCCGCCGACCAGGACGCGGCGCGCGCGTACGCCAAGCTGATCCGCGAGATCACCGGGACGAAGCCGACCGTCGTGCTCTCCGACGACACCGGCGCGTCGAAGAACATCGACACCTTCAGCGCGAACGACGACCGCTGGATGGTCGCGGTCCGCATGGTGTCCGAGGGCGTCGACGTCCCCCGCCTCGCGGTGGGCGTGTACGCGACGACGATCTCGACCCCGCTGTTCTTCGCGCAGGCCGTCGGCCGCTTCGTACGATCGCGCAGGCGCGGCGAGACCGCGTCCGTGTTCCTTCCGACCATTCCCTACCTCCTCGGCTTCGCCAACGAGATGGAGGTCGAGCGCGACCACGTCCTCGACCGGCCGAAGAAGGCGGGCGAGGACGAGGACCCGTACGCCGAGTCCGAGAAGGAGATGGAGGAGGCGAACCGGCAGGAGGACGAGGACACCGGCGAGGACGAGCAGATGTCCTTCGAGGCCCTCGAATCCGACGCCGTCTTCGACCGGGTGCTGTACGACGGCGCCGAGTTCGGCATGCAGGCGCACCCGGGCAGCGAGGAGGAGCAGGACTACCTCGGCATCCCGGGCCTGCTGGAGCCGGACCAGGTGCAGCTGCTGCTGCAGAAGCGGCAGTCGCGGCAGATCGCGCACAGCCGCCGCAGGCCGGACGCGGAGGCGGACCTGCTGGAGCTTCCGGCCGACCGGCGGCCGGTGGTTTCCCACAAGGAGTTGCTGGAGCTGCGCAAGTCGCTGAACACGATGGTGGGCGCGTACGTCCACCAGAGCGGCAAGCCGCACGGGGTGATCCACACCGAGCTGCGCCGCGTGTGCGGCGGGCCGCCGAGCGCGGAGGCGACGGCGGGGCAGCTGAAGGAGCGGATCAAGAAGGTCCAGGAGTGGGCCACCCGGATGCGGTGAGCCCTCCGGCCCGGACGCGGACGCGGAACGGGGTCCGTGCGCGGTGCGCACGGACCCCGTTGCCGTCGGGCGTGGAGCCGGGTCAGCTGGTGACGCGGCGACGACGGCCGGTGCCGGCGACCAGGGCGGCGCCCATCGCGAGGGCCACACCGCCGGCGCCGAGCGCCCAGCTGGTGGCGGCGTCCGCACCGGTCTCGGCGAGCTGGCCACCGGCGGTGGTGCCGGTGCCGGTGCCGGTGCCGGTGCCCGTGCCCGTGCCGGTGTTGTGGTCGACGATCGGCGTGGTGGTACCGCCACCGTCCGGCTTGGTGTCGTTGCCGCCACCGGTGTGGCCGCCGGTGTTGCCACCCGTGTTGCCGCCGGTGTGGCCGCCGCCGTTGGTGTTGCCGGAGACGATCTTCGACTCGGCCCACGCCGTCTTCGAATGGGCGGCGTCCACGTTGCTGCCGCCGGAGACGGCGATGGCGATGTTGCCCTGCGGGGCGCCCGCGTTGAACTTGACGCGCACCTTGAGGCTCAGGTTCTTGGCCGGGATCTCCACGTCGTCGGTCAGCAGCGCGACGGGGGCACCCTCGTCCCGCACCTCGACGTCGTGCCAGCCGCCCTGGTAGTACAGCTGGACCCGAACGTCCTTGGCCTGGAGCTCAAGGTCCTGGTTGGCGACGGCCAGGACGAGCACATAGCTCGTCTGCGTCTTGCCCTTCGAGTTGTCGACCTTGACGGTGATGTTGGTCCAGTCGCCGCCGGCCTTGAAGGAGGCCGGGACGCCGCTCAGGCCGAGGACAGGGCCGGTGGCCGTTGCGTCGTCGTCCCAATCGTCCACATCGTCCACTGCCGGGGCGGGCTTCGCCGGAGCCGGGGCGGGCTTCTCGGCGGCGGGCTTGGCGTCCTTGGCCGGGGCAGGGGTCTCGACGGCCGGCTTCGCCGTGTCCGCGGCCGGGGCGGCCGGGGTCTCGGCGGCGGCGGAGTCACCCTTGGGGGCCGAGTCCGGAGTCGTGACGGCGGTGTTCTTGACCTCGTCCGCCATCGCGGGCGTGGCCATGAGCACGGTCGGGCCCACTACTGCGGCGGCGGCCACGACGGCCATGCGCTTCAGCTTCACTGGTGCTTGTCTCCCCTGTATGCGTTCGGGACGCGTGTCGCCCCGACCCCCCAACATCTTTTTGAACACGATCAGACTAAGGGTCGTGTAAACCGATTTTCGGTCGCGGGACATTACGAATCGATACAGTCCCGAGGAGGAAAGGGCCGAAACCGGCAGTAGGCGACCGGATTCTGGACGAGGCCTTCCGCTGAGCGGACCCGCTCGCTACTGTCCCCGCATCGAACGCCCCGTGGCAGCGCCGCCGCGGGAGCGCAGCCGGTGCCATGGCCGCTACCGGCGGCCTCTCCGTGCGTCGCCGAGGGACCGGCAGCGCTGAACTCATGAGAGTCACCGCCGTCCACCGACGACACAGAGGGAGAGGCGACGTGACCGCGGAAACCTCCCAGACTCTCGACCGAGGGCTCAGAGTCCTCAAACTGCTCGCCGACACCGACCACGGGCTGACCGTGACCGAGCTCTCCAACCGGCTCGGCGTCAACCGCACCGTGGTCTACCGCCTGCTGGCCACCCTGGAGCAGCACGCCCTGGTCCGCCGCGACCTCGGCGGCCGGGCCCGCGTCGGGCTCGGCGTGCTGCGGCTGGGCCGGCAGGTCCACCCGCTCGTGCGCGAGGCGGCCCTGCCCGCCCTGCGCTCGCTCGCCGAGGACATCGGGGCCACCGCGCACCTGACCCTCGTGGACGGCACGGAGGCGCTCGCCGTGGCCGTCGTCGAGCCCACCTGGACCGACTACCACGTCGCCTACCGGGCCGGCTTCCGCCACCCGCTGGACCGCGGCGCGGCCGGCCGGGCCATCCTGGCGGCCCGTCAGGGCTCGCTGATCGAGCCCGGCTACACGCTCACCCACGGCGAGCTCGAAGCGGGCGCCAGCGGCGCCGCGGCGCCCCTGGTCGGCATCACCGGCCTGGAGGGCAGCGTCGGTGTCGTCATGCTCGCCGACGCCGTGCCGGAGCGGGTCGGACCCCGCGTGGTCGACGCGGCCCGCGAGGTCGCCGACGCCCTGCGCTGACCCCGGCCGGCGGACTCGGCCGTAGGCGGCGCGGTCCGGGGGGTCCGGGTCGGTAGATTGGCCGGGTGCTCTCTCGCCTCACACGTCTGCCGCGTCCCACCGCCCTGGCCGTCTGCGCCGCGCCCGTCCTCGCGCTGTTCGCCGTCGCGGCCCTCGCTCCGCTGCCCTTCGTGGTGGCCGTCCCGGGGCCCACGGCCGACGTGCTGGGCTCCGACCAGGGCAAGCCGGTGATCACCGTCACCGGAGCCCCGGTCCGGGAGACCAAGGGCCAGCTGCGCATGACCACCATCCGGGCCACCGGCCCCTCCTCGACGATGCGGCTGCACGAGCTCGTCGACCACTGGTTCAGGAGCGACGAGGCGGTCCTGCCCCGGGAGTCCGTCTATCCCTCGGGCGGAAGCGACAAGGAGATCGAGCAGCACAACCTGGACGAGATGAACCAGTCGCAGTCGGCCGCCGAGGCCGCCGCCCTGGGCTATCTCCACAAGGACCCCAAGTCCGTCAAGGTCGACCTCAACCTCGCCGACGTCGGCGGACCCAGCGCCGGCCTGCTCTTCACCCTCGGCATCGTCGACAAGATCGACGGCGACGGCAGCGGCGGCGACCTCACCGGCGGCCGCAGCATCGCCGGCACGGGAACCATCAGCGCCGACGGCAAGGTCGGCGCGGTCGGCGGCGTCGGCCTCAAGACGCAGGCCGCGGGGCGGGACGGGGCGACGGTCTTCCTCGTGCCGAAGGCCGAGTGCTCCGACGCCAAGGCCGAGCTGCCGGCCGGGCTTCAGTTGATTCCCGTTACTTCGCTGACGGATGCGGTGAACGCGCTGCGGGGGCTGAACCGGGGTGAGGGAGTTCCGGGCTGCTGACGGGGGCCGGCGGCCTGGTGTTCATCTCGCGCCAGGCCGGGAAGAGGACCGGGCTCAGCGTGCTCAGCAGGTAGACGGCGCCGAAGGCGAGCAGGGCCCGGGTGATGCCGAGGCCGTCGACGAGCAGGCCCGCCGCGAGGCCGCCCAGCGGCATGGCCAGCTCGCAGCCCGCCGTCGTCACGCCCGAGACCCGGCTGCGCAGTTCCTCGGGGACCCTCTCGAAGATCACGGTGGTCAGGACGGGGTTCAGCACACCCGCGCCCAGGCCCGCCAGGGCCATCGTCACCGCGAGGGGGAGCGGGGTGTCGGTGACGGCCGCGACCACGTAGCGGGTGGCGCCCGAGAGCAGGAAGGCGCCCGCGAACACCGCCCGGCGCGGGAAGCGCTCGCCCCACACCCCGTAGAGGAGGGCGCCGAGCAGGGCGAAGCCGCCGAAGAGGGAGATCATCAGGCCGAGGGCGGTGGCGCCACCGAGGTCCTCGCGGCCGTGCACCGGCAGGAGGACGGAGGACCAGCCCTGGTCCAGGCCGTTGGTCATCATGACCATGAGGGTGATGCCCAGCAGAAGGCGCGAGCGGGTCAGGAACCGCCAGCCCTCGGCGAGTTCGGCCCGGTAGGCGGCGAACGAGGGCTTTTCCGAGGCGCGTTGGGGTTCGGCGGAGGGCAGGCCGCGCACGAAGGCGGTGACCAGGAGTGACGACGCCGCGAAGGTGGCGGCGTCGATCAGCAGGACGGTCTCCGCGCCGAGGACCGCGATCAGCAGGCCCGCCGCGGCGGCCCCGATCATGCGGGCGCCGCGCGAGACGGCGTCGTAGAGGCTCGCGGCCCGGGTGACGGTGGTGCCCGCGTGCTCGGCGAGGCCGGGCAGCAGCACGGAGCGGGCGGTCAGGCCCGGGGTGTGCACGAGGCCGCCGAGGGCCATGAGCGCGCACAGCATCCAGAACTCCAGCAGTCCCGCGTAGTGCAGCAGCGGGATCGCGCCGACCGAGGCGGCGCAGACGAGGTCGGAGGCGGCCGAGACCCGGCGGCGGCCGAGCCGGTCGATGACCGGGCCGCCGACCAGGGCCGCGACGACGATGGGCAGGGTGGCGCAGAAGGCGACGGCCCCGGCCCGTCCGGCGCTGCCCGTGGTCTGGAGGACGAACCACGGGACGCCGATCAGGGTGAGGGAACTCCCGGCGATGGAGATGGTGTTGGCGGCCAGGACGGCGGCGAAGGGGCGCCGGCTCATGCCGCGTGCTGCCGGATGCGGGCGTGGAGGTGATCGGCCTGCATCAGGCGGATCCCGGCGGCGACCAGGGCCTCGCCGAGCCGGTTGCGCAGGGCGGCGGGCGTGGTGGGCAGGGCGGCGGGGGCGGCGTCGTGGGCGAGGCGCCAGGCGGCGGCCTCGGCGGCGAGTTCGGCGGTGCGGGCGGCGTGTATCCGGGTGTGCGTGAAGGCGTGCATGACGGGACTCCTTCGGAGCGGGCGGGGAAGGGTGACAAGGGGTGGTGCGGGGCTACGCGTGGCCGCGGCGCGGGAAGGCGTGCGTGTGGACGCGGACGGTCTGCGTGTCCCCGTCCTGCGGCAGGTCGCGGTAGCTGTTCACCAGGTCGTGCATCTTGTGGATCAGTTCGGTGGCCTGGGCGGGGGTCAGGCGCAGCGTGTGGTCGCTGAGGTCCGTCGAGGAGCGCCATTCCCGCGGCCAGTTGGGGGAGTCGCCGAGCCAGGTGGTGAGCTCCTGGGCGTGGATGGCGGCGATCTCGTGGAGGAAGGCGTCGGCGGCGACGCGCGTCTCCGGGTCCCCCTCGTCGTACATCAGCGTCTCGTCGAAGGCCGTGCCCTGGTGGACCGCCCGCCACCAGCGCTCGCGGCCCTTGCCGTGCCCGGGGGCGTCCTCGACGAAGCCGTGGGCGGCGAGCTGGCGCAGGTGGTAGCTGGTGGAACCGCTGGACTCGCCGAGCCGCTCGGCGAGTTGGGAGGCGGTGGCCGGTCCCTCCTGGCGGAGGGCGGCCAGCATGCGCATGCGCAGTGGGTGGGCGAGGCCGCGCAGCGAGCGGGCGTCGAGCGTCCGGACTGCGGGCTGCTTGGGCTGCGCCGGCTGCTGCTGCGGGTTCTCGGCGTTCGTTTCGGGCATGGCTCAACCGTAGGCTTGCAAAGAGTTCTATGCAAGGGTTTCTTTGCAACCTTTTCTTTGTACGTGGTTCAGCGGTCCCCGGCCGCCTGCTCCACCAGCGGGATGATCCGCAGGGGTACCGGGTTCTCCATCACGATCGCCGTCGACGCCCGGACGATCCCCTCGAAGCCGACGACCCGGTCGATGACCCGCTGGAGGTCGGCGTTGGACCGCGCCACCAGCCGGCACAGCATGTCCCCGTGTCCCGTCGTCGTGTGCAGCTCCAGCACCTCCGGCACCCCCGCCAGGTGGGCCCGTACGTCCGCGCCCTGCCCCTGCTTGATCTCCAGCGTGGCGAAGGCCGTCACCGGATAGCCCAGGGCCGTCGGGTCCACCTGCGGCCCGAAGCCCCGGATCACCCCGTTCGACTGGAGCCGGTCCAGCCGCGCCTGCACCGTGCCCCGCGCCACCCCGAGCCGGCGCGACGCCTCCAGGACCCCGATGCGCGGCTCGCGCGCCAGCAGCACGATCAACCGTCCGTCGAGTTCGTCGATAGCCATGGAAACCTTCCCTCGATCGGCTGGTCATCCTGCACAGATCTCTCAGCCATCCTCGGGCTCCGCTGGTCAATCTGTACAGCAGAAATCGAAACTATTGCGCAGCTTGTGGAACGGCGGGACGCTGCCCACATGACTGAGACCCTGGACACCACCCCGCAGACCGCGCGTGAGGCAGACCCCTTCCCGGTGAAGGGCATGGACGCGGTCGTCTTCGCCGTGGGCAACGCCAAGCAGGCCGCGCACTACTACTCGACCGCCTTCGGCATGAAGCTCGTCGCCTACTCCGGACCGGAGAACGGCAGCCGGGAGACCGCCAGCTACGTCCTCACCAACGGCTCCGCGCGCTTCGTCCTGACCTCGGTCATCAAGGCGACGACGGACCACGGCCGCTTCCTCGCCGAGCACGTCGCCGAGCACGGCGACGGCGTCGTCGACCTCGCCATCGAGGTCCCGGACGTGCGCGCCGCCTACGCGTACGCCGTCGAGCAGGGCGCCCGCGGCCTCGACGAGCCGTACGAGGTCAAGGACGAGCACGGCACGGTCGTGCTGGCCGCCATCGCCACCTACGGCCAGACCCGCCACACGCTCGTCGAGCGCGTCGACTACACCGGCCCCTACCTGCCGGGCTACACGGCCGCCGCCCCGATGGTCGAGCCGCCGGCCAAGCGGACCTTCCAGGCGATCGACCACTGCGTCGGCAACGTCGAGCTGGGCCGCATGAACGAGTGGGTCTCGTTCTACAACAAGGTCATGGGCTTCACGAACATGAAGGAGTTCGTGGGCGACGACATCGCCACCGAGTACTCGGCGCTGATGTCGAAGGTCGTCGCGGACGGCACCAAGAAGGTGAAGTTCCCGATCAACGAGCCGGCGATCGCGAAGAAGAAGTCGCAGATCGACGAGTACCTGGAGTTCTACAACGGGCCGGGCGTGCAGCACATCGCGCTCGCGTCGAACGACATCGTCTCGACCGTGCGCACCATGCGCGCGGCGGGCGTGGAGTTCCTGTCCGTGCCGGACGCGTACTACGACACGCTGGGCGAGTGGGTCGGCGACACGCGCGTGCCGATCGACGAGCTGCGCGAGCTGAAGATCCTCGCGGACCGGGACGAGGACGGCTACCTGCTGCAGATCTTCACCAAGCCGGTGCAGGACCGGCCGACGGTGTTCTTCGAGATCATCGAGCGGCACGGGTCGATGGGCTTCGGCAAGGGCAACTTCAAGGCGCTGTTCGAGGCGATCGAGCGCGAGCAGGAGATCCGCGGCAACCTCTAGCCTCCACGGCCCACGGGCCATGGTCCGGCCCCGCCACGCGTCCTGCGGCGGGGCCGGCCCCCGGGCTCAGCCGGCCGACGGGCCCGGCTTCGGCCGGGGCTTCGCCGGAGCCGGGGCCGGAGCCGGCGCCGGGGGCTTCGCGGGCTGCGCCGCCGGCTTCGGCTTCGGGCGGGGCTTCGGCATCTCCGGCGCCACCCACGGCGTGCGCGGCTGCATGTTCTCCGGGCCGCCCGGCGCCGGCTGGCCGACCGCCGCCAGGGCCTCCTTCGCCAGCGGTCCCCGTACCGGCGAGAAGTCCGGGTTGGTGCGCGCCACCTCCTGGAGGTGCCGCCGCGCCGCCGCCTCGTCCCCGAGCCCCTGCTCGATCACCGCCCGGTGGTACGCGAACTCCGCGCTCCGCAGGCCCGGTTCCGTCGCCTTCTTCGCGTACTCCAGCGCCGCCGCGTCCTCCCCGCCCCGGTGCAGCGCCCACCCCAGCGCGTCGGCCACCTGCATGCTCTTGTGCCGCTCCCACTCCGCCGACAGCCGGCGCACCGCCGCCGCCGGGTCGCCGTGGTCCGCCTCGAACAGGCCCAGCACCACCTCCTGGTCCACCCCGTCCGCCGTGCTCCGCGCCGCCAGCACCGACACCGCCTCGTACTGCGCCCGCGCCTCCTGCGCCCGCCCCAGCGAGTCCAGCAGCTCGCCCAGCTCCAGCGCCAGCCGCGGCAGCGGCGTCCGCCCCAGCGCCAGCCGGTAGTCGCGCACCGCCTCCCCGCTCCGCCCCAGCGCCGCCAGCGCCCGCGCCCGGCCGCCCAGGGCCTCCGCCTGCGCCGGGTCCGTGCGCTGCGCGGCCTCGTACTGGCGCAGGGCCTCGGCCGGGTCGCCCCGCTCCCAGGCCAGCTCCCCGAGCCGGAACAGCACGTACGCCTTCTCCGCCGGCGACTTCGCGGCGCCCCCCGCCGCCTCCAGCGCCACCACCGCGTCCTCGCGCCAGCCCCGGTCCCGGTACACCTGGGCGGCCCTCAGCTCCGCGGCCAGGCCCGGACGCAGCTCCTGCAGCTGCTCCATCGCCTTCTGGGCGCCCTTGTAGTCGCCCAGGCCCGTGTACGCGTCCACGAGGACCGGGTACGCCGTCCAGCGCCGCGGCGCCTGCGCCCGTACCAGCTCGCCCCACTTGCGGGCCGTCGCGAAGTCCCCCCGGGAGCCCGCCAGCGCGCCCATGCCCGTCATCGCGTCGAAGTTGCCCTTCTCCGCGGGCCGCACCTCCAGCGACCGCTTCAGGGCCCGCTCCGCCTTCGGGAACCAGCCGGAATCGGCCGTCCGCCGGGCCTGCTCCAGGTACGCGGACCCCAGCACCGCCCACGAAGCGTCGTCGTCCGGATGCCCGGCGAGCCACTTCTCCCGGTCCGCCACCAGCGCCGTCAGGTCCACCGCCGCCACCGGAGCGCCCATGCCCACCGCCGACGCGGCCCGCTCGCTCGGCCCCGGCGGACGCGCGTCGTCGCCCGTCCGGGCGGGGCGGATCAGCAGGGTCGCGGCGATCAGGACCACCGTCACCGCGGCCGCCACCACCGTCTTGCGGCCGGTGAAGGTCACGGGCGGCGCGGGCTGCGGGGAATGCTCGTCGAAACCGTCCATGCGCTCACTGTGCGTCAATATGAAGATGCCGCCCGGGTGTCCGAAGCCCACCGCAGCCGTGTTCACACCGATGGCCCCGGCTGCCACGCTGGCCCCATGGACGACGATCACACCTCTCCGCACTCCCGTCTCCTCACGCGGCTGCGCGAGGGGCTCCCGCCCGAGGCGGTCCTCACCGACCCGCAGGTGACCGCCTCCTACGCCACCGACATGGCGAGCTTCTGCCCCGCCGGCGCCCCCGCCGCCGTCGTCCTGCCGCGGACCGTGGAGCAGGTGCGGCACGTGATGCGGACCGCGACCGCCCTACGCGTCCCCGTCGTCCCCCAGGGCGCCCGTACGGGCCTTTCCGGGGCCGCCAACGCCTCCGACGGCTGCATCGTGCTCTCCCTGGTGAAGATGGACCGGATCCTGGAGATCTCCCCCGTCGACCGGATCGCCGTCGTCGAGCCGGGCGTGGTCAACGCGGTCCTCTCCCGCGCCGTCGCCGAACAGGGCCTGTACTACCCGCCGGACCCCTCCAGCTGGGAGCAGTGCACGATCGGCGGCAACATCGGCACCGCCTCGGGCGGGCTGTGCTGCGTCAAGTACGGGGTCACCGCCGAGTACGTCCTCGGGCTGGACGTGGTGCTCGCGGACGGCCGGCTGCTGCGCACCGGGCGGCGTACCGCCAAGGGGGTCGCCGGATATGACCTGACCCGGCTCTTCGTGGGCTCCGAGGGCACCCTGGGCGTGGTCGTGGGGGCCGTCCTGGCCCTGCGCCCGGCGCCGCCGCGGCAACTGGCGCTGGCCGCCGAGTTCCCCTCCGTCGCGGCCGCCTGCGCGGCCGTCTGCGCCGTCATGGAGGCGGGTCTGGCGCCCTCGCTGCTGGAGCTGATGGACCGTACGACCGTCCGCGCCGTCAACGCCCTCGGGAAGATGGGCCTGCCCGACAGCACCGAGGCGCTGCTGCTGGCCGCCTTCGACACCCCCGACGCGCCCGCCGCCCTCGCCGCCGTCGACGCGCTGTGCGAGGCCGCCGGCGCGACCGCCGTCGTCCCCGCCGAGGACGAGGCGGAGTCCGAACTGCTGCTCCAGGCCCGCCGGATGTCCCTGACCGCCCTGGAGGCCCTGCGGCCCGCGACGATGATCGACGACGTGTGCGTGCCCCGGTCGCGGCTCGCCGAGATGCTGGACGGCACGGCCGCCATCGCCCGGACCCACGGCCTGCTCATCGGCGTCTGCGCGCACGCCGGCGACGGCAACACCCACCCGGTCGTCTGCTTCGACCCCGCGGACGAGGACGAGGCGCGGCGGGCCCGCGAGTCCTTCGACGAGATCATGGCCCTCGGGCTGGCCCTGGGCGGGACCATCACCGGCGAGCACGGGGTCGGGGTGCTGAAGAAGGAGTGGCTGGCCCGCGAACTCGGGCCCGTGGGGCTGGAGATGCAGCGCGCCGTCAAGCAGGCCTTCGACCCGTTCGGGCTGCTCAACCCCGGCAAGCTGTTCTGAGGGGCGGTCCCGGCGGCCGTCCTCCCTCACAGGTCGCCGTCCGCGGACTCGTCCGAGGGCCACGGGTCGCGCAGCCACAGCTCGTCGGCCGGGGTCGGGGTGAGCAGCTCGGCCAGCGCCTCGTCCAGGCGGAGCCGCTCCGCCTCCGTCCCGGGCGGGACCACGCGCAGGGTGCGCTCCAGCCAGGCCGACACGGCGCCGGCCGGGGCCTCCAGGAGGGCGTCGCCGTCGGGGGAGCTGAGCGCCATGCACAGGACCGACTCGTCGTCGATCTTCGTGGGCCAGATCCGGACGTCCCCGTGGCCGCAGGGCCGGAACACCCCCTCGACGAGCAGCTCCCGGGCGAAGGTCCAGTTGACGGGGGCGCTGGTGCCGGTGTGGAAGGTGATGTGCACGGCGTACGGGTCGTCGGTGAGGTAGAGCAGCTTCGCGGGGACGCGGATGCTGCGCTCGGGGGACAGGATCAGCCGGAGCTCCAGCTCGCGCTCGATGACGGGGTTGACGGGGTGGTGGTGCACGGCGGCCTCACTTCGCTGCGTCGGTTGCGGTCGTGGGGCGCGGACCGCCCCACACCCGCAGAGAGCGCCGATGTGCCCGGGTATGACGCGACTTCCGGCACCGTTTTCGAGGTTGGCCGAAATCTGTCGGATGACCGGAATCGATGGGCCGGGGCCGGGGGTGGGCCGGAGGCGGGGTGAGGTTCGCTCAAAGGCTTGGAATCTGCCGTTACCGGACCTGTCGGGAGGGGGTTCTTGGCTATGGTCCTCCCCTTGGGTCCTCCCCTGCACAAGCCTTGAGCCACGATCGGAGTTGGGGACATTGACGGCCTCCCCTGGTGACGGCGAGCACGCGGCCCGCGAGGGCTACTACCCCGATCCGTCCATCCCCGGGTACGTCCGGTACTGGAACGGCGCCGCCTGGGTCCCCGGTACGAGCCGTCCCGCCCCCGCCCCCGCCCCCGCGCCGGTGGAGGAGACGGGGCCGGTGTTCCTCGACGAGACCTCCGCGACGGAAGCCCTGCCGGAGCCCCCCTCCGGAGGGGGCTGGCAGGCGGATCCCGCGCACCAGGCGGGGTTCGGCGGGCCCCGCGACGTCCGGGTCTCCTGGGGCGGCCCGGACGTCGGGGAGCCCGACGACGCCCGGCACGGCGGGATCTCCCTGGCCCGGCCCGCGGCCGCCGCGCCGACCGCCCCCGCCGCGCCCGCCGCACGGAGGCTGCCCGCGCAGGCGGCCGCCGAGAGCGTGGGCATCCTCTCGGCCCGCCCGCCGGCCTGGCCCGACGCCCCCGGCACCGGCGTCTCGGGCCTCACGTCCAGCTGGCCGGAGGCCGCAGCCCCGGCGGTGGCCTCCGCCCCGGCGTGGCCGGAGGGCCCGGCGTGGCCGGAGGGCCCGGCGGACGTCCACGCCCCGTCGGCTCCGGCCCGTGCGGCGGCCTCCGCCCCGCCGGCTCCGGCGGGAGGTCCCGCCCCGGCGTGGCCCGGGGATCCCGCCCCGCAGGCCCCTGACCGGGGGTGGGCCGGGAACCCGCGGGAGGGCTCCGCCGGGTGGTCCGACGCCCCGGCGGCTCCCGGCCCGGGCACCCGGGCCGGGAGCCCGGCTCCGGTGCAGGCCCCGGACCCCGCCGGGAGTTCCGCACAGGACCACGGCCGGGGCGTGGCGGAGGGCTCCGCGTCGGCCCGGGCCGGGGTCCGGCACCCCGGCCCGGGGCCGGACTCCGCGCGGGACCGGTCCGCCGCCCCCGAGGCCGCCGCGCGGACCGACCGCACGCGGGGCCCGGCCACCGGGCCGGAGCGCGGGGCCGTCCGGGGCGCGCGCCCCGAGCCGGAGCGGGGCTCCCCGGCGGCGTGGTCGCCGCCCCCGGCGGCGGCGCCCGGTGCGGCCCCGGCCGACCAGGGCCGGGCAGCCGACCAGGGCCGGGCCCAGGGCGCGGCGGAGGCCGGCCACGGCGGGCCCGCCGCCGCGGCGCGGGCCGGCGTCCGGGCGGCAGCCGCCCCCGCCGCGCACGCCCCGTCGTCCGCCCCGGCGGCGCCGGAGGCACCCGTACGGGAGGACGCCCGGGCCCTCTTCGAGCGGATGGCGGAGCGCGCCGTACGGCCCGCCGGGCTGCTGCGGCGGGGGCTGGCCAGGCTGCTGGACTCGCTCGTCCTCGCCGGGGTGGCCGCCGCCGTCGCCGTGCCCCTCGTACCGGAGGTGACGGCCCACCTCCAGGCCAAGGTCGACGCCGCCCGGGCCAGCGGACGCACCACCACCGTGTGGCTGCTCGACGCCACCACCGCCGGCCGGCTGGGCCTGGTCCTGGGCGCGGTCCTGCTGTTCGGGATGGTCTACGAGGTGCTGCCGACCGCCCGCTGGGGCCGCACCCCGGGCAAGAAGCTGTGCGGGGTACGGGTGCTGGCCACCGCCACCCTGCGCCCGCCCGGCTTCGGCGCGGCCCTGCTGCGCTGGCTCGTGTTCGGGTTCCTGGGGCTGCCCGGCACCCTGTGGTCCCTGACCGACCGCCCGCGCCGGCGCGGCTGGCACGACCGGGCCGCGCGGACCTACGTGGCCCGGTGACCCCCTAGGGTCACGGGACCCGTCCCCCGGACGGACCCCGTGGTGTTGCGGGGCCGGTGGGGCCGGGTTCGACTCGGGCCATGAGTACCGACCAGCCGCCGCCGGGCCAGCCGCCCGAGGACGACCCGTTCCTCAAGAAGCCGCAGGAACCGACGCCTCCGGCGGGCGGTTCGCCGTACGGTACGCCCCCGCCGGGCGGCGGCCACCCGCCGGCCGGGGGAGGCGGCTACCCGCCCCCGCCCGGCGGGGCGGGCGGCGGGGGATATCCGCCCCCGCCTCCGCCCCCGCACGGCGGCGGGCCCGGCGACCCGTACGGCGGCGGGGGAGGCGGCTACGGCTACGGCATGCCCGACCCGCTCGCCGGCATGCCCCCGCTGGCGGACACCGGCAAGCGGCTCGTGGCGCGGCTGATCGACCTGGTGGTCGTGTTCGTCCCGCTCTGGCTCATCCTCTTCGCGATCGGTTTCGCCCTGCCCTCCGACACCGACCCGAACGGGGAGATGACCGAGTCCGCCTCGCGCTGGTTCACCGGTGCGGCCCTGCTGTGGTGGCTGCTCTACGTCGCCGTCTGGATCGCCTACGACTGGTACTTCACCCACAAGTCCGGTCAGACCCTCGGCAAGAAGGCGATGCGGCTGCGCGTGGCCATGCTCAACGACGGCAGCGTGCCCTCGTCGTCCGCCGCCATCGGCCGGGCGGCCACCCTCTGGGTGCCGGTCTTCCTGTGCTGCGGTCTGTGGTGGGTCGTCGTGGGCATCTCGATCCTGGTGGACCAGCCCTACAAGCAGGGCCTGCACGACAAGGCCGCCAAGACCGTGGTGGTCTCGGTGCCCTGAGGCGGGCGGGCGCGGGCACGCACACGCGTACGGACGGCCGGTCCCCCCGGGGGCCGGCCGTCCGTACGCGTCCAAGTGCGCCGGGGCGGCGCCTCAGTGGTGAACGGGGTGCTCCGCGGGGGCCGTTCGGGGTTCCGGCACCCGGACCCCCTCGCCCGGCGCGGCCGCCTGCGCCGCGGCCCCGCTCCGCCGGGCCGCTCCGCGCCCGGCGGCGTGCCGGCCGCGGCGGCGCGGGAGGGGCACGGTGAGGGCCACCAGCAGCCCGAGGGCGAGCGCGGCGGCGGAGATGACGGCGACCCCGATCCCCGTGCTCGTCTGCGACAGCAGCAGCATGGCGATGGTCGACACGATGACGGTGGCGGAGCCGTAGGCGAGCTGAGCGGCAGTCGGACGCGGCATGACGTGTTCCGTCCTCGGAGGCGGGAGGTGCACAGGTACGTCGGCTCGGAGTCCGCTCGACGGTCGCGCGCGTCGAGGGGCCCATACGACGGATGCCCGAGGAGGGCCACAGGTAAGCGTGACCTTACCCACGGTGCCGGAGCACGGGGGGCGCACGGGGGTCACGGACCCGGTCGCAGGACCGGTCACAAACCCGGTCGCAACCGGACGGCGGCCGCATGTCGACGGTCCCTTCGCCCCGGAAGGCCCCGATGACTCCAAACGTCCGAATAGCGGAACTGACTGACCGCATAGTGCAGTTGTAAGGAAGAAGTCAAGGTCTGTCTTTTCTTTGGACTCTCCGGTCAAATGTCGTCACTTGAGACGCGCGCCGCGCGGAACCCCCCACTCCTTTGGAGACGTTCCGACCAACGCCCGCGGCCGCGGGAGGGGAACGACATCAAGTGACCGGCAACTCCGCAAGGCGTCGCGCGCTGCGCGCCGCCGTCGTCGGCGTGACCATGGCGGCAACCGCCGCCTCGGGCGCCTTTTTCGCCACGGCCCAGGCCGACAGCAGCTGGGGCGGCGTGCCCGCCTCGGGCAAGCAGGACCCGACCGCTCCTGCCCAGGAGAAGGTCAAGCACGACCTCGAAACCCCGTTCAGCAAGCAGCAGGCGCAGCAGCGCGAAGCTGCCCTTGACCAGGTGCTGTCGGGCAAGAAGCAGGTCGAGCAGCGCGGTGCCTCGAAGGTCGTCAAGCTCGACGACAAGAAGTACGTCGAGCTCGGCCGTGAGAAGACCGACAAGATCTTCACCATCCTCGTCGACTTCGGCGACCAGGTCGACAACACGACCATGTTCGACCCGGACGGCCCGACCGGCCCGAAGCCGCCGGAGCCCAAGTACGGGGGCACGCCCGGCCCGCTGCACAACCAGATCGCGCAGCCCGACCGCGCGAGCAACAACAGCACCGCCTGGCGCAAGGACTTCAGCCGCGACTACTTCCAGGACCTGTACTTCGGTACCGGCCAGGGCAAGAACTCGCTGAAGACCTACTACGAGAAGACCTCCTCGGGTCGCTACTCGGTCGACGGCCAGGTCTCCGACTGGGTCAAGATCCCGTGGAACGAGGCCCGTTACGGCTCGAACTACTGCGGTCAGACCAACTGCTCCAACGTGTGGGACGCCGTCCGCGACGGTGTGAACGCGTGGGTGGAGGCCCAGAAGAAGGCCGGCAAGTCCGACGCCGACATCAAGGCGACCCTGGCGCAGTACGACCAGTGGGACCGCAACGACTTCGACGGCGACGGCAACTTCAACGAGCCCGACGGCTACATCGACCACTTCCAGATCGTCCACGCGGGCGAGGACGAGTCGGCCGGCGGCGGCGTGCAGGGCAAGAACGCGCTGTGGGCGCACCGCTGGTACGCGTACGGCACGGACGTCGGCAAGACCGGCCCGGCCAACAACAAGGCCGGCGGCACCCAGATCGGCGACACCGGCATGTGGGTCGGCGACTACACGATGCAGCCGGAGAACGGCGGCCTCGGCGTCTTCGCGCACGAGTACGGCCACGACCTCGGTCTGCCGGACCTCTACGACACCTCCGGTGGCGGCGAGAACTCGGTCGGCTTCTGGTCCCTGATGTCGGCGGGCTCCTGGCTCGGCGAGGGCAAGGACTCCATAGGCGACCTCCCGGGCGACATGACCGCCTGGGACAAGCTCCAGCTGGGCTGGCTGAACTACGACACGGCCAAGGCCGCGACGAAGTCCACGCACAAGCTGGGTGTTTCGGAGTACAACACCAAGGACAAGCAGGCGCTGGTCGTCGAGCTGCCGAAGAAGCAGGTCAAGACCGACATCGTCGCTCCCGCCGAGGGTTCCTCGCAGTGGTGGAGCCAGATGGGTGACGACCTCAAGAACACCCTCACCCGCTCCGTCGACCTGACGGGCAAGAAGTCGGCGGCCCTCTCCCTCAAGGGCTGGTGGGACATCGAGCAGGACTACGACTTCCTCTACACCGAGGTCTCCACGGACGGCGGCGCCACCTGGACCGCCCTCGCCGGCACCGCCGACGGCGCGGCCCTCCCGGCCGACGCCTCCGGCGCCCCCTCGCTGACCGGCGTCTCCGGCGCCTGGAAGTCCCTGAACTTCCCGCTCGACGCCTACGCGGGCAAGAAGGTCGACCTCCGCTTCCGCTACCAGACGGACGGCGGCGCGGGCGGCAAGGGCTTCGCGGCCGACGCCATCACCCTGACCGCCGACGGCGCGGCGCTGTTCACCGACGGTGCCGAGAACGGCGACAACGGCTGGACCGGCAAGGGCTTCCAGCGGGTCGGCGGCAGCTTCACCAAGGAGTACCCGCAGTACTACATCGCGGAGAACCGCCGCTACGTCTCGTACGACTCCACCCTCAAGGTGGGCCCGTACAACTTCGGCTGGTCCAACTCGAAGCCGAACTGGGTCGAGCACTACCCGTACCAGGACGGTCTGCTGATCTGGCTGTGGGACAAGTCGCAGAAGGACAACAACACGAGCCAGCACCCGGGCTCGGGTCTGATCCTTCCGATCGACGCCAACGCCAAGCCGATGAAGTGGGCCGACGGCACGCTGCTGCGCAACAAGATCCAGCCGTACGACGCCCCGTTCAGCGCCTACTCGACGGACGCGTTCACCCTGCACAAGAACGGCGAGTCGCTCTTCGTCAAGCCGAAGCCGGCCAACCTGGTCTTCGACGACCACAAGGGCAAGTACTACTACGACGAGAACCCGACCGGTTCGGTGAAGGTCGCTGACACCAACACCAAGATCAAGATCGCGAAGGAGACCTACGACGGTCTCCAGATGACGATCGAGGTCGGCCCCTCCGGCAAGTAGTCCGGTAAAGCCGCAGGTCAAAGCATGATCGGCCGTCGCCCTCTAGCGGGCGGCGGCCGATCGCGTTTAGATGCGGGGGACGACTGTTCTTATTGACGGGGGAGCTGAAGATCATGCCAGGTGGAGGTTTCGTCAGACTGCCGGGCGGCAGCGTGGTGGTCGCGCTGACGCTGCCGAGGCCGTCCGGCGAGGGCGGCGAGGTCCGCGTCCTCGTCCACGCCGCGAACCGGGCCCGCGCCCTGACCAGGCTGCGGAACCTCGGCATGCGGGCCGTGTACCTCCGCGGCAACGCCCACCCCCCGACCCCGGACGAGATCACGGCGGTGCTCCACCACCCGGACGGCCTCCTGTGGCGGGGCGCCCCGGACGGCACGTCGGAGCTGTGGCACCCGATCCGGGCCCTCCTGGGGCGCTAGAGGCCTCCGCGCGCCCCCGGCGCACCCCGGGGCGCCCGGCGGCGCCCGGCGGCTCCCGGGGGTTCAGGCGCGGGGCCGGGCGCCGCCCGCGGTGCCCACGAGCGTCACGCCGGCCGCGCGCAGGTCCTCCAGGGCCTGCTCGGTGGTGTGGGGGGCGACGGCGGCCGTCAGGTCCAGCAGGACGCGGGTGGTGAAGCCCTCGCGGGCGGCGTCGAGGGCGGTGGCGCGGACGCAGTGGTCGGTGGCGATGCCGACGACGTCCACCTCGGCCACGTGCCGCTCGCGCAGCCACTGGGCGAGGCCGGAGCCGTTCTCGTCGGCGCCCTCGAAGCCGCTGTACGCGGCCTCGTACGCGCCCTTGTCGAAGACGGCGGAGACCGCCCCCGAGGCGACGGCGGGCGCGAAGTTCGGGTGGAACCCGACGCCCTCGGTCCCGGCGACGCAGTGCGGGGGCCAGGAGTTCTCGTAGTCCGGCTCCGCCGGGGGGAGGGCGAAGTGCGGACCGGGGTCGATGTGGTGGTCCCGCGTCGCCACGACGTGGCGGTAGCCGGGGGTGGCGTTCCCGATCAGCTCGGTGATCGCGGCGGCGACGTCGGCGCCGCCGGTGACCGCGAGGCTGCCGCCTTCGCAGAAGTCGTTCTGTACGTCGACGACGATCAGTGCGCGGTGCATGTCGCGTGCCCTTCGGCTCGGTATGGGTGGTCGTGCGGTGCGGTGCGGCGGGCCCTGCGGGTGCTCTTCCCCCACCCCGCCCCTTCCCGAAACGGGGGCCGGCCCCCACGGGGCCGCGCCCCGGACCCCGTTCCGTGCGCTCGCGCCCGGTGCGCCCGAACGCCGCGCGGGCCGTTCACGGCCGGGGACTACGCGTACTCCGTCGGGATCACCGGTTCGCCCCGGGAGAGCTGCGTCGCGGACAGGGGGAGACCCGCGCGGGCCGTGCGGTGGCGGGTGCGGGCCGCGTCCAGGGGCTCGCGGGCCACCACCTCGCCCGCCTTGACCAGCTGGACCAGCAGCTGCCGGTCCGCCAGGGCCGTCGGGACCGGCCCGGTGCCGACCACCTCCGCCTCCGCGACACCGTCCGCGTCCAGCCGCCGCGCCGCCCACTTGCGGCCGCCGACCGAGGTCTTCCCGCCGGAGGACTTCTTCGCCACCGGCACCAGCGGAGCCTTCGGGTCGGCCGACTCCGCCCGCGCGACCAGCTTGTAGACCATGGAGCACGTCGGGTGCCCGCTGCCCGTGACCAGCTGCGTGCCCACCCCGTACGCGTCCACCGGCGCCGCCGCCAGCGAGGCGATGGCGTACTCGTCCAGGTCGGAGGTGACCACGATCCGCGTGTCCGTCGCCCCCAGCTCGTCGAGCTGCTGCCGCACCCGGTGCGCGACGAGCAGCAGGTCACCGGAGTCGATCCGGACCGCGCCCAGCCCCGTCCCGGCGACCTCCACCGCCGTGCGGACGGCCTCCGCGACGTCGTACGTGTCCACCAGCAGGGTGGTTCCGGAGCCCAGCGAGGCCACCTGCGCGGTGAACGCGTCGCGCTCGCTGTCGTGCAGCAGGGTGAAGGCGTGCGCGCTGGTGCCGACCGTCGGGATCCCGTACCGGAACCCGGCCGCCAGGTCGGAGGTCGAGGTGAAGCCGCCCACGTACGCCGCCCGCGAGGCCGCGACGGCCGCGAGCTCGTGCGTCCGGCGCGCCCCCATCTCGATCAGCGGCCGCTCGCCGGCGGCCGAGGCCATCCGGGAGGCGGCCGCGGCGATCGCCGAGTCGTGGTTGAGGATCGACAGGACGACCGTCTCCAGCAGCACGCACTCGGCGAAGCTGCCCTCCACCCGCAGCACCGGCGACCCGGGGAAGTAGACCTCGCCCTCCGGGTAGCCCCAGATGTCACCCGAGAAGCGGTACGAGGCCAGCCAGTCCAGCGTCCGCATGTCGACGACGGCGCGCTCGCGCAGGAACTCCAGCACGGCTCCGTCGAAGCGGAAGTTCTCCACCGCGTCCAGGACGCGCCCGGTGCCCGCCAGGACCCCGTAACGCCGTCCCTCGGGCAGCCGCCGGGTGAAGACCTCGAAGACGGAGCGCCGGTCGGCCGTGCCGTTGGCCAGGGCGGCCTGCAGCATCGTGAGCTCGTAATGGTCCGTGAAGAGCGCTGTCGACGGCACGTCCACCGGCAGGCCCAGGTCCGCAGGGTTCATGTCAGGGATGCTAGCGCACATTTCGTCAAAGTGACGAGATGTAGGCCGGCGGGCGCTCCCGGAGGGGGCCCGTTTGTGCGACGGGCCTGCCGCAGTGGCAGCATGGGACAAGTGAGTGTTGCTCCGATTGAGATCGAACGGACCGAATCGGCAGAGGAGACCTTCGCGGTCCCGGAACCCGACGTCCCCTGGGTGACCCTGGTCCACAACGACCCGGTCAACCTCATGAGCTACGTGACGTACGTGTTCCAGGCGTACTTCGGCTACCCCAAGGACAAGGCGACCAGGCTGATGCTCGACGTCCACAACAAGGGACGGGCGGTCGTCTCCAGCGGCACCCGCGAGGAGATGGAGCGCGACGTGCAGGCCATGCACGGCTACGGGCTCTGGGCGACCCTCTCGCAGGACCGCACCTGATGGGCGGCGTGTTCGAGCCCCTGAAGGGCGGCGGGGCCGCCGTCGCGCTGGACGAGATCGAGATCTCCATCCTGCGCTCCCTCGCGGTGCAGCTGCTGGAGCTGATCGGCCCCGGCGAGCCGGAGCCCGCCGAGGACGCCGACCCCCTCGCCGTGCTGTTCGCCGCCGAGGGGCCCACCGAGCCCCCGTCCGACCCGGCCCTGGCCCGGCTGTTCCCCGACGCCTACGGGGGCCCCGGCGCGGGGCCCGGCGAGGACCCGGAGGAGCTGCGGGCCCGCTCGGCGGAGTTCCGCCGCTTCACCGAGAACGACCTGCGCACCCGCAAGCGGGAGGACGCGCTGGCCGTCGTACGCAGCCTCGACGCGCTCACGCCGGCCGGTGACGGCGCGGCGGTGCTGGAGCTGGACGGGGAGCTGCCGCTGCGCTGGCTCGGCGCCCTCAACGACCTGCGGCTGACCATCGCGGCCCGGCTGGAGATCACCGAGGACGAGCAGAGCTCCGAGCTGTACCGGCTGCCGGACGACGACCCGCGCAAGCCGATGGTGATGGCCTACCTCTGGCTCGGCGGCCTGCAGGAAACCCTCGTCGAAACCCTCTGAGGATCCTCAACCGCGGACACTGTTCGCTCAGCGGACGCTCAAATCCGGATAACGATCAGATCACCGCCATGCGGTGATCTGATTGGTTCTGCGTCATATGTCCGCATTTACCCGGGCACTGTGTCATCTTTCGGCCCTTCCTCCACCCGTAAGCGCGTGATAAATCTTCACGACCGCCGCCGGGACGCCACCCATGTCCCCCGGCCCGCTTGAACCGGCTGACCGCCGGGTGCAACTCCATCCGTATCCGGGGGGATCGAGGACCCGATCCGCAGCCGTTCGAGGCGCGGGTCGGCGTGGAGAAAGGCGCACCAAACATGACCTCTGTGCAGGTCGAGCAGCACGACAGGACGCCCGGCGAGGGCGCGCAGGGCGAGGGCGACGGCGAGGGTTACCACCGCGCGCTCGGCGCCCGCCAGATCCAGATGATCGCGATCGGCGGGGCCATCGGCACCGGCCTGTTCCTGGGCGCGGGCAAGGCGATCTCCAAGGCCGGGCCCAGCCTGATCCTGGCCTACGCGATCGTCGGCCTGGTCATCTTCTTCATCATGCGGGCCCTGGGCGAACTGCTCATGTACCGCCCCGTCTCGGGCTCCTTCTCCGACTACGCCCGCGAGTTCCTCGGCCCGTTCTGGGGCTACGCCACCGGCTGGACGTACTGGCTGTTCTGGGTCGTCACCGGCATCACCGAGGTCACCGCCGCCGCGAAGTACATGTCGTACTGGACGCACGACAGCTTCCCGCAGTGGGCCTACGCGCTGATCTTCACGGTCATCCTCTACGCCGCGAACCTGATCTCCGTGAAGCTCTTCGGCGAGCTGGAGTTCTGGTTCTCCATGGTCAAGGTCACCGCCATCGTCGGCATGATCCTGATCTGCGCCGGCATCCTCACCGTCGGCTTCTCCGACGCCGCCGCCGGCGCCTCGGTCTCCAACCTGTGGAACGACCGCGGCTTCTTCCCCAACGGCATCGGCGAGACGCTGATGACCCTCCAGATCGTCGTGTTCGCCTTCCTCGCGGTCGAGCTGGTCGGTGTCACCGCCGGCGAGTCCAAGGACCCGGCGAAGACCCTGCCCAAGGCCATCAACACCGTGCCGTGGCGCATCGCCGTCTTCTACGTCGGCGCCCTCATCATGATCATGTCGGTCATCCCGTGGTCGAACTTCAAGGCCGGCGAGAGCCCCTTCGTCCTCGCCTTCGAGAAGATGGGCCTGGGCGTCGGCGCCGCGATCGTCAACTTCGTCGTCCTGACCGCCGCCCTGTCCTCCTGCAACTCGGGCATGTACTCCACCGGCCGCATGCTGCGCGACCTCGCGCTCAACGGCCAGGGCCCGAAGTTCTTCATCAAGCTGACCAAGACCGGCACCCCGCTCGTCGGCACCACCTTCTCCGCCGCCCTCATGCTCGTCGGCGTCTGGATCAACTACGTCGCCCCCGGCAAGGCCTTCGACTACGTCGTCTCCTTCGCCACCATCTCCGGCATGTGGGCCTGGATCGTCATCCTCGTCTGCCAGATCCGCTACCGGGCCAAGGCCGACCGCGGCGAGCTGCCCCAGTCCACCTTCCGCACCCCCGGCGCGCCGTACACCAGCTGGTTCTCGCTGGCCTTCATCGGCATGGTCATCGTGATGATGGCCCTCGACGCGGACTCGCGCGTCTCGCTGTACTGCGCCCCGCTGTGGGGCCTGATCCTCGGCGTGTCCTACCTCGTCCTCAAGGCCCGCAACCCCAGCGGCGCCGCGTTCGCGAAGGCCTCCAGCTCCTCGTAGCCCGGGCCGCACGCCCCGGATCCCGGCCGCCCGGCACGGCCGGGAACCGAACTCCCCCGGACCTTGTGTCCACCATGCGGGCCCTCCTGTACCACGCCTCGGTACGGGAGGGCCCGTCTGCTTATCCTGTGGCCCATGCTGACCCTCACCCAGGCCCTGTACGACCAGATCGTCGAACACGCGCGCAAGGACCACCCCGACGAGGCGTGCGGCGTCGTGGCCGGCCCCGCGGGCACCGGCCGCCCGGAGCGGTTCATCCCGATGCTCAACGCGGCCCGCTCGCCCACGTTCTACGAGTTCGACTCGAAGGACCTGCTGAAGCTCTACCGCGAACTCGACGACCGGGACGAGGAGCCCGTGATCGTCTACCACTCGCACACCGCGACCGAGGCCTACCCCTCGCGCACGGACGTCACCTACGCCAACGAGCCCGGCGCCCACTACGTCCTGGTCTCCACGGCCGACGCCGACGGCCTCGGCGAGTTCCAGTTCCGCTCGTACCGGATCGTCGACGGCGTGATCACCGAGGAAGAAGTGCAGGTCGTCGAGGCCTACTGACCACGATGTGAGCGGCAGACGTCCACGATGCGGGATCACACTCCAAACGGGGGACCGGGAATCGTTAACATGACCGCATGGTTTCCCACGACGTGAGCATCGAGACGCCCGGCAGGCTGCTGCTCGTGGCGCGGCTGCACGTCGACCTGTGCCGCCTCGCCAGCGCCATCTGTCCTGCCGCCTGAGCACCACGGCCCCGCGCGCGGGCCGCTCGCGAGCGCGCCCTCTTCGCTTCTCCTGCCCCCTCCTCCTTCACGACAGACACTGGAGCCCGCTGCCATGGCCATCGAGGTCCGCATCCCCACCATCCTCCGCACCTACACCGACGGCGAGAAGGCCGTGACCGGTCAGGGCGCCACGCTCTCCGAGCTGTTCGCGGACCTGGAGACCCGACACAAGGGCATCGAGGAGCGCATCGTCGAGGGCGGCCAGCTGCGCCGCTTCGTGAACGTCTACCTCAACGACGAGGACGTCCGCTTCATCGACGGCATCGCCACCGCCCTCAAGGACGGCGACAGCGTCACCATCCTCCCGGCCGTGGCCGGCGGCTCGAAGTAATGCGGTACGACTCCCCGCTCGCGGCGGTCGGCAACACCCCGCTGGTCCGCCTCCCGCGGCTGTCCCCCTCGGAGGACGTCCGGATCTGGGCCAAGCTGGAGGACCGCAACCCGACCGGCTCGATCAAGGACCGCCCGGCGCTCCACATGATCGAGCAGGCGGAGAAGGACGGCCGCCTCTTCCCCGGCTGCACCATCCTGGAACCCACCTCCGGCAACACGGGCATCTCGCTCGCGATGGCCGCGAAGCTCAAGGGCTACCGGATCGTGTGCGTCATGCCGGAGAACACCTCTCAGGAGCGCCGGGACCTTCTCGCGATGTGGGGAGCCGAGATCGTCCCGTCACCGGCCGCGGGCGGTTCCAACACCGCGGTACGGGTGGCGAAGGAACTGGCCGCCGAGCACCCCGACTGGGTGATGCTCTACCAGTACGGCAACCCGGACAACGCGGGCGCCCACTACGCCACGACCGGCCCCGAGATCCTCGCGGACCTCCCCTCGGTCACCCACTTCGTGGCGGGCCTGGGCACCACGGGCACCCTGATGGGCGTCGGCCGCTACCTGCGCGAGCACGTGCCCGGGGTGAAGATCGTGGCCGCCGAGCCGCGGTACGACGACCTCGTCTACGGCCTGCGCAACCTCGACGAGGGCTTCGTCCCCGAGCTGTACGACGCGTCGGTCCTGACGACCCGCTACTCGGTGGGCTCGGCCGACGCGGTGACCCGCACCCGGGAACTCCTCCAGCAGGAGGGCATCTTCGCGGGCGTCTCCACGGGCGCCGCCCTGCACGCGGCGATCGGCGTGGGCCGCAAGGCGGCCGCGGCCGGGGAGTCCGCCGACATCGTGTTCGTCGTGGCCGACGGGGGCTGGAAGTACCTCTCCACCGGCGTCTACACGGCGGCGACGACGGAGGAAGCGATCCAGGTCCTCCAGGGCCAGCTCTGGGCTTAGGCCGTCTCTTCCGGATCTTGCTCCCCCAGCTACCGCTGGGAGGTGCCCCCAGGCCCGCGCCGCCCGGCACCGCACCTCGCCGCCTTGGCGGGGCACCAAGTACGTCCGGTACGGCGGCGCCCCGCCAAGGCGCCGATGCACGGCACCGGACGACGCGGGCTTGACCGGCAAGATCCAAAAGAGACGGCCTAGGCCGGATACCGCGTTCCGGGGCGGAGCCGCAGGGAACGGGGGAAGGGCGGGGAGGGGACCGGCTCCGCCCGGCGGCAGCCGCCCGACGGCGTCACTGCGCCAGGTGCTCCGCCAGGATCGCGGCGTGGCTCGCCGCCGGGTCGCGGACCGCCGTGAGCAGCGTCATCGGCCCCGCCCCGGCGAGGACGCGCAGCCGCTCCAGCTCCGCCACCGCCCCCGGCTCCGCCAGCTCCGCCTCGTACCGCGCCCGGAACTCCTCCGCCGGGCCCCCGTCGTGGAACCACTTCCGCAGCTCCGCGGACGGGGTCACCGCCTTCGGCCACTCGGCCGCCGCCGCCGCCTTCGACAGCCCGCGCGGCCACAGCCGGTCCACGAGGACCCTGACGCCGTCCGCCCCCGGCTCGGGCGGATCGTAGACGCGCCGCAGCCTGACGTTCCTCATCCGCCGCCGCCTCCCAGCCCCTTGGCCTCGTCCCACAGCACCGGGTCCAGCGTCCCCAGCCTGCGCCGGAACTCCCACACCGAGACCTCCTCCTGCCGGTCCGCCTCCAGGAAGCCGCCGCGGCCCCCGACGCCCACCATGCCCGGCGGCAGCGGGATGACCCCGGGCCGCCGGTCGTCGTACTTGCCCACGATCCACGCCACCCGCGCCGACTCCCGGTGCGGCCGCGCCGACAGCACCAGGCAGGGGCGCCCGTCGGCCAGGCTCCACAGCTCGCCGGCCCGCACCCGCGGCGGCGGCCCGAGCCCGTGCGGCGGCGCGGGGGGTGCGCCCGCCCGTCTCCTGACGTGCCGGGGGAGCAGCACCACCCCCACCACGGCGACCGCCGCCACCACGGCGAACCACCAGGACGTGTCCATGGACCGACCGTAGCGGCGACGGCCGCCTCCGGCGCGGCAGCGACGCGGCAACGCCCGTACCCCTCGTCGCTCCCCTGGGTGACAGCACAGGTGATTCCTCCCACAACGGCCTGCCGCGGAGGAGCGACCGGAGGTTTCGCGCCTTACGCTCGACGCACGCACGGCCCGCACTCCGTCCACGGACCGTCCACGGAGGTTCACGCTCCATGAAGCTCACCGTCGTCGGCTGTTCGGGATCGTTCCCGTCCGCGGATTCGGCTTGTTCGAGCTATCTCGTCGAGGCCGACGGCTTCCGGCTGCTCCTCGACATGGGCAACGGCTCCCTCGGCGCGCTCCAGCGCCACTGCGGTCTCTACGACCTCGACGCGATCTTCCTGAGCCATCTGCACGCCGACCACTGCATCGACATGTGCGCCTACTTCGTCGCCCGCTACTACCGGCACGAAGGCGGCCGCTGCGGCGCCCTCCCGGTGTACGGGCCGGAGGGCACCGAGCAGCGCCTGACGACGGCCTACGAGGACGTCCCGGACGAGCGGTCGATGAGCGAGGTCTTCGACTTCCGGACCCTGAAGTCCGCCGCGTTCGAGATCGGCCCGTTCACGGTCCGCACCGAGCGGGTCCGCCACCCGGTCGAGTCGTACGGGATCCGCGTCGAGCACGGCGGTCGGGTGCTGGCGTACTCCGGGGACACCGGAGTCTGCCCCGAGCTGGGGATGCTGGCCGAGGATGCGGACCTGTTCCTGTGCGAGGCCTCCTTCACGCACGGCAAGGAGGCCATCCCGGACCTCCACCTCAACGGCCGCGAGGCCGGCGAGTACGCGCGCGCCGGCCGGGTCGGACGGCTCGTGCTGACGCACATCCCGCCGTGGACGGACGCCGGGCAGAACCTCGCGGACGCCCGCGCGGTCTACGACGGCCGCGTCGACCTCGCGTACGCCGGGGCCGTCTACGAGGTCTGAGAACGACGGAGCCCCCGCCTCCCTTCCGGGAGAGCGGGGGCTCCGTCGCGTAGTTGCCGCCTACGAAACTTCGAGAGCTGCCGCGGGACCTACTTCGCCTCGGCCTTCGCCAGCTCGGCGAGCTCCTCGTCGGACTCGCGGCCCGGCGTCGGCAGGTTCCACTTGGTGATCGCGAAGCGGAAGATCACGTAGTAGAGCGCCGCGAAGCACAGGCCGACCAGTGCCAGGCCGGCCGGGTTGGTGGCCTTGCCGAGGTTCAGCAGGTAGTCGATGGCGCCGGCGGAGAAGCCGAAGCCGTCCTTCATGCCGAGCGCCCAGGTCAGGGCCATGGAGACACCGGTCAGGACCGCGTGGACGGCGTAGAGCACCGGCGCGATGAACATGAAGGTGAACTCGATGGGCTCGGTCACGCCGGTGACGAACGAGGTCAGGGCGAGGGAGAACATCATGCCGCCGACGACCTTGCGGCGCTCGGGGCGGGCGCAGTGGACGATCGCCAGGCACGCGGCCGGCAGGGCGAACATCATGATCGGGAAGAAGCCGGTCATGAACTGTCCGGCGCTCGGGTCGCCGGCGAGGAAGCGGGCGATGTCGCCGCTCTTGCCGTTGTACTCGCCCGCCTGGAACCACGGGAAGGAGTTGAGCAGGTGGTGCATGCCGACCGCGATCAGACCGCGGTTGGCGACGCCGAAGATGCCCGCGCCGACGGCACCGGAACCGACGAGCCACTCACCGAAGTTGTGCAGACCGGTGCCGAGGACCGGCCAGATGAGACCGAAGACGATGCCGATCAGCAGGCCGGCGAAGGCCGAGAGGATCGGGACGAGGCGGCGGCCGCCGAAGAAGCCCGCCCACTCGGGCAGCTTGGTCCGGTAGAACTTCTGGTAGATCAGGGCGACCACGAGGCCCATCACGACGCCGCCGAGGACCTTGGCGTCGACCGGGGCCTCGACGTTCACGATCTTCCCGTCGATCACCTTGGCGACCTTGGGGAGGTTGGAGTCGGTGAACGTGGCGAGCACGTTCTTGAAGACCAGGTAGCCGGTGACGGCGGCGAGGGCCGTCGAGCCGTCCGACTTCTTCGCGTAGCCGATCGCGATGCCCACGGCGAACAGCAGCGCCATGTTGTCCAGGATCGCGCCGCCGCCCGCGGACATGTAGCCGGCGATCTTGTTGATGAACTCCGGCATGGAGGCCGAGCCCAGCATGTCCTTGTCGCCGAGACGGACGAGCAGTGCGGCGGCCGGCAGCACCGCGACGGGGAGCATGAGGCTCCGGCCGATGCGCTGCATGACGGCCATCACGCCAGCGCCCTTCTTCTTCTCCGCAGCGATCGCTGTGGACATGGGCTTCCTCCAGTGGGCAAGGCGCAGCCAGGGGACAGGGGAAAATGGGGTGGCGGCGTCTCGGAAGAGACCACTGGCTGCTCGGCAGCGGCATGGTCTACACCATTAGGTGGTGTAGACCAGTTGTAGCACGGTCGGGGTTAGATAAGGAACCTTCGATTTTGTGTGGCCTACGCCACAGGAAGAAGGGCCTCCGGATCGCTGGATCCGAAGGCCCGGGCCTTGTGTCACAAGGCGGTTCGCGCCGAGGTCTACCCGTCGGCTCTACGCCCTGGTGTTCTCCGCCTGCATCGCCGCGATCTCCTCGTCCGACTCCCGCCCCGGCGTCGGGATGTCGAACGCCGTGATCGCGAAACGGAACACCGCGTAGTACACGACCGCGAAGCACAGCCCGATCGGGACGATCAGCCACGGCTTCGTCGCCAGCCCCCAGTTGATGACGTAGTCGATCAGACCCGCCGAGAAGCTGAACCCGTCGTGCACCCCCAGCGCCCACGTCACCGCCATCGACACCCCCGTCAGCACCGCGTGCACCGCGTACAGCAGCGGCGCCACGAAGAGAAAGGAGTACTCCAGCGGCTCCGTGATCCCCGTGACGAACGAGGTCAGGCCCACCGACAGCATCAGCCCCCCGACCTCCTTGCGCCGCAGCGGCTTCGCGCAGTGCGTGATCGCCAGCGCCGCCGCCGGCAACGCGAACATCATGATCGGGAAGAACCCGCTCAGGAACAGCCCCGCATCCGGGTCACCCGCCAGGAACATGTTGATGTCCCCGTGCTTCACCACCCCCTCCGGCGTGGTGAACGAACCGAACTGGAACCACACCGGCACGTTCAGGAACTGGTGCAGCCCGATCACCAACAGCGCCCGGTTCGCCACACCGAAGATCCCCGCACCCCACGCGCCCAGACCGATCAGCCAGTCCGAGAAGTGCTCCAGCCCGGCACCCACCGGCGGCCAGACCCACAGGCACACCACCGCGAACGCGATCGCCACGAACGCCATGATGATCGGGACCAGCCGGCGCCCGTTGAAGAACCCCAGCCAGTCCACCAGCTTCACCCGGTGGTACCGCTGCCAGAACCACGCCGCCAGCAGCCCCATCACGATCCCGCCGAACACCCCCGGATTCTGGTACGTGTACCCCGCGAAGGTGTCCGCCGACGTCAGGCACCCGCCCCCGATGTCCCGGGTCCCCTCCGGACACTTCTTCGGGAACGCGTGCAACACCCCCCGGTAGACGAGGAACCCCGCCACCGCCGCCAGCGCGGTCGACCCGTCCGCCTTCTTGGCCATCCCGATCGCCACACCCACGCAGAACAGCAGCGGCAGCCCCAGATCCGGGTCGAGCAGCGCCCCGCCCGCCCCCGCCATCACCTTCGCCACCGACGCCCAGTCCAGCCCGTCCCTGCCGAACACGTCCGGCTGCCCCAGCCGGTTGAGGATGCCCGCCGCCGGCAGCACTGCGATCGGCAGCTGGAGGCTGCGCCCCATCTTCTGCAACCCCGGGTACAGGCCGCTCCACCACTTCGGCTGCGGCGCCGCCTCGGCACTGCTCGCGCTCATCCGCGTCCTCCCTGGGCCGGCCCGTTTTGGCAGTCGCAGTACGTGCGGCACACTGGTGTAGACCAGTTGTGGGCAGGCTGCTGCTGATCGTCATCATTCGGCAGACGCCCCGCTCCTGCTCGCGTAGATAGGCCAACCGTGAGCTACCGTGACGAAGCGGGCGCGGCTGGTCACGGCCGCCGAGACTCGTTCTTCGCCACACTCAGGGAGAAACACATGGCCACCAAGGCTGAGAAGATCGTCGCCGGGCTCGGCGGAATCGAGAACATCGAAGAGGTCGAGGGCTGCATCACCCGCCTGCGCACCGAGGTCGTCAACCCCGACCTCGTCGACGAAGCCGCCCTGAAGGCCGCCGGCGCCCACGGCGTCGTCCGCATGGGCACCGCCGTCCAGGTCGTCATCGGCACCGACGCCGACCCGATCGCCGGCGAAATCGAAGACATGATGTGAACCGCCCCCGCCGAGCATGACCAGGACCCCGTACCGGCCCGACCGGACGGGGTCCAGCCGTACCCCCACTCGACTAGGCTCACCACCATGTCTCGCATCGACGGCCGCACGCCCGAACAGCTCCGCCCGGTCACCATCGAACGCGGATGGAGCAAGCACGCCGAGGGCTCCGTCCTCATCTCCTTCGGAGACACCAAGGTCTTCTGCACCGCCTCCTTCACCGAAGGCGTCCCGCGCTGGCGCAAGGGCAGCGGCGAAGGCTGGGTCACCTCCGAGTACTCGATGCTCCCCCGCTCCACCAACACCCGCGGCGACCGCGAATCCGTCCGCGGCAAGATCGGCGGCCGCACCCACGAGATCTCCCGCCTCATCGGCCGCTCGCTGCGCGCCGTCATCGACTACAAGGCCCTCGGCGAGAACACCGTCGTCCTCGACTGCGACGTCCTCCAGGCCGACGGCGGCACCCGCACCGCCGCCATCACCGGCGCCTACGTCGCCCTCGCCGACGCCATCGCCTGGGGCCAGAAGAAGAAGCTCATCAAGGCCGGCCGCAAGCCCCTGACCGGCACCGTCGCCGCCGTCAGCGTCGGCATCGTCGACGGCGTCCCCCTCCTCGACCTCTGCTACGAGGAGGACGTCCGCGCCGAGACCGACATGAACGTCGTCTGCACCGGCGACGGCCGCTTCGTCGAGGTCCAGGGCACCGCCGAGGGCGAGCCCTTCGACCGCAAGGAGCTCAACGCCCTCCTCGACCTCGCCGCCGGCGGCTGCGCCGACCTCGAAGCCCTCCAGCTCGGCGCACTGGACCTCCAGCTCCCGTAGCAACCGCGCGCGGCGGGCCCGCGTCTACGCCGGTACGGGCGCACGGTCACACGGCCGCGCGCCCGTGCCCGTGCCGTGCCGTGCCCGTGCCCGTATCCAGACCCCCGGGGGACCCACGTGAACCTCACCCAGCCCAGACTCCGGCTCGCGGCCCTGGCCCTCACGGCCACCCTCACCGTCCCGGCGCTCACCTCCTGCGACGCCCTCTCCACCGCGATGGACTGCGCCAACACGGCCGTGGCCATAACCAACGGCGTCAACAACCTCCAGCAGGCCGTCTCCAACGCCGGCAACAGCGTCCAGGACACCCAGAACGCGCTGAACCAGATCGACACCGACCTGAAGAAGATCAAGGACCAGACCGGCAACGCCGACCTCGGCAAGGCCGTCGACTCCATGACCACGGCCGTCAAGAACGTCCGCACCTCCGTCGAGCAGGGCAACGCCGCGCCCGACATCAAGCCGGTCGCGGACGCGGCGGCGGAGATCTCCAAGGTCTGCACCCCGGGATAATGACGGCATGACCCGCCTGATCCTCGCCACCCGCAACGCGGGCAAAGTCACCGAACTCCGCGCCATCCTCGCCGACGCCGGCCTGCCGCACGAGCTGGTCGGCGCCGACGCGTACCCCGAGGTCCCGGACGTCAAGGAAACCGGCGTCACCTTCGCCGAGAACGCCCTCCTCAAGGCACACGCCCTGGCGCAGGCCACCGGCCACCCCGCCATCGCGGACGACTCCGGCCTGTGCGTCGACGTCCTGGGCGGCGCCCCCGGCATCTTCTCGGCCCGCTGGGCCGGCGCCCACGGCGACGACCGGGCGAACCTGGAACTCCTCCTGAACCAGCTCGGCGACATCGCCGACGGCCACCGCGGCGCCCACTTCTTCTGCGCGGCCGCCCTGGCCCTCCCGGACGGCACCGAACGCGTCGTCGAGGGCCGCCTCCTGGGCACTCTCCGCCACACCCCGGCGGGCGGCGGCGGCTTCGGCTACGACCCGATCCTCCAGCCGCTGAACGACACCCGCACCTGCGCGGAACTCACCCCGGCGGAAAAGAACGCCATCTCCCACCGCGGCCAGGCCTTCCGAGCCCTGATCCCCATCCTCCAGGACCTCCTGGGCTGACCCGCCCCGCGCCCCCGGACAGCCCGAAGGCCCCGCACGCGGCTGCGTGGGGGGCCTTCGGCGTGCGTGCGGTTGGGGGGACTCGAACCCCCACGGGTTTTACCCCACTGGGACCTAAACCCAGCGTGACTGCCTATTCCACCACAACCGCGACAGTTCGGGCAATTCAGACATTGCCCTTGATTGGCTCCGCTCAGTCTACGGCGGAGGGTGCCCGCAGGGCGACAGGGTCCCGTCGCCGCCTTCCACACCAGGTGTCGGTGAGGGAATGGCAGTTGGGGCACAGGTAGCGCAGGTTCTCGCGCCGGTTGTCGCGCCAGTCGCCGCTGATGTGGTCGATCTGGAGGCACATCGGGCGGCCCGGCCATTCGCCGGGATTCCCGCAGTTGGCGCAAGCGTAAGGGGCGCCGGCCTCCTGCAAGGCCCGGTGGAGCCGGGCGCGGTTGGTTCGAGGGGAGCCCTCCGGCAGTACGAGCAGCGCTTCGGGTGCGACGGGCTTCGCGGTCGATGCGCGTGCCCACGACCGCCGCTTGAAGTGGCCGACATCGAGTCCCAGTTGGGTCACGCGTCTACGCACCCGGCAGGTACGGCGATCCGCAGAGCCTCCTCGGAGATGGCCAATCGGGAGTTCCGGAAGTGACCGGTGTCGATGCGATGCTGCTTGAGCAGGCGTCCGAGTGAGGCACGGGTCCGGCCGTCGTCCGAGATGCCCAAGGCGCGCGCAACGCCCCGGATGCTGTCGGCTGAGGCTGTCGCAGCGGCAAGTTCGGCCGCCGTGAAGGACAGGTCGGTGCCGACTCGCTTCGCACTGGGGAAGTGGCTGATGTCGATGCCCGCCGCCGCGATGCGGCGTCCGATGTGAGACAGGGTGCCGGTGGCGGGTCGAGCGCCCAGCTTGGCCCCTCCGTTTCCCGGACACGTGTTCGTGGCTCTCGTACGGAGTAACGAATCGATATGCGAGCCGTTACGTCCGATAAGCGGAACGGCCCGCACCAGGAGGGTGCGGGCCGTTCCGTGGGGCCGGGCGGGGGTCAGATGCCCAGGTCCTTGATGATCTTCGCTACGTGGCCCGTCGCCTTGACGTTGTAGAAGGCGTGCTCGACCTTGCCCTCCTCGTCGACGACCACCGTGGAGCGGATGACCCCGGTCACCGTCTTGCCGTACAGCTTCTTCTCGCCGAAGGCCCCGTACGCCGCCAGGACCGCCTTCTCCGGGTCGCCGACCAGGGTGACCTTCAGGTGCTCCTGCTCGCGGAACTTCGCGAGCTTCTCCGGCTTGTCCGGGGAGACCCCGATGACGTCGTAGCCGGCCGTGGCCAGGACGTCCAGGTTGTCCGTGAAGTCGCAGGCCTGCTTCGTGCAGCCCGGGGTCAGGGCCGCCGGGTAGAAGTACACGATGACCTTGCGGCCCTTGTGGTCGGCGAGCGAGACCTCGTTGCCGTCCGCGTCGGGCAGGGTGAAGGCGGGGGCGATGTCGCCCGGCTGGAGTCGCTCGCTCATGTCAGTGCTCTCCTCGGGAGGGGATCCGTACGGCATGAGCCTAAGCTGACTGAGCTGACAGACTGTCCATGACGGATCAAGCCCTTACAGACGAGACACGACGACGGAGGCAGCGCGGTGCCGGAAGCCAGGACCCCCGCACAGATCGAGGCGGACATCGTCCGCCGCCGCGAGCAGCTCGCCGAGACGCTCGACGAGATCGGCGTGCGCATGCACCCGCAGACGATCATCGGGGACGCGAAGGCCAGGGTCGCCTCGACGGTCGACCACACCGCCGGGCGTGCCGTCGCGGCCGTGAACCGGTTGATCACGGACGTGAGGGACAGCCTGCGCCACGAGGACGGCGCCCCGCGCTTCGAGCGGATCGCCCCGGTCGCGCTGGTCGCGGTCGGCGTGGTGGGGCTGCTCGTGGTCTCCGCGCGCCGCAAGCGGTGACGCCCGCGTGATGGCGACCCTCAGGAGCGCGCGGCGCGCGCCGGCAGGTAGGTTCGTGGCGTGAGCGAGAACACCACCCACGACAAGCTGCCCATCCGCATGCTCCACGACCGCGTGCTCGTGAAGTCCGACACTCCCGAGGGCGAGCGGCGCTCGGGCGGCGGGATCCTGATCCCGGCGACGGCCGCGGTCGGCAAGCGGCTCGCCTGGGCCGAGGTGGTCGCGGTCGGGCAGAACGTGCGGAGCGTGGAGCCGGGTGACCGCGTGCTGTACGACCCCGAGGACCGCGCCGAGGTCGAGGTGGGCGGGGCGACGTACGTGCTGATGCGCGAGCGGGATCTGCACGCCGTGGCGGCGGAGCGGCTGGAGGGGTCGAAGGACTCCACCGGGCTGTACCTCTGAGGCTCCGCAGGGCCGGGAGAAGGGCTGGTGACCATGGTCACCGGCCCTTTTGCACGCCCTTTGCTACGGTGGTGGGGAACCGCCCCGACGAGACGCGCCGTACCGGGTAGCTGGACGCAAAGACGACGCACCCCGTTCGCTCTCGTTCCGGAGGTGCCGTCATGGCCTGGGTTCTTCTTCTCGTCGCCGGTCTGCTCGAAGTCGGCTGGTCGATCGGCATGAAGTTCACGGAGGGCTTCACCCGGCTGTGGCCGTCCGTGTTCACCGGTGCCGGGATCGTCGCCAGCATGGTGCTGCTGTCCTACGCGGCCAAGACCCTGCCCATCGGTACGGCGTACGGCGTGTGGGTGGGCATCGGCGCGGCCGGTGCGGCGGTGCTCGGCATGGCGGTGCTGGGGGAGCCCGTCACCGCCGCCCGGATCTTCTTCATCTGTCTGCTGCTGGTCGCGGTGGTGGGGCTGAAGGCCACCTCCGGGCACTGACGGTCGTCCCGTTCCGGCCGGTCATTCGAGGAACAGCGAGGGCGGGCGGCGGCGCGGGGTGAGGCCGCCGGTGGTGGTTTGGCCGCCGGTGGTGTCGCCGCCCGTGGTCTGGCCCCCGGTGGTCTGGCCGCCGGTGGTCTGGCCGCCGTTCGTCTGCCCGCCGGTGGTCTGGCCGCCGTTCGTCTCGCCGCCCGTGGTCCGGCCGCCGTTCGTCTGGCCGCCGTTGTTCTGGCCGCCCTGGTTCTGGCCCCCGTTGTTCTGGCCGCCCTGGTTCTGCCCGCCGTTCGTGCGGCCGCCGTCGGGCGGGGTCGGCGGGCTGGGCGGGCCGCTCTGGTCCGGCAGCCACGGCGGGCGGCTGCCCTGCGGCTGCTGCGGGGTGCTGGGCTGGACCGGTGGCGGGGGCTGGGCCGCGCCCGGCTGGAGGTCCAGGTCGAAGTCCGCCGGCTCGGTCCCCTCCAGGGCCTTCTTCGTGTACGCGGCCCAGATCCGCGCCGGGTAGCCGCCGCCTCCGAGGCGGGGCTCGCCCAGGGCCCCGTACAGGGACTGGAGGGTGCCGGTGTCCGGGTCCTGGCCCATGATCGAGACGACCGTCACCAGGTCCGGGGTGTACGCCGCGAACCAGGCGGCCCGGTCGAGCTCGGCGGTGCCGGTCTTGCCCGCCGCCGGGTGGCCGGCCGCGAGGGCCTCCGTGCCGGTGCCGTTGTCCACCACGCTGACCAGCATGGACGTGGTCGTGTCGGCCGCCTCCCGGGAGACGGCCTGCTGGGGGGTGCGGTCGGGCAGGTGCAGGTCGTGGTCCTCCTTGCTGATCTTCTCCACGAGGGTGTACGGGGTGCGCTTGCCGTGGTCGGCGAGGGTCGCGTACGCCTGGGTCATGTCCAGCACGCTGGCCTGCATGGTGCCCAGGGCCATGGCCGGGACGGCGTCGAAGTTCGGGGTGTCCTCGGGGATGCCGAGGTCGATCGCGGTCTGCTTGACCTTCGCCGTGCCGACGTCGACGACCATCTGGGCGAAGACGGTGTTCACGGAGAGGTCGGTGGCGGTGTTGACGGTGATCGGCCCGTACGACTGCTGGCCCTCGTTCTCGGGGGCGTAGGGGATGCGGGTGCCGACCACGCGGCGCCGGTTGTCGCCGTTGTAGACGGTGTTCGGGGTGATCCGGCGGCCGTCCTGCGTGCGGGAGTCGTTCTCGACGGCGGAGGCGAAGACGAACGGCTTGAAGGTGGAGGCCACCTGGTAGTCGTGCCGGGTCGCGTTGTTGACGTACTGCTTGGTGTAGTCGATGCCGCCGTACAGGGCGACGACCTTGCCGGTGGCCGGGTCGATGGAGACGCCGCCGGCGCGCACCACCTTGTCGGCCGGGCGGGCCGCCGGGTCGAGCTTGTCGACCATCTGCTTCTGGACGGCGTCGACGAAGGCGTTCTCGCGGCGCTTGTCGATGGTGGTGGTGATCCGGTAGCCGCCCTCGGCGAGGGTCTTCTCGTCGAGGATCCTGCGGTCGCTGAGGTAGTCCTTGACGGCCTCGACCAGGTAGCCGCGCTGGCCGGACAGTCCGGCGGCGGGGCGTACCTTGCCGGGCTCGGGGAAGGTCGCCGCGACCCGCTCCTGGGGGGTCATCCACTTCTTCTTGACCATGCCGTCGAGTACGTAGTTCCAGCGGGCGAGGGCGCGGTCGCGGCTCTGGGGGTGTGAGACGACGTCGAAGGCGCTGGGGGAGTTGAGGAGGGTGGCGAGGTAGGCGCCCTCGGGGGTGCTGAGCCGGTTGGCGTCCTTGCCGTAGTAGGCCTGGGCGGCGGCCTGGATGCCGTAGGCGTTGCGGCCGAAGTAACTGGTGTTCAGGTAGCCCTCGAGGATGTAGTCCTTCGACTTCTCGCGGCCGAGTTTGATCGCGATGAAGAACTCCTTGACCTTGCGTTTGATCGTCTGTTCCTGGCCCAGGTAGTAGTTCTTGACGTACTGCTGGGTGATGGTGGAGCCCGACTGCGTGCCCTTGCCGGTGGCCGTGTTCCAGGCGGCGCGGAGCATCGCCTTGGGGTCCACCGCCCGTTCGGAGTAGAAGTCCCGGTCCTCGGCGGCCAGTACGGCTTCCTGGACGCTCCGGGGGATCTGGGACAGCGGGACGTTGACGCGGTTGACCTCGCCGTCGCGGGCGAGCTGGGACCCGTCGGCGTAGAGGAACACGTTGGACTGGGCGGTGGCGGCGGCGTTGGCCGGGGGGATGTCGACCAGCAGATAGCCGGCGACGAGCGCGCCGCCGATCAGCAGGAGGAGCAGCAGGATCCCGCCCAGGACCATCCGCCAGGTGGGGACGAGGCGCCGCCATCCGGTGCGCTTGCGCTTGCCGCCGTTCCGGCCGCCGTTCTTGACGCCGTTCCGGCCGCCGTTCTTCTTCCCCTCCTGCGGGCCGCGCGCGTTCGGTGTGTCCGGGTCACGAGGGGTCCAGCCCGGGGGTGGTGACTGGTCGCTCATCTCCGGGACTCCTCGTGACCGTATGAAATATCCACATCTGTACCTCATGGTGTCTACCCGATGGCCGCTGATTCCGCTCCGGACGGGCATAAATCGGTCGCGTGGCTCGCCCCTCCGCACTAAGCTCGCGCGCTTTGGCCGACGTAGGAACGACGTGGGATACGGAGGGATACGGTGCGTGTCTATCTGGCCGTCGCGGCGGGTGGGTTCCGGCGCTACGCGGCCTACGGGACGGCGACGGCCGCCGGGGTGTTCACCAACACCGTGTTCGGTTTCATCGTCGCGTACACGTACATCGCCCTGTGGGACGAGCGCCCCCACCTCGGCGGCTACGACCAGGCGCAGGCCCTCACCTTCGTCTGGGTCAGCCAGTCCCTCCTGGCGGCCGGCTCGCTCATCGGCGGCGGCTTCCAGGAGGAACTCCAGGAGCGCATCCGTACGGGCGACATCGCCGTCGACCTGTACCGCCCGGCCGACCTCCAGGGCTGGTGGCTCGCGGCCGACCTCGGCCGGGCGGGCTTCCAGCTGCTGGGGCGCGGGCTGCTGCCGCTGACGGCGGGGGCGTTCGCGTTCACCCTCGCGCTGCCGTCCGATCCGCTGCGCTGGCTGCTGTTCCTGCTGTCGGTCGGGCTCGGGCTGGTGGTGGGGTTCGGGGTGCGGTACCTGCTGGCGCTGGCCGCGTTCTGGCTGCTGGACGGCGGGGGCGTGAACCTGATGGCCACCGTCGTGACCGTCTTCTTCTCCGGGATGCTGCTGCCGCTGACCGTCTTCCCCGGCGGCTTCGGGGAGTTGGTGCGGCTGCTGCCGTGGGCGGCGATGCTCCAGGTCCCGCTGGACGTGCTGCTCGGCACCCACGCCGGAGCCGGTGGCGCCGTGCGGGCGCTGGGGTTCCAGGCCGTGTGGGCGCTGGTCCTGCTGGGTGCGGGGCGGCTGGTGCAGTCGGCGGCGACCCGGAAGGTGGTGGTCCAGGGTGGTTGAGGCGACGGCGGACCGCCCGGGTGCGGCAGAGCGCGGGACGAGTGCGGCCGCGCCGGGCGGGTGGCCGTACGGGGCCGCGGCGGGCCCCGGCGGCAGGCTGTGGGAGGGGCTGCGCGGCTACGGGCTGATCGTCGGGATGTGGATCCGCTCGACGATGACGTACCGGGCCTCGTTCCTCCTGGCCACCGTGGGGAACGCGGCGATCACGGTGCTCGACTTCGTCGCGATCACCATCATGTTCTCCCACGTCGAGGCGCTCGGCGGCTTCACCCTGCCCGAGGTCGCGCTCCTCTACGGAACCTGCTCGGCCTCCCTGGGCCTGGCGGACCTGCTCCTCGGCAACACCGAGCGGGTCGGCGCCCGGATCCGCGACGGCTCCCTCGACACCATGCTGGTGCGCCCCGTCCCGCTGCTCGCGCAGGTCGCCGCCGACCGGTTCGCGCTGCGCCGGCTCGGGCGGATCGCGCAGGGGCTGGGGGTGCTGGGCTGGGCGGTCTCGGTGCTGGACGTGCAGTGGACGCCGGGCAAGGTGCTGCTGGTGCCGGTCATGGTGGTGGCCGGGGCGGGGATCTTCGGCGGGTTGCTGGTGGCCGGAGCGGCCTTCCAGTTCGCCGCCGGGGACGCGGCCGAGGTGCAGAACTCCTTCACGTACGGGGGCTGCACCATGCTCCAGTACCCGCCGACGGTGTTCGCGAAGGAGCTGCTGCGCGGGGTGACCTTCGTCGTCCCGCTCGCCTTCGTCAACTGGCTGCCCGCGCTGCACGTGCTGGGGCGGCCCGATCCGCTGGGGCTGCCGGGCTGGGTCGCGTACCTGAGCCCGCTGGTGGCCTTCGCGGTGTTCCTGCCCGCGTCGCTGGCGTGGCGCGCGGGGGTCCGTTCGTACCGAAGCACGGGGAGTTAGTCGTGTCCGATGCCCTCATCCGCGTCGAGGCGGTCGAGAAGGTCTTCGACGTACGCCGCCGGACGGGACTGATGCGCCGGGAGAAACGCCAGGTCAGGGCCGTGGACGGGATCGGATTCGAGATCGCGCGCGGCGAGGTCGTCGGCTACATCGGGCCCAACGGCGCCGGGAAGTCCACCACGATCAAGATGCTGACCGGCATCCTCACCCCCAGCGGCGGCCAGCTGCGCGTGGCGGGCGTCGACCCCGCGCGGGAGCGGATGCGGCTCGCGCACCGGATCGGGGTGGTGTTCGGGCAGCGGACCACCCTGTGGTGGGACCTCCCGCTGAAGGACTCGTACGGGCTGATGCGCCGGATGTACCGGATCCCGCAGGCCCGCTTCCGGGAGAACCTGGACCGCTGCGTGGACCGCCTGGACCTGGGCGCGCTGCTGGACGTTCCCGTGCGGCAGCTGTCGCTGGGGCAGCGGATGCGCGGGGACATCGCGGCCGCGCTGCTGCACGACCCGGAGGTGCTGTACCTGGACGAGCCGACGATCGGGCTGGACGTGGTCAGCAAGGCGCGGGTACGGGGCTTCCTGCGGCAGCTGAACGAGGAGCTCGGGACGACGGTGCTGCTCACCACCCACGACCTCCAGGACATCGAGCAGCTGTGCGAGCGGGTGATGGTGATCGACCACGGCCGGCTGATGTACGACGGGGCGCTGGGCGGGCTGCACGCGCTGGGGGAGGGCGGCGAACGGACGCTGGTGGTCGACCTGGAGCGGGAGCTCCCGCCGCTGGAGGTGGCGGGGGCGCGGGTCGTACGGGTGGAGGGGCCGCGGCAGTGGCTGGCCTTCCCGGCCCGGGAGTCGGCGGCGCCGCTGGTGGCGGCGGTGGCGGCGCGGTACCCGCTGCTGGACCTGTCGGTGCGGGAGCCGGACATCGAGGACGTGATCGCGCGGATGTACGCGGGGCGGGGGTAGCGGATGTATGCGGGGTAGGGGCGGGGGCCGGGGGAGGTCGGGGGGAAATCAGGGGCGGGGTCGGGGTCGGGCCCGGGGTCCGGGCCGTTCTGCCGGGGGCCCTCCCCGCCTAGTCTGGCCCGCATGAGCGACGAGCGCCCGGAGCAGGCGACGCCCGAGAAGACATCCCTGGAGAAGGCCCCTCGGCGGCACGCCCCCGAGGTGGGGGCGACCCCGTCCCTGCGGGCCTCCGACGCCGACCGGGAGCGCGTGGTCGAGCGCCTCCGCGACGCCGTCGCCGAGGGCCGGATCGACATGGACGAGTTCGAGGAGCGGATGGAAGCGGCGTACAAGGCCCGCACGTACGCGGAACTCGAACCCCTGACCCGGGACCTCCCCGACCCCGAACCGACCCCCGTCTCCCGTTTCTCCGCCGCTCCCGCCACCTCCTGGCAGTCCCGGATCGGCGGGACGGCCGGCTCGTCCTCGGCGGTCGCGGTCATGTCGGGGTTCCAGCGCAAGGGGCGCTGGACGGTGCCCGCGCGGTTCAACGCCGTGGCCTTCTGGGGCGGCGGGGAGCTCGACCTGCGCGAGGCCGACTTCGCGGCGCCCGAGGTCGTCATCACGTGCGTGGCCGTCATGGGCGGCATCGAGATCACGGTCCCGCCGGGCGTCGAAGTCGACGTACGGGGCATCGGCATCATGGGGGGCTTCGACCAGGGCGGGTCCCCCGAGAACCGCCCGGAGCCGGGCGCGCCGCGGGTGGTCGTGAACGGCCTCGCCTTCTGGGGCGGGGTGGCGGTCAAGGTCAGGCAGCCGAAGCCGCCGAAGCCGGCGAAGCGGCCCAAGGGCGGCGGGGAGCTCCGCAAGGAGCTCTGACGGGACCCCGCCGGAGGTGATCGGCGGCGCGCCGGGAACTCCCGGAGCCTCCCGGGAGTCGGATGCTATGCAGACAAAACCGGCCATCGGGGGAAGGCAGGAGCACGACATGAAGGAACCGGGACCGGCCGCGGCCCCGCCCGGCCGCGGCGCGTTCGTCTTCAACGAGGCGGACGAGGAGCGGCGGCGCGGCGTCCGCCGGATGAAGACCACGGCGACCGGCCTGCTGATCGTCGTCGCCCTCGTCTACGTCCTGGCCACGTGCGCCCGGCAGGCCTGGGGCGCGGGCGGCTGGGCCGGGTACGTCGCCGCCGCGGCGGAGGCCGGCATGGTCGGCGCCCTCGCGGACTGGTTCGCCGTGACGGCCCTCTTCCGCCGCCCCCTGGGGCTGCCCATCCCCCATACGGCGATCATCCCCACCAAGAAGGACCAGCTGGGGGTCTCGCTGGGGGAGTTCGTGGGCGAGAACTTCCTCTCCGCCGACGTCGTACGCGCCCGGCTGCACGCCCTCGGCATCGGAGGCCGGCTCGGCGCCTGGCTGGCCGAGCCCGAGCACGCCGACCGGGTGACGGCGGAACTGGCCACCGCCCTGCGCGGCGCCCTGACCGTGCTGCGCGACTCCGACGTCCAGGCCGTGGTGGGCGAGGCGATCACCCGGCGGGCGGAGGCGGCCGAGATCGCGCCGGGCA
Organism: Streptomyces sp. NPDC032091; assembly: GCF_055580265.1. Lineage (NCBI taxonomy): Bacteria > Bacillati > Actinomycetota > Actinomycetes > Kitasatosporales > Streptomycetaceae > Streptomyces > Streptomyces sp. NPDC032091. The sequence continues at coordinate 377,006 of NZ_JBVILR010000003.1, read as the reverse complement.
TCGGCAAGACCCTGGAGCGCGTCGTCGCCGACGGCGGCCACCACCGCGCGGTCGACCTGATCTGCGCCAAGGCCCACGACTGGCTGGTCACCCACGGGGACTCGGTCATGGACGCGGTCCAGGGCGGCGCCCCCGGCTGGACCCCGCGCTTCGTCGACCGCAAGGTGGGCGACCGGGTGTACAAGGAGCTGCTGCGCTTCGTCACGGAGATGCGCGACATGCCGGGCCATCCGGCGCGCGGGGCGGTGGACCGCTTCCTGACGGACTTCGCGGCGGACCTCCAGTCGGACACGGAGACGCGGGCGCGGGTGGAGCGGCTGAAGTCCGAGGTCCTGGCCCGGGGGGAGGTGCAGGACGTGATCGCGTCGGCGTGGTCGGCGGTCCGCTCGATGATCATCTCGGCGGCGGAGGACGAGCGCAGCGAGCTGCGGCTGCGGGTCCGCTCGTCCCTGATGTCACTGGGCGCCCGGCTGGCGACGGACGGGCGGCTGCAGGCGAAGGTGGAGGGGTGGATCGAGGGCGCGCTGGTCCACGTCGTCACGAGGTACCGCACGGAGATCACGTCGCTGATCACGGACACGGTGGCCGCCTGGGACGCGGAACACACCTCCCGCAAGATCGAGGCCCACATCGGCCGCGACCTCCAGTTCATCCGCATCAACGGCACGGTGGTGGGCGCCCTGGCGGGCCTGCTGATCTACGCGGTCTCGCGGGCGCTGGGGGGTTGATCCACAGCGCCGCCGGCGTGGGGGGCGCCGGGCGCACCTCCGGGGGCGGGGGCCCACACCCGTCCGGGTCCGGGCCCCCTCGCGTCCCGGGGTCACCCCCGGTCGGCCACCGCCCACGCCGCGGCGGCCACGACGCCCGCCGCGCCGACGACGGCCGGCCACGCGCCGACCTTCTTCGCCAGCGGGTGCGCCCCCGCGAAGCCCGCCAGGTACAGCGCCCCGAGGCCGGCCGCCGCCGGGACCCCGCCGCGGCGGTGCCACTCGCGTCCGGCGACGATCCCGGCGGCGCCGAGCACCACACCGCCCAGGGGCCGCTTCTTCGTCCAGCGGGCGACGGCGTAGCCGCCGATCAGCCCGGCCGCCGCCACCGCGGAACTCGGTACCCGCGCCATGGGAACTCCTCGTCGTGTCATGCGTACCGCGTACGTACGCGCCATAAGTCAGGTCAAGCGATGAACCACTCGAACCGTTCGAACGATTCGAACCGTTCGAACCGTTCACGAGGCTAACGCGGACGCCTGGAACCCCGGCGGACCCCCACCGCCCCGAGGGCGAGCACCGCCCCGCCGACCACGGCATGGGGCACCGCCTCCCGCAGTCCGCGCGGCAGCAGCGCCACGATCCCGAGGACGAGCAGGAAGGCGAGCCCGCACCGTCCCACCACCCGCAGCAGTCTGTCCACGGCTGCTCAACGCCCGGCGCCGCCCCGCGACACGCTCACCCGGCGGCCGATTTGTCGGCACACGCCGGGTTCCTCCTATCCGTGGGGTTCACCCCCTCCCTCACCTACCTTCGGTCCACCACCCCGACACCCGCACCCCCCCGCCCACCGGAGCCGCTCGTGATCTCCTACGGCCGCACCGTCCTCGACCTGGCCGACGAACTCCAGGACGTCTACGCCGACGTCTTCTCCGCCCCGCCCTGGAACGAAGACGCAGAAACCATTCGCCAGTTCGCGGGCCGCCTCCAGGCCGACGTCCGCCGCCCGGGCTTCCGTACCGCCTTCGCCCAGTCCCCCGCCGGCGTCGACGGCTTCGCCACGGCGTGGCTGACCCAGGCCCCCTTCCCCGCAGGCCGCGGCTACCCCCAGGTCGCCGCGCAGCTCGGCCGGGACCGGGTGCGCGACCTGCTGATCGGGGCCCTGGAGATAGACGAACTGGCCGTACGGGCCCACGCGCGCGGCACCGGTACCGGCCGGGCCCTCCTCGGCGAGATCACCGCGGACGCCCCGCAGCACCGGGCCTGGCTCCTGACCTCACGCCTGGCCGAGGACACCGTCGCCACCTACCACCGCCTGGGCTGGCACGAGGTCCCCGCACTCCCCGGCACCGAGACGAACGTGGTCGTCTTCCTCTCCCCGAACCACCCGGGCCGCCCCTGAGCCCCCGGGCCGCCCTGAGCCGCCGGGCCCGTCCTGGGCACCCGGATCCCCGGGACCCGGACCGCCCCTGAGCCCCCGGACCCCCGGGCCGCTCCTGATCCCCCGGACTACCCCGGCATCCTTCGCACCCCGGGCCCGGGCACTGGGCCGCCCCCGGGCCGCCGCGGCTCGCACCCGGACCACCCGAACGGGACGACTGTCCACCGCCGGGCCGGGCATACCGGGGCCATGATCACCCACAAGGCATCCGCACCGCTCGCCCGCCGCCAGCTGAACCTCGCCACCCGCCACCAGCTCACCGCGGCCGGCGTCCCCGACACCACCATCACCTCCCGCACCCGCCCCGGCGGCCCCTGGCAACGCCTCCTGCCCCGCGTCTACCTCCTCCAGACGGGCCCGCCCGACCCACGCCAACGCGCCCTGGCAGCCGTCCTGTACGCCGCCGACCCCACGGCGGACCCCCTCACCGGCGACACCGCGGCCCTCACCGGCGGAGCCGCCCTCGCCCTCCTCGGCGTCCGCGACGCCCCGCACACCCCCACCGACGTCCTGATCCGCAGCCCGCGCCGGCTCACCGCCACCCCGGGGGTCCGCCCCGCGACGACCTCCCGCTGGCCCGGCACCCTGACCGTCACCGGCGTGCCCAGCGCCCGCCCGGTCCGCGCCGCCGCCGACTTCGCCGCCCGCTGCCCGGACCCCGACCGGGTCCGCTCCGTCCTGGCCCAGGTCGTCCAGTCCGGCTGGTGCCACCCGCACGACCTCCACACCGAACTCCGCGGCGCCCGCCTCCTGTCCCGCCCGGCGGTCCGGGCCGCCGCCGGGGAACTCCTGGCCGGGGTCCGCTCGATCGCCGAGGCGCAGGCCCGCGACGTCCTCACCACCACGGACCTCCCCACCCCGCTCTGGAACGCCCGCCTCTACACCCCGGACGGCACCTTCCTGGCCAGCCCGGACGCCTACTGGCCCGACGAGGGCGTGGCCCTGGAGATCGACTCGGCGGAGTACCACTACACCCGCGACGCCTGGCACGCCACCCTCCGCCGCCGCCTCCGCCTGGAGGCCCACGGCGTCCTGGTGGTGAGCGCCACCCCGTCGATGATCCGCGACACCCCCAGGGAAGTCCTCAACGCCCTCCGCACCCTCCTCACCCTCACCACCCCCCGCCGCACCCCACCCACCCTCACCGCCCGCGGCCACCAACAACTGGCCCTGCCCCTCTGACCGCAGGGAGCCGTGCGGGTCCGGGCGAGAATGGTGCCGTGGAGAAACTCGCGACGACGGCCGCCGTACGCGCCCGGATGAGCAGGCAGAAGAGCCGTGACACCTCCGTGGAGGTGTCGCTGCGCAGGGCGCTGCATGCGGCCGGGGTCCGTTACCGGATTCACCGCAAGCCGGTGAAGGGCGTGCGGCGCGAGGCCGACATCGTCTTCGGTCCCGCCCGCGTGGCGGTCTTCGTGGACGGCTGCTTCTGGCACGGGTGCCCCCTCCACGCCACCTGGCCCAAGAACAACGCGGACTTCTGGCGCGCGAAGATCGAGGGCAACCGACGCCGGGACATCGACACGGATGCCCGTTTCGCCGAGGCCGGCTGGTTGGTGCTGCGCGTCTGGGAGCACGAGAGTGTCGACGAGGCGGCGGCGCGCGTGCTTCGGACTGTCGCCGACCGCCGCGCCGTACGCCCCTCGACGCGACCACGGCGGCCTGATCACCCTTCGGCGGGGGCGGTACGGGCGGACCCGTCCGGGGTGGATCAGGGCGTGGGGACCCCGTGGCACTCCGCGTAGGGCTTGCCCGAGGTGCACCAGCAGGGGGATGTGGGGGTGGGGGGCCAGGGGGTGGCCTTGCCTCGGGCCGCCAGGGTGGTGGCGTATTCGGCCAGGAGGGACGGGGAGGCCGGGGAGGACTTCTCCGAGGCGGCGAAGGCCTCGTACGAGGGGACGCTGCCCGTGACGATGCCGAGGTTCGTGGTGCCCGAGGCGGCCAGGGCGCGGAGGGAGGATTCGACCTTCGTCAGGTGGGCCTCGTGGGAGGGGTACTCCGCCGTGAGGGTGGGGTAGCCGGTCAGGAGCTCGGACAGTTCGCGGGCGGGCCAGTGGAGGATGGCCACCGGGAAGGGGCGCGAGAGGGCCGCGCGGCGGTCGCCGAGTTCGGCGCGCAGGCGGGCGATCTCGGCGCGGAGCTCCGCCGGGTCGTTGGAGCCCAGGGCCCAGATGCGCTTCGGGTCGTGGAGTTCGTCCAGCGGGATCGGGCCGATGTGGCGGGTGTCGGCGACCATGTCCCAGTCGTCGTGGGGGAGGGCCAGGAGCCGGCGGACGCGGTGGCGGCCCGTCAGGAGCGCGGTGGTGGCCTGGGTGAGGGGGGTGTCCTCCGAGGTGAGGAGGGTCGCCGCCTCGGTGAAGCACTCGTGGGAGGCCTCCAGCTCGTCGTGGGCTTCGAGGGCTTCGGCGATCACCTCCCAGGGGGCCGGGTCCGTGGGCGCCGCGGCGCGGATGCCGGAGATCAGGGCGCGGGCCTCGGCCTCGTGACCGTACTCCCACAGGTTCGCCGCCTGGCGGGCCTTGATCAGGTGGGGGTTGGCGGGGGAGGCGGAGAGCAGGCGGTCGTAGAGCGCGCTCGCGCGGTCCCTGGCGTCGCCCAGTTCGAGGTGGGCGGCGGCCTGGAGGAGCAGCGGCTCCTGGTCCTCGGGGTAGCGGGTCGCCGTGCGGATGAGGCGCTCGGCTTCGGCGATGTGCTCTGCAGGCGTGTCGGGGCGCATGGTTCACACCGTACTGCCGCTGGTCAGTTGAGGGGGGAAGTCTTAGGGTGCCGGCCGTGCGGGATCGGGTGCGCGTGGTGGTGCAGGGGAGTGGTCGGCGGGCGGGCCGCGGGGGTGGGCTCGCGCGGCTGCTGTGGGTGGGCGCCGAGGTGATCACCACGGTGGGGGTGGTGGTGGCGTTGCTGGTGGTGCACCAGGTGTGGTGGACGAATCGGCAGGCCGCGGCCGGTGCGCAGGAGCGGGTGCGGGCTCTGGAGAGGGGATGGGCGGAGGGGGTTGGGGAGGGGAGTGGCCGTGGGAGCGGGAGGGAGGAGGCTGGTGGGGGTGAGGTGGTCGGTGAGCAGCCTGCGGTGGGAGAGGGGGCGGGGGGTGCCGAGGGCGGTTTGAGTGGGGGTTCGGGCGCCGCGGGGGGTTCGTCCGTGGGGGGCGGTGGCGGGGGGAAGGGGGGCGGGAAGCCGGCGTCCGGGGCGTCCGCTCCGGCGCGGGACGAGGCGTACGGCGTGTTGCGGATCCCGCGGCTCGGGCTCTCCGTGCCCGTCGCGGAGGGGGTCGACCGGCGGGCCGTGCTGGACAAGGGGTACGTCGGGCACTACCCGGGGACGGCCCAGCCGGGGGCGGAGGGGAACTTCGCGGTGGCCGGGCACCGGAACACGCACGGGGAGCCGTTCCGGTACCTGAACCGGCTGCGCGAGGGGGACGAGGTCTCCGTCGACCTGCGGGGGCGGCGGTACACGTACGTGGTGGGGAAGGTCCTGGCGGAGACCGGCCCGGGGGACGTGGGGGTCATCGCGCCGGTACCGCGGAGCTCGGTCAGACCGGAATACGGGTACGGGGAGGCGGGGTCCTACATCACGCTGACGACGTGCACGCCCGAGTACACCTCCAGGTACCGGCTGGTGGTCTGGGGGGTCCTCAGGAACGTTGTCGGTACGGCGCGTTAGGGTGGGGAGCAGGTATCGGCCATCAGGGCATCAGGTACCGAGCGTGGGTTCGGTGAGGTGAGGGGGGTGGTCCGCGTGGGTCGTCGTGAGGTGCGGCGGTTCAGTGTCTCCTCCTTCCTGTTCCAGGAGGGCTCCCGCGTCGCCCGCCTGCTCGTCGCGCTCCTGCTGCTCGGCGGGGTCCTCGGGCTGCTGTCCGGGGAGTCCGGGCTGGCGGCCGGGGTGGTCGTGCTCGCCGCGGCGGTCGCCATGGGCGCGGCCCTGCTGGCCGCCTGGCTCGTGCGGCCCGTGCCGCCGCACCGCATACGTACCGCGATCCGTGATCGCGAGCAGCGCACGGCGTTCCTGCCGCAGCGCGATCCCGACGCTTCGGGCCGGTCTCGGCCCCGGGCGCCCGGCCGTCCGGTCCCGACGGCCGCGTAGGGGCGCGCAGTGTCCACTGCCTTCCGCTCTTCCTTCGACTGAACGCTGTTTGTCGCCCCTCGCGGGTCGTCACGCCGAAACGCATTTTCTTTCGACGTTCGACGAGACCCCTCGGAGGGCCCGCGTGTCCGTTTTCACCCATCTCGTTGCCGAGCTGGGCCGGCTCCTGGAGCCGGTACTGGCCGAGTCCGCGACCGCTGCCGCGATCGTGCTGTTCACCCTGCTCGTACGGCTCGCCCTGTTCCCGCTGGGCCGGGCCGCGTTCCGTGCGGCGACCCCGGTGGCGGGGTGCCTGCCGGTGCTGCTCCAGCTGCCGGTGTTCTTCCTGATGTACCGGTCGTTCTCCTCGGGGGACGAACTGCTCGGCCACCGCTTGTTCGCCGCCCCCCTGGGGGCCCGCTGGTCCGGGGCGCTGGAGGCGGGCGGCGTGTTCGGGGCGCAGGGGCTGGTGTTCCTGGGGCTGTTCGCCGCGATCGCGGTGGTCGCCGCGTGGAGTGCGGTGCGGGGGCGGCGGGCCGCGGCGGCGGCACCCGCCGTGGCGCCCGTCCCGCCCGCGGTGAAGGGTGCGGGCGGGGCGGCGGCCGCGCCGACCGCCGAGCAGCTGGCGGCGATGCGCAAGCTGGGCGGCGTCCTGCCCCTGCTGTCGTTCGGGACGCTGGTCACGGCCGCCGTCGTACCGCTGGCCGCCGGCCTGTACCTGCTGACCACGACGGCCTGGTCGGTCGCCGAGCGGGCCTGGCTCCAGCGACGGACGGCGGGGACGGGGACGGGGACGGGGACGGGGGCGAGGGAGGGGGCGGGGGCCTGAGCGGCGGTCCGCGCTGCGGCCCGGGGCCGGGATGGCCCGGGCCGGGGCCGGAGGGTGGCGTTCCAGTCCGTGAACAGGGTCTTGCGGATGGAGCGGGCATCTTGGAGGATCAGCCAATCCTCCGATGGCCGCAACCCATCGGCCGGCCCCCGGGCATGCCCGCGGGCCGACCACCCACGACCACGGGAGAATGCCCATGAAGCTGCTGCGTGTCGGACCCGCAGGGTCGGAGCGCCCCGCGCTGCTGGACGAGAGCGGAACCCTCCGGGACCTGTCCGGCCTGATCACGGATGTGGACGGGGCCCTGCTGGCCGACGACTCCGTGCTGTCCCGCGTACGGGACGCCGCCGCGGGCGGAGAGCTTCCGGTGCTCGACGCGGAGGGGCTGCGCGTCGGCTCCCCCGTCGGCCGCATCGGCAAGGTCGTGGGCATCGGCCTGAACTACTTCGGGCACGCGGCCGAGATCGGCGCCGAGCCGCCGGCCGAGCCGATCCTGTTCCTGAAGGCCGCGGACACCGTGGGCGGCCCCGACGACACCGTGCTCATCCCGCGCGGCAGCGTGAAGACCGACTGGGAGGCCGAGCTCGGCGTCGTCATCGGCAGCACCGCCCGCTACCTGGACTCCGCCGAGGAGGGCCTCGCGCACGTCGGCGGGTACGTCCTGGTCAACGACGTGTCGGAGCGCGAGTTCCAGATCGAGCGCGGCGGCACCTGGGACAAGGGCAAGAACTGCGAGACGTTCACCCCGCTCGGCCCCTGGCTGGTCACCGCCGACGAGATCCCGGACCCGCAGGTCCTGGACGTGAAGCTGTGGGTCAACGGCGAGCTCAGGCAGGACGGCAACACCGCCGACCAGATCTTCCCGGTGGGCGAGGTCGTCCGGTACCTGAGCCGGTTCATGACGCTCCACCCCGGTGACGTGATCGTCACGGGCACCCCGGCGGGCGTGGCCATGGGCCAGCCGGAGCCGAAGCCTTACCTGAGGGCGGGTGACGTCGTGGAGCTGGAGATCGAGGGGCTCGGGCGTCAGCGTCAGGAGTTCAAGGGCGCGTAGGCGACGCGCGGGTGACCTCGTAGCGCCGTACCGCACACGGGAGGGGCGGGTCGCCCGAGGCGGCCCGCCCCTTCTCGGCGTCAGCCTTCGGCGGACGCGCGGCGGCGGCGGCCGGCCACGACCAGGCCGGCGCCCGCGGCGAGGGCGGCCGCGCCCGCGCCCGCGGCCCAGGTGGTCTCGGAACCGGCGCCGGTGCTCGCGAGCGGGCCGGAGGAGGAGCCGCCGGCCGGGGCGGTGTTGCCGTTGCCGGTGCCGGTACCCGTGGCGACGGCCGGCTGGACGCCGTCCTTGGCGCCGCCGGTGCCCGTGCCCGTGCCCGTTCCCGTGCCGTGGCCCTCGTCCTTGGCCCGGGCCTCATGCTGGCCGGTCTTGAGGAACGCGGCACGGTCCTCGGGCGTGCCCTTGAGGGCGGCCAGTGCGGCCTTCTTCAGCTCCGGGCCGGCCTTGGCGACCATGGACGCGATCGCCACCTTGTTGTCGTCGTCGCGCAGCTCGTGCTGGGTGGTCGTCACGAAGGTGCGCAGCTGCGCCGGGGTCGGGTTGCCTTCGAGGAGCTTGATGATCCCCTCCTTGAGGCCCGGACCCGCGTCCTTGATCATCCCGAACAGGGCGACCCGGTCGTCCTCGGCGCGGACCTTGTGCTGGCCGGTGGCGACGAACTCGCGGATCTGCTCGCGCGTGCCGTGGTCCAGCAGCTCGTTCACGGCCTTGGTGACGCCCCGGCCGGCGCCGTTGAGCATGCGGAACAGCTCGACGCGGTCGTCCTGGAGGCGTGCCGCGTGCTGCCCCTCGTTCAGGAACGCGGTGTACGCCTCCTGGGTCTCCTTGCGGAGGGCCTCGACCGCGGCCGCCTTGACGGCGCGGCCGCCGGAGTTGTGGATCCGGGAGATCTTGACCTCGTCGTCGGTGAACTGCTCCTTCGCCAGCTCGACCGTCAGGAACCGCCGCATCTGCTCGGCCGTTCCCTTGAGGGCCCTCGCGGCCGCCTCGTGGACGCCGGGGCCGCGGTTCGGGTCGGCCAGCAGCGCCTCGATCGCCGCGCGGTCCTTCGCCGCCTGGGGGTCCTCGGCGGGCTTGTCGGCCGGCTTGTCCGCCGCCGGCTTCCCCTCGGCACCCTGGTCGGGCGCGGTCGGGGACGACGGGGTGGACGGCCCGGCCGCCGCGCCGTCGGCGGCGAAGGCGGGCGAGGAGAGCAGGACGGCCGGGGCTATCGCGGCGGTGGCCACGATCGATGCGATCCGGGGCAGCTTCACAGGTGGGGTTTCCATTCTTCACATGCGTGATGATCGGCAGCCTGTGCAGGATAGATCGTTTGTTCGCACTGAAACCGTCGATTTTGCGACAGGATGGATCAGAGGGCGACGACCGACCCGTCCCGGGACGAAGCGCGCGCCGCCTCCAGGACCGCCAGGCAGTGCGCCGCCTCGTCCGCCGTGACCGGGGCCGGGCCGCCCGTGCGCAGCGCCTCCGCGACCGCCGCGTAGTAGGCCGGGTAGTCGCCCGGAACCGTCGGCACCGGCTCCCCGCCGCCCGTCAGCGGGGATTCGCCGGAGCCGAGCCGCCCCCACAGGTGCTCCGGCTCCTCGCCCCACGCCGCCCCGTCGGGACCGCCCGGGCGCAGACCCTCGCGCAGGGCCGCCTCCTGCGGGTCCAGTCCGTACTTGACGTAGCCGGCGCGCGAGCCGAGGACGCGGAAGCGCGGGCCGAGCTGGGCGGCGGTGGCGCTGACGTGGAGGTGCGAGCGGACGCCGTTCGCATGGGTGAGCGCGATGAACGTGTCGTCGTCGGTCTCCGCGCCCGGGCGGCGCACGTCGGTCTCCGCGTAGACCCGCACGGCCGGACCGAACAGCACCAGCGCCTGGTCGACGACGTGGCTCCCGAGGTCGTACAGCAGCCCGCCGATGTCCTCCGGCGCGCCGGACTCGCGCCAGCCGCCCTTGAGCTGGGGGCGCCAGCGCTCGTAGCGGGACTCGAAGCGCTGGACCTCGCCGAGTTCGCCGTCGGCGAGGAGGCGGCGCACGGTGAGGAAGTCGTTGTCCCAGCGGCGGTTCTGGAAGACGGAGAGGAAGGTGCCGGTGCGCTCGGCGAGGGCGGCCAGTTCGCGGGCCTCGGCGGCGGTGGCGGCCAGCGGCTTGTCCACCACCACGGGAATGCCGGCGGTGAGGGCGGCGGTGGCGAGGGGGACGTGGGTCTTGTTGGGCGAGGCGATGACGACGAGGCCGAGCGGGTCCTCGGCGTCGCCCGTCCGCTCCCACAGCGCGTCGGCGGTGGCGGCGACGCGGACACCGGGGTGGGCGGCGCGGGCCTGGGCCTGCCGGCCGGGGTCGGAGGTGACGACGGTGTCGAGGACGAGGCCCTCGGTCGCGGACACGAGCGGGGCGTGGAAGACGGAGCCGGCAAGTCCGTAGCCGATGAGGGCCACGCGCAGGGGGGTGCGGGGAGAGGCGTTCATGCGTCCACTTTGGCAACAGTGTTGCGCAAGTGCAAGGAGGGTGGACAATGAGGGGGTGAACAGGGGAAACGCCGGGGGCGGTCGGGGCGACGGGAGCGGTGGCGGCAGGGGCGGGGTGAACCTGCCGGCGCTGCGCGGGCACAACGAGGCCCTGCTGCTGGACCTGCTGCGCGCGGCGGGCCCGTCGGGGCTCGGGCGCGCCGAGCTGGCCGGGCGTACGGGGCTCACCCCGCAGGCCGTCAGCAAGATCACCGCCCGGCTCGCGGCGGAGGGCCTGGTGGCCGAGGCCGGCCGTGACGCGTCGACCGGCGGCAAGCCGCGGACCCGGCTGAGGCTGGTCCCGGACGCCCGGCACGCGGTGGGGGTGCACCTGGACCGCGACGAGCTGAGGGCCGTACGGGTCGACCTGGCGGGCGTCGTGGTCGCGGAATGGAGCGGTCCGCTGGACTTCGCGGCGGGGCCGGAGGCGGCGGTGGACGCGGCCGTACGGGCGGTCGCGCGCGTCTCGGGCGGCGCGGGGGCCCCGCCCCTGGCCGGAGTGGGCGCGGCCGCGCCCGGCCCGCTGGACTGGCGGACCGGGGTACTGGGGCGGGTGACGGGGTTCCCGGAATGGGAGGGGTTCCCGCTGCGGGAGGCGCTGTCGGGGCGGCTGGGCGTGGCGGTCGTGGTGGACAAGGACACCAACGCGGCGGTCGCGGCGGGGGAGTGGAGCCGGGCCGGCGGGGGTGGCCGGCCGAGCGGGGTCGACGAAGTGGCTGAGCCGGAGCCGGGCGGGTCGGGCCCGGGCGGGTCGGGCGCGGGCGGGTCGGGCGTGGACGGGCCGGACCTTGGTGGGCCGGGGCCCGGGGCAGGGCCGCGGCCGGGAGGGTCGGGGCCGGGTGGGCCGGGGCCCGGGGCAGGGTCGGGGCCGGCAGGGCCGGGGCCGGGTGGGCTGGGGTTCGGCTCTTGTGTCTACCTGCACGTCGGAACCGGGCTCGGGGCGGGGCTGCGGCTCGACGGCGCGGTGTACCGGGGCGCACGGTCGGGGGCGGGGGAGTTCGGGCACCAGGTGCTGCGGCTGGACGGCCCGCGCTGCCGGTGCGGGGGCCGGGGCTGCCTGGAGGTGCTCTGCCTGGAGGCGGTGGCCCGGGGCGACCTCGTGGAGGCGGCGCGGGTGCTGGGGGAGGGGGCGGCGAACCTGGTGGCGCTCCTGGACGTGGACCGCGTGCTGTTGGGGGGCCGGGTGGTGGCGGGGGCGCCGGAGGTGTTCGTCGGCGGGGTCCGGGAGGTGCTGGCGGCCCGCGCCCTGACGGCCGACCCGCCGGGGGTCGACCTCGCGCCGGCCGGGATCGCGGAGGGGGCGGCGGAGCTGGCCCTGGCACCGCTGTTCGGCCACGGCTGACCCGGGCGACCCGCGCCGGGTCGTGCCGTGCGGGCTGGTGGTCGCCGCCGTCGGCCGGCGTTCGCACCCCGGGTGGTGGGCACCCTGCGCGGTAGGGCGGGGTGGGCCGGGGCCATCCGGGGGGAAAGCGGGAGGCGTCGGGCGTGGGGGTCGGGCGGGGGTGTGGGGTCGTGGGAGGGTGCGGGCACGGCGGGGTGATTGTCGCCTCGTCCGATCATTACTCCGTCCGGCGAGCAGCGAGGTCTTCCATGCGACTGCGCAACGCCCCCGCCCTCACCGCCCTCCTCCTCGCCCTCTCCGCTCCCCCCGCCACCGCGGACACCGGCACCGGAGGCGCCCCCCACCCCGCGCCCGCCCCCGCCATGCCCGCGCCGGCCCTCCCCTCCCGGGCCCGTGCCACCTGCGGAGACGGCAAGAGCGGTGCCTTCCCGATCGGGGCGCGGATCCGCGGCGGTCCGGCCGTGTACCGGGCCGGCGGTGGCCCGCAGAGCTGGCTGCTGGACCTGACGAACACCACCGGCGGCACCTGCACGGCCATCCACCCCGTCATCGTGTTCACCGACGCCGCCCGGGCCCTGCGCCCCGCGCACCTCCGCATGGAGTTCGAGGCGCCGGGCGGCCCCTTCCCCGTCAGCCTGGAGCGCAGCGACCGCGACGAGATCATCGCGGTGTTCGACGGCAAGGACGCCTTCCCCGGCTTCTCCGTACCGGCCGGCGGCTCCACCACGGTCAAGGTGCGGCTCGCCTTCGCCCCCGACGCCCCCTTGGGGGAGGTCGTCGCCGACGCCGCGCTGGTGCAGCGGAAGGGGGACGACGGGGAGTGGGTCGGCGAGGCCGGCGGCTACCGGTTCTCCGTCGAGGGCCCCGAGGAGCCGCAGGACCCCGCCGCGGCGGGGTCACTGGCGCACACCGGGCCCCGGGAGTGGGCGTACGGGGCCGGAGCCGTCGCCGCCGTGGCCGTCGGGGGCGGCCTGCTGCTCGGCGCCCGCCGCCTGCGCCGGGGCCCCCACGCCCCCCGCCCGTCACGCTGAGCCCGGGCACCCCCCGACCCCCACCAGCCGGGCGCACCGCCCGTGCACCCGCCGCGCGTACAGTCCGACCGTGGAAGAACAGATCCGACAGCCCGTCCCCCACCGCCCCGGCTCGCCCGTGCGGTCCGGGATCCCCGAGCATGGGCGCATTCCCAAGTACTACGCCGTCAAGGCCCGTATCGCCGACCTCCTCGACGAGCTCGGCGAAGGCGGCGCGCTGCCCACCGAGCGGGACCTCGCCGAGCGGTACGAGGTGGCCCGCGAGACCGTGCGGCAGGCGCTGCGGGAGCTGCTGCTGGAGGGCCGGCTCCGCCGCTCCGGCCGGGGTACCGTCGTCGCCGGGCCCAAGCTGGAGCAGCCCCTCTCCCTCGCCAGCTACACCGAGGGCGTGCGCCGCCAGGGCCGCCGCCCCGGACGCCACCTCATCGGGCTGGAGCGCTTCCCCTGCCCGCCCGAACTCGCCGCCGGCATCGGCGCCGACGCCGGCGAGCCCGTCTGGCACCTGGAGCGGGTGCTCCTCGCCGACGACGAGCGCGTCGGGCTGGAGAGCACTTACGTCCGGGTCGCCCGCGCCCCCCGCCTCGACGTCGATTTCCAGCCGGACTCCTCCTTCTACGGATACCTCCGCGACAGCCTCGGGATCTCCTTCGGGGACGCCGACGAGAAGCTGGAGACCGTCCTGGCCACCCCCCGCGAGGCCCTGCTGATCGGCACCCCGCCCGCCCTCCCGATGCTGCTCATCCACCGCTTCTCGCGGGACCAGGACGGCCGGCCGCTGGAACGGGTGCGTTCGCTCTACCGCGGCGACCGGTTCAGCTTCACGACCCGCCTGCGACCCGAATAGCCCCGGCGAAACGGAAGAAGAGCCACAAAAGGAAGCAGTTCACATCACGGAAGGATAACGGGTCTAGTCCAAGCGTCGAGGGCTGTTCACCGGCCCGATGCCCGCCGGACCCTCCCGGGTCAACGGCCGACCCGAGCGTGGACGGCGTGAGAGTCATAGTCGTCGGAGGCGGCGTGGTCGGCACCATGCACGCCTGGCAAGCAGTCCAACGCGGCCACGAGGTCGTCCAGATCGAGCGCGAGGCCGAGGCCCGCGGCGCCTCGCTGCGCAATTTCGGCCAGATCTGGGTCAGCGGCCGGGCCGGGGGCGAGGAGCTCGACACCGCCCTGCGGGCCCGCGAGCTCTGGGAGCGGATCGGCGCGCGGGTACCCGGCCTGGGCTTCCGTGCGATCGGATCCCTCACCCCCGTCCGCAACGCCCGCGAGTACGCCGTCGCCGAGGCCGCCGTCGCCCGCCCCGACGCCGCCGCCCGCGGCTACAAGCTGGTCACCGCCGCCGAGGCGCGGGCGATCAACCCCGCCCTGCGCGGCGCCTTCGAGGCCGCCCTGTGGTGCGAGCGCGACGCGGCCGTCGAACCGCGCACCGCCCAGCTCCACCTCCGCGAGGCCCTCCGCGCCTGTGGCCGCTACACCTTCCTGCCCGGCCGCGAGGTCCGCGACCTGGCCGGCCCCGCCGCCGTCCGCGACGACCACGGCGACGTCCACCGCGGCGACGCCGTCGTCCTCGCCACCGGCGCCTGGCTCTCCGGCCTGGTCCGCGCGCTCGCCCCCGACCTGCCCGTACGCCGCGTCCGGCTCCAGATGATGCAGACCGCCCCCCTCGGCGAGCCGCTCACCACCTCCGTCGCCGACGCCGACAGCTTCCGCTACTACCCCGCCTACCGCGGCGACGCCCTCGACGCCCTCAACGCCGAGCAGGCCCAGACGCCCGTCGCCGCCGCGCACAAGATGCAACTGCTGATGGTCCAGCGCCAAGACGGCGGCCTGACCATCGGCGACACCCACGAGTACGAGCACCCCTTCGCGTTCGACACCCTCGAAGACCCCTACGACCACCTCACCGCGGTCGTCGAGTCCTTCCTGGGCCGCCCGCTGCCGAAGATCAGGCACCGCTGGGCGGGCGTGTACGCGCAGTGCACCGACACCAGCCGCGTCGTCCACCGCCAGCAGGTCGGCGAAGGCGTCTGGCTCGTCACCGGACCGGGCGGCCGGGGCATGACCTGCTCACCCGCCATCGCCGAAACCACCGCGAACGAACTGGGCTGGTGAGCCGCATGACCGAAACCCGCACCCCCGGCAAGCTGATCGTCCTCGACATGGCCGGCACCACCGTCGCCGACGGCGGCCTCGTCGAGCGCGCCTTCGAACGCGCCGCCGAACGCCTCGGCGTCGAGCCGGGCACCCCCGCCCACGCCGAGAAGCTCCGGTACGTCCGCGACACGATGGGCGAGTCGAAGATCTCCGTCTTCCGCCACCTCTTCGGTACGGAGGACCGCGCGCAGGCCGCCAACTCCGCCTTCGAGCAGGCCTACGCGGAACTCGTCGACGGCGGCCTCGTCGCCGGGATCCCCGGAGCCCGCGAGACCATCGAGGCACTCCGCGCCGACGGCCACACCGTCGCCCTCACCACCGGCTTCGCCCGCGTCACCCAGGACGCCATCCTGGACGCGCTCGGCTGGCGGGAGCTGGCCGACCTCACCCTCTGCCCCGCCGACGCCGGCGGCCGCGGCCGCCCCTACCCCGACATGGTGCTGGCCGCGTTCCTGCGCACCGGCGCCGTCGCCGACGTCCGCGAGACCGTCGTCGCCGGGGACACCGCGTACGACATGCTCAGCGGCCGCCGCGCCGGCGCGGGCATCGTCGCCGGAGTCCTCACCGGCGCCCACGACCGCGCCGCGCTCACCGGTCACGGCGCCACACACGTCCTCGGCTCCGTCGCCGAACTCCCCGCCCTGCTCACGCGGCCGGGCTCGTCGTGAGCGGCATCCGCTTCGACTCCGTCTCGGTCGCCTACCACGGCACCACCGTCCTGGACTCCCTCGACCTGACCGTCGAACCCGGCGAGGTCATGGCCCTGCTCGGCCCCTCCGGCTCCGGCAAGACCACCGCCCTGCGCGCCGTCGCCGGCTTCGTCCGCCCCGTCGCCGGACGGGTCCTGATCGGCGGCCGGGACGTCACCGCCCTGCCCCCGCACAAGCGGGGCATCGGGATGGTCGTCCAGCAGTACGCGCTCTTCCCGCACATGCGGGTCAAGGACAACGTGGCCTTCGGCCTGCGGGCCCGGAAGACCCCCAGGGCCGAGATCCCGGACCGGGTCACCGAGGCGCTGGAGATGACGGGGATGGCCGCCTACGCCCGGCGCTACCCCCGCGAGCTCTCCGGCGGACAGCAGCAGCGGGTGGCCATCGCCCGCGCCCTCGCCATCCGCCCCGGCGTCCTCCTGCTGGACGAGCCCCTCTCGGCGCTCGACGCGCAGCTGCGCTCCGGGATGCTGGCCGAACTGGCCCGGCTGCACCGCGAACTCCCCGACGTCTCCATCCTGTACGTCACCCACGACCAGATCGAGGCCCTCACCCTGGCCGACCGGATCGCCGTCATGGACCGCGCCCGCCTCCAGGACTGCGGCACTCCGCAGCAGCTGTACCGGGCGCCGCGTACGGAGTTCACCGCCTCCTTCGTCGGCAACGCGAACCTGCTCCCGGTGACGGTCGCCGACGGCGGCGCCGTCTTCGCGGGCCGCCCGCTGACCCTCGACCGGGGCCCCGCGGCCCCCGGCTCGACCGCCACCCTGTGCGTACGGCCGCACCTGCTGGGACTCGGCGAGGGCCCCAACGCCCTGCACGGCACCATCGCCGAGGTGCAGTGGCGCGGCTCCACGCACCGGCTGTACGTCGACGTCGGCGGGCACCGCGTCAAGGCCGACCTGCCCGAGCTGAGGGAGACCCCGGCCCTGGGCGACCAGGTCACCCTCCACTTCGAGCCCCGCGACGCGGTGCTCCTGACGGCGGGGGTCACCGATGCCTGAGGCCGCGCTCCGGCCGGCCGGCCCCGCCCCGGCCGGCCCCGCCCCGGGCGCCCCGCGGACGCCGTCCGAGCAACCACGGCCGCACCGGGAAGCACCCCCGCAGGGGACCCGCCGCCTGCCCCGGGCCGTCTGGGCGCTGCCCCCCGTGGCCCTGCTCGGGCTCGTCTTCCTCTACCCCCTCGCCCTGGTCGTCCGGCAGTCCCTCACCCCCGACGGCGGCGGCGGGCCCTTCGACGCCTACTCCGCCGTCTTCGCCTCCCACGCCTTCCGCGAGGCCCTCGGCACCACCGTGTGGCTGGCCGTCGCCGCCACCGCCGGCTGCCTCCTCCTCGGCTTCACCCTCGCCCTGGTCATCGCCTTCGTGCCCTTCCCCGGAGCCAGGGCCGTCGCCAAGTTCATCGACGTGTTCCTCTCCTTCCCCTCCTTCCTCATCACCCTCGCCCTCCTCTTCCTCTACGGCACCGTCGGCATGGCCAACGGGCTCTGGACCGACCTCCTCGGCGGCGCCGAAGGCCCGTTCCGCTTCCTCACCACCCCCTGGGGCGTCCTCCTCGCGGAGATCACGTACTTCACCCCCTTCGTGGTGCGGCCCCTGCTCGCCGCCTTCTCCCAACTGGACACCGCCCAGCTGGAGGTGGCCGCCGGCCTCGGCGCCCGTCCCGCCCGGATCGTCCGGCGGGTGATCCTCCCAGAGGCCCTCCCCGCCCTCGCGGCCGGCGGCAGCCTCGTCCTGGTCCTGTGCCTCAACGAGTTCGGGATCGTCCTGTTCACCGGCGCCAAGGGCGTCACGACCCTCCCGATGCTCGTCTACGGCAAGGCCATCCTCGAATCCGACTACCCGGCCGCCTGCGTGGCCGCCGTCGTCAACATCGCCATATCCCTCGGCCTGTTCGGCCTCTACCGGGTGGTGGGCAAGCGTGCTGGTGCATAGCAGGGGCGGCCGCTGGGCCGCCTGGACCCTGTTCGGGATCCTCTTCGTCCCCCTCTTCGCCCTCCCCCTCCTCGTGGTCGTCGCCGCCTCCTTCGCCACGCACTGGTCCGGCGCCCTCCCCTCCGGACCCACCACCGCCCACTACGCCTCCGCCGTACAGGGCGACTCCCTCCAGGCCCTGACGACCTCCCTGGTCACGGCCCTGGTCGCGAGCCTCCTCGCCCTCACCGCCGGCACCTGGGCCGCCCTGGCCGCCGCCGCGCTCGGCAAGCGGGGCAAGCGGGTCCTGGACGCCCTGTTCATGCTGCCGGTGGCCGTGCCGTCCGTGGTCGTCGGCCTCGCCGTCCTCGTCGCGTTCAGCCGGCCCCCGCTGCTGCTCAACGGCACGAGCACGATCGTGGTCCTGGCGCACACCGTCCTCGTCACGGCGTTCGCCCACCAGTCGGTCTCGGCTGCCCTGGTGCGTCTCGACCCCGCGTACGAGCAGGCGGCCGCCTCCCTGGGCGCCCGTCCCGCGTACGTGCTGTGGCGGGTCAGGCTCCCCCTCCTGCTGCCTTCCCTCACAGCGGCCGCCGGACTCTGCTTCGCCCTGTCCATGGGCGAGCTGAGCGCCACGATGATGCTCTACCCACCGGACTGGACGCCCCTCCCCGTCCGCATCTTCACCGCCACCGACCGCGGCGCGCTCTTCGGCGGCTCCGCCGTCGCCGTGGTGCTGATGGCCACCACCCTGCTGGTCCTCCTGGCCGTCTCCCGCGTCCGCACCCGCGCCTCCCACCGCTGACCCCCGCGCCGCCCCCGCCCACGCCGCGAACCCCCTTCCCCGTAAGGAACTCCCATGTCCAGAGCGCTCCTGCTCCGCACCGCCACCGCCCTCACCACCGGCCTCGTCCTCGCCGCCACCCTCACCGCATGCGGCGGCGGCTCCACCGCCGCCGACGGCTCCCAGGGCGGCGGCGAGAAGACCGTCACCGTCTACAGCGCCGACGGCCTCAAGAGCGACAAGGGCGACGGCTGGTACGACAAGGTCTTCGCCGACTTCACCAAGAAGACCGGCATCGAGGTCAAGTACGTCGAGGGCGGCTCCGGCGAGATGGTCCAGCGCGCCGTCCGCGAGAAGACCAACACCCAGGCCGACGTGCTGATCACCCTGCCGCCCTTCATCCAGCAGGCCGACGGCAAGGGCCTGCTCCAGGCCTACGCCCCGCAGGGCTCCGACAAGGTCAACGGCGCCGACAAGTCCGCCGACGCCAAGTGGACCTCCGTCGTCAACAACTACTTCGGCTTCGTCTACAACAAGAAGGAGCTGACCACAGCCCCCAAGACCTGGGAGGAGCTCCTCGACGCCAAGTACAAGGGCAGGCTCCAGTACTCCACCCCCGGCGTCGCGGGCGACGGCACGGCCGTCCTCGTCAAGGCCGTGCACGACTTCGGCGGCAAGGACCAGGCGATGGACTTCCTGGGGAAGCTCCAGGCCAACAACGTCGGCCCGTCCTCCTCCACCAGCAAGCTCGCGCCCAAGACCGACAAGGGCGAGCTGCTCGTCGCCAACGGCGACGTCCAGATGAACTTCGCCCAGTCCAAGTCCATGCCGAACCTCGGCATCTGGTTCCCCGCCAAGGACGGCGGCAGGCCCACCACCTTCGCCCTCCCCTACGCGGCCGGCCTGGTCGCCAAGGCCCCGCACAGCGAGAACGGCAAGAAGCTCCTCGACCACCTGCTCGGCGAGGACGCCCAGAAGCTGATCAGCGAGGTCGGCGGCGGCTTCCCGGCCCGCAGCGACGTCAAGCCCACCGACGCCAACGCCATCGCGCTCACCCAGCTGATGACGGGCGTCGAGGTCTTCGAGCCGGACTGGGCCGACATCGACAAGAACCTCACGGGCTACGTCGACGCGTGGAAGTCCGCGACCGGCAGCTGAGCCGGCGCCCGCACGCGCACCCACACCCCCACCCACTTGCTCCTGGAGGAGTACGTGTCCCCTGTCCTGCGCGGACGCACCCTCGCCGTGACCGCCACCGCCACGGCCCTGCTCGCCACCACCCTCGGCCTCACCGCCACGGCCACCGCCGCCCCCGGCGACCCCAAGGCCGCCGCGGAAGCCGCCGCCAAGGCCGCGGCGGCCGCCCCCCGGGTCACCGCCGGGTCCGCCGACAAGGTCCTCGTCATCGGCCTCGACGGCGTGGTCCTCGACCGCCTCGAGGCCGCCGACGCCCCGAACCTCAAAGGCCTGATGGCCGAAGGCCTCACCGCCCGCAGCGCCCTCTACGCGAGCCCCATGGCCGCCACCTCCTCCGGCCCCGGCTGGTCCACCATCGCCACCGGCGTCTGGCCCGACAAGCACGGCGTGAAGGACAACACCTTCACCGGCGGGAACCACGCCGCCTACCCGGACTTCCTCACCCGCGTCGAGAACGCCAAGCCCGCCCTCAACACCTACGCGGCCGCCGACTGGGAGCCCCTCACCTCCACCGACGCCGGCGGCCCGGTCTTCTCCGCCAAGGTCGACAAGCGCCTCTCCCTCAAGGGCGACCGCGACGGCTACGGCAGCGAGGACCCGAAGATCGCCACCGCCGCCTCCGCCGAACTGCGCGACGGCAACCCCGACGCCTCCTTCGTCTACCTCGGCCAGGTCGACTCCGCCGGCCACTCCTACGGCGCCGCCAGCCCGCAGTACCTCGACGCCATCGGCCGCGTCGACACCCTCGTCGGGCAGCTGCTCACCGCCGTCAAGGGCCGCCCCACGTACGCCCAGGAGAACTGGAAGATCCTGGTCACCACCGACCACGGCCACACCGATGCCGGCGGCCACGGCGGCTCCACCCTCCAGGAACGCGGCACCTTCGTCATCGCCAAGGGCGCAGGCATCCCCGCCGGTTCGGTCCGCGACGACGTCAAGCTCGTCGACGTCGCCGCCACCGCCCTCGCCCAGCTCGGCGTCCCCACCACCGGACTCGACGGCGTCCCCCTCGACAGCCCGGACGACGACCCCTTCGACACCCTGCGCCCCGCCCTCCAGGCCCGCGTCGACGAGACCGGCATCCCGGCCGGGACGAAGGGCTTCACCCACACCCCGCCCGCCGGCTGGTCCGTGGACAACTCGAAGATGGGCACGGGCGGCGTCACCGAATGGGCCGGATGGGCCTTCGCCACCGACGAGTTCTGGAGCCAGGCCCAGCGCGACCAGTGGCGCGAGCTGAACGTCCGCTCCCATGACGTGTTCGCCGTCGCCGACTCCGACGAGTGGGACGACAAGACCCACACCGGCACCTTCGACTCCACCCTGATCACCCCCAAGTGGCCCGTCACCGGCGGCACCACGCGCACCCTGGACTTCCAGACGCACTACCGCCACGAGACCGGCCAGACCGCCCAGGTCCTCGTCTCGTACGACGGCGCCGCCCCCGTCGTCGTGAAGACGTACACCGCCGACGCGGTCGCCCGGGCCGAGTCCCTCCCGCTGCGGATCCCGGCGGGCGCCACCGACGTCCAGGTCCGCTTCCGCTACAGCGGGAACAACAACTGGTTCTGGACCGTCGACAACGTCCGCCTCGGCTAGGCCGTCCGGGCCGTGGACGCCCCCGGCGCCCACGGCCCGCGCCCGCTAGGGTGGGTGGTACAGACCACAGACCCACAGGTCAGAGGCGACCAGAGCGGAGAGAAATCCGTGGCAGAGCGCAAGCCGATCGAATCCTGGCTCACCGACATGGACGGGGTCCTCATCCACGAGGGCACGCCGATCCCCGGCGCCGATGCCTTCATCAAGCGGCTGCGCGAGTCCGGCAAGCCCTTCCTGGTCCTGACCAACAACTCCATCTACACCCCGCGCGACCTCCAGGCCCGGCTCAGCCGCATGGGCCTGGACGTGCCCGTGGACAACATCTGGACCTCGGCCCTGGCCACCGCGAAGTTCCTCGACGACCAGCGCCCCGGCGGCACGGCGTACGTGATCGGCGAGGCGGGCCTGACCACCGCCCTGCACGACATCGGCTACATCCTCACCGACCACGAGCCCGACTACGTCGTCCTCGGCGAGACCCGCACCTACAGCTTCGAGGCCATGACCAAGGCCGTCCGCCTGATCAACGAGGGCGCCCGCTTCATCTGCACCAACCCCGACGAGACCGGCCCCTCCACCGAGGGCCCCCTCCCGGCCACGGGCGCGGTCGCCGCGCTGATCACCAAGGCGACCGGCAAGCAGCCGTACTTCGCCGGCAAGCCCAACCCGCTGATGATGCGCACGGGCCTCAACGCCATCGGCGCCCACTCCGAGAGCAGCGCGATGATCGGCGACCGGATGGACACCGACGTGCTGGCCGGCCTGGAGGCGGGCATGGAGACCTTCCTCGTGCTGACCGGGCTCACGACGGTGGAGGACACCGAGAAGTTCCCCTACCGCCCGACCCACACGGTCGACTCCATCGCGGACCTGGTCGACCTGGTGTAGCCGTGGGTGCGGCCGCCGGTGTGGCCGTTGGTGCGTACGGCTGACACGTACGGGCCAAGAGAGCGCCGCTCCGGATGCGGAGCGGCGCGCCGCGCGTGAACCTCCTCATGAGGAGGTTCACCATGCGAAGTTCTCTGATCGCTCTCCGTGCCGCGACGGTGGCCGTGACCCTGGCGGCCTGCACCGCCGTGACCGCCCCCGCCGCCCTCGGATTCGAAGGGGACCGCGGCGGTGTCTCCGTCGAGCCGAACCCGGCCGGACCGGGTGACCGGGTCAAGATCCGCGTCCGGGCCTGCGAAGGCGACTGGGCCGTGGCCCGTTCCCCCGTCTTCGACTCGGAGGTCCGGCTGCGCAAGGGCCACGAGGACCCCCGCACCCTCTTCGGCGAGGCCGAGATCCGTCACCACGCCGACCCCGGCTGGCACGAGGTCCGCGTCCGGTGCGAGGGCCGGGACGAGGGCCCGCGCGGCGCCGTGGAGGTCCGCCGCGACCACCGCCCCGACCCCCACCACTCGCCCGTCTGGCCGGTGCACGCGGGCGGCGGCGCGATGGCCGCCCAGGTCGCCGAGACCACCCGGTTGGCTTCCGCGTCCGCCGCGAAGAAGAGCCACCACGGCGACGGCCCCGGCCTGCCGCAGACCGTGATCGGCGCGGTCCTGGCCGCCGCGGCCACCCTGGCCGTCGCCGGGCGCGCCCTGGCCCTGCGCCGCCGCCGCAACGACGGATGAGCGGGCCCCGGTTCGCCGCCGGGGGCCGACTGCTGACCTTCACCGCCTGGTCGGTGCTGGTGCTCGGCCTCTGGCTGTGGGGCAAGGAGATCACCGCGGGGCCGGAGGGCCCGCTCGCCGGCCGGCCCGGCGGCCGGTCCGGCCCGGGCCTGCCGGCCGCGCGGGCCCCGCTGACGGCGGCGATGCCCGCGCGGGTCGACGTACCGTCGCTGGGGGTGCAGGCGCCGGTGATCGCGCGGGGCCTGGACCGGCAGGGGGCGGTGGAGCCGCCGCCGTACGAGCTGCCCGGCACGGTGGGCTGGTGGGGCGCGGGCCCCGCGCCCGGCGCGGCCGGGGCGGCGCTGATGGTGGGGCACGTGGACACGAAGTCCAAGCCGGCCGTCTTCTTCGGCCTGAGCACGGTCAAGCCGGGGGCGAAGATCCGGGTGGCGCGGGCGGACGGGACGGTCGCCGAGTTCACCGTCGAGGACGTACGGGTCCACGAGCGGGCCGGCTTCGACCCGCACGTGGCGTACGGGCCGCGGGTGGCGGGCCGCGCCGAACTGAGGCTGGTGACGTGCGGGGGGAGCTACGACAAGGCCGCCGGGCAGTACTCGGCGAACGTGGTGGTCTCGGCGTACCTGACGGGCGTGGGGACCCGGGCGGGCGCGGCGGCGTAGCACTGCCGGCCCGTTGCCGGCCCGTCGGCGCCCCCGGAGAACGAAGAAACCCCCGCAGCTTTCGCTGCGGGGGTTTCCCCTTGTCTGTGCGCCGCCAGGGACTCGAACCCCGGACCCGCTGATTAAGAGTCAGCTGCTCTAACCAACTGAGCTAGCGGCGCTTGCTGACAGGGAAAACTCTACCCCACTTCCAGAGGTGCTCGTGACCAGCCGCGCCCGCGTTGTCCGATTAACCCATGTTTGAGGGGTTTGTCGTGCACGATATGTCTGGGCCGAACCGCATCTGACGCTCCGTCGGATACCTGGGTGGCCCGGACCGACGACGAGCAGGAGCGATCGGGCCCGATCCGGCCCGGTCAGGGGAGTGGACGGAACAGCATGACGACGCAGCCTCCGGTGCACGTACAGATGCCGATGCCGATGCCTGTCTTCGAGGAGTACGAGCCCGCCGGCGACTGCGCCTGTCCCGGGTGCGTGCGCCGGCGCCGGACCCTGGTCCGCGGGCGGGCCATAGCGCTGCGGGAATGCGGGCTCCCCGCCGTACGCGGGGCCCGCCGCGCGCTGGTCCTGGCCACGGCGGCCGGGGTGGTCCTGGGCGGCGGCGGGCCGGCCGCCGCGCTGGCGGCGGACCACCCGTCCCCGCGGGAGCCCCGGCCGTCCGAACCCCTGCCCGGCCCGGGGCGCGCGGCGGCCCCCGCGCACGAGGCGGGTGCCGGGCATGCGGCGGGTGCCGGGCATGCGGCCGGACCCGGTCCCTCCGCCCGCGACACCCCCGGCAGCCCGCAGGGCGGCCGGGCCCCGCTGCACGGCCGCCCGCGCCCCCCGGCGTCCGGGCCGGGCCGGCCGGGCGCGCCCTCGCTGGCGCGGCGCATCGACCGGGCCACGATCATCAACCGGGCCAAGCTGTGGCTGGAGGCGCAGGTCCCGTACAGCATGTCCGAGTACTGGACGGACGGGTACCGGCAGGACTGTTCGGGCTACGTCTCCATGGCGTGGAACCTGGGGACGAACGAGTGGACCGGCAGCCTCGACACCTTCGCCACGAAGATCACCAAGGAGGAGCTGCTGCCGGGGGACATGCTCCTCTTCCACAACCCCGCGGACCCCAACAAGGGCTCGCACGTGGTCCTCTTCGGCGGCTGGGGCGACGAGACGCACACGCACTACATCGCCTACGAGCAGACCCCGCCGGTCACGCGGCGGCTGGCCACCCCGTACGGGTACTGGAGCAACGCCGCCAAGTACGTCCCGTACCGGTACAACGGGGTGGCCGGCGCGTCCCTCCCGGGCGACTCGGTGCCGCCCGCGCCGCAGCCCGCGGCGGACTTCCCCGGGGCGTCGAAGTTCGGGCCCGGCGCGGACAACAAGTACGTCGCCGAGCTGGGCCGGATGCTGATCGACCGGGGCGGCCTGCGGTTCTACCCCAAGGGGCCCAGCACCAAGTGGAGCGAGGCCGACCGGCAGGCCACGGAGGCGTTCCAGTTGGCGCAGGGCTGGACGGGCGCCGACGCGGACGGCATCCCGGGGCCGGACACCTGGCGTCTGCTGGTCCAGCGCCAGGGCAACGACATCGTGCCGACGGGCCGCACGACACCCCCACCGGCCCCCCACCCGGCCCCGCGCCCCGCCCCGCGCCCCGTCCCCGGACCGGGCGCTCACCCGGCCCCTGACCCGGGCGCTCACTCGACCCCTGACCCGGCCCCTCACCCTGTCCCCGCCGGGGTCCCCGCCTACCCCGGCGCGAGCGTCTTCCGGCCGGGCCGGACCCACCCGGCGATCGCCGCGATGGGCCGGCAACTGCTGAAGAAGGGCTTCGGCACGTACTACACCTCCGGCCCGGGCCTGACCTGGACGGAGGCCGACCGCCGCAACGTCGAGGCCTTCCAGCGCGCGCAGGGCTGGCGCGGCGCCATGGCCGACGGCTACCCGGGCCCGGAAACCTGGCGCCGGCTGTTCGCATGACGGAGGCAACGATGTACCCCCACCCCACCCGCACCACGTCCACGACGGGCACGTTCCACCCCCTGCCCCCGTCCGCCCTCCGGCACCCGACCCCTCCCGCCGGCCCGGTGGCGTCGCCCGGCACCCCGCCGGTTCCGACCACGGTGCGGGCGGCCCGCTCCGGGGACGTACCCCCGGAGCGAAACGGGCCGGCGCCGCTCCCGGCCCGCGCCGGGACGGCGAGGCCGCACGGGGCCCCTGCGGCCTGGGCCCCCGACCCGACACGCGTGGTCCGCGCCATGGACCCCGCCCGACAGCAGCCGCCCGGGCCGCGCCCCGGCCCGCCCCACCCGACGGGAGCCACCGCCTACACCGCGGCCCCCACCACCCCACCCCACCCGGCCCCACACCCCGGCCCCCGGCCCCAGCCACCCCACGCGGAGCCGCAGGCTGCGGCCCCGTCCCGGATGTCCCCCGCGGAGCCGCAGGCTGCTTCCGTGTCCCGGCCGCCTCAGTCGGAGCCGGAGGCTGCGGCCCTGTCCCGGCCGTCCTACTCGGAGCGGCGGGCTGCCTCCGTGACCCGGCCACCTCACTCGGAGCCGCAGGCCGCCGCCGCGTCCCAGCCGTCCTACTCGGAGCCGGAGGCTGCGGCTTTGTCCCGGCCGTTCTACCCGGAGCTGCAGGCTGCCCCCCTGTCCCGGATGTCCCACGCGGCGCCGCATGCTGCTTCCGCGTCCCGGCCGTCCTACGCGGAGCCGGAGGCTGCGGCCGCGTCCCGGGGGTCCCACGCGGGGCCGCAGGCTGCCTCCGCGCTCCGGCCGCCTCGCGAAGAGCCGCAGGCTGCCGGCCCGGCCCGGACGCCCCGGGAGGCACCGCCCGCGAATGTCGCGGCGATGTCCGGGGCCTGGCCGGCGGAGCACCCCGTCGGAGCTGACCCGATGGCTCGGCCGAAGACCGCGGAGGCCCCGGGCCGGCTGACGGCCCCGCCCGGGGCCGCCGCCCCTTCCGGGACGGAGCCCTGCGTCGCGACGCCGGATCCGCAGCCGCAGGACGCGCAGCTCCGGGCCGGGGAACCGGACCGGGCCGGGGCGGGGGAGCCCGGGCGGGCCGCGCCGGAGCCCGGTCGCGTGACCGACCCCCTGCACCGGAACCGCCCGGCGGCACCCCCAGCCGCAGCACCCCCGGCCCGTCCCGGCCACCCCGCCGCCCCTCCCGCCCAGGCCGGCACGCCCGTTCCCGCGCCGGAGGCGGCGGCCCCGTCCGGTACCTCCGTTCCGGTCCGGGAGGCGGAGGCGCCCGCCCGTGCGGCCGTTCCCCTCCCGGAGGCAGCGACCCCGGCCCGCCCGGCCTTTCCCGTGCGGGAGGCGGAGGCGGCCGGTGCGGCCGTCGCCTCGGATGTGGTGGCGCCTGTTCGGGCGTCGGAGGCCGTGGCCCCGCGCCGTGTGACTGCTCCGGTCCCGGACGCGGAGGTCTCGGCCCGCCCGGCTGTTCCCCTCCGGGAGGCGGAGGCGCCCGCCCGTGCGGCCGTTCCCCTCCCGGAGGCAGCGACCCCGGCCCGCCCGGCCTTTCCCGCGCGGGAGGCGGCGGCGGCCGGTACGGCCGTCGTCCCGGATGTGGTGGCGCCCGTTCGGGCGTCGGAGACGGCGGCCCCGCGCCGTGCGACTGCTCCGGTCCCGGACGCGGAGGTCTCGGGCCGCCCGGCCTTTCCCGTGCGGGAGGCGGCGGCAGCCGGTGCGGCCGTCGCCCCGGATGTGGTGGCGCCTGTTCGGGCATCGGAGGCCGTGGCCCCGCGCCGTGTGACTGCTCCAATTCCGGAGGCGGCGGCCCCGGCCCACGCGGCTGTTCCCGTCCCCGAGGCGGGGGCCCCGGCCCGTGCGGCCGTCGTCCCGGGGTCGGTGGCCTCCGCTTGCTCGCCCGTTCCGGCGTCGGAGGCTGGGGCCCAGCGCCGTGTGACTGCTTCCGTCCCGGGGGTGGCGGCCCCGGCCCGCGCGGCTGTTCCCGTCCGGGACGCGGCGGCTTCGGCCCGTGTGGCCGTCCCCGTGCGGGAGGTGGCGGCTGCCCCGCCGGAGGCTGAGGACTCCGCGCGGGGTGTGGCGGACGCGGTGGAGGTGGCCGTCTCCGGCCGGAGTGCCTTCCGTCCTGCGGGGGTTGGCTCTGGCGGGGTGCCGCGGATTCCTGCGGGGTTCGCGGGCGGGGAGGCGGGCGCGGACGAGCCGGAGCACGCGACCGCCCCGGCCTCCCGCCCCGAGCCGAACCCCCTCGCCACCCGTACCGGCCCGCAGCACCACGCCGAGCCGCAGCACCACGCGGAGCCGTCACACCGGGGCGTGCCCGCCCCGCATGCCGGCCGGCAGTCCCTCGCCGCCGGTGCCGAGTCGCCCCACGGGCCCGCTCCGCAGGTTGATGGGCAGTCCCTCGCCGTCGGCACGATTCCGCCGCACCACGTCGTCGGTGCCGAGCCGTCCGACCGGCCTGCTCCGCATGCCGACCTGCCGTCCATCGCCGCCGCCGGCACGATTCCGCCGCACCACGTCGTCGGTGTCGAGTCGCCCGACCGGCCCGCCCCGCACGCCCTCGCCGCCGTCGGCGCGGCTCTGCCGTCCCACGCTGCCGGTGCCGAGTCGCCCGACCGGCCTGCTCCGCGCGCCGACCGGCAGTCCCTCGCCGCCGTCGGCACGATTTCGCCGCGCCACGTCGTCGGTGCCGAGTCGCCCGACCGGCCGGCCCCGCACGCGGACCCGCACCCCCTCGCCGCCGGCGCGGCTGCGCCGTCCCACGCTGCCGGTGTCGAGTCGTCCGACCGGCCCGCCCCGCATGCCGACCGGCAGTCCCTCGCCGCCGTCGGCGCGATTCCGCCGCGCCACGTCGTCGGTGCCGAGTCGCCCGATCGGCCCGCCCCGCACCCCCTCGCCGCCGCCGGCGCGGCTGCGCCGTCCCACGCTGCCCGTGTCGAGTCGCCTCACCGGCCCGCCCCGTACGCCGACCCGCAGGCCCCCGGCGTCCGGGCCGGGTTCCGGCCTCAGGTGCTCGATCCGCAGGCCGCGGTCGGCCGCGGTCCTCGGCCCGAGCCGCAGCGGTTCGGCGGCCCGGACGTGCCCGCCGCGCGGGGCGGGGGGGAGGAGGGGCCGCAGGGGGCCGGGGTGCCCGGGCCCGGGGTGGCCGAGATCGTCGCGCAGGCCGTCGCCCGGGGGATCGAGGGCCGGGCCGGGGCGCGGGGGGACGGGGAGGCCGGGCCCCTCGCGCGGCGCGGCGCCGTGCGAGGGGCCGCCGTCACCGAGGTTCCCGTCCATCTGCCGTTCCGTGCCCAGCCCCTGGCCCCCGCCCCCGCCCCCGCCGCCGCCCCGGCCCGCCGCGCCGCCGAGCACGCGGTGCCCGGCGGGCGGCGGGTGCCCCGCGGGGACGACCGGCTGCGGGAGCACCGCGGCCCGGTGCTGCCCGGGTGGATCGCCGTGGCCGTCGGCGGCCTCGCCCTCACCGGCTGCGCGGCCGTGCTCTGGCGGGCCGGGGTGGTGCCCGCCCCCCTCGTCGCCGCCTTCGGGGTGCCGCCCCGCCCCTACCAGGGGCTGCGCGTCACCCACTGGCCCCCGCTCGCCTTCCTCGGCGTCGTCACCCTCCTCGCCCTCGGCGGCCTCGGCCGCGCCAAGGCCGGCCACGCCTGGGTACTCACCCTCTTCGGCAGCTACCGCGGCACCGTCCGCCGTACCGGCCTGACCTGGATCAGCCCCCTCCTGCTGCGCCGGCGCGTGGACGTCCGGCTGCGGCACTGGCGCAGCGAGCCCATGCCCGCCGTCGACTCCGGCGGGCTCGCCCTCCAGGTGGTCGTCCAGGTCGTCTGGCAGGTCCGGGACACCGCCCGCGCCACCCTGGCCGTCGAGGACCACACCGAGTACCTCGCCGAACAGGTCGAATCGGCCACCGCCCGCGTGCTGTCCCGGCTCCCGGCCGACGCCTTCCACGACGACGCCCCGACCCTGCGCGACGCCGAGGCCGTCGGTGAGGCCCTGACCCGGACCCTGGCCGCCGAGACCGAGGCCGTCGGCATCGAGGTGTTCTCCGCCCAGCCCACCCGCATCGAGTACGCCCCGGAGGTCGCGGAGGCGATGCGCCGCCGCCGAATCGCGGCGATCGACGCCAAGCACCGGGACACCGTCCTGACCGCCGTCGTCGACGCCGTGGACGACACCGTCCACCGGCTGACCTCGCGCGGGATCGTCGATCTCGACGACTACGAACGCAAGGCCCTCGTGAAGGACCTCACCGTCGCCTTCTACACCGGCAGGTCCGACCAGTAACAGCCGTACCTGACACCCAACAGCCGAAACGGGCGGCCGGCAACGACCGGACCGCCCGTTTCGGCATTGGTATAGACATGGCCAACTCCCGTCAATACTGTGGGACTTGGTCTAGACCTAGCCCCCCGCCGGAAGCCCGGGCCTCCCCAGCTCGCCACCCTCCCCAGCGCACCCCCCACCCGTGCGCACGCCCCGCCAGGCCTCCCCCCACACCCAAGGAGCATCATGCGTCCCTTCCGCATACCCGGACGCGCCGCCGGCGCCACCGCGCTCGGTGCCGCCCTCCTCGCCGGCGCGACCCTGTTCACCGCGCCCACCGCCAGCGGCCACGGCTACACCGACACCCCCATCAGCCGCCAGAAGCTCTGCGCCAACAAGACCGTCCCCGACTGCGGCCCCATCCAGTGGGAGCCGCAGAGCGTCGAGGGCTACAAGGGCTTCCCGGCGGCCGGCCCCGCCGACGGCCAGATCTGTTCCGGCGGCCACGGCGAATTCGCCCAGCTCGACGACCCCCGCGGCGGCACCTGGCCCGCGACCAAGGTGAATTCCGGCCAGCCCTTCGACTTCCGCTGGCAGTTCACCGCTAACCACTCCACCACCGACTTCAGGTACTACGTCACCAAGAACGGCTGGGACCCCACCAAGCCCCTCACCCGGGCCTCCCTCGACCCCCAGCCCTTCCTCGTCGTCCCCTACAACGGCGGCCGCCCGGACATGACCACCATCCACCGCGGCACCATGCCCGGCGGCAAGACCGGGCGGCACATGATCCTCGCCGTCTGGACGGTCAACGACACCGCGATGGCGTTCTACGCCTGCTCCGACGTTCAGTTCTGACGCAACGTCAGTTACCCTCCGGCGGCATGCGGACGACGACCACGACCGAAGCCGGAACCGTCGCGGAGCTCATCGCGCGCCAGTGGGGCGACCACCGGCCCGGCCTGAAGCACGGCGCGGAGGCCGGCCCCGGGGCCACCCGGACGCCGGCCACCGTCCTCAGCCGCCACCGGGCCGCCCAGGAGGCCGCCGCCCGCGCCGCGCTGCTCACCGACCTCCTGCCGCCCGGAGCGGAACCGCACGTGGGGGTGCTGCTCGACAACGCCCCCGAGTTCCCCGCCTGGCTCGGCGCGGCGGCCCTCGCCGGAGCCGCCGTCGCCGGGATCAACCCCACCCGGCGCGGCCCCGAACTGGCCCGGGACGTCCTCCACACCGACTGCCGCCTCCTCGTCACCGAACCCGCCCACCTCCCGCTCCTGCGCGGCCTCGACCTCCCCGGCGTACGGATCCTCGTCACCGGCACCGAGGAGTACGAGGCCCTGCTCGCCCCCTACGCCGCCGCCGAGCCCGGCGAGGCCCGCGTCCGCCCCGGCGGCCCCCGCCCCGACAGCCGGCTGCTCCTCTACTTCACCTCCGGCTCCACCGGCGCCCCCAAGGCCGCCGTCTGCAGCCAGGGCCGCCTCGCCGCCGCCGGGCACTCCCTGGCCCGCCACTTCCACGTCACCCCCGACGACGTCCACTACGTCTGCATGCCGCTCTTCCACGGCAACGCCGTCATGGCCTGCTGGCTGCCCGCCCTCGCCGCCGGCGCCCCCGTCGCGCTGCGCCGCCGCTTCTCCGCCTCCGGGTTCCTGGACGACGTACGCGCGTACGGGGCCACCTACTTCACCTACGTGGGCCGCGCCGTCCAGTACCTCCTCGCCACCGCGCCCCGCCCCGACGACCGCGAGCACACCCTGCGCCTCGGCTTCGGCACCGAGGCCGGCGCCGTGGACGCGGCCCGCTTCGCCGAGCGGTTCGGGGTCCGGCTGGTCGAGGGGTACGGGGCCACCGAGGGCGGCGCCTCGGTCCAGCGGACCGCCGACACCCCGCCGGGCGCCCTCGGCCGGGCCGGCGCGGGCGACGACCTGGCCGTCGTCGACCCGGAGACGGGCCGCGCATGCCCGCCGGCCGTCCTGGACGCCCGGGGCCGCCTGCGCAACGGCGACGAGGCGATAGGCGAGCTGGTCAACCGGGGCCGCAGCCACTTCGAGGGCTACTGGCGCAACCCCGACGCCGAGGCCGCCCGCACCCGGGAGGGCTGGTACTGGACCGGCGACCTGTTCTTCCGCGACCCCGACGGCTTCCTCTACTTCGCGGGCCGCACGGACGACCGGCTGCGCGTCGACAGCGAGAACCTGGCCGCCGCCGTGATCGAGAACATCCTGGCCCGCTGGGAGGCCGCGGCCGCCGTCGCCGTCCACGCGGTTCCGGACGAGGTGGCGGGGGACCAGGTGATGGCCGCCGTGGCCCTGCGCGAGGGCGCGGCCTTCGACCCGGACGCCTTCGCCGGCTTCCTCGCCGCGCAGCCGGACCTGGGGACGAAGATGGCCCCGCGCTACGTCCGGATCCTCGACGCCCTGCCCGTCACCGCGACGAACAAGGTCCACCGGGCTGCCCTGCGCCGCACCGGCTTCCTGTGCCCCGAGCCCGTCTGGCACCGCGTCGCCGGCGCCTACCGCCCGCTCGACGCACCGGCCCTGGAGGCGCTGCTGTCGGTGTACGGGGCCCAGGGCCGCCGGGACCTCCTGGGCCGCTGAGCGGAACCGGAAGGAGCGCGGAACCCTCTTCCCCCGGGAGGGGGTTCCCATGACGACGACGCCCATGACGAACACACCGCCCGCCACACCGCCCGCCACGCCGTCGGCGGCGAAGGCCTGGGCGGCCGCGGCGGCCCTGCTCCTGAGCCTCGCCCTGGCGGCCTGCGGCACGCACCCGGCGGGCCGGGCGGCCCCGCCCCCGCCCCCGCCGCTCTCCCCGTCCTGCGCCGCGGCCACCCCGAACCTCCCCACGGAGGAGGACCCGGGCACCCCGCAGCCGCCCACGGACGAGGACACGGGCACCCCGAACCTCCCCACGGAGGAGGACACCGGCACGCCCCAGCCCCCCACGGAGGAGGACACCGGCATCCCCCAGCCCCCCACCGACCAGGACACCGGCACCCCCGGCCCGCCCACCGACGGCGGCGGCCCCGCGCGCCCCTGCCCGGTCGTGGACGGCTGGTACGACATGACCGGCGAGTTCAACGCCTACTACGCCCGCCACCGCGACGACGCGGACCGGCTGATGCCCTCCAGGGGCGCCCAGGAGGTGCGGGTCCGCAAGGACGGCGGGACCGGGCAGGCCCGGATCTCCTTCACCACCGGAAGCGTCGGCAAGGGCCTCGCCGAGGACGCCCGCCGGCTCGCGCACGTCTTCGCCCAGTGGCGCCACGAGGTCTACGGGGACACCGGCACGGTCCGGGTCCACACCCCCGACGGGACCGAGATCGCGGCCCTCCCCTGGTGACCGGCGGAGCTGGTTTGGAGCACCCCTCGGGACCAGGTAGTATTTTCTCTGTCAGCAAGCGCCGCTAGCTCAGTTGGTTAGAGCAGCTGACTCTTAATCAGCGGGTCCGGGGTTCGAGTCCCTGGCGGCGCACCTGATCTTCGGGCGGTTTCCGGTTCACCGGGAACCGCCCGAAGTGCTTTCCGGGCCCTTCGCCCCCTTCCCCCTTCCCCCTTCCCCCTTCGCCGCCCCGGCCGGCCTCGCCGTCCTCAGAGCGTGAGCGACAGCAGCAGCGGCGCGGCCTTCCGGTTCAACGCGTCCGCGGCGGCCCGCAGCCGGTGCGCGTGCTCGACGGGCATGGACAGCGCCAGGCAGCCCACGGCCGCGCCGGCGGTGATCGGGACCGCCGCGCAGACCGTGCCCACGGCGTACTCCTGGAGGTCCAGCACGGGAACGGTGGCGGGCTGGCTGTCGAGTTTCGAGAACAGGATCCGCTCGTTCACGATCGTCTTCGACGTCAGCCGGGCGATCTTGTGGCGGGACAGGTGGTCGCGGCGCCCGTTCTGGTCGAGCTGGGTGAGCAGGCACTTGCCGACCGCGCTGGCGTGCGCCGCCGACCGGAAGTCGACCCACTCGTGGACCTTCGGGGTGCGCGGGCTGTCCGCGAACTGGGTGATCCGGACCTCGCCGTCCACGTAGCGGCTGATGTAGACGGCCGCGCCGACCGAGTCGCGCAGCCGGTCGAGGGTGTCCTGGAGCTTCTCCTGGAGGGCCTGTTGCCGGTCGCTGCCGGAGCCGAGCAGGACGAGGGAGTCCCCTATGGCGTAGGCGCCGTCGGAGACCTGGAGGACGTATCCCTCGCGGCGCAGCATGAGCAGCATCGGGGCGAGGTGGACCGCGGGCAGGCCGGTCTCACGCGCGATCTGCACGTCGGTCACACCGCCGGTGTGCCGCGAGATCGTTTCGAGCACGCGCAGGGCGTACTGCACCGAGTGGAACGGCGCGGTCGGCTCGGGCTTCAGCGCCACGGTTTCCCCCTACCAGGTTGTTACCGCTTGCTCTACCACGATAGCCATCAAGGAGCCCACGTGGAGCGTCTGTTGAGGAGATTGATGGCTTAATCAGACCCCTCGGCCTGGGTCTACTCGCCTGGCATATGCCAAGGTCATGGACCTGTCCCGGTCTGCCGGGAATGCCCCGCGGGCGCCCGCCGTTCCCCTTCTCCGTACGGACGCCGTGTGGGGCGTACGAGCCGGACGGAACGGGAGCGACGACGATGAGCGACAGCGAGGCCACGGGCCCCGAGGGTACGGGACCCGGCGCGGCGGGTGGCGGTGCGAACGGCTCCGGTGCGAACGGCTCCGCGGACGGCCCCGTCCGCGGGACCGTCCGGGGCGCGGCGCCGGTGCCGCTGTCGGTCCTCGACCTGGTCACCGTCGGCGCGGGCAGCACCGCCCGCGCCTCCCTGCGCACCAGCGTGGAGATATCCCGGCTCGCCGAGTCCCGCGGCTACCACCGCCACTGGGTCGCCGAGCACCACTCCATGCCCGGGGTCGCCAGCTCCTCCCCGGCGGTGATCCTGGCCCACCTGGCCGCGCACACCTCCCGCATCCGCCTCGGCTCGGGCGGGGTGATGCTGCCCAACCACGCCCCGCTGGCCGTCGCCGAGCAGTTCGGGACCCTGGAGGCCCTCGCGCCCGGCCGGGTGGACCTCGGGCTCGGCCGGGCGCCGGGCACCGACCCCCGCACGGCCGCCGCGCTGCGCGGGCCCGGGCGGCTGGACGAGGCGGCGGACGAGTTCCCGCGGCGGCTCGCGGAGCTGACCCGCTTCCTCGACGACGACTTCCCCGACGGGCACCCGTACGCCCGCGTGCACGCCGTCCCCGGACCGGTGCAGGGGCCCGCCGCCCGGCCCCCGATCTGGCTCCTGGGCTCCTCCGGCTTCAGCGCCCGCCTCGCGGGGGAGCTCGGGCTGCCGTTCGCGTACGCCCACCACTTCTCCGCCGCCGGCACCCTGCCCGCCCTGGACCTCTACCGCCAGAGCTTCCGCCCCTCCGCCGTGCTGGACGCCCCGTACGCCCTGATCGGGGTCTCGGCGCTCGCCGCCGACACGGAGGCGGAGGCCCGTGCGCAGGTGCTCACCGGTGCGCTGTCGATGCTGCGGCTGCGCAGCGGCCGGCCGGGGCTGGTGCCGACGCCCGGGGAGGCGGCCGCGTACCCCTTCACGCCGCCGGAGCGGGAGTTCGTGGACGGCTGGCTCGCGAACATCGTCCACGGCACCCCCGACGAGGTCCGTTCCGGGCTGGACGCGCTGGTGAAGCGGACGGGGGCGGACGAGCTGATGCTGACCGCCAACGCGCACGGCGGGGCCGCCCGGGTGCGCTCGTACGGGCTCGTCGCAGATGCGTACGGCATGCCCGCGGCGGCCTAGTCCGAGGGCCCGGATCCGCCAGGACCCAGGAGAACGGGGTTTGGCTGGTTTGTTGCCGAAAGCTTGCCGGAGCATGACTCAAGGCAGCCTTAAACCGCTCGTCACCCGGGGTGGCGGGCGGTTTCTGCTGTGCTCCCATGCCTCTGACGAGGGGATTTACCGGGCCAGTGGTCTAGTCCTTCTTTGGTCCAAACCATTGACTGGGGTGCGCCGTGATCGCTATCACTTCTCTCACCCGAAAGCTGATGCCCTCCCCTCCCACCCCCCGGAGGCAGTTCATGCACATCCGTAAACCCCTCGTCGCGGCCGCCGCCACGGCCGCGCTGGCAGCCGGGGCGCTGGCCGCCTTCGCCGGGATCGGCACCGCCCAGGCCGCCGGCGCGGCCACCGCCTCCGGAACCGCCGCAGGCGGTGTGCGGATCGCCTACTACGACCAGTGGAGCGTGTACGGCAACGCGTTCTACCCCAAGCACCTGGACACCCGGGGCATCGCGGGCAAGCTCGACGTCATCAACTACTCCTTCGGCAACATCCACCCCACCGACCTCACCTGTTTCGAGGCGAACAAGGCGGCGGGCGACGACAACAACCCCAACGCCGGTGACGGGGCGGGCGATTCGTACGCCGACTACAGCAAGTCCTTCAGCGCGGCCGACAGCGTCAACGGGACCGCCGACAAGTGGGACCAGCCGGTCGTGGGCGTCTTCAACCAGTTCAAGCAGCTGAAGGCCAAGTACCCCAACCTGAAGATCAACATATCGATCGGCGGCTGGACCTACTCGAAGTACTTCAGCGACGCGGCGAAGACCGACGCCTCCCGCAAGAAGTTCGTGTCCTCCTGCATCGACCAGTACATCAAGGGCAACCTCCCCAAGGCCGACGGCTACGGCGGCCCCGGCACGGCGGCCGGGATCTTCGACGGCATCGACATCGACTGGGAGTACCCGGGCTCCTCCGGCGGCCACCTGGGCAACCACTACGCCCCCGAGGACAAGCAGAACTTCACCCTGCTGCTCAAGGAGTTCCGCGACCAGCTCGACGCCTACGGGCAGGCCAACGGCGGCAGGAAGTACCTGCTGACCGCGGCCCTCCCGGCCGGCCAGGACAAGATCAAGTACATCGAGACGGACAAGATCGGTTCGTACCTCGACTACGCGAACATCATGACGTACGACATGCACGGCGCCTGGGACGGCGACGGGCCGACCTACCACCAGTCCCCGCTGCTGAACTCGGCCGCCGACCCGACCGACCCGATCGCGCCCGGCACCCAGAAGTACGGCATCAAGAACGCCATCGACTCCTGGCTCGACGGCAACCCGGCCTACGGCATCGCGGGCGGCTTCCCCGCGGGCAAACTGACCCTGGGCTACGAGTTCTACTACCGCGGCTGGAAGGGCGTCCCCGCCGGCACCACCAACGGCCTCGCCCAGCCCGCCACCGGCCCCTCCGGCGCCCGCCCGACCTCGCAGCAGGCCGGCATCGCCAACTACAAGGAGCTCGGCGGCATCGTCGACAACCCGGCCACCACCTTCTGGGACGACCAGGCCAAGGCCTCGTACTTCTACAAGGACGGCGAGTTCTTCACCGGCCTGAACCAGAAGTCCATCCAGGCCCGGGTCGACTACGGCAAGAGCCGCGGGCTGGCCGGCGCGATGATGTACTCCCTGCTCGGCCTGGACGACAAGACCACCCTGCTGAACCAGATCAACGACGCCCTCGGCGGGACCACCACGCCCCCCACCACCCCGCCGACGACGCCGCCCACCACCCCGCCGACGACGCCCCCGACCACCCCGCCGACCACGCCGCCGAGCACCGGCTGCGGCAGCACCCCGGCTTACGTCGCGGGCCAGGTCTACACCGGCGGCAGCGAGGTCGCGTACAACGGCCACAAGTGGAAGGCCCAGTGGTGGACGCAGAACGAGGTGCCCGGCACCACCGGTGAATGGGGCGTCTGGAAGGACCTCGGCGCCTGCTGATCCCCCCACCCGGCGCCGAGCGCCGGCCGCCCCCGCGCCCGACCACGGGCCGGGGGCGGCCGTGCGCCGTCAGCGGTCCCGCACCTCCGGGCGGGCGCCGATCATCTCCGCGATCCGCTCCGGGGCCACCGCGCGCGAGTACAGCCAGCCCTGCCCCGTGTCGCACCCCACCCGCCGCAGCCGGGCCGCCTGCCCGGCGGTCTCCACGCACTCGGCGGTCACCGTCAGCCCCAGCCGGTGCGCCAGCTGCACCAGGGCCTCCACGATGGTCTCGTCGGCCGGGTTCGGGTGCGTGCCCTCCTCGTAGCGGAAGCCGCGCACGAAGGACCCGTCCAGCTTCAGCACCGACACCGGCAGCCGCGACAGGTAGGCCAGGTTCGAGTACCCGGTGCCGAAGTCGTCGATGGCGATCCGCACGCCCATGTCGCTGAGCGCCTGGAGCGCCTGCAGTGGCCGTCCCGCCGAACCCATCACCGCCGACTCCGTCAGCTCCAGCTGAAGCAGCTGCGGGGCCAGCCCGGTCTCGGCGAGGATCTCCGCGACGTCGCCCACCAGGTCCGAGTCCCACACCTGGCGCACCGCCACGTTCACCGACACGAACACCGGCGAGTCGCTGGGCTGCTCGATCTGCCAGCGCCGCGCCTGCCGGCAGGCCGTGCGCAGCACCCACTGGCCGAGCTGCACGATCGAGCCGTCCTCCTCGGCGATCCCGATGAACCGATTCGGCGTCAACGTGCCGAACTGCGGGTGGTTCCAGCGCACCAGGGCCTCCACCCCGCGCACCACCCCGCTCTCCAGGTCCACCAGCGGCTGGTACTCCAGCGCGAACTCGCCGCCCTCCACGGCCGGGCGCAGCGAACTGGAGAGCGCCTGCCGGGTCATGCGGTGCGCGTTGCGCTCGGGGTCGAAGAGGGTCCAGCGGGCCTTGCCGTCCGCCTTCGCCCAGTACAGGGTCGTGTCGGCCGCCTGCATCAGGCCCGTCGCGGAGGTGCCGGCCGCGTCCCGCTCGACCACGCCGATCGACGCGGACACCGACAGGCGCTGGCCGGCCAGGTCGAAGGGCTCCTGGACGGCGGCGAGCACGCTGCGCGCCAGGTCCACGAGCTGCTCGGTGCCGGTGGAGTCCTCGACCAGCAGCGCGAACTCGTCGCCGCCGAGCCGGGCGACGAGGTGGCCGCCCGTACGCCCGTACCCGGACTGGTCGGCGCAGTGGGTCAGCCGGTTGGCGACGGCGGTCAGCAGCCGGTCGCCGACCCGGTGGCCCAGGGTGTCGTTGACGGCCTTGAAGCCGTCGAGGTCCAGGTAGCACAGGCCGATCCGGCCCGTCCCGCCGCTGCCGTACGCGGACGCCTCCAGGGCCGCCGAGAGCCGCTCGAAGAACAGGGCCCGGTTGGGCAGCCGGGTCACGGGGTCGTGCATCTGGAGGTGGCGCAGCCGGGCCTGGAGGTCGCGCCGGTCGCTGATGTCGGCGACCGAGAGCAGGACGTCCGGGGTGCCGGGCACCGGGCCGAGGGTGACCTCGGTCCACAGGGAGTGCCCGTCGGGGTGCTTGAGGCGGCGGGTGCAGCGCAGCCGGGCCTGCCGCCCGCGCAGCACCTCCTGGTAGGCCTGCCAGGTACGGGCCTCGGCGGCCAGGTCCACCAGGTCGGCGGCGCACTGTCCGGTGAGCTCGTGCGGCTCGCCGCCCAGCAGGGCGGCCAGCGCGCGGTTGGCGGCGATGACGTCGCCGCCGCGGCCGACGAGGGCCATGGCGAGGTGGGCGGCGTCGAAGGCGGCGCGATAGTCGTGCGGTTCGCCCGCCGGGCCGCCGATCGCCGTGGCGGCTCTGATGTCCGAAGGCGGCGCCGACATGCCCGGCACGGCCGGCACTGCCGGGTGACGCTCCGTAACGGCCGAACGGATGCTGTCGGCCGCCGAACCGGTTCCCTCTGAGCTTCCGCTCACCGTTGGCTCCCGCAGTGCTCGTGAGTGTCCGTGCAGGAAAGTGTGCCGATCATAGAGGCTGACGGAGGCCCTATCCAGCGGCGTCGCCGTGTGGGGCACGGGCCGTCACCGTGCTGACGCCCCGTCGGCCCGTTGCTGACGCCGCGTCGGCCGCGGCGGGGCGATCGATTCCGCACACCTGTGAGCACGCGGGGCCCGACCCTGATCTCGGGTGACCGTTCGTGACGGGCCGTCGGTGGGGGCGTGAACTCCGGGGGTCACCGGCTTGCCGTAGTGCTCACCCGTGTGGGGCAGGGGAACCATGCATAAGTAAGACAATCGCCCCAAGGTGGATGGAACAGGACGAATCCACCACCGGAGGTCGATGTGCCGCGACAGCTGACACCCGGGGGAGTGGACCGCTCCCGCATGCGAAGTACGGCGGCCATCCTCACCTCGATGACGGCGCTCGCCGCCATGTCGCTCGTCGCGGGACCCGCCGTCGCCGCCGGACCCGCCACCGGCGGGCCCTGCGCGCTGACCCGCACGGCCGCCCACCACTCCCTCGGCCTGGACACCTGGAACCGGGCCTACCCCAAGCCGGTGCGCACGCTCCACGCGGTGATGGTCTTCCTCTCCTTCCCCGACCACCAGCCCGCCGTCACCCCCGAGGAGCTGACGGCCGACTACTTCCCCGCGACCAGCGACTTCTTCGAGCGGGCCTCCTACGGCCGCTTCCGGCTGGTCCCGCACCCGCAGCGGCAGTGGATCCGGATGCCCAGGCCGTCGACCGCGTACGGGATACAGCGCGACTGGGCCCCGGACGCCCGGGCCGCCTACCTGAGGGAGGCGGTCGCCGTCGCCGATCCGCAGGTGGACTTCAGCGCGTACGACATCGTGTACTTCGTCGCGGACCCCAACGCCCCCGGCGTGGACTCCGACGCCACCAAGGTCGTCAACTTCGACCGCCCCCTGCGGGCCGACGGCACGGACCTGCGGCGGATCGTCACCGTCTTCGAGCGGCACCCGCCGGACCGCAACGTGCTGGCCCACGAGACCGGGCACGTCTTCGACCTGCCCGACCTCTACCACCGGCCGACGGACGGGAAGGGCGACTGGGACACCTACGTCGGCGACTGGGACGTCATGGGCAGCCAGTTCGGGATGGCCCCGGACCTGTTCGGCTGGCAGAAGTGGAAGCTGGGCTGGCTGGACGCCTCCCAGGTCGACTGCGTGCGCTCCGGGACCTCCCTGCACACCCTCCAGCCGCTCTCGCAGCCCCTGCAGCCCGGCGGCACGGGCGGCACCCGGCTCGCGGTGATCCGTACGGGCCCCGGCAGCGCGATCGCGGTCGAGGCGCGGGGTTCCGCCGGCAACGACGGGGACACCTGCACGGAAGGGGTCCTGGTCTACCGGGTCCGCAACGAGGCGGCGTCGGGCGGCGGCCCGATCGAGGTGCTGGACGGGCATCCGCACACGGAGGCCTGCTGGGACCGCTCGGTGTACCCGCCGCTGGCCGACGCCCCGCTGGAGGTCGGCGAGACCTTCACCGTCCCCGGGGAGCGGATCACCATCGAGGTCGCGGACCGGACGCTGTCGGGCGCGTACACGGTGAAGATCACCACCTGACCCCGCCCGTGCGGGAACGAAAAAGGCCCCCACTCTGATGAGTGGGGGCCTTCTCCCGTCTGTGCGCCGCCAGGGACTCGAACCCCGGACCCGCTGATTAAGAGTCAGCTGCTCTAACCAACTGAGCTAGCGGCGCTTGCTGACGTCGTAGACACTAGCATCCGAATCCGCCGAACCAAAAATCGATACCGGGGCCGGACCCCGCGTGGCGTGCAGGAACGCCCACAGCAGGCAGTCCGGGCCGGGCAGCCAGGGCAGCCGCGAGTCCGGTGCCACCAGCCATCGCGAGGGTCCGGGGGCGGGCCGCAGCGGGGGCACGGTGACGGTGTCGCCGTGGCCGTGACACAGGGGCGCCGGGGCCGGGGTCGGGGCTGAGGCCGCCGCGGCGGGCCCCCACTCCTCCCAGGCGAGCAGCGCGGGCAGCCGCTGGGCGGTGCCCGGCGAGGCGAAGAGCAGCATCCGCCCCCGGTGCACGGCGGCGGGTCCGGAGCCGGGCCCGCGCTCCCAGAGCAGGTCGAGCATGCGCCGGCCGAGGACGAGCGGGACGTTGACGACGTCGAAGGCGGTCCCGCAGGGCAGCACGGCCGGCGCGTCGGGCCGGGCCTCCCAGGTGTCGAGGGTGTGACCCGGCCGCGCGGAGGCGGAGGCCAGCCAGGCGGCACCCTGCGGGGTGACCTGGGTGGCGGGCGCGGTGGGCGCGTCGATGCCGTCGAGGGCGGGGCGGTGGGC
Organism: Streptomyces sp. NPDC032091; assembly: GCF_055580265.1. NCBI lineage: Bacteria > Bacillati > Actinomycetota > Actinomycetes > Kitasatosporales > Streptomycetaceae > Streptomyces > Streptomyces sp. NPDC032091. Next base: position 335,192 of record NZ_JBVILR010000003.1, on the reverse strand, counting down.
GGCCGTCGTCAGGATCGTCATATGCCAATGTCTACCGCGCGTAGTGTGTCGGTTCCCACGAGTTACCGAAAACCGTGACGGGGCGGGGTCCGCTGCGCTATCGTGCGCGCCGCACCCCGGCCCCGGCTCCGGTCAGGACTCGGTCGCAGTGCCCCGCTGGAGGTCCTCGCCGAACTCGATCATGCGGCGGGCGTAGTCCTCGGTCCACTCCGCCGCCTCGGCGATCGCGGACGCCGAGAGGCGGTCGAAGCGGCGGGGGTCGGCCAGCTGGGCCGCCGCCAGGGCCTGGAACTCCTCCGCCCGGTTCTGCGCGGCCCGGAACGCCAGCGTCAGCTCGGTCGCGCGGGCCAGCAGCTCCCGGGGGTCCTCGATCGACTCCAGGTCGAAGAAGTGCTCCGGGTCCGCGACGGCCGCCGAGGGTTCGAAGAGCAGCGGCGCGGGCCGCTGCCTCCGCTCGGTCCGCTCGGGCTCTGCCATGCGTGTCCTCCTGCGCGTACGGGTTTCCTCCGGGGCCACCCTCCATTGTCCAATGCCGCGCAAGGGTGCGGTCGGCCGTCAGGCCGTCGCGGGCTCCTTCACCAGGGCCGTGATGTCGTCGAGGACGCCCGTCACCTCGGCCGCCAGGCCCTCCGGGGCCTCGAAGCCCTCGGCGCCGAGCAGGCCGAGGACGCCGGGGACGGCCACCGAGCGCGCGGCCGGCACCAGGCCGACCTGGGTGAGCACCGGCAGCAGCATCTCGGCGGCCGGGGCGCCGCCGGTGCCGCCCGCGCTGTAGCTGACGATGCCGACGGGCTTGCCCTGCCACTCGCGGTAGAGGAAGTCGACGGCGTTCTTGAACGGGGCGGTGAAGCCGCCGTTGTACATGGGCAGGACGAACACGAACGCTTCGGCGGAGTCGACGAGCGCGCTCCAGTCGCGGGTGTGCTGGTGGGCGTAGTTGCCGCTGGAGGGGAACTCCGGCTCGTCCAGGAACGGCAGCGCGATCTGCGCGAGGTCGACCGGGGTGACCTCGAAGGCGCCGTGCTCGCGGGCGAGGTCCGCCACCCACTGGGCCAGGGGGCGGCCGGCGGAGGTGGGGCGGTGGGCGGAGGAGATGACGTGCAGGCGGGTCATGGGGTGAACTCCCTTGTGGTGCGGGTGCGGTGTGCGGTGTGGAGTCTTGTTGTTGACGTGTCACCCAGGAAAGGGGGTGGTGCGTGATATGTCAACTAGATAGGTGACGTATCACCAACTTCGCTAGGGTGCCCCCATGACCGAAGTGCCCGAGCCCGCCCACCCCCGCTGGCTCACCGAGTCCGAACAGGACGCCTGGTACGCCTGGCGCCGGATGTTCCCCCTCGTCAACGCCGAGATCGCCCGCGACCTCCACCAGGACAGCGCGCTCTCCGAAGCCGACTACGACGTGCTGTCGGTCCTCGGATCGACCGACGGCCACCGCATGCGCATCACCGCCCTCGCCGCCCTGATGAGCTGGTCCCGCAGCCGGCTGTCCCACCAGCTCACCCGCATGGAACAGCGCGGCCTGGTACGCCGCGAGGAGGTCGCCGACGACGGCCGCGGGGCGGAGGTGGTCCTCACCGGCGGCGGAGTGCGGACCATCACCGAGGCCGCACCCCACCACGTCGCGTCGGTACGCCGCCACCTGATCGACGTCCTGACCCCGGATCAGCTGCGCACCCTCGCCGAGGTCGGCGAAGTCCTCCGCCACACCTTCGGCGCCCCCCGCAAGTAATCCGCGCTCAGGGGCGCCAGGTGATGCGGTGTTCGGAGAGGTGGGAGAGGACCGAGTGGTTCGCCTCCCAGCCGTCGGGGAACTTGATCGTCGTGCCCAGCTGGACCGGCTCCGTGGACGGGTGGTCGTCCAGGAGTTCCGCTATGCCCGCCCGGGCCACCACCACGCAGGCGTGCCGGTGGCGGGAGGCCAGGACGCACAGGCGGCCCGTCTCCAGGTGGAAGGCGGTCGCGTCGGGGCGCCCCGACAGGGGGTGGAGGACCACCGTCAGGTCGTACTCGCGGCCCTGGAGGCGGTTCGCGGTGTCCACCGTGACGCCGGTGACGCCCAGGGAGGCCAGGGCCGTGCGGATGGCCGCCGCCTGGTCGCGGTGCGCGGTGCCGACCGCGATGCGGGCCGGGGTCAGCGGGGTGGGGGCCGGGGTCTGCTCGTCCGAGGTCACCGCCCCGCGGTCGAGGGCGCGGCGGACCACCAGCGCCACCGCCCGCACCGCCTCCGGGTCCGTGCGCGGGGTGTGCCGGGCGGGGAGCTCCAGCAGCCCCCACCCCGACTCGGCCGCCTCGTCCAGCACCCGGTCCGGTCCGGACCCGTCCGACGGGACCCCGTACGCGAGTCTCCGCTCGCCCGGGCCGGTGCCGCTGCGGAACTGCGAGTACGGGTAGAAGGCGCGCGAGACCAGCGGCGCGGCCGTCGCCGGCAGCCGCCACGACACCGGCAGCCGGTGCTGCGGCAGGTGCGGGTTGTGGGCGAGGAGGGTGCTCACCGCCGAGGCGGAGGGGTCGTAGGACAGCCCGGCCCACTGCTCCGCCCCGACCACGCTGAACGGGTCCAGCTGCCCCGGGTCGCCCACGAACAGCGCCCGCTCGAACAGCCCGGCCACGGCCAGCAGCGCGTCGGAGCGCATCTGGTACGCCTCGTCGACGATCGCGTGCTCCCAGGGCTCCGCCTTCACGTACGCCCACTTCGCGGCCGTGGAGATGGTGACGGGGAGTTCGGCCAGGTCGGCCGGTTTGGCGGAGAGGGTGACCGACGGGAGGTCGCGGAGGGCCGGGTCGTAGGCGTCGGCGTCACTGCTGTGCAGCCGGCCGACCTTCAGCTCCGGGTCTTTGGCGGCGAGCCGCAGCACCAGGTCGTCGACCTGCGCGTTGGTCTGCGCCACCACCATCAGCCGGCGCCCCGCGGCGGCCAGCTCCCGGGCCGCGCGCACCACGAGCGTCGACTTCCCGGCCCCGGGCGGGGAATCGACGACCACGCCCCGCTCCGTGCCGTGCAGGGTGTCCCGGAGGATGGCGGCGGTCGCCCGGTCGGCGGCGGCACCCGGATCGAAGGCGGTGGTCACAGGAGGTCCTCGTCGGTCACGGCGTCCAGGGCGGGGGCGGTCGCGGACCCCGGCGGACCGCCGTGCGTCCACGGGGTGTTCTCCGGGTCGGGCAGCTTCGGGCCGCCGCGCGCGTCGTGCTCGAACAGGGTCCAGCACACCCGGTCGCCCTTCTCCGGCACCGACCCGGCCACCGGCTCCCGGCCCGCGCCCATCTTGTCCAGCACGCGCAGCACCAGCTGGCCGTCCTCCTCGCGGCGGACGAACTCGAAGGCCTGCTGACGCCCGTCCAGCGAGCGGAACACCCTGCCGCCGCCCTCGTCCGCGAGCTGCGGCCGGTCCTCGGTGGCCACCCTCAGCAGCGGACGCGGACGCGGCCGCCTGCCCTCCGTCCACTCCATCACCACCTCGGTGACCTCACCGGCGAAGGCCTCGCCCGCGAACCGCCGGCCCGCCATGACGAGCGGGTCGTCCAGCGCCTCCTGCGCGTCCAGCCGTACCTGCTCGGTCTCCCGCGTGGCCAGCTTCTGCGCCGCCGTCACGGCGTCGTCACGGCGCGGCTGCGGCGGCTCGCCCGCGCGCACCCGGTCGCGGTGGCCGGTGAAGGACCAGCGGTCACGGGTCCAGCGCTCCCCGGTCCGCTCGCCGGGCGGCAGCGTCCGCAGCAGGTCGATCGCCTCCCAGGTCTGCCACCACGCGCTCTGCATCTGGTCCACGACCAGCCGCCGGATCGCCCGCTCGGCCTTCCGCGGCGTGTCCCCGTCGCGGGGCTCGCCCGCCGCGCGGGCCGCGTCGAACCTGCCGATCGCCGGTGCCAGCAGCCTGTTGTCGAAGGCCGGGTCGGTGGCCGGGCCGGCCGGCGGGAACAGCAACTGGCCGTCCTGGTCCCGTTCGAGCTCCACCCGCAGCGCCCACTCGGCGCCCGAGACCCCCTCGGGCGGGGCGATCCAGCCCAGCAGCGAGCCCAGGTGCTGGTCCTCCAGGTTGCTCTGGCCGGTCGCCCAGTGCCGCGAGAGCAGGTCGGTGGCGGACACCAGCATCGAGGAGCCCGGCACCCGGGAGCGCTCGGCGAGGTGGGTGAACCAGCGGCCCAGCAGCGGGACCTGGGAGGGCACCGGGTACGGGTTCTCCGGGTCCTCCTCGGCGGTCCGCCGGAACCGCATGGACCGGCCCAGCAGCCGCACGTACTCGATGCCCGCCCGGCTCGGCACGACGATCTGCGGCGCGTCCACGCACAGCTCGGCCTCGACCTTGGTCTTCCGGCCCGTCTCCGGGTCGGTCTCGGTGCGCTCGGCGGGCTCGACGACCTCCGTGTAGGCCTCGACGTACGGCATCAGCAGCCGTGCCAGCTCGCCCAGGAACTCCCAGCGCAGGTCCCGGTCGCGGGGCTGCGGTATGACGAGGATCCGCGGCTCGTGCCGGTCGGTCCCCAGCATCGCGCCGAGCGGCGCCCCGGCCTCACCGGCGGTGGTCAGCGGCACGAAGACCAGCGGCTCCGCGCTCAGGTGGCGGTGGCGTGCGGTCGCCAGCGGCCGGGCGCGGCCCGCGCGGACCGCCTCCAGCCGGGCGAGGGTGCTCAGCAGGGGCATTCGGGGCTCTCCGGGGCCTGGTACGGGGGTCGGGCGGCGGCGAGCTCCAGCGCCTCGGCGCGCAGCCGGGCCGCCTGGCGCAGCGCGTCCGCGGTGGGGTCGCCGTCGGGGCCCGCGCCGCCGGCCGCCGCGAGGGCCTCCGCCACGGTGGCCAGCCCGCCCAGCTCACCGCGGACGGAGCGGCCGAGCGCGGCGGGGTCCCCGGCGGCGCGGGAGCGCTCGCGGCAGTGGAAGGCCAGCTCGCAGGCGGCCAGGCACTCGGGGGCGTAGGCGGCGGACACGGCGGAGACGGCCTCGGTCAGCTCGTCGGCCGGGCGGGCGGGGTCGAAGCAGAGCCCTTCGGGCAGGTCCGCGGTCAGGTCCTCGATCCGGGTCAGCCGCTCCAGCTGCCGGCGGGTGACCGCGCGCTCACGGCGGACGTCGACGGCTTCGGCGGCGGGCAGGTTGGAGAAGTCCTTGGGGCAGACCAGCAGGACCCGGTGGTCCACAGAGGCCCCGGACAGCTTCGCGGCGGTCTGCTCCAGGGCCAGCACGTACACGGCGGCCTGCCGGGCGGCGGCCCCCACCTTCGCGGCGTCGGCGGACCCGTCGATCATCGGGAACGACTTGATCTCGACCACGGTCCAGCGGCCGTCGGGGTGCACCACGACGGCGTCCGGCTCCAGGTAGGCGGGGGTGCCCGCCACCTCCAGGGCCAGCATCGGATGGTCCAGCAGCGTCCACGCCCGCGCGGCGGTGGCCTCCCGCAGGGCCAGCGCCGTGCGGGCGGCCCGGCCCTGCGGGCCGGCGGCGGTGAGGTCCGGCACCCGGGCGTCCGGCCCGGGCGGCTCGGACCCGGCGCCGAGGCGGGCGTGCGCCAGGCGCAGCAGCTCGGCCCCGCCGTCGCCCTTGACCTTGGCCTCGAAGGAGTTCCCGCGGATGATCGCGAACTGCGACTGGCCGAAAGCGGCCGGTGTGCCGAGGGCCGCGGCGAGGGCGGTCTTGTCCACTCCGGCACCGTCGAGGACGGCCCGTCTGCCACAGCCCGGGTTCGCCGCGAGGGCGGCGAGCGCCCGGGCGTCGAGCGGACGGGGCGGCACGGCGGGGCCGCGCAGGTCAGCGAGCCGCTGCCGCAGTGTCGTCGTCTGGGGCGGGTCGCTGGGCGGGTAGGAGCTCACGGGCGGAAGTGTCCCATCCGCCACCGACAATCGTGGACTTACGGCTGAAACGGACCGGTTCCCGCCGTCCCGGCCGTCCGCCGCCCGCCCCGAGCGCGCGGACGAGGAGCCAGCCGGCGCCCATCACGGCGGCCCCGGCGACGGCGTCGAGGAGGTAGTGGTTCGCCGTGCCCATGACCACCACGGTCGTCAGGGCCGGATACGCCAGGCCCAGGGCCCGCACCAGCGGCCGCCGCGCGTGCCGCCACAGCAGGATCCCGCACCACAGCGCCCAGCCGACGTGCAGGCTCGGCATGGCGGCGTACTGGTTGGTCAGCGCCCCCAGCCCGCGCGGGGCGCTGGCCTCGGCGCCCCACCACCCGTACGAACTGAAGCGGGCCATCGTGTCCGTGAACCCGTACGGGGCGGCCAGCAGCCGCGGCGGACAGGTGGGCAGCAGGCTGAACCCGACGAGCCCGAGCAGCGTCGAGGCCACCAGCCAGCCGCGCGCCGCCCGGTAGTGCGCGGCCCGCCGGTGGTAGAGCCACAGCAGCACGGCCGGGGTGACCAGGTAGTGCAGGGAGGCGTAGACGAAGTCGGCGGGTACGCCGAGCACGCCCTCCCGGGAGAAGAAACGATTCAGCGGCCGTTCGACGTCGAGCCCGAGGACCTCCTCGATCCGCAGGATCGCCAGCCCGTGCCCGACGGCGAGGTCCGCGTCACCCCGGACGAGGAGCCTGCCGCCGGAGTACGCGCCGTAGACGAGCGCCAGGAGCAGCAGCTCCACCCGCCACCGTAAGGGCCGCTGCTGTGTGGTCATACGGTGTAAGACGCTCGACGGGCGGCCGCAGTTGCCCCACGTTCACGTCGTGGATGATGGACGGACGACGGATTCGCGCATCCCTGGGCGAACCACCACGGACCGGGAGAAACACAGATGGCCCCCCGCATCCTGCTGGCCCGCCACGGCCAGACGGCATGGTCCCTGCTCGGCAAGCACACCGGACGCACGGACGTGCCCCTGCTGGAGGAGGGCCGGCAGGGGGCGAAGCGGCTGGGCGAGCGGCTCGCGGGCGAGCCCTGGGCCTCGCTGCGCGGGCTGGAGGTGCGCACCAGTCCGCTGCTGCGGGCGAGCGAGAGCTGCGACCTCGCCGGCTTCGGGTCGCGGGCGGACCCCTGGGACACCCTCATGGAGTGGGACTACGGCGACTACGAGGGGATGACCCCGGCCGAGATCCAGGCGGTCCGGCCGGGCTGGCTGATCTGGCGCGACGGGGTTCCCGGCGGGGAGTCCGTCGCCGACGTGGCGGCCCGCGCGGACGAGGTCGTGGCCTGGGCCCGCTCCGCCGAGCGGGACGTCCTGGTCTTCGCGCACGGGCACGTCCTGCGCACCCTCGCCGCCCGCTGGCTGGGCTTCGAGGCCTCCTTCGGCGCCCGCATCCGGCTGGACCCGACCTCCCTGTCGGTCCTGGGCTGGGCGTACGGGGCGCCGGCGCTGGAGCGCTGGAACGACACCGGGCACCTGGAGGGGTAGCCCCGGGCCCCGGCCTACGCCCCCCGGCCCGCGCCCGGCCCGCGTCCGGTCTACGCCTGGGCGTGCCGGGTCAGGAAGGCGCCGACGCGCGGGGAGCGCTGGTGGGGGACCAGGGTGCGGGCGGTGCCGGCCAGCATGGAGCGGATCCGGGTCGACTGGACCTCCGCCAGCAGGTCCAGGACCCGCCCGCCCGCCCAGGCGGCCTCGTCCGGCGCCCCGGCGCGGGCCAGGTCGTCGGCGAGCTCGGCGGTGTAGAGGGCCACGTTCCGCGCGAAGTGCGGGTCCTGGAGGTCGGCCGCCCGGCGGGCGTGCCGGGCCGCGCGGGCGTGCTCCCCGAGCGCCGCCCAGCAGCGGGACTCCAGGGACTCCAGTTCGGCCTCGCCGAAGAAGGACATCCACTCCGGGTCCGCGGCGCAGGCCCCCCGCGCGAACTCGGTGTGCGCCCGGGTCAGCGCCTCCTCGCAGGCCCTGCGGTCCCCGAGCCCCGACCAGCCGCCCGCCTCCCGCAGCGCCAGCAGCGCCAGCAGCCGGGGGGAGCCGAGCGAGCGGGCCGCGCGCCGTCCCGCCTGGGCGGCCCGTACCGATTCCCGGGGGCGGCCGCAGTCCCGGGCGAGGAAGGCCATGTTGCTGAAGGCGTGCGCCTCCAGACCGGCGTCCCCCGCCACCCGGGCGGTGGCCAGGGCTTCGGCGTAGTGCGAGCGGGCGTCGTCGAAGCGGCCCGAGTCGTGGGCCAGCCAGCCCACCGAGACGGCCAGTTCCCCGGCCCCCGCGTGCAGCCGGTCCTCGGTGGACTGCCGGGTGGCGCCCGCGTCGAGCAGGGCGTAGGCGGTGCGCAGGGGCTGTGCGGCCCGCCGGTAGAGGGCGTCGGCGCCGTGCCGGTCGTCCAGCAGCCGGATCTGGCGGACGGCGTCCTCGACGGCGGCGGCCTCGGCCTCGCCGGCGCGGGAGGGGAGCCGGCGGCTGTCGCCGAGCAGGGTGAGGCCGAGCGTCGCGGCCGCCACGGTCGCGGAGCCGCCCGCCATGAAGGCGCGGCGCTGCACGTCGCTCTCCTTGGAACGGTGGATGAGGTGGGTGAAGGCGGGCGGGGTGGGCAGGGCGCGCTGGGCGGCCCGTCCGCGGACCGTCTCGCGGGGGGAGAAACCCAGGTCGGCCAGGGTGCGGCCGGGGAACATGTGGAGGAAGACGCGTTCGTAGGCGTAGTTGGGGCAGCGGATCTCGCCCGATTCCACGCGTCCGATGTAGCGGGCGTCGCAGGAAACCGTTTCGCCGATCTCCCGTGCGGCCCTGCGGACCATGGCCGCGAACTCGGCCGGGGAGTGCGCTCCGCGCAGCCGCCGGAAGCTGGAGTTGGGTGAGTGGGGTGACGCCGCCATGGACGCTGCCTCTCTGGACAAGCCCGCCCCGGAGTCAAGCGCTCCGGCGCGCATGAACGTACCGCCAGCGACGGGGCTCCCACGCGGTGTTTGCCTACAAAACGGATATCTCACCCGCGATCCGCCATGAACTGCCATCCTTTGCGGCGTCTTGCCGCCGCACCTGTTGACGCTTCGCCGCGTTGAACCCATGCGGATACGGATCGAGGAGGGTTCCCCTTGGTGGAGGCCGGCATGGACAGCATTGGTACGGACACCGCGCCCGACGCCGGCGCGATCCCGTTCACCGCGCAGGTTCCGGGGGCCCCGGCCCCGGATCTGGTGACCGTGTCCGTGCGGCAGGGCCTGGAGGCCGTGGACATCATCCGCAGGGGCGCCGGGCAGGCGGTGCCCGCGGTCGGTCCCGTGCTGCACGACGGCTCGGGCGACACCCTCGGTTTCCTGGTCCCGCCGGGGACGGCCGATGCCTGGGACCTGCCCGGCAGCGCCTGTACGCAGACCAACGGGCGCGGGATGCGCTTCGGCGACCTGGCCGCCGCCCCCACCGCCGGGGGTACGGGCTGGCTGCTGCCGCCCGAGGCGGTGGGGCCGGTGACCGACCCGGAGGTGCTGCGGGCGGCGCTCGGCGAGGCGGCCCGGCTGATCGAGGCGGCCGACAACTGCCGGTGAAGCTCTGGCCAGCGATAATGGGGGTGTGGCAGGCAAGGGCACGGGCAGGGACAGGGACAAGGGCAGGAACCGCGACGGGGTCCGGCGGGGCGCCGCCGAGCCGGTCGCCGGGCAGGTGGGCGGCGGCCTGGCCGAGCTGTCCCCGGACCGCGAGCGCGCCCGCGCCTGGACGCTGCTGATCGACGGGGCCCCGCAGTCCCACGTCGACCTGGACGACCCCGGACACCTGGACTTCGCCTACCAGCGGCGCATCGGCCACCTGATCGACCTCATCGCCCCCGCCCGGCAGCCCCTGAACGTGGTGCACCTGGGCGGCGGCGCCTTCACCCTGGCGCGCTACACCGCCGCCGCGCGCCCCCGCTCCGCGCAGCAGGTGGTGGAGATCGACGCGGCCCTGGTGGCCTTCGTACGGGAACACCTGCCGCTGGACCCGCAGGCGCGGGTCCGGGTCCGCGCGGTGGACGCGCGGGCGGGGCTGGCGAAGGTGCCGGACGGCTGGGCGGACCTGGTCATCGCGGACGTGTTCAGCGGCGCGCGCACCCCGGCCCACCTGACCAGTGCCGAGTTCCTGGACGACGTACGCCGGGCGCTGTCGCCGGCCGGGTGGTACGTGGCCAACCTCGCGGACGGGCCGCCGCTGGCGCACCTGCGAGGCCAGGTCGCCACGGCCGCCTCCCGGTTCGAGCGGCTGGCGCTGGCCGCGGATCCCGTCGTCTGGCGGGGGAAACGTTTCGGCAATGCGGTGCTCGTGGCCTCCGACCGGGAGCTGCCGGTGGCGGAGTTCACCCGCCGCGTGGCGAGCGACCCGCACCCGGGCCGGGTGGAGCACGGCCGGGCCCTGGCGGACTTCACCGGCGGCGCCCTCCCGGTCTCCGACGCCTCGGCGACGGCCTCGCCGCAGCCCCCGGCCTCGGTGTTCCGGTAGGAACGGAACGGCTACGGATCGACGGTCTCCACCGTCGGCGGGTGGTCGTGCCAGGTGCAGAACACCGACACCTCACGGCCGTCACGGGTGAAGGTGACCCGGATCCAGAAGTCCTGCTTCCACACCTGCACCCGCCACCCCGCCTCCGGCGTCGCCGACACCAGGGCGGCCGAGGAGGTCCCGAGGTCGAAGACCACCCGCCCGCCCGAGACCGAGTACCCCTTCACCTCGCCCGCGGCGCCCCCCGGGTTCTGGCGCTGCTGCCCGGGCGGCGGCGCCGGCTTCGACCTCGCCGGCGCCGACGGTGCGGCGGCCGGCGCCGAAGGCCCGGGCCCCGCCCCGGAGGACGAGGGCGACGGGGACGCGGACGCCGCCGCCGACGCGGAACCCGACGGGCCGGCCGGCGGCGGCTCGGGCCCCCGCGTCGAGGAGGACAGCGGCCGGGTCGCCAGCGGAACCGCGAGCGGAGGATCGTACGCCGTCCCGGACATGACGGTGCGCACACCCCACCACGACAGGGTCACGGCGGCCGCGGTCGCCGCCACCCAGGCCATGGCGTGTACAAGTCCTCTGCGCATCAGGGCACATAGTGCACCACACGTCACAAGCCCGTCCCGGCACCTCCCGGGGTCGCCCGAATGGACTACCGTGCGCCCATGGCTAGTGTGCTCGTGGTCGAGGACGACCAGTTCGTACGTTCCGCCCTGATCCGGCACCTGACCGAGGCCTCCCACACCGTACGGAGCGTCGGCACGGCCCTGGAGGCCCTGCGCGAGGTCGCCCACCACCGGTTCGACGTGGTCATCCTCGACCTCGGCCTGCCCGACCTCGACGGCTCCGAGGCCCTGAAGATGCTGCGCGGCATCACCGACGTGCCGGTCATCATCGCCACCGCCCGCGACGACGAGGCCGAGATCGTCCGGCTGCTCAACGACGGCGCCGACGACTACCTCACCAAGCCGTTCTCCGTCGAGCACCTCTCCGCCCGGATGGCCGCCGTCCTGCGCCGCTCCCAGGCCGCCGCGGCCGAACCGCCCCCGCGCGTGCTGCGCGTCGGCGGCCTCGCCATCGACCCGCTGCGCCGCCAGGCCGAGCTGGACGGATCCGTACTCGACCTCACCCGCCGGGAGTTCGACCTGCTGGCCTTCCTCGCCGGACGGCCCGGGGTGGTCGTGGCCCGGCGCGAACTGCTCGCCGAGGTCTGGCAGCAGTCGTACGGGGACGACCAGACCATCGACGTGCACCTGTCGTGGCTGCGCCGCAAACTCGGCGAGACCGCCGCCCGGCCCCGCTACCTGCACACCCTCAGGGGCGTCGGGGTGAAACTGGAGCCGCCGCTGTGAGATGGGCGCTGGTCAAGGTCTGCCTCGCCGTCACCACCATGGTGGTCGTGGCCTTCGCGGTGCCCCTGGGGCTGGTGGTGCAGGAGATGGCCAGTGACCGGGCCTTCTCCAACGCCGAGCGGCAGGCGGCCACCATGGGGCCGACCCTGTCCATCACCACCGACCCCGTGCAGCTGCGCAAGGCCGTCGAGTCCACCGAGATGGGCGCCGCCCGCCGGATGGCCGTCCACGTCCCCGCCATGGGCGGCGCCGCCGCCGTGGACATCGGCGAGGGCTGGGCGGGTGCCCACGCGGTGGCCGAGACCCGCTCCATGGGACGGGCCACCACCGCCGGGGCCGCCGGCGGGGGTTCCGCGCTGCTCCAGCCCATCGCCCTCGGCTCCGGGGACATCGCCGTCATCGAGATCTACGTACCGGAGAGCGAGGTCAGCAACGGGGTCGCCACCGCCTGGCTGATCCTCGCCGGCGTCGGCCTCGCCCTGGTCGTGGGCTCGGTCGCGGTGGCCGACCGGCTCGGCGCCCGCCTGGTCCGCCCGGCCGAACGCCTCGCGGACGCCGCGCACCAGCTGGGGGAGGGCCGGCTCGGGGCCCGGGTGCCCGAGGACGGCCCGAAGGAACTCCGGTCGGCCGCCGTCGCGTTCAACTCGATGGCCGACCAGGTCGTCGAACTCCTCGCCAACGAGCGGGAGCTCGCCGCCGACCTCTCCCACCGGCTGCGCACCCCGCTGACGGTGCTGCGGCTCAACGCCGCCTCGCTCGGCGACGGCCCGGCCGCCGAACACACCCGGGCGGCCGTCGAGCAGCTGGAGCGCGAGGTCGACACGATCATCCGCACCGCCCGCGAACAGCGCCCGCCCGCCGCCGCGGCGGCCACGGCCGGCTGCGACGCCTCCGAGGTGATCCGCGACCGGATGGCCTTCTGGTCCGCGCTCGCCGAGGACGAGGGCCGCGAGGTGCGGCTCGCGGGCGTGGACCGCACCGTACGGGTCCCCGTGGCCCGGCCGGAGCTGGCGGCCGCCCTGGACGCCCTGCTCGGCAACGTCTTCCGGCACACCCCCGAGGCCACCCCCTTCGCGGTCGACGTGCACGACGCGGGGGACGCCGTCATCGTCCTCGTCTCGGACGCGGGCCCGGGCATCACCGACCCGGACGCGGCCCTGCGGCGCGGCAACGACGGCGCCCGCGACGGCTCCACCGGCCTCGGCCTGGACATCGTGCGCCGCGTCGCCGAGTCCACCGGCGGTGACGTACGGCTGGGGCGCTCGGTGCTCGGGGGGACCGAGGTGCGGGTGTGGCTCGCCCTGGACGACCGGGCCCGGCGCGGCGGCCGCGGCCCGGGCGGCCGTCGCGCCCGCCGCGCGCGCAGCCGCCGGCGGGGCGAGCGGAGCCACCCGGCCGGGTGAGGACGCGGGCCGGGGGTCCGCGCGTGGAATACCGTACGTTCCCGGCCAGTTGGCGCCGGTGGACACCGGCCGCACCGCCCGGCCGCATCCCGCGCACGGCTCGTGTCACACCTTTCGGAAAAGGACATCCGCATGCGTTACGCAGTTCTCGGCACCGGCATCGTCGGCCGTACGGTGGCCGCCCGCCTCGCCTCCCTGGGCCACGAGGTGGTCATCGGCACCCGCGACCCGCGCGCCACCCTCGACCGGGCGGAGTACGCCGAGTGGCAGGAGGCCCACCCGACGATCGGCCTCGCCGCCTTCCCGGAGGCCGCACGGCACGGGGAGACGCTGGTCAACGCCACCGGCGGACGGGTCAGCGTCGAGGCGCTGACCGAGGCCGACGCCGCCCACCTCGACGGCAAGGTCCTGATCGACATCGCGAACCCGCTGGACTTCTCCCACGGCTTCCCGCCGCGCCTGGACCCGGTCGACGACGACAGCCTCGGCGAGCTGATCCAGCGCACCTTCCCGCAGCTGCGGGTGGTCAAGACCCTCAACACCATGAACTGCCAGATCATGGTCGACCCCGCCCGCGTCCCCGGCGACCACACCGTCTTCCTCTCCGGGGACGACGCCGACGCGAAGAAGGCCGTCCACGACCTGCTGAGCTCCTTCGGCTGGCCGGACCGGTCGGTCATCGACCTCGGCGGCATCGAGACCGCGCGCGGTACGGAGATGCTCCTGCCGGTGTGGCTGCGCCTGATGAACGCCCTGGGGCACGCGGACTTCAACTTCCACATCCAGACGGCCCGCCCCTCCGCCTGACCCCGCCCTCCCTGCCCCGCCTGCCCGCACGGACGGGGGCGCAGATGTTGCCGCGCCCCCGACCCGTGCGGAGGGTGGGGGGTGACGGAGGGAGCCGCGGATGAGAGTCATGCTCAGGGCCCACCTGGACACCGCCGCCAGCAACGAGGCCATCAAGACCGGGGCCCTGGTCCAGGCCATGAGGAAGTTCATGGAGAGGGTCCGGCCCGAGGCCGCCTACTTCGGCCTCCACGAGGGCGTGCGCTCCTGCTGGATCGTCTTCGACCTCCAGGACAGCGCCCAGGCGCCGCTGCTGACCTGGGACCTGTTCAGCCGCTTCCACGCCGAGGTCGAGATCACCCCGGTCACGACGGGGGAGGAGCTCGCCGAGATCCTCTCCGAGGTCCGCACCCTCGCCTAGGCCCCGGCCCCGGCCCGGCCCCCGGCCCGCGGCCGGGCCCGTCCGCCCGCGGTCGCCGCCAGGACCGCCGAGGCGGCCGCCGCCGCGCAGGACACGGCGAACGCCGCGCGGTAGCCGTACGCGGCGGCCAGGGGTCCGGCCACCGCAGCGGCCAGGGCCTGGCCGACGATCAGGCCGCTGCCCGCCACCGTCATCGCCTCGCCCAGCCGCGGCGCAGGCCCCGTCCGCTCCACCAGCCCGAACAGGGCGATCAGGTGCGGGGCCACCGCGAGCCCGATCCCCGCGACGGCCGCCGCCGCCCCCCACAGCCCGGACACCGCGAGCAGGGGCAGGGTCAGCGCCGCCTGGAGCCCGATCGTCCACCGCAGCCGCGCCACCAGGTCCGCCGTACCGGGCCGGGCCACCGTCACGCATCCGGCGACCGAGCTGGTCACCGCCATCGCCGCCCACACCAGCCCGGCGGCCCCGCCCTGCCCCAGGGACTTCGCCAGCGCGTTGACCCCCGTGTTGGCCCCGCTCCACGCGGCCCCCTGGAGCACGGCCATCGCGCACAGCAGGGCCAGCCCCGGCGACCACAGCCGTACGCCGGCCCGCGCGCCCTGCGCCCCGAGCGGCCCGGGCGCGCTCGGGTGCAGGGCGAACAGGGTCCCGAACACCAGGATCAGGACGGCCGCCAGGACCAGCGCCGAGGCCGGGTGCACGGCCACCGCGAGGATCCCCGCCAGCGCGGGCCCCACCATGAACGAGGCCTCGTCGAGGGTGGTGTCGAAGGACAGCGCCGACCCCAGCAGGGCCCGGTCCGGGCCGGCCAGCCGCGCCCAGCGGGCCCGCGCCAGCGGCCCCACCTGCGGGACGGTCAGCCCGGCCGCGACGGCCAGACCGATCCACGCGGCCAGCGGCAGCCCGCCCAGGACGGCGGCGACCAGCAGCGCCAGCACGGCGCCGTTCGCGGCGCAGGCCGCCAGCAGGACGGGGCGGTGGCCGCGCCGGTCCGCGAGCCGGCCGATCACCGGCCCGCCCAGGGCCTGGCCCAGCCAGAGGGCGGCGGCGACGCCGCCGGCGTCGCCGATGCCGTCGCGCTCGTTGATCAGCAGCAGCGTCCCGATCGGGCAGAGCGCGGCGGGGAGCCGGGCGAGGAACGCGTACAGGGGCAGGGCGGTCCCGCCGAGGGCGAACACCCCGCGGAATCCGGCCGCGGGAACCGCCGCGGAGCCGGTGGCCGGCCCGGAGCGGGGCCCGCCACCGGGCCCGGTCTTCGATACGGACATGGGGCAACCTCCAGCCGCACGCCGACCCTCCCGTGTCTCCGGCGCGCGTCGTTGCCCGTTGCCGCAGACGCTAGCCTCGCGATCCCGTCCCGGGAACCCCCCTGCGGGGGCCGGCCGGGCCCGGATACGCGGAAGGCCCCGGTCCGCTCTCGCGAACCGGGGCCTTCCCACAGGGTGAGTGACGGGACTTGAACCCGCGGCCACCTGGACCACAACCAGGTGCTCTACCAACTGAGCTACACCCACCACGTCCGGTCGTGGACGACCGGCTCGAAGAAAAGGGTACAGGGTCCGGGAGGGTGCTCGCTCCCCCCTTTCCCCGTACCCCTTCCGGCGGCGCCGCGGGCGGTCCTACTCGCCGGCGACCACGTGCTTGGCGGCGATGGCCTTGGCCGTGTCCGAGTCCGGCCCGGGCTGCGGGACGAAGACCGCCTCCCGGTAGTACCGCAGCTCGGCGATGGACTCCTTGATGTCCGCGAGCGCCCGGTGGTTGCCGTTCTTCGGCGGGCTGTTGAAGTACGCCCGCGGGTACCAGCGGCGCGCCAGCTCCTTGACCGAGGACACGTCCACGATCCGGTAGTGCAGGTGGGCCTCCAGCGCCGGCATGTCGCGCGAGAGGAAGCCGCGGTCGGTGCCGACGGAGTTCCCGCACAGCGGAGCCTTGCGCGGCTCCTTGACGTGCTCGCGCACGTACGCCAGGACCTGCGCCTCCGCGTCGGCCAGGGTCGTGCCGCCGGCCAGCTCGTCGAGCAGGCCGGAGGCGGTGTGCATCTCGCGCACCACGTCCGGCATGTTCTCCAGGGCCGCGTCCGGCGGGCGGATCACGATGTCCACGCCTTCGCCGAGCACGTTGAGCTCCGAGTCGGTGACCAGCGCGGCCACCTCGATAAGTGCGTCGTCCGTCAACGAGAGCCCGGTCATCTCGCAGTCGATCCACACCATGCGATCGTTCATGCGCCCCACCTTATGCCGAAGGCCCCCCGCCGTGGTGTCCGGCTGATGCGGGAGGCCTTCGTCATGCGTCTTCCGGGTTCCGCGGCTACGCGTGCTCGCGCAGCACCCGGCCCGGGGCGTACAGCTCCGTCACGCTCGGACCGGAGGCGGCCAGGGCCGCCGCGGCCCGCTGGGGCTGCGGGGTGCGCTGGTGCGGCAGCGAGGTCCCCGACATCTCCGAGACCGGGGAGACGTCGCTGCCCTGCGGCCGGCGCGCCCGGTAGGCGGAGCGGTAGGCGGCCGGGGAGGACCCCAGCTGCCGGCGGAAGTGACCGCGCAGGGCGACCGGGGAGCGGAAGCCGCAGCGTCCGGCGACCTCGTCGACCGAGTAGTCGGAGGTCTCCAGCAGCCGCTGCGCCTGGAGCACCCGCTGGGTGATCAGCCACTGGAGCGGCGCGCTGCCGGTGAGCGAGCGGAACCGCCGGTCGAAGGTGCGCCGGCTCATGTAGGCGCGGGCGGCCAGCGTCTCCACGTCGAACTGCTCGTGGAGGTGCTCCAGCGCCCAGGCCACGACCTCGGCGAGCGGGTCGGCGCCGATCTCCTCGGGCAGCGACCGGTCGAGGTAGCGCTCCTGGCCGCCGGTGCGGCGCGGCGGGACGACGAGCCGGCGGGCCAGTGCCCCGGCCGCCTCGCTGCCGTGGTCCGTGCGCACGATGTGCAGGCACAGGTCGATTCCGGCCGCGGTGCCGGCGGACGTCAGCACGTCGCCGTCGTCGACGAACAGCTCGCGCGGGTCGACGTGGACGGACGGGTAGCGCTTGGCCAGCGTCGGCGCGTACATCCAGTGCGTCGTCGCGGGCCGGCCGTCGAGCAGCCCGGCGGCGGCGAGTACGAACGCCCCCGTGCACAGGCCGACGATCCGGGCGCCCTCCTCGTGCGCCAGCCGCAGGGCGTCGAGCGCCTCCGGCGGCGGCGGGGAGGTGATGGAGCGCCACGCCGGGACGACGACCGTGCCCGCGCGGGCGATGGCCTCCAGCCCGTACGGCGCGCTCAGTTCGAGTCCGCCGGTGGTCCGCAGCGGACCGTCCTCCCCGGCGCACACGAGCAGTCGGTAGCGCGGCACTCCGGCGTCCTGGCGGTCGATGCCGAACACGGACAGCGGAATGGAACTCTCGAAGATCGGGCCGCCGCTGAACAGCAGCACGGCGACGATCTCTCTGCGGCGACGCCCCGCGAGCTTCCTGCCCGCGTCGGCGATGACTGCGGTGGAATCCTGGCTCATGGCGCTAAGCCCCCCTTGGGTGTCGCGACTCCTTGGTCTGGTCGCACCTGCACGTTTCCCCTCGGCCTTGCACGTGGATCCCCCGCCGTAAATACATGATCGAATCTACTGCGTCCCGTGGTGTCGGCGTGACAAGTTCAGCACGCACCGCTATGTCGACTTGGCAACTTGGCGAAAAGCATTCGATCAGGAAGCGTTCCACTCCGCTACCCGTACGGGAACCTCACGATCCGGTCGTGGCCAGTACCCATGGGGTGTTTTCGCCCCCTTCGCTCTGTCGTCGCTGGTGGTAGGGGGGTTGGGGGGACATTCCGGCAAGGGCAGCGTCCAGTCCGGAAGTTGGCCGAAAACAGCCGGGTGTGTACGTGCGAATCGGTCAGTCGTGAGGGGAGTGGCCGGGGGATCCGTGGCACCCGCGGTGCGTACCGGCCCCGCTGCGGGAGTGCCGGCCGCGGTGCCCGTGCGGAAGCGGATCCTCCGACAGGATCCGGGCGGCGGCCCGCCCGGTCTTCTCCGAGTGCCGCAGCAGCACCCGGCAGGCGGCCGTGACGGCGGCCAGCCCCAGGGTCGTCACGGCGGCCCCGCCGTACGAGGTCCCGTAGACCACCAGCACGACGGGCACGAGCAGGCAGCTGAAGACGGCCCAGCGCACCACGTCACCCGCGGGATCGTCATGCTGCCCGCCCGAGGGGGGCCGCACGGACGGGTGAAGGCGGGAGCGGGCCGGCGGCTGGAGCGGAGGGTGTGCGGATGGGGCGGACTGTGCCGGCTGAGCGGGCTGGACGGGCGGGACGGGGTGAACCGGATGGCCGGGCACGGCGTACTCCCTGCGGGCTCTTCCTGGACGGTCGGACGCCTGTCCAACGCCCGCGCGCAGGTCCCGGTCACTGCGCGCACGGGTGGCGCGAGGGTCTTCCGTCACTGGCTGTAGGGGCCAGCGGCCATTGCCAAGGTGGCTCCGCTCCGGCATGCTCCCTTGGACGCTCTCCAAGGGCGGCATGCCCTGTGCAGGACGGGAGTGTCGCCGTACCCTGGTGGGTAAGGGCTTGGAAAGATGCTTCCAGGACAGACCTCCGTCACGCAGCGTCGCCGAAAGGCCCGCCTCGTCGTCAGAAAGCCCGAGTCGCCGAAACCGCCCCTGTCGCTTCCCCCGAGGACTTTTCGCCGAGACATCCATGGCCGGTCACGAATTCTTCGAACCCGCGGACCGCAAGCGCAAGCACCATCTCGCCGATTCCGTATCGAGCGACCTGCGCGCGGTGGAACAGACACGCCTTCCCTGCGACCCGGCCTTCCGGCACGGAGTGGTGGTGGGCTTCGACGGCTCCACGTCCAGTGAGCGCGCCCTCGCCTACGCGATCGGCATGGCCCGGCGTTCCGGATCCGGCCTGATCATCGTGCACGTGGCGAACCGGCTCCCCACCACCGTCTGGGCCGGCTGCGAGCCACCGGTCTTCGTGGACGTGCCGGACCACCGCACCGAGGTGCTGGGCCTGGAACTCGCCTGCGCGGACTACCTCGCCGAGGTGCCGTGGATCCTGGTCGAGCGGGGCGGGGACATCTGCCACGAGCTGGAGGAGGTCGGCCGGGAGTACTCGGCGGACGCCATCGTGGTGGGTTCCACCCACGGCATCGTCGGCCGGATCTTCGGCTCGGTCGCGGGCCGTCTGGCCAAGCGCGCGCAGCGACCGGTCGTTGTCATTCCGTGACCGTGTGTATTCCGGTTGTGCGGTTGTGAACCCGTGTAAAGGGTAGATAAGTGCTGCTGGGACGCAGCAACAACTGCAGATCGAAGGGAGCCCGCCGTGGACAATGGTGTCTCTGCGGGAAGCACGGCCTCGACCTCGACCCTGGGGAACATCGCCCTGGGTCTCACCCTTCTCGCGTTCGGTATCGGCCACACCGGCGTCCTCTCCGGTGTCACCGCTGCCAACTCCGTGTCGCTCGCGATGTACGTCGGCGGCGCGGCCCTCTTCCTCCTCGGCCTCCTGGAATACCGGGGCGGCAACGGGTTCAATGGCACCGCCTTCGCGGGCCTCGGCGTCTTCTGGTTCACCTGGGCCAAGGGCGCGGGCGCCTCGGTGTCCGGCGAGGCGGCCGGAACGTTTCTGGTCCTCTTCGCGATGCTCGCGCTGACCCTCACGCTCGCCGCCGCGAGCGGTCTGTTCGGGCAGGGCGTCTACGGTCTGCTCACCCTCTCCCTCCTGCTCCTGGCGATAGCCTCGTTCGCGGACAGCGCGAGCCTGGCCAAGGCGGGCGGCTGGGTCGCGGCCGTGTCCGGGCTGCTGGCCTGGTACGGGGCGACCGCCGCACTCGCCCACTGGCCCCTGGCCCTCGGCAAGGCGTCCGGGCGGGGCGCGGTAGCGGCGGGCTGAAGGCCGCCCGCACCGCGGGCACAACGGACAGGGGCGCCACCGGAGTTACCGGTGGCGCCCCTGTCGCGTACCGCGGACGGTGCCGCGGCGGGTCCTACTCGACCGTGACCGACTTCGCCAGGTTGCGCGGCTTGTCGATGTCCCGGCCCAGGGCCAGGGCGGTGTGGTACGCCAGCAGCTGGAGCGGGATGCCCATCAGGATCGGGTCCAGCTCGTCCTCGTTCTTCGGGACGAGGATCGTGTGGTCGGCCTTCTCCTGCATCCGGTGGGCGACCGCCAGGATCCGGCCGCTGCGGGCCTTGATCTCCTCCAGCGCCGCGCGGTTCTTCTCCAGCAGGTCGTCGTCCGGGACGATCGCGACCGTCGGCATCGCCGGCTCGATGAGCGCGAGCGGGCCGTGCTTGAGCTCGGAGGCCGGGTAGGCCTCGGCGTGGATGTAGGAGATCTCCTTCAGCTTGAGGGAGGCCTCCAGGGCCACCGGGTAGCCGCGCACCCGGCCGATGAACATCATCGACTTGGCCTCGGCGTACTCGGCCGCCAGCTTCTTGATGTCCTCCTCGCCCTCCAGGATCTCCTGGATCTGGCCGGGGAGCTTGCGCAGGCCCTCGATGATCCGCTTGC
Source organism: Streptomyces sp. NPDC032091 (assembly GCF_055580265.1). Lineage (NCBI taxonomy): Bacteria > Bacillati > Actinomycetota > Actinomycetes > Kitasatosporales > Streptomycetaceae > Streptomyces > Streptomyces sp. NPDC032091. The sequence goes on along the minus strand of NZ_JBVILR010000003.1, from coordinate 314,484 downwards.
CGTCGGCGACGGACAGGTCGCGGATGCGGCCCAGGTGCAGGGCGAGCAGGGCGAAGGCGGTGACGGTGTTCGTGAAGCACTTGGTGGACACGACGCAGACCTCGGGGCCGGCGTGCACGTACACGCCGCCGTCGGCCTCACGGGCGATGGCGGAGCCCACCACGTTGACCACGCCGAGGACGCGGGCGCCCTTGCGCTTGAGCTCCTGGACCGCCGCGAGCACGTCGTAGGTCTCACCGGACTGGGAGACGGCGACGTAGAGGGTGTCGGGGTCCACGACCGGGTTGCGGTAGCGGAACTCGGACGCCGGCTCGGCGTCGGCGGGGATGCGGGCGAGGCTCTCGATGAGGCCGGCGCCGATCATGCCCGCGTGGTACGAGGTGCCGCAGCCGAGGATCTTGACCCGGCGGATGCCGCGCGCCTCGCGCGGGTCCAGGTTCAGGCCGCCCAGGTGCACGGTGGAGAAGCGGTCGTCGATCCGGCCGCGCAGCACGCGGTCGACCGCGTCGGGCTGCTCGGAGATCTCCTTGTGCATGTACGTCTCGTGGCCGCCCATGTCGTAGGAGGCGGCCTCCCACTCCACGGTCTCGGGCGTGGCGGTGGTCGTCGTACCGCTCGTGGTGTACGTGCGGAAGTCGTCGGCCTTGAGGGTGGCCATCTCGCCGTCGTCGAGGGTGACGACCTGGCGGGTGTGGGCGACGAGCGCGGCGACGTCCGAGGCGACGAACATCTCCTTCTCGCCGATGCCGAGGACCACCGGGGAGCCGTTGCGGGCCACGACGATGCGGTCGGCGAAGTCGGCGTGCATGACAGCGATGCCGTACGTGCCCTCGACGACCTTGAGCGCCTCGCGGACCTTCTCCTCCAGGGTGACGGCCTGGGAACGGGCGATCAGGTGGACGAGCACCTCGGTGTCGGTCTCGGAGACGAAGACGACACCGTCGGCCTCCAGCTTGGCGCGGAGCTCGGCGGCGTTGTCGACGATGCCGTTGTGGACGACCGCGACCTTGTTCTCGGCGTCCAGGTGCGGGTGCGAGTTGATGTCGCTCGGCGCGCCGTGGGTGGCCCAGCGGGTGTGGGCGATGCCGGTGGTGCCGGCGAAGCGCTTGGGGACGCGGGACTCCAGCTCGCGGACCCGGCCCTTGGCCTTGACGACCTTCAGGGCGGCCGACTTCGGGCTGTTGACGACGATGCCCGCCGAGTCGTAGCCGCGGTATTCGAGCCGCTGGAGGCCTTCCAGCAGCAGTGGTGCCACGTCGCGCTTGCCGATGTAACCGACGATTCCGCACATACGGTGTTGCCCCTCCTGAAGTTCGGTGTCCGTGCCCGGACGCGTACCGGCCCCGTGCGGGCCCTGTCCCCGGCCGGGACGATGCGGCGTCTCAGCCGTAGACGATGCGGCGCAGCTGCCGGAGCGAGAGCTCCGGCGGCGCCACGGCGCGGTGCGGCAGTTCCGCCGCGATCCGCTCGAAGATCTCCGCGTTGACCGCTCCGCCGGACTGCAGCTCCCGGTGGCGGCGACGGACGAACTCCTCGGTCGTCTCGTCGAAGTACGCGAGCACGTCGAGCACCACCCGGGCGGCCTCGCCGCGCTGCAGCGCGGTGGTGCGTACCAGGTGGTCGACGAGTTCGTCATGGGACGGTCGGCGGTCGAGCACCAGTAGATATTGACGGGCCAGGGGCAGAAACGCAAAGATCCTGCCCGGAATCGGGCAGGATCATGCTGGTCTGGACCAAGGAATAGGTGATTCCGGTCTCGTTTGGCTAGAAACCACCCAAAATGGCGGCCTTCGCCGCCGAGAACTCGTCCGCCGTGAGGACCCCGCTCTGGTGCAGTTCCCCCAGCTCGCGCAGCCGCCGCAGCAGGGTGTCGTGGTCCGCCGGCTCGCCCGCCAGCGCCGGGGCCGCGTCCGCCAGGGGGAGGGCCGCGGGGGCCTCCGCCGATGCCGCCGGGGCGGCCGGGTGGGGCATCCGCACCGCCACCGCCGCCGCGACCAGCGCCATCAGCGGGTCCTTCTTGAAACCGAAGAGCTCCACCGCGCAGGGGTCGTACTTGGGCGCGGGCGCCGGCGGGGCACCCGTCAGGGTGAACCGCAGCCAGCCGTTCTCCAGCCCCTTCGACGGGGCCCACTCCACCGCCCGCACGTCCGCGACCCGGAACTCGCGCGGGCCGCCCGAGGACTTCGCGTCCTCGGTGGTCCAGTTCCAGTCCAGCACCACCCGGTCCCCGTCGAAGGAGGCCGTCCCGTCCCCCGCGGCGACCGCGATCGGCACCGCCGGGCCCGGCAGCAGGTACGCGGCCGAGGGGCCGGGGTCGACGCCGTCCAGCAGCAGCGCGTTGCGCACCTCGTCCACGAAGTACTCCGCCACCCCGGCCCGGTCCGCCTCCACGGTCAGCCGGTAGGGGTCCGAGGACTCCGGCAGCCGGCCGCCCGTCACCTGGAGCAGCGGGTCCGCCCCGTCGCGCAGCCGCAGCCGCAGCCGGCCGGACTTGCGGCCCGGCTCGTAACTGATCCCCCCGACCGCGCGCAGCGGCACGACGACCTCACCGAGCTGCTGCCGCAGCAGCCCCACCCCCTTGTCGCGGCCCGGCACGATGCGCACCGCGTCCCCGTCGAAGGTCCACGTACCGTCCTTCTGGATGATTTCCGCCATCCGGGCATTCTCCCACCGGTATGTGGGGCCCGGGCGGGGGCCGTTGGGCCTATACCTGGGCGCATGAGAGTCCTGCGCCGCACCCTCGGCACCCTCGGCACCCTCGTGGCCCTCGCCGCCTCCTCCGCCTGCACCGCCGCGCACGGCGACGACGCCAAACCGGCCGCCTCCGCCGTCCTCACCCCCTACGAGCGGCTGCTGCCGGCCCCGTCCTCGGTGCGGGCCCAGGGGCCCGGGTACGCCTTCGGGGCGGGCACGGTCATCCGGACCGGCGGCCCCGGCACGCCGGAGGAGGTCCGGCGGATCGGCGAGCTCCTCGCGGAGCAGCTGCGCGGGCCGACCGGACTGCCGCTGCCGGTGGCGGACGGGCCGGGCGGCCCCGGCGACGGCGGTGGCGACGGCGACGGGGTGCGGCTGCGCCTCGACGGCGCGGCGCGGGAACTGGGCGAGGAGGGCTACCGGCTCCTGACCACCCCCACGGGCGTCCTCCTCACCGCCCGCACCCCGGCCGGCCTCTTCCACGCGGGCCAGACGCTGCGGCAGCTGCTGCCGGTGCGGGGCGCGGGGACGGTCCCGGGCGGCACGGTGACCGACACCCCGCGCTTCGCCTACCGCGGCGCCATGATCGACATCGCCCGCCACCACTTCCCGGTGGAGCAGGCGAAGCGCTACGTCGACCAGCTCGCCCAGTACAAGATCAACACCCTGCACGTGCACCTCACCGACGACCAGGGCTGGCGGATCGCCGTCGACTCCTGGCCCCGCCTCGCCGAGTACGGCGGCGCGAGCGAGGTCGGCGGCGGGCCCGGCGGCTCCTGGTCCAAGGACGACTACCGCGAGCTGGTCGCCTACGCGGCGGACCGCTACGTCACCCTCGTCCCGGAGATCGACATGCCGGGCCACGTCAACGCCGCCCAGGCCGCCTACGGGGAGCTGACCTGCGACGGCAAGGCCCCCGCCCGCTACACCGGCGTCAAGGTCGGCTTCAGCTCCCTGTGCGTGGGCAAGGAGCGCACGTACGCGTTCGTCGACGACGTCCTCGGCGAGATCGCCGCCCTCACTCCCGGCCCCTACCTCCACATCGGCGGCGACGAGGCCCACTCCACCCCGGCGGCGGACTACGCGGCGTTCATGGACCGCGCCCAGGCGGTGGTGGCCCGGCACGGCAAGACGGTGATGGCCTGGCACCAGCTCGCCTCCGCCCGCCCGGCACCGGGCGCGGTCCTCCAGTACTGGGGCCACGACCGGACCCCGGCCGCGGAGAAGGCGGCGGTCGCGGCGGCGGCCAGGGCCGGCCACCGCGTGGTCCTCTCCCCGGCGGACCACGCCTACCTCGACATGAAGTACGACCGGCGGACCGGCCCGGGCCTGGCCTGGGCCGGCTACGTCCCCGCCGAGCGCGCCTACGCCTGGGACCCCGGCTCCTACCTCCCCGACGTCCCCGCGTCCGCGGTCCTGGGCGTGGAGGCCCCCCTGTGGACGGAGACCATCTCCACCCGCACCGACTGGGAACTGATGGCCTTCCCCCGCCTCCTCAGCCTGGCGGAACTCGCCTGGTCCCCGTCCACCACCCTGAACTGGCCCGCCCACCGCCAACGCCTCGCCGCCCAGGGCCCCCGCCTGGACGCCCAGGACATCACGTACTACCGGGCCCCGGAGATCCCCTGGCCGTAGCCGGCGGCCCCCAGTGCGTCGCGGGATCGTGCGACGATCTGTCCGGTTGAGGTACCGGAGCGACGCCGCTCCCTGGTTTCGAAGGTGCGTGGTGATGGCTGCGCTGGTTTGTTTCCGCAAGGTCTCCGAGGGGCCTGATGTGGTCTCGTATGAATTCGGGGACGACTTCGATTCCCTGTCGCGGAGCCTGACGATGCAGAAGGGCCGCGTAGCGGCGGTCGCCGACGACGGCGTTGTGGACTACACCTTCCTGAAGGCATCGAGGAAGATCAACGCGATGTACGCCGAATCCGGTGAGTGGCCCGAGCGAGGCATGGGCGTCAGCTGACCTCCGGGTGGCGTCCAGGGCCGTTCAAGATAGTGCCGTCAGGAATCAGAGATGCTCACGTTGAACGAGGCCGTCGAGGCGGCCAGGCCTTTTGTCGAGCGGGCGTACGCGGCCGAGTCGTGGACACCGGTGATGCGACCGGAGCTCAGCCGGGAGCACGAGGTGGCCTGGATCGTCAGGGTTGATACTCAGGAGGGCATCGACAAGGGCGATTCGTGGGTGGGGTTCCTGGCGAACGTGGTGCTGGTGCCCAAGGACGGGACGGAGGTCCGGTTCCCCCCGACCCACTTGCCACTGGACGAGTACCTCGCCTACGCGCGCCACGGGGGCTGGGAGACGGCCGGAACGGCGAAGACGGTGAAGGCCTTGCCGTGGCAGCGGGCGCTGCAGTGGCTACTCGATACGTACCGTGGGCTCGTCGAGCTGGTGGGCATCGAACCGGTCGCCGAGGACGCCGGTACGTGGCTGTTCGCCTGCCGGACCATCGCGCAGCCGGGATATCCGCGAACGCCGATGCTCGCTGCGTCGGTCGTCGTACCCAAGTCTCCGGGACGGCCTTTCCACCCTGCCTCCAACGATCCATGGGGGGATGTGGCCGCCTACATGAGGGCTCCTGCCAAGAGGGACCCTGAAGTGGAGGCGCGGCGGCTCAACTCGCGCGGGTGTGTCGTCACCGTCGCCGGGATGATCGCCGGGGCGCCGTCGTCGCCGTTGCCGTGGCAGCCCGCGCACGAGGCGCCCGGGTGGTGGGAGCTGTTGCTGCGGCGGTACTTCCCGGCGGCCGAGGAATTGCGGTGCGCGAGCTGGGACGAGGTGGTCCGGCGGGCCCAGGAGACGGGGCCGGACACGCAGGGCGTGGTGTGGGTGCGGCGGGCGATCGGAGGGACCGAGGTCAGCGGGCACCTGGTGTACGCGCACAACAACCAGGTCAGCGTGGCCTTCCTGGACGGTATGACCGGCGGGCTGGCGCGACTGGACACCGTCGGGGTGCTGGAGCTGGTCTTCGCCCGGTTCCGGCCCGGGGCGACGCAGTCCGCCGGGGATTTCGGGGCAGCCCGGCTCAAGGCCGAGGAGTAGCTGCGCCGGACCTACGAGGAGCCCGTCGAGCTGGTGGCGCCGGACCCGGCGGACAACCCACGCCCGCGCCGGGGGCGGCCGGCTGGTTCGGCGGGACGATGGCCCGGCTGGGGTCCGTCCTGCAGGTGTCCGAGTTCCCCACCGTCAGGGACGGTGTGCGGGCGCTTGCCGAGCTGCCGCCCGGCGGCCGTGCCCTGGTGTGGGTGCGCCGGCTGGACGGGCGGGGCCGCGAGGCCACGGGCCTGCTGCTGACGGGGCTGCGCTCGACAGACGGCCACATCGGGCTCTTGGACGGCTCCGCCGAGCGGTTCACCGCCCTTGACGGCCTCGGGGAGGCCGGGGTCCGGGGGCGCGGTGTGGGAGGGGCGGTGGGGCCTCGTACGCTTCGGCCATGTTTCCCGGTAGATCCATGGCCCTGCTCATCGGTGCGTCCCTCCTGGTCAGCGGTTGTTCGCTCGCGCCCGCGCCCGCGCCGTCGTCGACGCCGACGTCCTCCGGCCAGCCCGCCGGGCGGATGAGTGCGGCCGATCTGCAGGGGCGTTGGTGGAGTTGGGCGGCTTCGAGTACCAGTGACGCGAACCCCGTCTCCGATCCGGACGGGCACCTCTGCGCGAAGGGGCAGAAGGACGGGGTGTGGTTCCTGGCGGGGACCTTCGGGGGGAGTGCGCAGCGCGCGTGCACGGTGCCGGCGGGGGTGCCGGTGGCCTTCCCCCTGGTGAACAGCTTCGGCGAATCGGCCGACTGCGCCGCGTTCATGGCCTCGGCGCAGGGGAGGGCCACCCTTGACGGGCGGGAAGTGCAGGCCGAACGGTTCGAGGCGACGCCGGTGCAGATCACGGCCGTCGAAGGCAACCCCGTCGTGCAGGGCGGGGGGCGGGTGCGGACCAAGGCCTGCGGGCTCTGGGTGCAGTTGGAACGCCTGGCGGCCGGGAGTCACACCGTGGGGATCCGGGGGGCGTCGGGGTCGTTCGCCGTCTCCGTGGATTACCGGCTCCAGGTCTCCGGCGGATGAGACGACCGCCGGGGCGGGCGCGGCTTTCGAGGGACCGTGTCGAAGCCGTGCCCGCCCCGGCGGGGGCCGTCAGCGCCGGGCGAAGGGCGCGACGGGGTTTTTGAGGGTGCCGATCAGCTGCAGGGCCGCCGACGGGTCCGCGAGGTCGACCATCTGCTGGTTGTTGCGCAGCTGGAGGCGGTTGAGGCAGGACAGCTGGAAGTCGGGCGCGAACAGGTCGTAGCGGGCGAAGCGGTCCGCCAGGGCGGGGTGGGACTGCTGGTAGTCGTGGGCGCAGTCCGCGACCGCCCGCCAGAACGTCGCTTCGTCGCAGATGCCCTCCGTGACGAGGATGGCGTTCAGGAAGCGGAAGAAGCAGTCGAAGACGTCCGTGAAGATCGACAGGAGCTTCATGTCCTCGGGGATGTCGGCCCGGATGCGCTCGACCGCCGGCGGGAGGACCGCGTCCGGGTCCATGACGACGATCTCCTCGGCGATGTCCTTGAAGATCGCCCGCTGGACCACCCCGTCCCTGATCACCAGGATCGTGTTCTCGCCGTGCGGCATGTAGGCGAGGTCGTACTGGTAGAAGCAGTGCAGGAGGGGCAGGAGGTAGGCGCGGAGGTAGGGCTTCAGCCACTGCGCCGGGGTGAGGCCCGATTCGGCGATGAGGGCGCCGGCGAAGGACGCGCCGTCCTCGTCCACGTGGAGGAGCGAGGCCATCGTGGCCAGGTGCTCGCCGTCGCGCAGGGAGTTCACCGGGGACTCGCGCCACAGGGCGGCCAGCATCTTGCGGTACGGGGAGTAGCGGTCCGTCGCGCGTTCGTACTGGCGGTGGTGGTAGCCGATCGCCGCGCGCTCGCGGATGATCGAGAAGTCGACGGAGCGGAGGGTCTCGTCGCCCTCGATCAGCTGGTGCAGCCAGTCGTTGATGGCCGGGGTGGCCTCCATGTAGGCCGCCGACAGGCCGCGCATGAAGCCCATGTTGAGGACGGAGATGGCCGTCTTCACGTAGTGCTTCGTGGGGGTGGTGGTGTTGAAGAACGTGCGGATCGACTGCTGCGCGAGGTAGGCGTCCTCGCCCTCGCCGAGCAGGACCAGGCGGCGGTTCGCGATCTCGGCGGCGAAGGTGACCGTCGTCTTGTTCCACCACTGCCAGGGGTGCACGGGGAAGTAGTGGTAGTCGGCCGGGTCGAGGCCGAGGGCGGTGAGTTTCGCCGCGAAGCCGGCGAGCGCCGCCTCGCCCAGCTCCTCGCGCATAAACGTGTCGTGGTCCAGGCCCGCGCCCGCCGTGAAGGTGGAGACGTCCTTGTGGGCCGCCGCCCAGATGAGGTGGACCGGGTTCGCGGTCTCCGGGGCGTACGCGCGGTACTCGTGCACGCCGAAGCCCAGGCGGCCGTTGTTGGCGACGAAGCAGGGGTGGCCCTCGGTCATGCCGGTCTCGATGTCCTGGAACGAGGACTTCGCGAGGACCGCGGACGGGGTCTGCGGCTTGGTGTACTTGTAGCCGGTGCCGGCCAGGGTGGAGGAGATCTCCTCCAGGTAGACGGGGAGGACCTCCGCGCTGAGGCCGAGGGTGTCCCGGAGCTCTATGTGGAAGTCCAGGGCGTCGAGGGGGAGCTCGGTGCCGGTGCCGGTGCCGGTGCCGGTGCCGTGGCGGGTGATGGACGCCGCGTCCACCGACCAGTGGTCGAGGGCGTGGAGGGTCGCGCGGAAGCGGTACTCGACCGTGCCGTCGTCGGAGGGGACGCGGTAGCGGTCCTCGCCGAGGGGCTCCGGGGTCAGCAGGCGTTCGTGGGAGAACTCCGCGAGGGCCTTGCGGACCAGGGCGCGGTTGGCGCGGGCCCACAGCTCCGGGGTGAGGTGGGCGATGTCGGCGGAGAGGTTCATATCGAGACCCCGGTGGTGAGGGCGGTGGCCGCCTCGAACTGGGCGCGGGTGCAGAAGCTGAGGAGGGCTTCCTTCTCCGGCTTGGTGACGGGGCCTTCGGCCACGAAGCCGACGGCCTCGTTGAGGGCGTGGACGGCGGTGTTGCGGACGTCCGGCTCGACCACGACGCGCTCGGTGGCGGGGTCGGCGAAGAGGGCCGCCATGACGGTGGTGATGACGGCGCGGGTGAAGCCCGGCAGCGGGGTGTCGGTCGGGGCGACCAGGAAGTGCATGCCCACGTCGCCCGGCTGCGCGTCGTACAGGCCGACGAGCTCCAGGCGCGCGGGGTCGTAGCTCTCCATCAGGAAGGCCGGGCGGTCCTCGTGGAAGCCGAGGAAGGCCTGGTGGTGCTCGTGCGCGGTGATGCGCACGTACTCGCGCTCCACGTCCGGGAGGGTGGCGTCCTGCATCATCCAGAACGCGGCCTTGGGGTGGGTGACCCAGGTGTGGAGCAGCTCCGCGTCCGAGAAGGGGTCCAGGGGCCTCAGGGAGAAGGCGCCGAGGGCGGGGTCGGTGCGGGTGAAGAGGGTCTCGGTGGTGCTCATGCGTGGGTGCCTTCCGGGGCCGCGAACTGCTGGAACGCGATGGACTTCTCGACCTTGTAGTACTCGCGGCCGAGGAGCTCTCCGACGATGTACGCGTTGCGGTACGCGGCCATGCCCAGGTCGGGCGAGGTGAGGGAGTGGTTGTGGGTGGTGCCGTTCTGGAGGTAGACCCCGCGGCCCGTGACGTCGACGGCGTAGTTGCGGCCGGCGTCGAGGCGGCCGTGGCCGTCGAAGTTCAGGCGGTCGCGGACGGGGGCCAGGAACTCCGGGACGCGGTACTTGTAGCCGGTGGCGAGGACCAGGCCCTCGGTGGTGAGGGAGAAGTCCCGTTCCTGCTCCTCCTGACGCAGGCCCAGGGTGTACGTGCCGGTGGTGGTGTCGTACGCCGTGCTGTTCAGGGAGGTGTTGGTGAGCAGGGTGGTGGGGACCGGGCCCGGCATGGTGATCTTCTTCTGGTAGAGCAGGTCGAAGATGGCGTTGATCAGGTCGCCGTCGATGCCCTTGAAGAGGTTCTTCTGCCGGTTCTCCAGCCGGTAGCGGGTCTCCTCGGGGAGGGCGTGGAAGTAGTCCACGTACTCCGGCGAGGTCATCTCCAGGGTGAGCTTGGTGTATTCGAGGGGGAAGAAGCGCGGGGAGCGGGTCACCCAGTCGAGCCGGTAGCCGTGGACGTCGATCTCGGTGAGGAGGTCGTAGTAGATCTCGGCGGCGCTCTGGCCCGAGCCGATCAGGGTGATCGACTTCTTCTTCTGGAGGGCTTCCTTGTGCTCCATGTAGGCGGAGTTGTGGAGGAAGTCGCCGCCGAGGTCCTCGCAGGCGGCGGGGACGTGCGGCGGGGTGCCGGTGCCGAGGACCAGGCGGCGGGCCAGGAACGTTTCGCCGCGGTCCGTGTGCACCTCGTAGAGGCCGGCGCCCTCGTCGTAGGAGACCTCGGTGACGGAGGCGGAGTAGCGGACGTTGTCGAGCCGGTCGGCGGCCCAGCGGCAGTAGTCGTTGTACTCGGCGCGCAGCGGGTAGAAGTTCTCCCGGATGTAGAAGGAGTACAGCCGGTCCCTGTCCTTCAGGTAGTTCAGGAAGGAGAAGGGTGAGGTCGGGTCGGCGAGCGTGACCAGGTCCGACATGAACGGCGTCTGGAGGTGGGCGCCGTCGAGGAACATCCCGGCGTGCCACTCGAAGTGCGGCTTGGACTCGATGAACAGGCCGTTCAGCTCGTCGATCGGCGCCGTCAGGCAGGCCAGACCCAGGTTGAAGGGACCCAGGCCGATGCCGATGAAGTCGTAGGGCTCAGTGGTGGACGGCAAGGGACTCTCCCAGGAACTGCTCGGCGTGTGCGGCGACGAGGTCGAGGACGGCGGTGATGTCGGCCGTCGTGGTCTGCGGGTTGAGGAGGGTGAACTTCAGGTACTGCTTCCCGTCGACCTTGGTGCCGGCGACGACGGCCTCGCCGGAGGCGAACAGGGCCTTGCGGGCGTGCAGCTGGGCCTCGTCGAGGAGGTCGGCGCGCGGGCCGTCGCCGGCGCCGTCGGGAGCGGGGACGTAGCGGAAGACCAGGGTGGAGAGCTGCGGTGCGACGACCACCTCGAAGCGGGGGTCGGCGTCGAGGATCTCCCAGCCGGCGGCGGCGAGGTCGACGACCTCGTCGAAGAGCGAGCCGACGCCGTCGGCGCCCATGATGCGCAGGGTCATCCAGAGCTTGAGGGCGTCGAAGCGGCGGGTGGTCTGGATGGACTTGTCGACCTGGTTGGGGATCCGCTCCTCGGCCATGCGGCGCGGGTTGAGGTAGTCCGCGTGGTACGTGGCGTGCCGCAGGGTGTCGCGGTCGCGGACCAGCACCGCGCTGGAACTCACGGGCTGGAAGAAGGACTTGTGGTAGTCGACGGTCACCGAGTCGGCGTGCTCGATGCCGTCGAGGAGGTGCCGGCGGGTGGGGGAGACCAGCAGTCCACAGCCGTAGGCGGCGTCCACGTGCATCCACGCGGAGTGCTCGGAGGCCAGGCGGGCGATCTCGGGGAGCGGGTCGATGGACCCGAAGTCGGTGGTGCCGGCGGTGGCGACGACGGCCATGGGGAAGAGGCCCTCGGCGGCGCACTCCTCCAGCTCCAGGGCGAGCACGGAGGTGTCCATGCGGCGGTGGCGGTCGACGGGGACGCAGATGACGGCCTCGTAGCCCAGGCCGAGCATGGCGGCCGACTTCTGCACGCTGAAGTGGCTGGCCTCGGAGGTGAAGATGCGCAGTTTCGGGAGGAGTTCGGCCTTGGTGAGCTCGGTTCCGCCGTCCAGGGCGCGCTTCATGACGATCCGGCAGGCCTCGTCCCGGGCGAGGAGCAGCGCGTGGAAGTTGGACTGGCTGCCACCGGAGGTGAAGACGCCGTCCGCGCCCTCGCCGAGGCCGATGCGGCGGGCGGTCCAGTCGATCAGGCGGCGCTCGATGAGCGTGCCGCCGATGGACTGGTCCCAGGTGTCGAGGGAGGAGTTGACGGCCGACAGAACGGCTTCGCCGACCACCGCGGGGATGACGACCGGGCAGTTGAGGTGGCCCAGGTAGCGCGGGTGGTGGAAGTAGACCGCGTCGCGCAGGTAGACGTCCTCCAGCTCGTCGAGGGCGGCGGCCGCGTCGCCCAGCGGGCGGTCCAGGTCGATGCCGTCGATGACCGGGGCGAGTTCGTCCACGGAGATGCCGGTGTGGGGGCGTCGCGTGGCCGCGAGTTTGGCGGCGACGCGGTCGACGCCCTCGGTGACGGTGCGCCGGTAGAGGTCCGCGGTCGTCTCGTTCAGCAGATGCGAGCGCATCAACTTTCCTCCGGGCAGGGAGAGCGGGGGGTGGGTGCGGGATTTAGGTTAGCCTAACCTAAGTTAGATCACAAATGAGGAAGGGCCCCGGCTGATGCCGGGGCCCTTCCTCAAATAGCTTGTACGCGACGGGAGTTGACTACAGGTCGGATGCCGGGTCCTCGCTCGGTGCCTGGCCCGCGTACGCCTCGGCGAGCAGCTGCTCCTCGCTCGCGCCGAGCCTCCAGTAGCCGGTGAACCGCACCGCGCGCCGGTCGACGGAACGTTCCTGCACCAGGTGGCGGCGTACCGCCCTGATCGTCCCGGCCTCGCCCGCGAGCCAGGCGTACGGGGTCCCGCCGGCGGGGAGTTCCGCTGCCCGCAGCGCGGACAGCACCCTCTCGGTGCGCGCCGCCGGGCCCGCGCCGTCCTCGCGCACGATCCAGGTGATGTCCGCGTCCGCGAGGGTGTGCAGGCCGAGGCGGTCGTCGGCGTGCGGGACCTCGAACCAGGCCTTTACCCCGGTGTCGGCGGGCAGCCGGTCCAGGATCGCGGCGGCCGCCGGCAGGGCCGTCTCGTCCGCGTACATCAGCACCGTGCCGGTGCCCTCGGGCCGCTGGAAGCGGACCGACTTGTTCTCCGCCACGGCCGGGCCGATCGCCATGATCCGCCGGCCGGTGACCGCCCGGCCCGCCCAGCGGGAGGCGGGCGACGCGTCCCCGTGGAGGACGAAGTCGACGTCCACCTCGACCGCCCCGCCGTCCGTACGCCGCTGCTCGCGCACGGTGTACGAGCGCATCACCGGGCGCTCCTGCTCCGGCATCGCGCGCCAGGCCCCGAACCAGGTGTCCTCGTCGGTGGACGGGAGGACGGTGTCCTCCCGGTCCCCGACCGGGAGGAAGAGCGACAGGCTCTGGTCGTAGCCGCCCGAGCGGAAGCCGGCCAGGGACTCGCCGCCGAAGGTCACGCGCAGGAACGAGTGGCCGAGGCGGCGGGTGCGCAGGACTTCGAGGGTGAAGAAGCGGAAGTGCGCGGCGGCCGGAGCCGCGTCGGGGGCGGCGTCGGGGCCGGTGGCGGAAGCGGAGCCGGCGGCGGAAGCGGTGGCGGCGGCGGAAGCGGTGGCGGTCATGCGGAGGTCCCCCCTGGGTTACCGGGTCAGCCGAGCTTCTTGGCGTTCTGGATGGTCTTGGCGAGGTCTTCCAGCAGCTGCGCGCACTTCTCGTACGAGTAGATCGGCTCGGTCACGCGCGGGGCGACCTGGCCGGCCTTGACCGCCGGGAGCTCGTTCCAGGTCGGCTTGGCCTTCAGGGCTTCCGGCTGGAGGGCCTGGGTGCGGTTGTCCAGGAGGATGACGTCGGCCTTGTACTTGCCGGCGTTCTCCCAGCTGAGGCTCTCGAAGAAGCCCTGCGGGTCCAGCTTGTCCTGCTCCGGGGTGACGAACTCGACGCCGAGGGTCTCGAAGTACTTCAGGTCCGCGGAGGTCTTCGGGGTGGAGACGTAGAACATCTGGTCGGAGCCGGAGCCGACGAGGACCTTGACGCCCGGGTTGGCCTTGACGGCCTCGCGGACCTTGGCGGAGGCGGCGTCGAAACGGGCCTTCGCGTCGGCGCTCTTCTTCGTGTTCAGGTCGGCGCCGAGGGACTTGGCGAGGTCCGCGGTGCGCTCCAGGGCCTTGTCCATGGACACCTTGTCGCCCACGCCGACGGCGGCGGCCGGGGCCAGCTTCAGGATCTTGTCCTTGGAGGCCTCGGGCACGTACCAGTACGAGCCGTCCCAGGTGTTGGTGGCGAGGAGGTCGGGCCGCAGGGCGGCGTACTTCTCGACGTTGAACTCGTCGTAGACGTTGCCGAGGATCTCCACCTTGGAGATGTCCATCGTGCCGGCCATCGGGTCCGGCTTGCCGTCCGCCAGCCTGGTCGGGCCGAAGACGCCCTTGACCTGCACGCCGTAGTCGTAGAGCGCGGCGGCGGTGCCGGTGTAGGCCACGATGTTCTTCGGCGTGGACTTGGCGGTGGCCGTCTTGCCCAGGTCGTCCTTGAAGCTCCAGGCGCCCGACGCGGCGGAGGAGCCCTGGTCGCCCGCCCCGTCCTTCGCCTTGTCGCCGCCGCCGCACGCGGTGAGCGCGGCGACGAGGCCGAGGGCGCCGCCGGCCGCGATGAGGCCGCGGCGGGAGAGGAAGGTCGGGCTGGGCTTGGGCATGTCGGTTCCGCTTTCGTGCGTGCAGGGCGGCTGCGAGGGTGGGCCGTTCGGGAGGAAGGTTAGCCTAACCTTGGCCAAAAGCGGTAAGGCAGTCCTAACTTCTCTCGGGGGCGCACGGGCGCACGCACGCGCGACGGCCCGCGCCGGAGGGCGCGGGCCGTCGTACGGGGTGGTGCGGGCAGCGGTGCCGGATCAGCCGGCGAAGCCCAGTTCGCGGGCGATGAGCATGCGCTGGACCTCGCTCGTGCCCTCGCCGATCTCCAGGATCTTCGAGTCCCGCCACATACGGGCCACCGGGTACTCGTTCATGAACCCGTAGCCGCCGTGGATCTGTGTGGCGTCACGGGCGTTGTCGACGGCGACCGTGGAGGAGTACAGCTTCGCGATGGCCGCCTCCTTCTTGAACGGCTCGCCCGCCACCAGCCGCGAGGCTGCGTCCCGCCAGCCCAGGCGGGCCATGTGGGCGCGCGTCTCCATGTCGGCCAGCTTGAACTGGATGGCCTGGTTGTCGCCGATCGGCTTCCCGAAGGCCTGTCGCTCCTTGGCGTACTTCACCGACTCGTCCACACAGCCCTGCGCCAGACCGGTGGCCAGCGCCGCGATGGCGATCCGGCCCTCGTCGAGGATCCGCAGGAACTGGGCGTAGCCGCGGCCCTCCTGGCCCACCAGGTTGGCGACCGGTACCCGGACGTCGGAGAAGGACAGCTCACGGGTGTCCGAGGAGTTCCAGCCGACCTTGGAGTAGGGCGCGGCCACCGTGAAGCCCGGGGTGCCGGACGGGACGATGATCGAGGAGATCTCCGGACGGCCGTCCGCCTTGCGGCCGGTGACCGCGGTGACCGTGACCAGACCGGTGATGTCCGTACCGGAGTTGGTGATGAAGCACTTGGAGCCGTTGATCACCCACTCGTCGCCGTCGCGGACGGCCGTCGTACGGGTGCCGCCCGCGTCGCTGCCGGCGCCGGGCTCGGTCAGGCCGAACGCGCCGAGCACCTCGCCCGAGCACAGCTTCGGCAGCCACTCCCGCTTCTGCTCCTCGGTGCCGAAGAGGTAGAGCGGCATGGCGCCCAGCGAGACGCCCGCCTCCAGGGTGATGGCCACCGAGGAGTCGACGCGGGCCAGCTCCTCCAGGGCGATGCCGAGCGCGAGGTAGTCGCCGCCCATGCCGCCGTACTCCTCCGGGAAGGGCAGGCCGAACAGGCCCATGCGGCCCATCTCGCGGACGATCTCGTACGGGAACTCGTGGCGCTCGTACAGGTCGCCGATCTTGGGCGCCACCACGTCGTGCGCGAACGCCTCGACGGTACGGCGGAGTTCCTCGTGCTCGGGGGTGAGCCGGTGGTCGAGGGGCATGGCTTCGTTACTCCTTGTGGGAGAGGGCGCGGACGGTACGGGAGGGGCTGGGACGGCCCAGCTGTTCGGCCATCCACACGCTCGTGGCGGTGAGGGCGGCCAGGTCGACCCCGGTCTCGATGCCGAGGCCGTCGAGCATCCACACCAGGTCCTCGGTGGCCAGGTTCCCGGTGGCGCTCTTCGCGTACGGGCAGCCGCCGAGACCGCCGGCCGAGGCGTCGACCGTGGTCACGCCGTGCTGGAGCGCGGCGAGGGTGTTGGACAGGGCCTGGCCGTAGGTGTCGTGGAAGTGCACCCCGATCCGGCCGGTGGCCACGCCCGCCGCGTTCAGCTCGCCGAGCAGCGCCTGGACGTGGCCGGGGGTGGCGACGCCGATCGTGTCGCCGAGGCTGAGCTCGTCGCAGCCCAGGTCCAGCAGGGCCTTGGCGACGCGGACCACCTGGGGGACCGGGACCGCGCCCTCCCAGGGGTCGCCGAAACACATCGACAGATAGCCGCGCACGTGCGCGCCCGCGTCCTTGGCCCGGGCCACGACCGGCTCGAACATGGCCAGGGACTCGGCGACCGTACGGTTGAGGTTCCGCGCGGCGAAGGTCTCGGTGGCCGAACCGAACACCGCGATACGGGTGGCGCCGAGGGCGAGCGCGCGGTCGAGGCCGCGCTCGTTGGGCACCAGGACGGGCAGGTCCGCCGGGACGTCGGAGAGCAGCGGGAACAGCTGCTCGGCGTCTGCCAGCTGGGGCACCCACTTGGGGTGGACGAAGCTGGTGGCCTCGACGGTGGTCAGGCCGGCGGCGGCGAGCCGGTGGACGAACTCGGCCTTCACCTCGGTGGGGACGGCCGTCTTCTCGTTCTGGAGCCCGTCGCGGGCGCCGACCTCGTGGATCCGCACCCGCGTCGGAAGCCCGCTGGGGGCCGGGACGGTCATGGGCAGGCCGTTCACGCCGCCTCCTCCTCATCCGCGTCGGGAGTGATCACGGCCAGGACCTGGTCCATGGCCACCGTCGAGCCGGGGGTGACGTCGAGTTCGGTGACGGTGCCGGCGTGCGGGGCGGAGATGACGTGCTCCATCTTCATCGCCTCGACGACCAGCAGGCTCTGCCCGGCCGCCACCCGGTCCCCGACGGCCACCTTGACGACGGTGACGGTGCCGGGCATGGGGGCGGCGAGGGTGTCGGCGCCTGCCCTTCCGCTGCCGCTGAGGGCTGCGGTGACGGGGTCGTGGTGCTGGACGTGCCAGCTGTCGGCGTCCCGCCCGAGCCAGACCCCGTCCGGGGAGGTGGCGTGGCTGAACCGGTGCGTGACGCCGTCCAGTTCGACGCTGAGGCGGTCGGGGCTGAGGCTGATGATGCGGCCGCGGGCCGGTGCGCTGGGGCTCTGCCCCAGACCCCGCGCCTCAATCGCCGGCGAGGCTGTATTTTGCGCGGCGCCATTGTCGGCTGTCGGACCGTCGAGGAGGATCTCCTGCTCTGCGCCCCGTTGCCGGGTGCGGACCGTGACCGGGTCCTGGCCCGGGAGGCGGAAGTGGTGGACCGTCCAGGCGGGGGTGCCGCCGAGGCGCCAGCCGTCGGCGGCGGAGAAGGGGTCGGCCCACGCGCCCGCCGCATCCGGCCCCGCCGGCGCGGGGAGGGAAGCCCGGGCCAGCAGCGCCGCCGCCGCGTACACCTCGGCCGGGACCCCCTCCGGGAGGAGGGACGGCAGGTCCCGCTCCACCAGCCCCGTGTCCAGGTTCCCGGACACCACGTCCGGGTGCGCCAGCAGCCTCCGCAGGAACCCGGCGTTGGTCTGGACACCCAGGATCACCGTGTCCGCCAGGGCACCCCGCAGCACCCGCAGGGCGGCGGCGCGGTCCGGGCCGTACGCGATGACCTTCGACAGCATCGGGTCGTACGTGGACCCCGTGTCCACCCCGGCCACCAGCCCGGAGTCCGTCCGCACCGCCCCGCCCGAAGGCTCGGACAGCGCCAGCACCGTGCCGCCGGACGGCAGGAACCCGCGCGCCGGGTCCTCCGCGCAGACGCGGGCCTCGATCGCGTGCCCGGTCAGCCGGACGTCCTCCTGCCCGAAGCCCAGTTCCGCCCCCGACGCCACGCGCAGCTGCTGCTCCACCAGGTCCAGCCCGGTGATGAGCTCCGTGACCGGGTGCTCCACCTGGAGGCGGGTGTTCATCTCCATGAAGTAGTACGAGGACGGGTCCCCGCCCGGCACGATGAACTCCACCGTGCCCGCGCCGACGTACCCGCAGGAACGCGCCGCCTCCACCGCCGCCGCGCCCATCGCGGCCCGGATCTCGGGCGTGAGGAGGACCGAGGGGGCTTCCTCGATGACCTTCTGGTGGCGCCGCTGGAGCGAGCACTCGCGCTCGCCCAGGTGCACCACATTGCCGTGGGCGTCGGCCAGCACCTGGATCTCGATGTGGCGCGGCCGGTCCACCCACCGCTCCACCAGCAGGGTGTCGTCCCCGAAGGAGGACCGCGCCTCGCGCCGGGCCGCCGCGATCTCCTCCGCCAGCAGGGCCGCGTCCCGGACCAGCCGCATGCCCTTGCCGCCGCCGCCCGCCGAGGGCTTGAGCAGCACGGGCATGCCGATCTTCTCGGCGGCCTCGACCAGTTCGGCGTCCGACAGCCCGCTCCCGGACGACCCGGGTACCACCGGCACCCCGGCGGCCTTCACCGTCTCCTTGGCCCGGATCTTGTCGCCCATCAGGGAGATCGCCGAGGCGGGCGGCCCGATGAAGGCCAGCCCCGCCTCCGCGCAGGCCTGCGCGAAGGCCGCGTTCTCCGCGAGGAAGCCGTACCCGGGGTGGACGGCCTCGGCCCCCGTGCGCCGGGCGGCGTCGAGCAGCTTCCCGACCGAGAGGTAGCTCTCGGACGCCGCCGCCGGGCCGATCCGGACGGCCGTGTCGGCCTCCCGTACGTGCCGGGCGTCCGCGTCGGCGTCGCTGAAGACGGCCACGGACCGGATCCCGAGCTCCCGCAGGGTGCGGATGACCCGTACGGCGATCTCGCCCCGGTTCGCCACCAGAACAGTGCTGAACATCTGTGAGGTCCTCACGTCACAAGTCACAAGTCACGGGTCACATGCGGAAGATGCCGTAGCCGCGCTCGCCCAGCGGGGCGTTCGCGCACGCGGTCAGGGCCAGTCCCAGCACCTGCCGGGTCTCCAGGGGGTCGATGACCCCGTCGTCCCACAGCCGCGCGGTGGCGTAGTAGGCGTTGCCCTGTTCCTCGTACTGCGCGCGGACCGGGGCCTTGAAGGCCTCCTCGTCCTCGGCGGGCCACTCCTGGCCCGCGCCCTCGATCTGGTCGCGCTTGACCGTGGCCAGGACGGAGGCGGCCTGCTCGCCGCCCATGACGGAGATCTTGGCGTTGGGCCACATCCACAGGAAGCGCGGCGAATACGCCCGGCCGCACATCGAGTAGTTGCCGGCGCCGTACGAGCCGCCGACCACCACCGTCAGCTTCGGGACCCGGGCGCAGGCCACGGCGGTGACCATCTTCGCGCCGTGCTTGGCGATGCCGCCGGCCTCGTAGTCGCGGCCGACCATGAAGCCGGAGATGTTCTGGAGGAAGAGGAGCGGGATGCCGCGCTGGTCGCACAGCTCGATGAAGTGGGCGCCCTTCTGCGCGGACTCGGAGAAGAGGATGCCGTTGTTGGCGATGATGCCGACGGGGTGGCCGTGGATCCGGGCGAAGCCGGTGACCAGGGTCTGCCCGAACTCCGCCTTGAACTCCTGGAAGCGGGAGCCGTCCACGACCCGGGCGATGATCTCACGGGCGTCGTAGGGGGTGCGGGAGTCGACCGGGACCGCGCCGTAGAGCCCGAACGGGTCCACCTTGGGCTCCTCGGCCGGCTCGACCGACCAGGGCAGGGCCCCGCGCTCGGGCAGGGTCGCCACGATGTTCCGTACGATCCGCAGCGCGTGCGCGTCGTCCTCCGCGAGGTGGTCGGTCACGCCGGAGGTGCGCGAGTGCACCTCGCCGCCGCCGAGCTCCTCGGCCGTGACCACCTCGCCGGTGGCGGCCTTCACCAGCGGCGGGCCGCCGAGGAAGATCGTGCCCTGGCCGCGGACGATGACGGCCTCGTCGCTCATCGCCGGGACGTACGCCCCGCCCGCCGTGCAGGAGCCGAGGACGGCCGCGATCTGCGGGATGCCGGCGCCGGACATGCGGGCCTGGTTGTAGAAGATCCGGCCGAAGTGCTCCCGGTCGGGGAAGACCTCGTCCTGCATGGGCAGGAAGGCACCGCCGGAGTCGACCAGGTACAGGCAGGGCAGCCGGTTCTCCAGGGCCACCTCCTGCGCCCGCAGGTGCTTCTTGACCGTCATCGGGTAGTACGTGCCGCCCTTGACGGTGGCGTCGTTGGCGACGATCACGCACTCGCGGCCGCTGACCCGGCCGATGCCCGCGATCACGCCGGCCGCCGGGGCCGCGCCCCCGTACATCCCCTCGGCGGCCAGCGGGGCCAGCTCCAGGAAGGGCGAACCGGGGTCGAGGAGGGTGTCCACGCGGTCGCGGGGCAGGAGCTTGCCGCGCGCGGTGTGCCGGGCGCGTGCCTTCTCGCCGCCGCCGAGGCGGGCCGCGTCCAGCCGGGCGCGCAGGCCCTCGGCGAGCTCGCGGTGGGCGGCCTCATTGGTCCGCCAGGCCTCGGACGCCGGGTCCGCGGCGCTCGTCAGCACTGGTGCCTGCTGCATCGGTCGAGCTCCCTTGCTCGGTACCTGCTGTGTTAATGACCGTTAACGCGTGTGGGTCAAAGGTTAACGAGCGCTAACCGCCCTGTCTAGAATGGATTCCCATGAGCACCAGAGCTGCCACCCCGACCCGCCGCGAGCAGATCCTCCGCGAGGCCGCTCGTCTTTTCGCGGAGCGCGGCTTCCACGGCGTGGGCGTGGACGAGATAGGGGCCGCGGTCGGCATCAGCGGCCCCGGCCTCTACCGGCACTTCGCCGGCAAGGACGCGATGCTGGCCGAGCTGCTCGTCGGGATCAGCGAGCGGCTGCTGACCGGCGGCCGCCGCCGCGTCGAGGAGGCCGTGGGCGACCCGCGGGCGCTGCTCGCCTCCCTGGTCGAGGGGCACATCGACTTCGCGCTGGACGACCGGGCGCTGATCACCCTGCACGACCGGGAGCTCGACCGGCTGCGCGACGAGGACCGCAAGCTCGTACGGCAGCTCCAGCGCCAGTACGTCGAGCTCTGGGTGTCCGTCGTGCGCGAGCTGCACCCCGAGGTCGGGGAGGCGGAGGTACGGGTCGCCGTGCACGCGGTCTTCGGCCTGCTGAACTCCACCCCGCACCTGGGCGCGCTGAGCCGCGAGGCGACGGAGTCGCTGCTGCGCCGGCTCGCGCACGGGTCCTTCGGGGCGCTGTCGGGGTGAAGCGGGGCGCGGGCCCGGGCAAAAGCCGGGGCGAGGGCTTGAGGGCGGCTTGGCGCAGCGGACGGATCCGGCCGGGCGGCGGCAGAATGGGCCGCATGCCGAAGCCGACAGAGCCCATAGAGACCCCCAGCCGAGCGCAGCTCATCGACCACCTGGTGCGCACGCGCATCGCGGGACAGGTGGCGACCCCCCGCGAGAACAACCTCTCCCACTACCGCAAGCTCGCCAACGGCGACCGGCACTACTGGTTCGGCCTGGAGCTGGGCGACCGCTGGACGGACGAGCAGGACGTCCTGGCCGTGATGGCGGAGCGCGTCGGCGTCGTCGACGACCCGGCGCACCGGACCGGGCAGGACACCATCGACCCGGAGCTGACGGTCGCGGGCCTCGACCGGATGGCGGCCCGCCTGCGGAAGGCCGCGCTGGACCGGCAGAGCGTGCTGTTCGCCACCGGGCACCCCGGCGGGCTCCTGGACGTCCACCGCGCCACGGCCGACGCGCTGCGCGCGGCGGGCTGCGAGATCGTCCGGATCCCGGCGGGGCTCTTCGCCGACGAGGGCTCGGTGTGGCAGTTCGCCGACGTGGCGGTCATGGAGCGGGGTGCGACGCTGTGGCACACCCACTCCCCGGCCCCGATGGCGGCCATCCTCGACACCCTGCCGAACGACGGCCGCCCCCTGCCGGACCTGGTCGTCGCCGACCACGGCTGGGCGGGGTGCGCGGCGCAGCGGGGGCTGGACGCGGTGGGCTACGCCGACTGCAACGACCCCGCGCTGTTCTTGGCGGAGGCGGAGGGGACGCTCCAGGTGGCCGTCCCCCTGGACGACCACGTCCGCGACCCGCGCTACTACGACCCGATGGTCGCGTACCTCCTGGCGGCGGCGGGCCTGCGGTAGCCGGCCCGCGCGGCGGGCGGGTCAGCGGAGCCAGGCGCTCATCTCCCCCTGGACGGTGGAGCCGTCGAGGTCGGCGAGCTTCATGCCCACGAAGGTGCGCGCCCAGTCCGAGGTCTGGATCCGGAACGGCATCCTCTCGGCGGTCAGCGCCTCGACGACCGGCGCCGCCGCCTGCTCCGGGGTCTGCGCGGTGTCGCTGCCGAAGGACCGCATGGCGTGGTCGATGTAGCCCTGGAGCTGGGCGGCGTACGGGCCGGCCTGGGCGAGCAGCGCCGGGAGGTCGAGCCCGACGTTGTTGACGAACTCGCTGGACACGGCGCCCGGTTCCACGACGCAGACCTGGACGCCCGCGGCCCCGGCGACCGGTGCGAGGGACTCCATGAAGCCCTCGACGGCGAACTTGGCCGCGCAGTAGGACTCGTTGAAGGGCTGGCCGACCACGCCGCCGACGCTCGTCACGGTGATGACCCGGCCGCCCGAGGCGCGCAGGTGGGGGAGCGCGGCCCGGGTGAGCTCGACGACGCCGAAGAAGTTGACCTCCATCACGGAGCGCACCTCCTCCATGCCGTGCTGCTCGACGGTGCCGACGAAGCCGGCGCCCGCGTTGTTCACGACGGCGTCCAGGTGGCCGTGTTCGGCGACGACCTCGGCCACGCAGGCGGCTACGGAGTCCGCGTCGGTCACGTCCAGCCGCTTGACCTGGACGAGACCGGTGACGCCGGCTTCGGCGGCGGCCTTGACCAGGGCGTCGGCGCGGGTGGTGTCCCGCATGGTGGCGACGGTGTGCCAGCCGGCCCGTGCCGCCGCCACCGCGGCGGCGAGTCCGATGCCGGAGGAGGTGCCGGTGATGAGGACGGTCTTGGCGGGCGTGGTGGTCATGGAGGCTCCCTAGGTTTGTGCGTGCACACACACATTAATGATGTGTGCGCGTGCACGCAACCCGGTACCCTTTCCCCATGGCGCACGCGAACCTCAACCTGGACGGCCTCACCCCCCGTGACCACGCCTTCTACGGTCTGGTCTGGGCCGGCACCACCCTCACCGCCCGGGTCGACCAGGCGCTCACCCGCCGCCACGACCTGCCGCTGTCGTGGTTCGAGGTGATGCTGTGGCTCAGCGTGCAGAAGGAGCCCGTCGCCCCCTCGGAGCTGGGCGCCAGGACCCTGCTCAGCCGCAGCCAGGTCTCGCGCGTGGCCGACTCGCTCCAGGCCCGCGGGCTCATCGAGCGGATACCCTCCCCGACCGACGCCCGCTCGGTCGGCATCGCCCTGACCGAGGCCGGCCGCCGCACCTACGCCGAGGCCGACGCCACCCGCCGCGAGGCCCTGGCCGAGGTCTTCGACGACCTGCTGGACGACACGGACATCGCCGCCCTGGAGACGGTCTGGGCGAAGCTGAAGTCCCGCCCGCAGGGGTAGGGAACGCCGAAGGCCCCCCGGACGCGGTCCGGGGGGCCTTCGGGGAGCGGCGTGTCAGGCGCGCGGTACGCGGACCACGCCCTCCTGGATCACGGTGACGGCCAGCCGGCCGTCCTGGGTCCAGATCCGGGCCTGGCCCAGGCCCCGCCCGCCGTGCGAGGTCGGCGAGTCCTGGTCGTAGAGCAGCCACTCGTCCGCCCGCAGCGGCCGGTGGAACCACATCGCGTGGTCCAGGGAGGCCCCGACCACGTCGCCCACCGCCCAGCCGCCGCGGCCGTGCGCGAGCAGCACGGAATCCAGCAGGGTCATGTCCGAGACGTACGTGGCCAGGCACGTGTGCAGCAGCGGGTCGGCGCTGTCCAGCTTCCCGGCCGTACGGAACCACACCTGCGAGCGCGGCTCCACCGGCTCGCCGATCGACCCCCACGGCGGCGTCGTCGCGTACCGCAGGTCCACCGCGCCGCGCGCCTCCAGCAGCCGCTCCACCGTGCCCGGGTCCCGGAACAGCTCCCGGTAGGCGGGCAGGGCCTCGGCGGCCGTCGGCAGCGACTCCGGGTCGGGCGCGTCGGGCATCGGGACCTGGTGGTCCAGCCCCTCCTCGTACACCTGGAACGAGGCCGACAGGTGGAAGATCGGCTGCCCGTGCTGCACGGCTACGACCCGCCGCGTGGTGAACGAGCGGCCGTCGCGGATCCGGTCGACGGTGTAGACGATGGGCGCGCCCGGGTCGCCCGTGCGCAGGAAGTACGAGTGCAGCGAGTGCGCCGTACGGTCCCCGGGCACGGTACGGCCGGCCGCGACCAGCGCCTGGGCCGCGACCTGTCCGCCGAAGACGCGCGGGACCAGCGACGGGCGGCTGGTCCCGCGGAAGATGTTCTCCTCGATCTGCTCCAGGTCGAGCAGATCGAGGAGACCGGAGAGCGCTTCGTTCAAGGGGACTTACAGACCCATCGACTTGGCGATGATCGACTTCATGATCTCGCTGGTGCCGCCGTAGATGCGGTTGACGCGGTTGTCCGCGTACAGGCGGGCGATCGGGTACTCGTTCATGTAGCCGTAGCCGCCGTGCAGCTGGAGGCAGCGGTCGATCACGCGGTGCGCGACCTCGGTGCAGAAGAGCTTGGCGGAAGCGGCCTCGGCCGGGGTCAGCTCGCCCGCGTCCAGGGCCTCCAGCGCGCGGTCGGCGACGGCCTGGGCGGCGTCCACCTCGGCCTGGCAGGCGGCCAGTTCGAACTTGGTGTTCTGGAAGTGCGCGACCGGCTTGCCGAAGACCGTGCGGTCGGTGACGTACTGCTGGGCGAACCGGACGGCCGCGGCGGCCTGGGCGTACGCGCCGAAGGCGATGCCCCAGCGCTCGGAGGCCAGGTTGTGGCCCAGGTAGTAGAAGCCCTTGCCCTCCTCGCCCATGAGGTCCTCGACCGGGACCTTGACGTCGACGAAGGCCAGCTCGGCGGTGTCGGAGGTCTTCAGGCCGAGCTTGTCGAGCTTGCGGCCGATCGAGTAGCCCTCGGACTTGGTGTCCACGGCGAACAGGGAGATACCGAAGCGGCGGTCGTCCTCGCTCGGGGCGGAAGTGCGGGCGCAGACGATCACGCGGTCGGCGTGGACGCCGCCGGTGATGAAGGTCTTGGAGCCGTTGAGGACGTAGTGCGTGCCGTCCTCGGAGAGCTTGGCGGTGGTCTTCATGCCCGCGACGTCCGAACCGGTGCCCGGCTCGGTCATCGCCAGGGCCCACATCTCCTCACCGGAGACGAACTTCGGCAGGAAGCGCTTCTTCTGCTCGTCGGTGGCGAGCATCTTGATGTAGGGCAGGGCGAGCAGCACGTGCACGCCGGAACCGCCGAAGTTGACGCCCGCGCGGGAGGTCTCCTCGTACAGGACGGCCTCGAACTTGTGGGTGTCCAGGCCCGCGCCGCCGAACTCCTCGGGGACGTTGATGCCGAAGATGCCCAGCTCGCCGAGCTTGTAGTAGAACTCGCGCGGCGCCTGGCCGGCCTGGAACCACTCGTCGTAGACGGGGACGACCTCGGCCTCGATGAAGGCGCGGAGGGTCTCGCGGAACGCCTCGTGGTCCTCGTTGAACACCGTACGGCGCACGGCCGGCTCCCTTCGTCGCGGCGGTCCGCCGCTTATGTCTAAGCGCTTGCTCATAGCTAAGTTACCGGCGGGTTGTCGATCCTGTCCAGATGCGGCCGGCCGGCGGTGAATCCTTTCCGGGGGCCCGCGCCTCTTATCCCCGTACCGCGACGGACGCGGTGGGGAACGGGACCTGGAGGTCGCCATGATCATCGCCATTGCCATCGCAGCGGGCGCGCTGCTGCTCTGCACGTGCGTGTTCGTCCTGAAGCGGGGGCGCGCACGTGGCTGACTGGCCCGGCGAACGCCTGATCGCCGAAGCCCGGCGCGGCGACCTCGACTCGATCACCGCGCTGGTCTCGGGCTCGCACCCGAACGTACGGCGCTTCGCCCGCTCCCTGTGCGCGACCCCGGAGGACGCCGAGGACGCGGCGCAGGAGGCCCTGATCATCCTGTACCGGAAGATCGGCATGCTGCGGGCCTCCGGCGCGCTGGCCTCGTGGATGTTCCGCATCGTCCGCAACGAGTGCCTGCGCCGGGCCCGGGCCGTGGTCCGCGACCGGGAGCACCCCCCGGCCCCGGACACCCCGGTGGACTCGGCCGAGGACGAGGCGCTGCGCCGCCTGGAGGCGGGCAGGGTGGCGGCCGCGGTCGCGGCCCTCCCGCCCGACCAGCGACGGGTGCTGATCATGCGGGACATCCAGGGCCACAGCGGCCGCATGGTCGCCGACTCCCTGGGCCTCACCACGGCGGCGATGAAATCCCGCCTCCACCGGGCCCGCACCACGGTCCGCACCACCCTCCTGACCCCGCCCGACCCGGCTCCCGGAAGGAACGGCCCATGACCGCGACGAAGGCCGACGGCCGCCCCGACTTCGCGAGCGCCTCCCTCCCGAGGCACCTGGTGCGCGGTGTCCTGGGATTCGGCTCGCTCGCCCTGGCCGTCGTCCTCCTCCCGTACGCCTGGCCGGTCAGCCTGGCCCTGCTGCCCGTTGGCCTGCTGGCCCTGCGCGGCTGCCCGATGTGCTGGGCGGTCGGGCTGGTGCAGACGCTCTCCCGGGGCCGCCTGGAGCGCACGTGCGAGGACGGGCGGTGCACGCTGACGCCGTCCGCGTGACTGTCAGTCCGGCGCCGTAGGGTCCCGGCATGATCCAGAACACCCGTACGACGCCCGCCCGTCCCGTCGACGTCGAGGCGCTCTTCCCGGAGCTGGCCCCCTACCGCCGTGAGGCGGTACGGCTCCACCCGCGCCCGGGGTCACCCGCCTGCACCGACAGCTCGGTCGGGGGGCCGCTGCTGTGGCCGGCGGGGGAGGCGTGGCCGGTGTGTGGCGAGGAGCACTACGAGCCGGAGTCGGTGGACCTCCACGAGGAGGCGGCGCCCATGCTTCCCATCGTGCAGGTCTACCGCGCCGACGCGCCCGGCCTGCCGTTCCCCGAGGGGACGGACCTGCTCCAGGTGGTGTGGTGCCCGTACGGGCACGGCGAGTACTGCTACCCGCTGCCGAGGGTCTACTGGCGGGACTCGGCGGCGGTGGGCGAGGTGTGCCCCACCCCCGCGCCGGATCCCGACCTCTGCGCCTACTGGTACCCGGACCCGTGCGTGGTCCATCCCGAGACGGTGACCGAGTACCCGAGCTGGGACATGCCCCGCGCGCTGTCGGACGCGCTGCGTCCGCGCATCGAGGAGATGGAGGCGCGCACCGGCCTGTACTACTGGTACCACCTGGCGGAGGCGTCGGGGATCAAGCTGGGCGGCTGGCCCGGGTGGACGCAGGACCCGGCCTGGCCCGACTGCGAGGGGTGCGGCGGGCGGATGGAGCACCTGCTGACGGTCGCGAGCAGGGAGGTCGACGGAGAGTCCTGGCGCACGTGGCTCCCCGAGGAGGACCGCACCCCGGACGGCGGCTACCCCGGCCGGAGCGTCGCCGACCCGGCGGGCCTCTGCCTCGGCGACGCCGGGGGCGTCTACGTCTTCGAGTGCCGTACGTGTCCGGACCGGCCGGTGGGGCACTGGTTCGACTGCTCCTGAGCCTTACGGGGCGGTGCTGGCCCCCTGCTTGAGGGCGTCCACGAAGGAGGCCCAGGCGGGGGCCGGGATCAGCAGGGCGGGGCCGTGGGGGATCTTGGAGTCCCGGACGGGGACGGCGGTGGGGTGGCCGTCGAGGACTTCCAGGCAGCTGCCGCTCTCGTTACCGCTGTACGAGGATTTACGCCAGCCGCTCAGGGTCGAGCCCTCTCGGACCGTGTGATCAGCCATGCTGCTCGTGTTCCTTCGCGATCGCCCTCATGAATGCGAGTGACTCCCGCTGTGGGAGCGCATCGCCCAAGGCCTGAGCGTATGTGGCCTGGAGGCGTTGAACCAGGGCGGGTGAGTCGTGCACCTTGCCCACGGATACGCCTTCGCTGTAGGCAGCTGGGGGCTGGTCCTCGAACCACATGAGCGACAGCATCCCCTGGAGCAGGGGGTAGAGACCGAGGCCGATAGGGATGATGTGCGTCCGGATGCGCCCGCGCTCGGTCAGGTCCACGATGTGCTTGATCTGATCAGCCATTACGCGGCTGCCGCCGAAGGGGCGCCTCAGCGCGGCTTCGTCGATCAGTGCCCATACCACCGGCGACACGGGGTCCTTGAGGATCCTTGCCCGTTCGAGCCTTGAGACAACGTGCTTGTCACGTTCCTCATCACTCTTGGGTGGGACGCTCGTGCCGAGAACGGCGCGGGCGTACGCCTCGGTCTGAAGGATGCCCGGTACGAAGGACAGGGCGAACTCGTAGATCTGCGAGGCCTGCTGCTCCAACTGTCTGGCGGGCTCGAAGTAGTCCGCGATGGTCTCGTCGTCCTGCGGCAGAAAACTCCTCAGCACGTCCCCCGTCCCCAGCGCCCGGTCCAGCCGTACCGCGTCCTCCTGGGACGGGATCCGGCGGCCCGCCTCGATGTGGGCGATGTGGGACCGGGTCATCAGGGCGTCGTCCGCCAGCTGTTGCTGCGTCAGGCCCGCCGCCTTCCGCTGGGCCTTCAGCCAGTCCCCGTAGATGTTGCTCATGGTCAACTCCCCTGTGACGGGGTCGAAGTCACGCGGTGTGCCCTGGCGAGCCTACTCCCGGCCGTCTCACTCTGTGACCGGATCGCCACACGACGGAAGGGATCGGGAATGGCGCACGATCAAGGGCGGCTGCTGCCGTGGGTCACCGGGGACGGGCAGCCCTGCTACCTCGTCACCGACGGGCAGGGCTACCTCTCCCGCGTCGCGGACGACATGGAGCGCGTCCAGCTCGGCATGGCCGTCGAACTCCTCGGCCACGCCGACGACATGCTCCGCGACTACGACGCCACCGGCGCCCAGCTGCGGTACCTGGGCCACCGCATGGCCGAGTCGCTGCGGGACGTGCACCGGATCGCCGTCAGCCGAGGGGCCCGGATGGCGAGTCCGGTGCCGGACTGAGCCACCGCAGGGCGAACCACAACTCCATGCGGGTGTCCGCGTCGTCCAGGTCGGCGTCGCCCAGCAGGGCCGCGCAGCGGGCGATCCGCTGGCGGACCGTGTTGCGGTGCACCCCCAGCGCGGCGGCCGTACGGTCCCAGCTGCCGTGGTGGGCCAGCCAGGCCCGCAGGGTCTCCCGCAGCGCGGGGGAGAGGGGCAGGAGCAGCGCCTCGGCGTGGGCGCGGGCTTCCGCTTCGCCGACCAGGCCCGCGAAGCCCGGGTCGGTGGGCCGGGCCAGCGGGGTCCGGGCCGCCTCGGCGCGTTCCAGGGCCCGGCGGGCCTCCGCGCCCGCCGTGCGCAGCCCGCCCGGCGCGGCCGGGGCGCTGACCCCGAGCCGCCACCCCGGCTGCGGGCCGGGCTCCCGGTCGGTGAGGAGGCGCGCGCCGTCCCCGTGCGGGTCCAGCAGTACGGTGCCCAGCGCCGCCGCCAGGGCCTGCGGGTCCCCGCCGCCCCGGGCGTGGACGGCGTACCAGGGGCCCGGGGCGAGGGCGGCGTCCGGGTCGCCGTCCAGCAGGAGACGGGTCAGCGCGGCCGCCTCCGCGCCGGCCGGGCCGCTCGCGGTGAGCAGGGTCAGCAGGACGGCGCCGACCGAGGCGATGGTGTGGTCGCCGGGGGCCCGCCCGGGGGTGGCCAGGGCCAGCACCCGCCCGCCGCCCACCGCGTAGGCGGCCAGATGGGTGCCGCCCAGGCCGTCGGTGGCGGTGGCCGCGCTCCCCGGGGCCACCCGCAGCGCCAGCGCGTCCAGCGCCGCCCGCACGTCCTCCCCGGGCTCCGCCCCGGCGGTGGCCCCGGCCGGGCGGAACCCGGCGCCCGAGGGGGCGACGCCCGCAGGGCCGGACCCCGGGCCCCCCAGGGCCGCCCAGCCGCCCAGGGTCGCCGCCAGGCGGGACAGCACCGCCGGGACCGGGTCCGGGCGGGCGGCGGCCGCCGCCAGGGACTGCTGCGCTTCGGTGACGCGGCGGAGCTCACGGGTGCGGGCCTCCGCCATCAGCCGCCACACCGTGCGGGCGACCGCCGTGAAGGGGGTCCCCGGCGGGACCTCCACCAGCGGCAGCCCGTACGCCGCGCACGCCTCCGCCAGATCCGGCGGCACCGTCTCGTGCACCGGGGTCACACCGAACCCGAGCCCGGCCGCCCCGGCCCGCACCAGCCGCGCCACGTACGCCCCGGCGTCCGCCCCCGCCAGCCCGGACCCCGCCGTCAGCAGCAGCTCCCCGCCCAGCAGGTACGGCGACGGATCGGGCATCTCGGAGGCGTGCACCCCGTGCACCTCCCCCTCGGCGGGGCCCGCCAGCCGGCGCAGCCCCAGTTCGCGGTCGGCGAGCAGGGCCGCGAGGGCGACCGGCGCGGTGGGAGGGGTTTCCACGGCCATGGATGGATACTCCGTACACATCAAACCGACTCAATGGATGAAACGTACACTTCGCGCCCCCTCCTCGCCCCCTTACGCTCGAAAGACCGCACCCGCAGGACCACCAGAAGGGCACCCCCCCCATGAGCACCGAGCAGAGCCCGCGCGGCCCCGTCGACTCCTCCCGGATCCCGCGCTACGCCGGTCCGGCGACCTTCGCCCGCCTGCCCCGCCTGGACGAGGTCGGCTCCGCCGACGTCGCCGTCGTCGGTGTGCCCTTCGACTCCGGTGTCTCCTACCGCCCCGGCGCCCGCTTCGGCGGCAACGCCATCCGCGAGGCCTCGCGCCTGCTGCGCCCGTACAACCCGGCGCAGGACGCCTCCCCGTTCGCCCTCGCGCAGGTCGCGGACGCCGGTGACATCGCGGTGAACCCCTTCAACATCAACGAGGCCGTCGAGACGGTCGAGGCCGCCGCCGACGAGCTCCTCGGCAACGGCTCCCGCCTGATGACCCTCGGCGGCGACCACACCATCGCCCTCCCCCTCCTGCGCTCGGTCGCGAAGAAGCACGGCCCGGTCGCCCTGCTGCACTTCGACGCCCACCTGGACACCTGGGACACCTACTTCGGCGCCGAGTACACCCACGGCACCCCGTTCCGCCGTGCCGTCGAGGAGGGCATCCTCGACACCGAGGCCCTCTCCCACGTCGGTACCCGCGGCCCGCTGTACGGCAAGCAGGACCTCGACGACGACGCCAAGATGGGCTTCGGCATCGTGACCTCGGCGGACGTCTACCGCCGCGGCGCCGACGAGATCGCCGACCAGCTGCGCCAGCGCATCGGCGACCGCCCGCTGTACATCTCCATCGACATCGACGTCCTGGACCCGGCGCACGCGCCCGGCACCGGCACGCCGGAGGCGGGCGGCATGACCTCCCGCGAGCTGCTGGAGATCATCCGCGGCCTGTCGTCCTGCAACCTCGTTTCCGCCGACGTGGTCGAGGTCGCCCCGGCGTACGATCACGCCGAGATCACCTCGGTCGCGGCCTCGCACACCGCGTACGAGCTCACCACGATCATGAGCCGCCAGATCGCCGCCTCGAAGGCGAAGTAACACCCGGCGGGGCGAACACGGCGGCCCGGCACCCCAGCGCCAAGGCAGCGCGACGGCACGAAGGGCACGCAAGCACGTGACGCACGACCACGACCTGGTTCTCCGCCCCACCGACGCCCAGACGGCGGCCGCCCTGGCCCCGCCGCCGGGCCGCACGGGCGGGGACCTGGTGGTGGAGACGCTGCGCGGCCTCGGCGCGACGACCGTCTTCGGTCTGCCGGGGCAGCACGCGCTCGCCCTCTTCGACGCCGTCGGCCGTTCCGACCTGCGCCTGATCGGCCTGCGGACGGAGAACAACGCGGGCTTCGCCGCCGACGCCTACGGCCGCCTCACGGGCGAGGCGGTCCCGCTGCTGCTCTCCACCGGCCCCGGGGCGCTCATGTCCCTGCCGGCCCTCGCGGAGGCGGCCGCCGCCTCCGCGCCCGTGCTCGCCCTCTCCTCCCAGGTCCCGTCCCCGGGCCTGGGCGGAGGCCGGCGCGGACACCTGCACGAGTTGCGCGAGCAGTCCGCGTCCTTCCGTGACGTGGTGAAGTCGGTCCACATCGCTCGCACCCCCTCCCAGATCCCCTCCGTCGTGGCGGAGGCCTGGGAGTCGGCCCTGACCGCCCCGCACGGCCCCGTCTGGGTGGAGATCCCCGAGGACGTGCTCCGCGCCGAGACGGTGATCCCGCAGGTCACGGGCATGGACGCGAGCCCGCACGAACTCGCCCCGCGCCCGGAGCTGACCGCACTGGCGGCGCACTGGCTGTCCCGGGCCTCCCGCCCCGTGATCATCGCGGGCGGCGGGGTCGTCCGCGCGGACGCCGCCGGCAAGCTCAGGCAGCTCGCCGAACGCCTGAACGCCCCCGTCGTCACCACCTTCGGCGGCAAGGGCGCCTTCCCCTGGACGCACCCGCTCTCCCTCCAGTCCTGGCTGGAGGACCGCCACATGACGGACTTCCTGGAGGACGCCGACGTCCTGCTCGTCGTCGGCTCGGGCCTGGGGGAACTCAGCTCCAACTACCACACGTTCTTCCCCACGGGCCGGGTCGTCCAGATCGAGGCCGACCTCGGCAAGCTGGAGTCCAACCACCCGGCGCTGGGCATCCACGCCGACGCCCGACTGGCCCTCCAGGCCCTGCTGGAGACGGTCGAGCCCCGCGAGGACGCCGACGCCCCCGCCCGGGTCCGCGCGGTCCTCGACGCCGTCGCGGCCCGGCTCGCCGCCCAGGACCTCACCCTGGAACAGGAGCTCCTGACCTCGATCAGGTCCGCCCTGCCGGCCCGCTCCCCGTCCTTCTGGGACATGACGATCCTGTCCTACTGGGCCTGGTCCGCCTTCGACCCGAAGCACCCCAACACCATGCACTCGGCCCAGGGCGCCGGCGGCCTCGGCTACGCCTTCCCCGC
This sequence comes from Streptomyces sp. NPDC032091, assembly GCF_055580265.1. Classification (NCBI taxonomy): domain Bacteria; kingdom Bacillati; phylum Actinomycetota; class Actinomycetes; order Kitasatosporales; family Streptomycetaceae; genus Streptomyces; species Streptomyces sp. NPDC032091. Next base: position 281,868 of record NZ_JBVILR010000003.1, on the reverse strand, counting down.
GGCCATCGGCGCGGCCGTCGCCGAGCCGGGCACCCCCGTCCTCGCGGTCTCCGGCGACGGCGGCGCGATGTACTCCGTCTCGGACCTCGCCACCGCGCGGCAGTACGACCTCGACGTCACCTGGCTGATCGTGGACGACGGCGGCTACGGCATCCTGCGCGAGTACATGACCGACGCCTTCGACGGCCGCACCACCGCCACCGAACTCACCCGCCCCGACTTCGTCGCCCTCGCCGAGTCCTTCGGCGTCCCCGCGTCCACCACCACCCCGGCCACCCTCCGCGAGGACCTCGCCATGTCCCTCACCACCCCCGGCCCCTCGGTCCTCGTCCTCCCGGCCACCCTCAGGATGTTCGCCCCGACCCACCTGGGCTAGGCATGGGCTAGGCAGCCTCGTGATGTCGGGCGGCGAAGACCACGTGGGACGTCTCCCCGACCAACTTGAGGGTCAGCTCGGACTCCATGGCCCGAGCGAGCCGTGCCAGCAGAGGCACCGTTGGTACGGTCCCTCCCAGCTCCAGCTTCGACACCTGGGGCTGTGTCATCCCTGCCCGGCGCGCGAGCTCTGTCTGCGAGATCCTGAGCTCGGTACGACGGTCGTACACCGCCTGTCCGAGCTCGAAGGCGAGCCGGATCTCCTCCCGCTGCCGTGTGGTCTCTGCGGACTCGGCCAGGCCCTGTGCCACCTTCCGGTCCCGCGAGAGCTTCCACTGAGCGTGGCTGACCATGGTGATTCTCCCTTCTAGACGTCATGGGTATACACGTCGACCGCCGGTCCATGGGAGGACTCGCACACCCGGCCGGCACGCACGGCCCGATCCACTTCTGCGACTTCGCGCTGCTTCGTCTTCCTGAAGACGGTCAGAAGCACGATCCTCCGGCCAGGAGCGAGGCGGTACGAGAGGCGCACCGCCTCGCGGTTGTGGCCGAGCATGAACCGCAGCTCGCGGACGCCGCCTCTCAGATGTCGTGTGTACGGCTCCCCGAGTGTGGTCGGCGCGTCGACGAGAAGTCCTACGGCGTGCTCCGCCACCAGGTAGTCGGCGTCCGACAGGTTCATGAGCCACAGCCGGACCTCCGGCTCGATCTCGACCGTGAAAAGGTCTTCCATATAGCTGAACGTATAGACATTCCAGTGTATGGCGGTGGACGCGGCGCGTGAAGCCGCCCGAACGAGTGAGGTGCGCTCCCACTGGCCCTGCCTCCGGACCTGACCCGTCCGGCCGCTCCCGGCGTGCGCCGGAGGCGCCGTACGCGGATGTTCGAATTGTTGCGGCGGGATGAAATCCGCCGGTCGGAGCGTTGGGGGTCTCGGCAGGACAGGACCTACGGGGAGGCACCCACGTGACGGCGGCTGGGGAGAAACAGGGCTGGGGCAGGCGGCTGGCCGCCTACACCTGGCGGTACAGGCTCAACGTGCTGCTCGCGCTGGGGTCCTCACTGGCCGGCATGGCCGTCATGGCGCTCGTACCGCTCGTCACCCGCGTCATCATCGACGACGTCATCGGCGACGGGACCAAGGAGATGGGCCCCTGGGCGGGCCTGCTCGTCGGCGCCGCCCTGCTGGTCTACGTGCTCACCTACATACGCCGGTACTACGGCGGCCGCCTCGCCCTCGACGTGCAGCACGACCTGCGCACCGACATGTACGACACCATCGCCCGCCTCGACGGCCGGCGCCAGGACGAGCTGTCGACCGGGCAGGTCGTCGGGCGGGCCACCAGCGACCTCCAGCTGATCCAGGGCCTGCTCTTCATGCTGCCCATGACCATCGGCAACTTCCTGCTCTTCGGGATATCCCTGGCCGTCATGGTCTGGCTGTCGCCCCTGCTGACGGTCGTCGCGCTGCTGATGGCCCCCGCCCTGTGGTTCATCGCCAAACGCAGCCGCAAGAAGCTCTTCCCCGCCACCTGGTACGCCCAGAGCCAGGCCGCCGCCGTCGCCACCGTCGTCGACGGGGCCGTCACCGGCGTCCGCGTAGTCAAGGGCTTCGGGCAGGAGGAGCAGGAGACCGGCAAGCTCCGCGAGGCCGGGCGCCGGCTCTTCGGCGGCCGGATGCGCGCCGTCCGGATGAACTCCCGCTACACCCCCGCCCTCCAGGCCGTCCCCGCGCTCGGCCAGGTCGCCATGCTGGCCCTCGGCGGCTGGCTGGCGACCCGGGGGCACATCACCCTCGGCACCTTCGTCGCCTTCTCCACCTACCTCGCCCAGCTCGTCGGCCCCGTCCGCATGCTGGCCATGGTGCTCACCGTCGGCCAGCAGGCCCGGGCCGGCGTCGAGCGGGTCTTCGAGCTGATCGACACCGAGCCGGTGATCCGGGAGGGGACGCGGGAGCTGCCCGCCGACGCCCCCGCCACCGTCGAGTTCGAGGACGTCCGCTTCGGCTACGACCCCGAGCGGCCCGTCCTGGACGGGTTCTCGCTCCGGCTCGCCGAGGGGGAGACCGTCGCCGTCGTCGGGGCGTCCGGCTCCGGCAAGTCCACCATCTCCCTCCTCCTGCCGCGCTTCTACGACGCCGACCACGGCACCGTCCGCGTCGGCGGCCACGACGTGCGCGAGCTGACGTACGACTCCCTGCGGGCCGCCATCGGCCTGGTCCCCGAGGACTCCTTCCTCTTCTCCGACACCATCCGGGCCAACCTCGCCTACGGGCGCCCCGAGGCCACCGACGAGGAGATCCGCGCGGCCGCCCGCGCGGCCCAAGCGGAATCGTTCATTCAAGCCCTGCCCGCCGGCTACGACACCAAGGTCGGCGAACAGGGCCTGACCCTCTCCGGCGGCCAGCGCCAGCGCATCGCGCTCGCCCGCGCCCTCCTCACCGACCCCCGGCTCCTCCTCCTCGACGACGCCACCTCCGCCGTCGACGCCCGCGTCGAGCACGAGATCCACGAGGCGCTGCGCGCCGTCATGGCCGGCCGCACCACCCTCCTGATCGCCCACCGCCGCTCCACCCTCGCCCTCGCCGACCGGATCGCCGTACTCGACGGCGGCCGGCTCGCCGACCTCGGCACGCACGAGGAGCTGGAGCGCCGCTCGGCCCTCTACCGCCGGCTGCTGACCGACCCCGAGGCCCTCGGCGCGGGCTCCCCGCGCACCCCCGACGCGCCCTCCATGACCGAGTTCGAACGGGACGTCGAGCGGGACCTGGAACGGGACATCGAGCTGGAGGCCGAGATCGACTCCGAGCCGGTGAGCGCCAAGCGGCGCGTCGCCGACGGGGTGACCCCCGAGCTGTGGCGGCGCCGGGACAAGGCCGAGGAGCCCGCGCCGGGCGCCACCCCCGAGCTGCTCGCCCAGGTCGCCGCCCTCCCGCCGGCCGACGACCGGCCCGAGGTGGACGAGGAGCGCGCCGCGGCCGCCGAGGAGAGCTACGGCCTGCGCCGGCTGCTGCACGGCTTCTGGGCCCCCCTCGCCATCAGCCTCGGCCTCGTCGCCCTCGACGCCGGCGCCGGTCTGCTGCTGCCGGTGCTCATCCGGCACGGCATCGACCAGGGCGTCGAGAAGGCCGCCCTCGGGGCGGTGTGGGCCGCCGCGGTCCTCGCCCTGGCCGTCGTGACCGCCCAGTGGGCCGCCCAGTTCGCCGAGACCCGGATGACCGGGCGCACCGGCGAGCGCGTGCTCTACGCCCTGCGCGTCAAGATCTTCGCCCAGCTCCAGCGCCTCGGCCTGGACTACTACGAGCGCGAGCTCACCGGCAAGATCATGACCCGGATGACCACCGACGTGGACTCCCTCTCCAGCTTCCTGCAGACCGGACTGGTCACCGCCGTCGTCTCGGTCCTGACCTTCTTCGGCATCCTGATCGCCCTGCTCGTCCTCGACCTCGAACTCGCGCTGATCGTCTTCGCCACCCTCCCCGTCCTGGTCCTCGGCACGTTCGTCTTCCGCCGCAAGTCGGTCGCCGCGTACGAGCTCGCCCGCGACCGGGTCAGCCTGGTCAACGCCGACCTCCAGGAGTCCGTCGCCGGACTGCGCCTGGTCCAGGCCTTCCGCCGCCAGCACACCGGCGCCGCCCGCTTCGCCGAGCGCAGCGACTCCTACCGCCGGGCGCGGGTGCGCGGCCAGTGGCTGATATCCGTCTACTTCCCCTTCGTCCAGCTGCTGTCCTCCGGCGCGGCGGCGGCCGTGCTGATCGTCGGCGCGGGCCGGGTGGAGGCGGCCACCCTCACCACAGGCGCCCTGGTGGCGTACCTGCTCTACATCGACCTGTTCTTCGCCCCGGTCCAGCAGCTCTCCCAGGTCTTCGACGGCTACCAGCAGGCCACCGTCTCCCTCGGCCGCATCCAGGACCTGCTGCGCGAGCCCACCACCACCCCGCCCCCGGCGGTGCCACGCGAGGTCGCCGCCCTGCGCGGCGAGATCGCCTTCGAGGACGTGCGCTTCGCGTACGCCACCGCGGAGGAGCGCGGCGAGGAGGGCGAGGCGCTGGGCGGCATCAGCCTGCGGATACCGGCCGGGCAGACCGTCGCCTTCGTCGGCGAGACCGGCGCCGGGAAGTCCACGCTGGTCAAGATGGTCGCCCGGTTCTACGACCCGACCTCCGGCCGGGTCACCGCCGACGGCACCGACCTGCGCGAGCTGGACCTGACGGCCTACCGCCACCGGCTCGGGGTCGTCCCCCAGGAGTCGTACCTCTTCCCGGGGACGGTCCGCGACGCCATCGCCTACGGGCGGCCGGGCGCGAGCGACGCCGAGGTGGAGGCGGCCGCCCGCGCGGTCGGCGCCCACGACATGATCGCCACCCTCGACGGCGGCTACCTGCACACCGTCTCCGAGCGCGGCCGCAACCTCTCCGCGGGCCAGCGGCAGCTGATCGCACTGGCCCGCGCCGAGCTCGTCGACCCGGACGTCCTGCTGCTCGACGAGGCCACCGCCGCCCTGGACCTGGCCACCGAGGCCCAGGTCAACCAGGCCACCGACCGGCTCGCGGGCAAGCGCACCACCCTGGTGGTGGCGCACCGGCTGACCACCGCCGCCCGGGCCGACCGGGTGGTGGTCATGGAGCGCGGCCGGGTCGTCGAGGACGGCAGCCACGCCGAACTGCTGGCCCGGGGCGGCCGCTACGCCGTGCTCTGGCGGACCTTCGTCGGCGAGGACGAGCCGGCCGCCGCCGCGTAGCGGAGCCCTCAGGAGTACGCCCCGGGTGTCAGAGCTCGCCGAAGAGCAGGTTGCCCGGGGCGTCCTCGTCCTCGCCGGTGTAGTACTCGCGCACCGCGTCGAGGAGCTCGTCCAGCGACAGGTACCCGTCGTGGTTCTTGTCGATCCGCGCGAAGAGGGCGTCCGCGTCGGCCGGCTCCAGCCTGGTGTCGAAGGCCAGCTGCGCCTTGTGGAACTCCTCGGGGCTGATGTGCCCGTCCCCGTTGGTGTCGACGACCGTGAGCATCGCCTTCATCATCGGCCGGAAGGACTTCTCGTACGCCGGGCCGCCGTCCTTGTAGAGGCGGGTCATCCCGTCCCGGTACTGGGCGGGCGTCAGCTTCTGGTCCTGGCCCACGCCCAGCTCGTTGAAGAGGTCCACCCAGAAGTCGGTGAGCCCGCGGAAGACCTCGGCCGCCTTGGGGGAGTCGGCGGGCTCGGCCAGCGCGGTCAGCAGCCGGGAGCCGAGCGCGATCATGTCCTTCTCGTCGATCACGCCGTTGTCGTCCGCGTCCAGGTGCGCGAACGCGCGCTCCAGCTTCCGGTCGAGCAGGTCGGTGGTCATGGGCGGACGCCTTTCATGATTACTCCGGGCATGCGGTCGATCGCCCAGGGTAGTGCAACCTTCCGGGGGTCCGGCGCGTCGTACGTACGTCAGTACGCGTGACGTACGACCGATCGGGGGGTCAGGGTGTCTCAGGGGTGGAAGGCGCGGACGGCGCGCGGGCGGGGCGTGTCCCTCGGGGTGTTCGGGGCGGCGCTCTGGCTGGCCGTCGGCGGGGTGCTCGCGGCGGCGCCGCAGGCGGCCGCGGCCACCGGCGGCTGTCCGGGCGAGCTGGTGCGGACGCTGCCGCTGCCGGGCGCCGAGGTGCGCGTGTACAAGAGCCGGACGCAGGTCTGCGCGGTGAACGTGGCCCTGCACCCCGGCGAGCGCCGCCACCTCGCGGTGAGCGTGCAGCCGCGCGGCGGGGTCCCCGTGGGCGATGCGGGGCAATTCACCCGGTACGCGGGCCCCGTCACCGTGGGCGCGATCAACCGATGTGTGTATGTAAGGGGGAGCGTCGCGGCCGGATCGGTGGAATCCGGCTGGATCCTGTGCTGACGCAGCGGCCCAACCACTACTGTTCACGGGCGTGTTGACCCCGCTAGGTTCACGGCGACCACCAGTGGACCGAATGGGGAGAAGTGCATGCGCAAGACGCTTGGCCGGCTGCTGCCGCTCACGGTGCTGATCGGCACCTTCGGCCCGGTCGGCCTGACGGCTCAGGCGGCCACCGCCGCAGAGCCGGCCGCCACCGCGCCGACCACCGCCGGGCAGGGCACCACCGCGGACATCAGGGACCGGATCCTCGCCATCCCCGGCATGAGCCTGATCGAGGAGAAGCCGTACCCCGGTTACCGGTTCTTCGTGCTGAACTACGAGCAGCCGATCGACCACCGGCAGCCGTCGAAGGGGACCTTCAAGCAGCGCATCACCCTGCTGCACAAGGACGAGTCCCGGCCGACGGTGTTCTACACCTCCGGCTACAACGTCAACACCAACCCGCGCCGCGCCGAGCCGACGACCATAGTCGACGGCAACCAGGTGTCCATGGAGTATCGATTCTTCAACCCGTCCCGCCCCGACCCGGCGGACTGGTCGAAGCTGGACATCTGGCAGGCGGCCAGCGACCAGCACCGCATCTTCACCGCCCTGAAGAAGATCTACACCAAGAACTGGCTCGCCACTGGCGCCAGCAAGGGCGGGATGACGGCGACGTACTTCGAGCGCTTCTACCCGCGCGACATGGACGGCGTCGTCGCCTACGTCGCGCCCAACGACGTCGTCAACAACGAGGACTCGGCCTACGACCGGTTCTTCACCAAGGTCGGCACCAAGGAGTGCCGCGACAAGCTGGCCGCCGTCCAGCGCGAGGCCCTGATCCGGCGCGAACCGCTGGAGGCCAAGTACAAGGAGGCCGCCGCCGCCAACGGCTGGACCTTCAACACGGTCGGCAGCATGGACAAGGCCTTCGAGGCCGTCGTCCTCGACTACACCTGGGCCTTCTGGCAGTACAGCCTGCTCTCCGACTGCGGGACCGTCCCCGACGCCAAGACCGCGACCGACCAGCAGATCTGGGACAGCGTCGACACCATCTCCGGCTTCTCGGCCTACGCCGACCAGGGCCTGGAGACGTACACGCCGTACTACTACCAGGCGGGCACCCAGCTCGGCTCGCCGGACATCAAGCAGCCCTGGCTGAAGGGCCTGAGCCGCTACGGCTACCAGCCGCCGCGCAACTTCGTCCCGCGCGACATCCCCATGACCTTCCGGCCGGGAGCCATGGCGGACGTGGACAACTGGGTGAGGAACAACGCCCACCAGATGCTGTTCGTGTACGGGCAGAACGACCCGTGGGGCGCCGAGCCCTTCCACGTCGGCTACGGGGCCACCGACAGCTACGTGATGATCGCGCCCGGCGCCAACCACGGAGCCAACGTCTCCAAGCTCCAGGACGGCGAGAAGGCCCTGGCCACCGCCCGGATCCAGCAGTGGGCCGGCGTGGCCCCCGCCGCGACCGTGTTCGGGGCGCAGAAGGCCGCCCCGCAGACGGCGGCCCCGCTCGCCGCCCCGGACCCGCAGCTCGACCGGACCGACCTGCGCCGCGACTCCCTGCGGCCGTAGCGGGTGCCCGCCTGACGGCGTGGCGGTCGCCGCCGGGCCGCGGGCCGGAGTGCTTCAGTACTCCAGCCCGTGGCCCAGCGGGTAGCGGCCCGGCACCGGGACCGGCAGACGGCCCGACGGCCGTTCCGCCCCCGTCACCACCCGGGCCGCGGCCCGCAGTTCCACGTCCGTCCAGGTGTACGTGGCCAGCTCGGCCGCGCACCGCGGCAGCCGGGCCGGGTCGTACGGGTTGCGGACCGCCACCAGCACCACCGGGACGCCCGTCGCCACCAGGTCCGCCACCAGCGTCCGCTGCGGACTCTCCCCCTCCGGGACGTTGTACGTGCACACCAGCACCGCCGCGTTCCCCGGCGCGGCCGCCACCGCCCGCTCCGGGGGCAGGGCCTGCGCCCGGCAGCCCAGGGCCGTCAGCTCCCGCGCCAGGACCGCCGTCGGGGGTCCCGTCGTCCCGGTGGGGGAGGCCGGGTCGGCGCCCGTCACCAGCAGCCGGGGCCCCGCCGACGCGTCCAGGGGCAGCAGCCCGCGGGGGTTGGCCAGCAGGGTGGTCGTCCCGGCCGCGACCGCGTCGGCCGCCGCCAGGTGCTCCCGGGTGCCCACCACCGCGTCCACCCGCGCCTCGTCGGCGTACGGGTCCTCGAACAGGCCCCGGCGGGCCTTGACCCGCAGGATCCGCAGCACCGACTCCTCGACCCGCTCCCGGGTGAGTTCGCCCGACTCCACCGCCGCCAGCACGCTGCGGTACGCCAGCCCCAGGTCGGGGGCGTTCAGCAGCTGGTCGCAGCCCGCCTTGAGGGCCAGTACCGGCACCCGGTCGTCCCCGTACTTCTGCCGGACCCCGGCCATGTCGAGGGCGTCGGTCACCACCACCCCCCGGAAGCCCAGGCGTTCGCGCAGGATGCCGGTCACGATCGGGTGGGAGAGGGTCGCCGGGTCCCCCGAGGGATCGAGCGCGGGGAAGACGATGTGCGCCGTCATCACCACGTCCGCGCCCGCCTCCACGGCCGCCCGGAACGGGGGCTCGTCCAGCTCCTCCCACCGCGCGCGGCTGTGCCGCATCACCGGCAGGCCGACGTGGCTGTCGGTCTCGGTGTCCCCGTGCCCCGGGAAGTGCTTCGCCGTCGCCGCCACGCCCGCCCCCTGGTAGCCGCGCACCTGGGCGGCCACCAGCTCCGCCACCGCGTCCGGATCGGAGCCGAAGGAGCGCACCCCGATCACCGGGTTGGCCGGGTTCACGTTCACGTCGGCCACCGGGGCGTAGTCCTGCCGGATCCCGAGGGCGGCCAGCTCGGCCCCCCCGACCCGGGCCGCCCGGCGGGCGTCGGCGGACGAGCCGCCCGCGCCGAGCGCCATCGCCCCGGGCAGCAGCGTCGCGGGGCGGCCGATCCGGGCGACGGCCCCGTGCTCCTGGTCGACGGAGAGCAGCAGCGGGATCCCGGCGCCGGAGCCGGCCGCGGCCCGCTGGAGGCCGTTGGACAGGGCGGCGATCTGCCGCGGGGAGCGGGTGTTGTGCGCCCAGGCGAAGTAGACGATCCCGCCCAGGTGGTAACGGGCCACCAGCTCGGCGGCGGTGCGCACGCCGAACTGGGCCCGGTTCAGCTCCGCGTCGGCCGGGTCGGGGTCGGTCGCCGAATGCCCGTACGCCCGCGACACGAACAGCTGCCCCACCAGCGCGGGCAGCTCCATCGAGGCCACCAGGGCCCGCAGTCCCTCCGGGTCCGTGCGGCGGCCCGGGGGGCCCGCGGGGGAGCGGGGGTCGTCGGGGGTGCGGTGGGAACCCGTGGCGGACGCGGCGGCGCCCGCGGCCGAGGCGGCGGCCATGGCCGCGGCGGCGAGCAGGGCCCGGCGGGAGGCGTGGTACGGCACTCCCGGGACCCTACTCCCGGTCCGCGCCCCGCGTCCCCGGGACACCCGCGGCGTCCCCCGGAAGCAGGCCCGCCACGGCCGGCCAGTGCTCCTGGAGGGTGCGGACGGTCTCGGTGATCGCCGGCCGGCGGGCGGCGCCCGTCCGCCACAGGGCGTACAGCCGGCGCACCGGCACCGGCTCCAGCGGGACGGCCACCGCGCCGGGCGGCAGCGGGCCGGTGCCCAGCCGGGGCACGACCGCGATCCCGAGCCCGGCCGCGACCAGGGCGACGATGGTGTGGTTCTCCTCGGCCATGTGCGCCACGTCGGGCTCGAACCCGGCCGTGCGCAGGGTCCGCACCAGCCAGTCGTGGCAGACCCGGCCCGGCGGCTGGCACACCCACCGCTGCCCCCCGAGGTCCGCGCGGCGGACCACGGCCCGGGCGGTGAAGGGGTGCCCGGCCGGGACCACCAGGTCGCACCGGTCGTCCCCGATCAGCGCGTGCTCCACGCCCTCGGGGGCGGGCAGCGGGGCGATGTCCCAGTCGTGGGCCACCGCCAGGTCCGTGACGCCCCGGGCCACCAGGTCCACCGACAGGTGCGGGTCCACCTCTGTGAGGCGTACGTCCAGCGCCGGATGGCGGGCGGCCAGATCGGCCAGGACACCAGGCAGCAGACCGCGCGCGGCCGAGGCGAACGCGGCCACCGTCAGCAGCCCGCCGGGCCGGCCGCGCCGCTCCTCCAGGGTGGTCTCGGCCCGCTCGACGATCGCCAGCAACTCCCGCGCGGTCTCGGCCAGGTGGCGGGCCTCCTCGGTGAGGGCGACCCCGCGCCCGCGCCGCTCCAGCAGGGTCGTGCGGGTCTCCCGCTCCAGTTTGCCGATCTGTTGCGAGACGGCGGAGGGGGTGTAGCCGAGGGCGGCGGCCGCGGCAGCCACGGAGCCGTGGACGGAGACGGCGTGCAGGGCGCGCAGCCGGGGCAGGTCGAGCATCCCGCCATCGTAGGGGGCCGGGGCGGGCTCTCGTAAGGAACGCTTCATCCATCCCGGAAGACATGCGCGCTGGTGCTACATGGTGGGGGCGGCCGATGCTCGGGGCATGCGTCCCGTACACACCGCTCTCGCCGTCCTCGTCGCCGCCGTCTGGGGGTTCAACTTCGTCGTCATCCAGATCGGGCTCGGCCACTTCCCGCCGCTGCTGCTGTCCGCGCTGCGCTTCCTGGTCGCCGCGCTGCCCGCCGTGTTCCTCGTGGGGCGGCCCAAGGTCGCCTGGAAGTGGATCCTGGGGGTCGGGGTGGCGCTCGGCATCGCCAAGTTCGGGCTGCTGTTCACGGGCATGGCCGCCGGGATGCCGGCCGGGCTGTCCTCGCTGGTGCTCCAGATCCAGGCCGTGTTCACCGCCGTCCTCGCCGCCGTCGTGCTGCGCGAGCGGCCCGGGCGGGTGCGGGTGCTGGGCATGGTGGTGGCACTGGCGGGGATCGCGGTCGCGGCCGCCGACACCGGCCTGTCGGGCCCGGCGGCCGGGTTCACCCTGGTCGTGGCGGCCGCCGCGTGCTGGGGCGTGTCCAACGTGCTCACCCGCAAGGCGGCCCCGCCCGACGCGCTGAACTTCATGGTCTGGGTGTGCACCGTCCCGGTGGTGCCGCTGCTGGGGCTGTCGCTGCTGCTGGAGGGCCCCGAGCGGGACCTGGCCGCGCTGCGCGCCCTGGACTGGTCCGGGGTGGCCGTCATCGGCTACGTCGCCTGGGTGTCCACGGTGTTCGGCTTCGGCGCGTGGGGCTACCTGCTGCGCCGCTACCCGGCCTCGGCCGTGGCGCCGTTCTCGCTGCTGGTGCCGGTGTTCGGGATGTCCTCGGCCGCGCTGGTGCTCGGGGAACCGGTCTCGGGGCCGCGCTGGCTGGCGGCGGTGCTGCTGGTCGGCGGGGTCGGTCTGACCTCGCTGGCCCCGGCGGGCGGGAGGCGGGGCGCGGCCGCCGCGGGCGCCCCCGCCGGCGCGGTGGGGGCGGCCCGCTAGGACGGGCCGCCGCCGCTGCCGCCGCTGCTGCTTCCTGACGCCTGCTTCCTGCCGCCTGCTTCCCGCCGCCTACTTCCTGTCGCCGCCGAGGATCCGGCCCAGCAGGTCGCCGAGGCCGCCGCCCTCCGCGGGGGCCGCGCCCGGGGCGCCCGCGGTGGGCGCGCCCTTGCCGGCGGCGCGCTTGGCGAAGACGGTCAGCACGACCGGGATCAGCAACTCGATGGCCCGGGAGACGCTCGCGGCGGGGAGGCCCGTCTTCTTCGACACCGCTTCGGCGACCGGCTTGCTCACCTTGCTCAGCACCCCGGCCATCATCCCGCCGCCGAGCAGCCCGCCGAGGCCGCCGCCGAGGGTGGCCACACCCTGGAGGGGCGGCTGGGCCACCTCGGCGAAGGCCTGGCGGACCTCGTCGTCCCCGCCCTCGGCCTTCTCCTGGAGGCCGCCGGTCATCGCTCCGACGGTGTGCGCGACGGTCTCGCGGGCGCCGTCGGTGTCGGTGCCGAGCACACCGGCGATCTCCTGGAGCCCGTCGTCGCCGAGTTCGTGGATCACGTCGTCCTGGAAGGAAGATTCACTCATGCCTGGAACGCTACGTGTGCGGGGATTTATCGGCATCTCAGAGCGACCTCCGGACCACGTTCGGTAATGGAAAGGTAAAGCTGTGATTCCGCATGCAACCCTCCGGGCCGGGCGTGGGTCGTACTGTGCGTCGGGACTTCCGGGTGGGGATCCGGGGGGATCGGGAAGTCCGACGAGGGAGGGGTAACCGTGAGGGGGTCCGGCCGCGAGGCCGGACCCCCTTTCGTTTGTCCACAGGCCCGGCCCGCTGTCGGCGCGGGGCGGTAGCTTCGTGCCATGGCAAACAACGGGGTGGTGCAACTCGCGGTGGTCGAGGGGGTGCTGGAGCGCATCACCTACGCCAACGAGGAGAGCGGCTACACGGTCGCCCGGGTCGACACGGGCCGCGGGTCCGGGGACCTGCTGACCGTCGTGGGCTCCCTGCTCGGCGCGCAGCCCGGCGAGTCCCTGCGCATGGAGGGCCGCTGGGGCTCGCACCCCCAGTACGGACGCCAGTTCACCGTCGAGAACTACTCGACGGTCCTGCCCGCCACCATCCAGGGCATCCGGCGCTACCTGGGCTCCGGCCTGATCAAGGGCATCGGGCCGAGGATCGCCGACCGGATCGTGGAGCACTTCGGCCTCGACACCCTCGACGTGATCGAGGGCGAGCCGAAGCGGCTGATCGAGGTACCGGGCCTCGGCCCCAAGCGGACGAAGCTGATCGGCGCCGCCTGGGAGGAGCAGAAGGCCATCAAGGAGGTCATGGTCTTCCTCCAGGGCGTCGGCGTCTCCACCTCCATCGCCGTCCGCATCTACAAGAAGTACGGGGACGCCTCCATCTCGGTGGTGAGGAACCAGCCGTACCGGCTCGCCGCCGACGTCTGGGGCATCGGGTTCCTCACCGCCGACCGGATCGCCCAGGCCGTCGGCATCCCGCACGACAGCCCCGAGCGGGTCAAGGCCGGGCTCCAGTACGCGCTGTCGCAGTCCGCCGACCAGGGCCACTGCTTCCTCCCCCAGGAGCGGCTCATCTCCGACGGGGTGAAGCTGCTCCAGGTGGACACCGGGCTGGTCATCGAATGCCTGGCCGAGCTCGCCGCCGACCCGGAGGGGGTCGTACGGGAGTCCGTGCCCGACCCGCAGGGCGGCCCGGACCCGCTCACCGCCGTCTACCTCGTCCCGTTCCACCGGGCCGAGCTGTCGCTCGCGGGCCAGGTCCGGCGGCTGCTGAACGCCGAGGAGGACCGGATGCCCGGCTTCCGGGACGTGGACTGGGAGAAGGCCCTGGGCTGGCTCGCCGGGCGGACGGGGGCCTCGCTCGCCCCCGAGCAGCGGGACGCGGTCCGCCTGGCGCTGACCCGCCGGGTCGCCGTCCTCACCGGCGGCCCGGGCTGCGGCAAGTCGTTCACCGTGCGCTCGATCGTGGAGCTCGCCCGGGCCAAGAAGGCCAAGGTGGTGCTCGCCGCCCCCACCGGCCGGGCGGCGAAGCGGCTGTCCGAGCTCACCGGGGCCGAGGCCTCCACCGTGCACCGGCTGCTGGAGCTCAAACCCGGCGGGGACGCCGCGTACGACCGGGACCGCCCGCTCGACGCCGACCTGGTCGTGGTCGACGAGGCCTCGATGCTGGACCTGCTGCTCGCCAACAAGCTGGTCAAGGCGGTGGCCCCGGGGGCGCACCTGCTGCTGGTGGGGGACGTGGACCAGCTCCCGTCGGTCGGCGCGGGCGAAGTGCTGCGGGACCTGCTCGCCGAGGGCGGTCCGGTGCCCGCCGTCCGGCTGACCCGGATCTTCCGGCAGGCCCAGCAGTCCGGCGTGGTCACCAACGCCCACCGCATCAACACCGGGGTGGCGCCCATCACCGACGGGCTGCCGGACTTCTTCCTCTTCCCCGAGGAGGACACCGAGGCGGCCGGCGTCCTCGCGGTGGACGTCGCGGCCCGCCGGATCCCCGCCAGATTCGGGCTCGACCCGCGGCGAGACATCCAGGTGCTGGCGCCGATGCACCGCGGACCGGCCGGCGCGGGCCACCTGAACGGGCTGCTCCAGCAGGCCATCACCCCGGCCAGGCCGGACCTGCCCGAGAAGCGGTTCGGCGGGCGGGTCTTCCGGGTGGGTGACAAAGTCACCCAAATCAGGAACAACTATGAGAAAGGTGCCAATGGTGTCTTCAACGGCACCGTCGGCGTGGTGACCGCTCTCGACCCGGACGAGCAGCGCTTGACGGTCCGTACGGAGGAGGACGAGGAGGTGGGGTACGAGTTCGCCGAGCTGGACGAGCTGGCGCACGCCTACGCGGTCACCATCCACCGCTCCCAGGGGAGTGAGTATCCGGCGGTCGTGATCCCGGTCACGACCGGCGCTTGGATGATGCTCCAGCGGAACTTGCTCTACACGGCGGTGACCAGGGCGAAGAAACTCGTCGTCCTCGTCGGGTCACGCAAGGCCCTGGGGCAGGCGGTCCGTACGGTTTCCGCAGGCAGGAGGTTCACGGCGGTCGCCGCCAGGCTCGCCGGACGGATACCGGTGGGAAACATCACCTAGATGATCGATCATTTGGGTTCCCACGGGCCCCGCGGGCAGGGCAGGATGAGCAGGTTGACGGCACTCAGTGCCGTCAAAAAGACCAAAGGCCGACCCCGAGTGCACTCTCCTGCGCCAAATGGGGGAAGGTAGAGGCAGTCAGGGCACCTCGAAGAAGAGGCACTACGTCGGTGAGGGATGACGTGAGCGACAACTCTGTAGTACTCCGGTACGCGGACGGCGAATACACCTACCCGGTGATCGAGAGCACCGTCGGTGACCAGGGCTTCGACATCGCGAAGCTGAGGGCCCAGACCGGGCTCGTCACTCTGGACAGCGGCTACGGCAACACCGCCGCCTACAAGTCCGCGATTACCTACCTCGACGGTGAGCAGGGCATCCTGCGCTACCGCGGTTACCCGATCGAGCAGCTGGCGGAGCGCTCGACCTTCATCGAGGTCGCCTACCTTCTGATCAACGGCGAGCTGCCGACGGTCGACCAGCTCGCGGCGTTCCGCAACGACATCACCCAGCACACGCTGCTGCACGAGGACGTCAAGCGGTTCTACGACGGCTTCCCGCGCGACGCCCACCCGATGGCCATGCTGTCCTCGGTCGTCAGCGCGCTGTCCACCTTCTACCAGGACAGCCACAACCCCTTCGACGAGAAGCAGCGCAACCTCTCGACGATCCGCCTGCTGGCCAAGCTCCCGACGATCGCGGCCTACGCGTACAAGAAGTCGGTCGGCCACCCCGTGGTCTACCCGCGTAACGACCTCGGTTACGTCGAGAACTTCCTGCGCATGACCTTCTCCGTGCCGGCCCAGGAGTACGAGCTCGACCCGGTCGTGGTCTCCGCGCTCGACAAGCTGCTGATCCTGCACGCGGACCACGAGCAGAACTGCTCGACCTCCACCGTGCGCCTGGTGGGCTCCTCGCAGGCGAACATGTTCGCCTCGATCTCCGCCGGCATCTCGGCCCTGTGGGGCCCGCTGCACGGTGGCGCCAACCAGTCCGTCCTGGAGATGCTCGAAGGCATCAAGAAGGACGGCGGCGACGTCGACGCCTTCATCCGCAAGGTGAAGAACAAGGAGGACGGCGTCCGCCTGATGGGCTTCGGGCACCGCGTCTACAAGAGCTTCGACCCCCGGGCGAAGATCATCAAGGCTGCGGCGCACGATGTCCTCTCGGCGCTCGGCAAGAGCGACGAGCTGCTGGACATCGCGCTCAAGCTGGAGGAGCACGCGCTCGCCGACGAGTACTTCGTCTCGCGCAACCTCTACCCGAACGTGGACTTCTACACCGGTCTCATCTACCGGGCCATGGGCTTCCCGACCGAGATGTTCACCGTGCTGTTCGCGCTCGGCCGCCTGCCCGGCTGGATCGCCCAGTGGCACGAGATGATCAAGGAGCCCGGCTCCCGCATCGGCCGCCCGCGCCAGATCTACACCGGCGAGGTCCTGCGCGACTTCGTCCCGGTCGAGGCCCGCTGAACCCGAGCCCCCAGGGCCCAGTACGCGAGAAGCGCCCCGCCGTCGATCCCCCCACGGGTCGACGGGCGGGGCGCTCCTCTTTCCCCGGCAGCGGATTCCCCCCACGGGATCCGCGCGCCGGGGCGTCGGTGTGTGCCGGGACCCGTTCGGGTCGGGAGGGCCGCTCAAAGCTTCCCGAGGGCACGCGTCCCGGCCGGCGGATGCCGCGGACGTCCCCCAAGACCTCCGTGAAACATCCCCCAAGATGTTTCTGGCATCGCCCCATTAGACCCGGGACGACCCCGGATGGTTACGCTGCCATCACTGTGATCTGCGTCTCCAGTGAAGGAGTTGTGGAGGCTCCGGGGAGGAGCCCCCGCTAGCGGAACGAGCGCAGCCGCAGGCTGTTCGTCACCACGAAGACCGAGGAGAAGGCCATCGCGGCCCCCGCGATCATCGGGTTGAGCAGGCCCGCGGCCGCCAGCGGCAGGGCCGCCACGTTGTAGCCGAAGGCCCAGAACAGGTTTCCCTTGATGACGGCCAGGGTCCGGCGCGAGAGCCGGATCGCGTCGGCCGCCACCCGCAGGTCGCCCCGTACGAGGGTCAGGTCGCCGGCCTCGATGGCGGCGTCGGTGCCGGTGCCCATGGCCAGGCCGAGGTCGGCCCGGGCGAGGGCGGCCGCGTCGTTGACCCCGTCGCCCACCATGGCGACGGTGCGGCCCTCGGCCTGGAGCCGGCGGACCACGTCCACCTTGTCCTGCGGGAGCACCTCGGCGATCACCTCGTCGATCCCCACCTCGCGGGCCACCGTCTCGGCCACCGCCCGGTTGTCCCCGGTCAGCAGGACCGGGGTGAGGCCGAGCGCCCGCAGCCGGGCCACGGCCTCGGCGCTGGTCGGCTTCACGGCGTCGGCGACGGTCAGCAGCCCGCGGGCCTCGCCGTCCCAGGCGACCAGCACCGCCGTGCTGCCGGCGGCCTCGGCGGCCGCCCGGGCCCCGGCGAGGGAGCCGGGCGGGGTGATGCCCCGCTCGGCCAGCATCCGTTCGCGCCCCACCAGGACGGTGCGGCCCTCGACCACGCCGCTGACGCCCAGCCCCGCGAGGTTCTCGAAGGACTCGGGGACCGGCAGCCCGCCCGCGGCCTCGGCGGCCTCGGCGGCTCCGGCGGCGACGGCCCGGGCGATCGGGTGCTCGGAGGCGTGCTCCAGGGCCCCGGCGAGCCGCAGCAGCTCCTTCTCGTCCACCCCGTCGGCGGGGTGCACCCCGGACAGGGCCATCCGGCCCGTGGTCACGGTCCCGGTCTTGTCCAGGACGACGGTGTCCACGGCGCGGGTCGACTCCAGCACCTCCGGCCCCTTGATCAGGATGCCCAGCTGGGCGCCCCGGCCGGTGCCGACCATCAGGGCGGTCGGGGTGGCCAGGCCCAGCGCGCAGGGGCAGGCGATGATCAGGACGGCCACGGCGGCGGTGAACGCGGCCGTGGCGTCGTCGGTGAGCAGCAGCCAGACGACCCAGGTGCCGAGCGCGAGCAGCAGCACGACGGGCACGAAGACGCCGGAGATCCGGTCGGCGAGCCGCTGCACCTCGGCCTTGCCGTTCTGCGCCTCCTCGACCGCCTTGGCCATCCGGGCGAGCTGGGTGTCGGCCCCGACCCGGGTGGCCTCCACGACGAGCCGGCCGGAGGCGTTGACGGTGGCACCGGCGACGGCGTCCCCGACGGTCACCTCGACCGGCACGGACTCGCCGGTCAGCATCGAGGCGTCCACGGCGGAGCTGCCCTCGACGACCCTGCCGTCGGTGGCGATCTTCTCGCCGGGCCGGACGACGAACCGGTCGCCCGCCGCGAGGGAGGCCACCGGGATCCGCACCTCCCTGCCGCCCCGCAGCACGGCCACGTCCTTGGCGCCCAGTTCCAGCAGGGCCCTCAGGGCGGCGCCGGCCTTCCGCTTGGAGCGGGCCTCCAGGTAGCGGCCGAGCAGGATGAAGGTGACGACGCCCGCCGCCACCTCCAGGTAGAGGGCGGAGGAGCCGTCGGCCCGCCGGACGGTGAGCTCGAAGCCGTGCCGCATGCCGGTCATCCCCGCGTGCCCGAAGAACAGGGCCCACAGGGACCAGGCGTAGGCGGCGAGCGTGCCCACCGAGACCAGGGTGTCCATGGTCGCGGCGCCGTGCCGGAGGTTGGTCCAGGCGGCCCGGTGGAACGGGAGGGCGCCCCAGACCACGACGGGGGAGGCCAGGGTCAGGCAGAGCCACTGCCAGTTGTCGAACTGGAGGACGGGGACCATCGACAGCAGGACGACGGGCAGGGCCAGCGCGGCCGACACCAGCAGCCGCTGCCGCAGCGCGGCGAGCGCCGGGTCGGAGCCGTCCCGCGGCCGGGGCCCGGACTCCTCGCGCTCGGGCTCGGGCGGCGGAGGCTCCTCGGCGGTGTAGCCGGTGCGGACCACCGTCTCGATCAGGTCGGCCACCCGCACGCCGTCGCCGTAGGAGACGCGCGCCTTCTCGGTGGCGTAGTTCACCGTGGCGCTGACCCCGTCCATCCGGTTCAGCTTCTTCTCGATGCGGGCCGCGCAGGAGGCGCAGGTCATTCCGCCGATGGTCAGCTCGACCTCGGCTATGGGCCCCTCGTGCACTGTGCTGCTGCTCATGTCCCGCTCCGGGGGAAGGGCCGGGCCGCACGGTCCAGTCGGGGGCTGGCGGGTACGGCCCGGCGGGGTACTGCGGAAGGAAGGGGGGGCTCAGACCCGGCCGGCGAGCTCGTAACCGGCCTCGTCGACGGCGGCGCGCACGTCGTCCTCGGCGAGCGGAGCGGCGGACACCACGGTGACCTCACCGGTGGCGGCGACGGCCTTGACGGAGGTGACGCCCGGCAGGGCGGTCAGCTCGGCGGTCACGGCACCCTCGCAGTGCCCGCAGGTCATTCCGGTGACCTTGTACACGGTTTCCGTCACGGCGGTCATGTCGTTCTCCTATCAGGGGGTGTCTCTCTCTACCAGAGACTATACCCCTAGGGGGTATCAAGTCGTCATCCGGCACCCTTCCAGTGTGTGCCGGACGGGGCGGGCGTGTCCGGCGGCCGGGTCCCTCCGGAGGCGGTCACTCCTCGCGCCGGCCCCGGTTGCCCGGGCGGCGGGCCACCCAGGTGCGGATGGTGTCGGCGTACCAGTAGGGCTTGCCCCCCTCCACGTGGTCGGGGGCGGGAAGCAGTCCGTGCTTGCGGTAGGAGCGCACGGTGTCCGGCTGTACCCGGATGTGGGCGGCGATCTCCTTGTAGGACCACAGCTGACGGTCGCTCATCGGACGACACCTCCTCGTCCACGCCCGGGGCCGGCCGGGAGGCCGTCGGGGGAGCCGGTGCGCGGACACTGACGATCACTCGCTTTGTGCCCGGAGAACGACGCCCGGTGAAGGCGGGGGAGGGGCTGTGGACCGCCTGTGACCGAAAACCCGCGTAATCCGGATATGTGTGACACGGGCGCGACTCCTGTGACGGACGCGGCACAGGAGCCGCCCGGTGACTCCGGGTGGGGGGAGGGCGCTCAGCGGGCAGAGCTCCGGCCCAGCGGCAGAGCTCCGGCTCAGCGGCAGCGCCCCGGCCCAGCGGCAGCGCTCCGGCTCAGCGGTAGAGCTCCGGGCGTTCCACCAGCCGCACCTCGGTCCGTACGCCGCTGCGCGCGGCCGCGAGCCCCGCCTCCGAGACGGCGGCGGCCGCGTACCCGTCCCAGGCGTCCGGGCCGTCCACCCTGCCCCGTCCGGCCGCCGCCACCCACCGCCGCACCTGCCGGTCGTAGGCGTCCGCGAACCGGGTCGTGAAGTCCTGGGGGATCTCCCCGCCCCACCGGCCGCCCGACTCCACGACCATCGCGTGCCCGTCGCCGATACGGGCGCTGCCGGATTCCCCGACCGCCTCGCACCGCACCTGGTAGCCGAACCCGCAGTTGACGAAGATCTCCACGTCCACGATCGCCCCGCCCGAGGTCTCCAACAGCACCAGCCGCGGGTCGCGCAGGCCCTCCGGCGCCGCCGAGGACGGCCTCGGCGACAGCACGGTCGCAGCCGTGACCTCCTGGCCCAGCAGCCACCGGGCCGCGTCCACCTCGTGCACCACGGAATCGCCGATCAGCATGTCGCTGGTGAAGAAGGACGGCGAGGAGGCGTTGCGGTGCCGGCAGTGAAGGAACAGCGGCCGGCCGATCCCGCCCGCGTCCAGCAGCTCCTTGAGCCGCTCGTACTCGGCGTCGAACCGCCGCATGAACCCCACCTGCACCAGCCGCCGTCCGAGGCGCCGCTCCGCCTCCAGCACCCGCAGCGCCCCCTCCGGATCCGGGGTCAGCGGCTTCTCGCAGAGCACCGGCAACTCCCGCTCCAGGGCGTGCAGAATCGCTTCCTCATGGGCGGGCCCAGGCGAGGCGATCAGTACGGCGTCCACCCCGGGGGCCGCTATCGCCGCCGCCGCGTCCGTGAACGCCGCCGCACCCTCCACCCCCGCCGCGACCGCCTTGACCCGCTCCGCGTCCGGATCGGCGACGGCCACCACCCGCGCCCCCCCGACCGTGCCGCCGATGCGCCGGACGTGATCGGCGCCCATCTTCCCGGTGCCGATGACGGCGATGCCGAGCGTGTTCATCGTTCCTCTTCCTCCAGGATCTGCCGGGGTCAGCGGGCGCCGCAGGAGCGCAGGTAGGCGCGGGTGCGCCGGGCGACCGGCAGCGGACGGTCCGGCGGGCACGGGTACATGTCCTGCTCCACGATCGCGAACAGCTCCACCCCGAGCCGCTGTGCCGCCGCCAGCACCGGCTCCAGCGCCGGCACCCCCGACGGCGGCTCGCACATCACCCCGCGCCCCACGGCCGGCCCGAACGGCACCCCGTCCGCCACCACTTCGGCGAGGATCCGCGGGTCCACCTGCTTGAGGTGCAGGTAGCCGATCCGCTCGCCGAAGGCCTCGATCGCCTCGACGCTGTCCCCGCCGCAGTACGCGTAGTGCCCGGTGTCCAGGCACAGGGACACCAGCTCCGGGTCGGTCGCGTCCAGGAACCGGGCCACGTTCCCGGGGGTGTCCACATGGGTGTCCGCGTGCGGGTGGACGACGATCCGCAGCCCGTACCGCTCGCGCACCTCACGGCCCAGCCGCTCGGTCTGGGAGGTCAGTTCACGCCATTGCGCGGGAGTGAGGACCGGATCCTCCAGCATCCCGCCCGTCTTGTCGTCGCGCCAGAACGACGGGATCACCACGAGGTGCTCCGCGCCCATGTCCCGGGTGAGCGCGGCGATCCGCGACACGTGCGCCCAGGTCTGCTCCCAGACGGCGGGGCCGTGATGGAGTCCGGTGAAGACGGTGCCGGCGGACACCCGCAGGCCCCGCTTCGCGGTCTCGTCGGCGAGCCGGGCCGGATCGGTGGGCAGGTAGCCGTAGGGGCCGAGCTCGATCCACTCGTACCCGGCGTCGGCCACCTCGTCGAGGAACCGGTCCCAGGGGACCTGGAGCGGGTCCTCCGGGAACCAGACACCCCAGGAGTCCGGAGCCGAACCGACGCGGATACGGGTCAACGCGGGCGGGGAGGAGGTCATGACGGCCACCTTAGGGTGCGAGGTCCGAGGGGAAAGGGAGGACGAGTGCGAGAGGGAGGAGTGCCCGGCGTGAGCACGGGGGACGCAGGGGGAGGGGCCGCGGACGGGCCCGCGTACGACCTCATCACGATGGGGCGGATCGGGGTGGATCTCTACCCGCTGAAGACCGGCGTACCGCTCGCGGAGGCCGACACCTTCGGGAAGTTCCTCGGCGGCTCGCCGGCCAACGTCGCCGTCGCGGCCGCCCGGCTCGGACGGCGCACGGCCATGATCAGCCGGACCGGCGCGGACCCCTTCGGGGCGTATCTGCGCGGTGAGCTGCGGGGGTTCGGGGTCGACGACCGCTGGGTGGGGGAGGTGGCGCGCTACCCGACGCCGATCACCTTCTGCGAGGTCTTCCCGCCGGACCGCTTCCCGCTGTACTTCTACCGGCTCCCGAAGGCGCCCGACCTGGAGATCGAGCCGGACGAGATCGACCGGGAGGCGGTGCGGGACGCGCGGGTGTTCTGGATGACCGGCACGGGACTGAGCGCCGAGCCGAGCCGCGCCGCGACCCTGACCGCGCTGGAGGCCCGCTCGAAGTCCGGGACGACCGTCTTCGACCTCGACTGGAGGCCGACGCTGTGGGACGACGGACCGCCGCGGCCCTGGTACGAGCGGGCGCTCGCGCTGGCGACGGTGGCCGTCGGGAACGCGGAGGAGTGCGAGGTCGCCACCGGCGAGGGCGAGCCGTACGCGGCCGCGCGGGCGCTGCTCGCGGCCGGGGTGGAGCTGGCGGTGGTCAAACGGGGCCCGGAGGGGGTGCTGGCCGTCCACCGGGACGGCACGGCGGTGGAGGTACCGCCGGTGCCCGTGACGGTGGTCAACGGGCTCGGCGCGGGCGACGCGTTCGGCGGGGCCCTGTGCCACGGGCTGCTGGCGGGATGGGAACTGGAGCGGGTCCTGCGGTACGCGAACGCGGCCGGGGCGATCGTGGCGTCCCGGCTGGCCTGTTCCACGGCGATGCCGTTCGCGCATGAGGTGGAGGAGGTTCTGGAGTCGTGCCGGTGAGCGTGTCGCACACGATGGAGTGGACGAGGCTGCGCGTCCTCGACCTCGCGCCGGGGGAGGTGTACGCGCACGAGTGCGGTGGGGCGGAGTGGATCGTCCTCCCGCTGAGCGGAGGCTGCGAGGTCCGCTGGACGGAGCTCCCGGTTTCGGGCAGGGGCGGGGTGGGGGAGAGCCCCGCAGGGAGTTTCCGACTGCGGGGGCGGGACTCGGTGTTCGACGGGCCGACCGACTTCGCGTACCTGCCCCGGGAGGCCCGAGCCCGGCTGACCTCCGCCGGCGGCGGCCGGTTCGCGCTCCTCGGGGCGCGGTGCGAGCGCCGCCTCCCGCCCCGGTACGGCCCCGCCGCACAGGTACCCGTCGAGCTCCGCGGCGCCGCCCACTGCTCCCGCCAGGTACGCAACTTCGCCGCCGCCGACACCTTCGTCTGCGACCGGCTCATCGCCGTCGAGGTGCTCACCCCGGGCGGCAACTGGTCCTCGTACCCGCCCCACAAGCACGACGAGCACCACCCGGGCGAGGAATCCCGCCTGGAGGAGATCTACTTCTACGAGATCGCCCCGCACGGCGACACCCCCGGCGTCGGCTACCAGCGCGTGACGCCCTCACCCGCCGGGAAGACCGACGTGCTCGCCGAGGTCCGCTCGGGTGACGTCGTCCTCATCCCCGACGGCTGGCACGGCCCGTCCATCGCGACGCCCGGCCACGACATGTACTACCTGAACGTGATGGCCGGCCCGGACCCCGAGCGGCAGTGGCTGATCCGCGACCATCCCGACCACGCCTGGATCCGCGGGACCTGGGCGGAGCAGGAGGTCGACCCCAGACTGCCGCTGGACCGGGGCGGGCAGCCCCGGCCCGCCGCCCGACCCGAGGAGACCCCGTGACCGCGCAGCGCACCGTCCGGCTGACCACCGCCCAGGCGCTCGTACGGTTCCTGGCCCGCCAGTACACCGAGCGCGACGGCCGCCGGCAGCGGCTGATCGCCGCCACCTGGGGGATCTTCGGGCACGGCAACGTCGCCGGCGTCGGGCAGGCCCTGCTGGAGAGCGGCCCCGCCGCCATGCCCTTCCTCCAGGGCCGCAACGAACAGGCCATGGTGCACGCCGCCGTCGGCTACGCCCGCCAGCGCGGACGGCTCTCCGCGCACGCCGTGACCACCTCCATCGGGCCCGGCGCGACCAACCTCGTCACCGGGGCCGCCCTCGCCACCGTCAACCGGATCCCCGTCCTCCTGCTGCCCGGGGACACCTTCGCCACCCGGCCCGCCGACCCGGTGCTCCAGCAGCTGGAGGTCCCCTACGCGGGCGACGTCTCCGTCAACGACACGCTGCGGCCCGTCTCCCGCTACTTCGACCGGATCACCCGCCCCGAGGCCCTGGTCCCCGCCGCCCTCCAGGCGATGCGGGTGCTCACCGACCCGGTGCAGACCGGCGCCGTCACCCTCGCGCTGCCGCAGGACGTGCAGGCGGAGGCCTACGACTGGCCCGAGGAGCTCTTCGCGGAACGGGTGTGGACGGTGCGCCGCCCCCGGCCCGACGCCCAGGAGCTGCGGGCCGCCGCCGAGGCGGTACGGGCGGCCCGCCGGCCCCTGCTGATCGCCGGCGGCGGCATCCGGCACAGCGGGGCGGAGGAGGCGCTGCGGGCCTTCGCTGAGGCCACCGGCATCCCCGTCGCCGCCACCCAGGCCGGCAAGGGCGCCCTGCGCCACGACCACCCCGCCGAGGTCGGCGCCGTCGGGCACACCGGCACCGCCACCGCCGACGACCTGGCCCGCGCCGCCGACCTGGTCATCGCGGCCGGGACCCGGCTGACCGACTTCACCACCGCCTCCTCGACCCTCTTCCAGGACCCGGGCGTCCGCTTCCTCGGCCTCAACCCGGACCCGTACGACGCCCACAAGCAGGCCGCGCTCCCGCTGGTCGCGGACGCCCGCGAGGGCCTGGACGCCCTGCGCGCGGAGCTGGCGGGCCACCGCGTGGACCCCGCGTACGAGCGGACGTACCGGCAGGCGAAGGCCTCCTGGGAGGCCCTGGTCGACCAGGCCTTCCACGCACCCGACGAGGACGCCGTCCCCACCCAGGCGCAGGTGCTCGGCGCCCTGGACGCCGTCGTCGACGACACCGACGTGATCGTCAACGCGGCCGGCTCCCTCCCCGGCGACCTCCACCGGCTCTGGCGGGCCCGGTCCGCGTACCAGTACCACGTCGAGTACGGGTACTCCTGCATGGGCTACGAGATCCCCGGCGCCCTCGGCGCGGCCATGGCGGCGCCCGACCGGCCGGTGTGGGCGCTCGTCGGGGACGGCTCGTACCTGATGAACCCGACCGAGCTGGTCACCGCCGTCCAGGAGTGCGTCCCGCTCAAGGTGGTCATCCTCGACAACCACGGCTACGCCTCCATCGGCGGCCTCTCGGACGCGGTCGGCGGCGAGGGCTTCGGCACGGCGTACCGCTTCCGGGGGCCCGGCGGCGCGTACACGGGCGACCCCCTTCCGGTGGACCTCGCGGCCAACGCCGCCTCCCTCGGCATGGCCGTCATCCGCACCCGCACCATCGGTGACCTGCGAAAAGCCCTGGCCGAGGCGCGCGGGTCCGACCGTCCCACATGTGTCTACGCACAGACCCGAACACCCGACACTGTGTCGGGCCCACCCCCGGCACAGGCGTGGTGGGATGTTCCCGTGGCCGAGACCGCGACCCGTGCGTCGGCGGCCCAGGCCCGCGAAGAGTACGACCGGCAAGCCGCGCAGCGACGTCGCCATCTGTGAAGGAGCAAGCATGAAGACCGTCAACCACTGGATCGGTGGCAAGACCGTCGAGGGCGCGTCGGGCAACTACGGCCCGGTCACCGACCCGGCCACCGGCGAGGTCACCACCCAGGTCGCCCTGGCCTCCGCCGCGGAGGTCGACGCCGCGGTGCAGGTCGCCAAGGAGGCCTTCCTGTCCTGGGGCCAGTCCTCGCTGGCCTCCCGCACCAAGGTGCTGTTCGCCTACCGCGCCCTGCTGGACGCCAACCGCGACGCGATCGCCGAGCTGATCACCGCCGAGCACGGCAAGGTGCACTCCGACGCGCTGGGCGAGGTCGCGCGCGGCCTGGAGATCGTCGAGCTGGCCTGCGGGATCACCACGCAGCTCAAGGGCGAGCTGTCCACGTCCGTCTCCAACCGGGTGGACGTGGCCGCCATCCGCCAGCCGCTCGGCGTGGTCGCGGGCATCACCCCGTTCAACTTCCCGGCGATGGTGCCGATGTGGATGTTCCCGCTGGCCGTCGCCTGCGGCAACACCTTCATCCTCAAGCCGAGCGAGAAGGACCCGTCAGCCGCCAACAAGCTGGCCGAGCTGGCCACCGAGGCCGGTCTCCCGGCGGGCGTCCTGAACGTCGTCCACGGTGACAAGGTCGCCGTCGACGCCCTGCTCTCGCACCCCGACGTCTCCGCCGTCTCCTTCGTCGGCTCCACGCCGATCGCCCGTCACATCCACACCACCGCCTCCGCCAACGGCAAGCGCGTCCAGGCGCTGGGCGGGGCCAAGAACCACATGCTGGTGCTGCCGGACGCCGACCTCGACGCCGCCGCCGACGCGGCCGTCTCCGCCGCCTACGGTTCGGCGGGCGAGCGCTGCATGGCCATCTCGGCGGTCGTCGCCGTCGGCGCCATCGGCGACGCGCTCGTCGAGAAGATCCGCGAGCGCGCCGAGAAGATCAAGATCGGCCCCGGCAACGACCCGGCGTCCGAGATGGGCCCGCTGATCACCGCCGCCCACCGCGACAAGGTCGCCTCCTACGTCAAGGGCGCCGCCGACCAGGGCGCGGAGGTCGTCCTCGACGGCACCGGCTACACGGTCGACGGCCACGAGAACGGCCACTGGATCGGCCTGTCCCTCCTCGACCACGTCAAGACCGACTCCGACGCCTACCGCGACGAGATCTTCGGCCCGGTGCTGTGCGTGCTGCGCGCCGAGACCTACGAGGAGGGCGTGGCCCTCATCAACGCCTCGCCGTTCGGCAACGGCACCGCCATCTTCACGCGGGACGGCGGCGCGGCCCGCCGCTTCCAGCTGGAGGTCCAGGCGGGCATGGTCGGCGTCAACGTGCCGATCCCGGTGCCGGTGGGCTACCACTCCTTCGGCGGCTGGAAGGACTCGCTCTTCGGCGACCACCACATCTACGGGAACGACGGCGTCCACTTCTACACGCGCGGCAAGGTCGTCACCACCCGCTGGCCCGACCCGTCCGAGGACCACGCGGGCGTCGACCTCGGCTTCCCCCGCAACCACTGACGCCTCCGCCCCTCCGATCAGCAGGAACCCCCGGCCAACCCTCACCGGCCGGGGGTTCCTGCCGTCCTTTCCGCCGTTCTTCCGCTGTCCTTCCCGCCGTTCTTCCCGCCATCCGCGCTCAGCGCGCCCCCGCCAGGTCCGGGGCGGGCTCCGGCTCGGGGAGGGCCGCCCGGCGGCGCCGGCGCAGCACCAGGACGGCGATGCCGGCCCCGGCCGTCAGGAGCAGCGCGCCCGCCGCCGGCCAGGGCACGGCCAGGAACCCGGTTCCGGCCTCGGAGCGCACGTCCGGGTAGGCGGTGGCGCTCGCGGTGACCTTGACGGTCACCCGGTCCAACTGGGGGGAGTCCGGCCAGGGTTCGGTCAGGACGATCCGCTGGCCGGGCAGCAGGGCCGGCTGGGGTGCGCGGGCCGGCCGGTCCAGCAGCCGGCGCCCGAACAGGCCCCGCGCGGACACGGCCACCTTCGGGTCGACCACCACGTTGCCCCGGTTGGCCAGGGTGTAGGTGAGGGTGGCGCGGGCCTCCTTCGTCCAGGGCAGCAGCGGGGCACCACGGTGGACCGTGACGTCCTCCACGCTCAGGGCCGGGGTCAGCGGCCCGGGCACCCTCAGGTACAGCCGCGCGCCCACCTGGCGCCGGACCCCGACCTGGACCTTGCCCTCCTTCGTGATCCCCTCGACGGCCGTGTTCAGCGCGACGATCCCGCCCACGTGGTCGCCCGGGGACGCGTCCTGGGGCACCTTGACGGTGAACGGGACGTCCTTGCGGCCCTTGGGCGGGACGGTGACCGTGCCCGCCGCCTCGGGCGGCAGCGCGATCCACGCCCCGACGTCCTTGGGCCGGGTTTCGGCGGGCAGCAGGGCGAAGGCCCCGCCCGAGGGGGTGTTCACGGCGTCGGTGGCGAAGATCCGGAAGGTCAGCTCCTTGTCGGAGGAGTTCAGGATCGTCACGCTGTCGCCGATCGAGGCCCCGGCGGCGCCCTGGTGGAAGAAGTACGCCCGGTCGGTCATCGCCGCCCCGGCCGGCGGCGTCGGGAACACGCCCCAGGTGCCGTTGTCCGCGGCCGCGGCGGGAACGGCGGGGAGCGGCAGCAGTGCGCACAGGGTGAGCAGGAGGGTGCGCAGGACGGTCGTGCGCAGGCGCGTGGGTGTTCTTCTCCGGGGGGGGGGGGGGAGGTGGGGGGGTGGCGCGGCGCCGGGGCGCCCCACCACCGGGGTCCGTCCGGGCCGGCCGGTCAGGCGATCGAGAAGGTGACGACCGACTGGTAGGTGTCGGCGAACATGAACGGCGGCAGCTGGAGCATCGCAGCGCCGCCCACGGCGAACTCGCCGCCGGTCAGCTCGTCACCGCCGGCCGCCTGCGAGGCGACCTTCATCGGGGTCTCCGTGATCGCGCCCGGCGCGCCCGCGGTGCAGGTGCTCGGGCTGTCCGGGTTGGTCACGGTGCAGGACGGCTGGATGCCGAGCTGCGCCTTGGCCAGGGAGTGGCCCGTCGTCTGGTTCAGGAACGGCGTACGGGTCGCCGTCACGTCCCAGCCGAGGGTGCCGCCGCGGAAGTCCTGGACGGTGGCGGCGTTGAACGCGCCGAACACCGACTGGGCCTTGCCGTTGATGGTCACCGAGCCGAAGCTGACGGCGGGCTGGCCGTCCTTGGGGCCGAGGGCCAGCGGTCCGGGCAGCACCTCGACGTCCACCGGGTTCTTCACGCCCGCCTGCTCCTCGACGAACACGAAGGGCTTGGCGGGCGGGACCGAGCCGTCGATCCTGATGGCGTCGGCCTTCTTCGTGACGGTGATGTTGCAGGTGGCGGCGCCGGAGGCGTCCGCCGTACCGGTGCCGGTGTCACCGGTGGCCGCGCCCGCGAGGAGGGCGGAACAGATGACCGGTCCGGCCGGGAAGTTGGCGCCGGTGGCGACGACGGCGGTGCCCGCCTTGCCGCTGTTGGGCGTCAGCCTGGTGGTGACCGGGTCCTTGGGGAGGGCCTCGACGGCGACGGAGCCGACGGAGGCGCTGGGCCGCGGGTCCGGGGTACAGGTGGTGGTGTAGACCGTGCCGCCCAGGTCGGCGTCCGTGACCACCTGGTCGATGGTGATCTGGACGGTGGTGCCCTCGCTGCCGTCCGGGATCTTGATCGTGCCGGAGAAGGCGGGCGGGTCGGACTTCTTGTTGGCTTCCTGGTGGCTGGGGACGGCCGGGCTGGTGACCGTCTGGGCCACCCCTCCGACGAGCAGCTTCGCCTTGATGGTGTTGACCGTGTCGATCGTGAACATCGGGATGACCGGCGTCTCGCCCGGATCGATGGTGATCGGCACGGTCTCACCCGCCTTGGCGGTGTCCGGCACCGTGATCGTGTAGTCCTGGTTGCCGTTGGCGCCCGGCTGCGGCGCGGGGGCGACGCACTTCACGGGGACGGAAGTGGTCTTCGTCGCGGCCTGCGCCGGCCCGGTCAGGGCCACGACGCCGCCCGTCAGGGCCAGGGACAGGGCGCCCGCCCCGGCCAGCACTCTTCGTTTGAGCGTTCTCGTACTCACTGGGTCGCGACTCCTTCGTCATGACGAACCCCTCCCCCCACCCGCTGTGTGGGGGAGGCCGAGCCGGTGCGGATGGCCGTCATTGACGCGTCGCGGTGTCGAGAAGTCAATGGATTGCCCGGGTGTGAAGCGCACAGACATTGATGTCCCATCAGACCCGGTCTGATGGGACATCGGATACCGACTGGTCGGTGAACCGGTCGGGGGTTCAGGCCCCGGCCGGGACCTGGAGGAGCAGGTTCGGGGTGCCGGCGGGCAGGCCCGTGATCAGGCCCGGGGCGGCGTCACGGAGCAGGGCCGCGCGCACCTGCTCGGGGGTGTGCACCGTGCCGCCCGCCAGGAGCAGCGCGGCGGCGCCCGCGACGTGCGGGGCGGCCATGGAGGTACCGGTGGCCCGGGCGAGCGCGGTCGCCGTGCCCTTCCAGGCGGAGACGACGGCCACGCCCGGCGCCGAGAGGTCCACGCAGGGGCCGTGGTCGGAGAAGGAGGGGTGGTGGTCGGCGGCGTCGGTGGCGGCGACCGTGAGGGCCTGCGGGACGTTGGCGGGGGAGCCCGTGCAGGCGTCACGGCCCTCGTTGCCGGCGGCGACGGTGACGGTGATCCCGTAGGCGGCGGCGCGGATGACCGCCGCGTCCATGGAGTGGCTGCGGGTGCCGCCCAGGCTCATGTTGGCGACGGCGGGGCGCAGGGGCAGGCCGCCGCGGGTGGCGTCCTTCACCATCCAGTCGAGGCCGCGCAGGATGTGCGAGAGCCGCGCGTCGCCCCGGCAGTCGGCCACCTTCACCCCGACGAGGGAGACCCCCTTGGCGACCCCGTACGTCGCCCCGCCGACGGTTCCCGCGACGTGCGTGCCGTGGCCGTTGCAGTCGGCGGAGCCCTCCATCCAGAGGGCGTTGAAGCCGGTGCGGGCGCGGCCGCCGAACTCCTGGTGGAGGGTGTTGATCCCGGTGTCGACGACGTAGACCGTGACGCCCGCGCCGGTGGCGGGGTACGTGTACGAGCCGTCGAGCGGCAGCGCGCGCTGGTCGAGCCGGTCGAGGTGCCAGGGCGCCCGCACCTGGCTCCCACCCGCCCCTCCGGCCCCCTCCGGCCGCGCCTGCACGGGGGCGGACGGCCGGGGCGCGGGCTGCGTGGGGGCGGCCGGCGCGGGGGCGGAGGCCGCTGGCTGCGTGGGGGTGGGCTGCACGGGGGCGACGGGCAGGGGTGCGGGCTGCGTGGGGGCGGGCTGCACGGGCACGGCGGGCACGGGCGCGGGCTGGTCGGTGGTGGGCGGCTCGGGTGCGGGCTGCGTGTCCGGGGTGGCCGGGGCGGGCGCGGGTTGTGGGGAGGCGGGCTGTTCGGCGGGGGTCGGCCTCGCGGCGGGCTGCGGGGGCGCGGGCTGTTCCGGGGTGGCCGGGGCGGGCGTGGGTTGCGCGGTGGCAGGTTGGTCGGCGGTGGGCGGCTTCGGGTCGGACTGCGGGGGCGCGGGCTGTTCGGCGGTGGTCGGCTCGGGTGCCGGGGGTTCGGGGGCGGGGCGCTCCACGGGGGCGGCGGCGGGGTCGGAGATCCGGTAGACCGTGTCCGGTTCGACGGAGGCCACGCGGGGGTCGGCGGCGAGCACGGCGGCGCGGGCCGCGGTGGTGGTCACGGCGAATCCGTCGAGGGCGGTGTCGTAGACCGCGTCCACCCGGTCGCCGGCCTTCGCCGCCTCGGAGGCCAGGGCGCGGGCCGGCGCGCGGGTGACGGCATCCTTGAGGACGACGACGTAGGAGGCGGTGGGCACACCGGCGTCGTCGGCGTTCGCGGCGGGGTGCGGGGGCAGGACGGTGGCCGCCGCCAGCAGGGCGGCGGCCGGGAGGAGCGCGGTCATCACGGTCATGCGGCGATGCTCGGCCCGGCCGGACGGAGGCGCGCGGAGGGTGCGCCAACCGGCGGCACGACACGCCGCCCCGGCGGGCGCGTCGGCCGCCCCGGGCGTCAGAACGTGCGCAGGGCCAGCGCGGCGGCGTAACCGGGCGGGGCCGGCAGGTCGCGCAGGCTCCAGCCCGGCACCACCGCGGGGGCCGGCGCGGAGCCCACGTACGGCTCGGCCAGGCCTTCGGCGAGGCCCGCGCCGGTCGCCTTGAGGCAGGCCTCCTTGCGGGCCCACACCCGGGCCAGCGCCGCCCGCCGCCCGTCCTCCGGCAAAGCGGTCACCTCGGCCGTCTCCGCAGGGTGCAGGGCGCTCAGGACGTCGGCCACCGCAGCCGCGCTCGGCAGGCCCTCCACATCCACGCCGACCGGCACGCCCGCGAAGGCCAGGTACGCCAGGTCCCCGCTGTGGGACAGGGAGAAGTGCACCCCGCCCCCGGCCACCGCGGGCCGGCCGTGCGGCCCCCCGCAGTTCGGGCAGTCCTCGCGGACGAACCGGACCTCCCCGGGAGCCACCCCCAGGTATCCGCCGAGCAGCACCCGCAGCCCCAGGTGCGAGGCCAGGTAGGTGCGCCGGTCGGCGGGGCGCAGCAGCCGGTCCGCCCGCCCGCGCTCCTCGGCGTCCAGCAGCGCCGCGGCCCCCGCGACCGCGTGGCCGCCGACCACCTCGCGCGTGGTGTCCAGCGCCCACACCGCCGTGCCCGAGCCCGCCGGGATCTCCCCGGGCAGGGGCGCCGCACCGTCGAGTCGGTTCAGTTCTTCGATCACCTCACGAGAGTAGTGCGGGCAGTTGACGTCCCGGCCGGCCACGTGGTTGGTCCACCGTGGACGTCCTCGGGCACGCCACCCTGGACCGCCTGCCGCCCACCTCGCCCGGTACGGACCCGTCAGCGGCGGACGGCCGGAACGGCCCCGGGCTGCGGGACGGCCGCGGTGCCCTCCGGTATTCGCGCTCCAGGGGAGGGCGTCCCGTCGGTCCAGGCGTAGACCTTCCGCCCGCGCACCGCCACCTGGTACTGGTAGCGGTCCCGGCACTCGGGCCGCTCCTCACTCCGGGTGTCGCGCGGCCACCAGCGGGCGCCCAGCCGGGGGCCGCCGGCCTTCCTCGGGGCCTCCGCGGCGCACTGCGGCCCGTCCAGGGGCGTCTTGCCGAGGGTGAACCGGATGAGCCGGGCCTTGCCGTCGGCGCGAGCCTGTATGCGTATGTCCGTCGCGTCCCGCGGCATCCAGCTGGGCAGCGCGAGGGCCCGGTCGCCCCGCGTGCGCTTCTCGGCGGCGGTGGCGGTGGCGTAGTGCCGGCCCTTCTCCTTGAAGAACCGCTCGTTGAGGGCGTTGGTGACGGGGTTCGGCGGGAGGTTGGGCAGCGCGAAGGCCGCGGTGGCGAGGGCTCCCACGATGGCGGCGGCGATGACGAGCGGACGGCGGTTCATACCCCCAAGTGTTCGCGGCCGCGGCCGTCCACGCGTCCCTCCCCGGTACGAACTTCGGCTCTGCCGGAAGTCGCATACCGAGTCATACCTGAGGGTGGTGCGGGCGGCCGTCAACCCGCCGAGCGGACAGAAACGCCCGCGCCCGGCGCGCGTTATAGGGGCAGTCCGCTCAACTCCCGGTGCGGCGGCGGCCCTCACCCCCGGAGCGGCCGCCCGTCCGCCGCCCCGCCCCCAGGAACGCCATGCGCCGCCGCCCCGCCCCCCTCCTCGCCCCGCCCCCCTCCTCGCCTCGGCCGTCGCCGCGCTGCTCGTCCTCGCCGCCCCCGCGTCGGCCGTCCCAGCGGACAAGCCTCAGGTACTCGGCCGCTGGACGCAGACCGCGGAGGCCAGCCAGCGGGCCTGGCTCACCGCCCGCGCCCACCGGACGGACTGGACGGCGTACGGCTTCGACTGGTCGACGGACTACTGCACGTCCTCCCCCGACAACCCCTTCGGCTTCCCCTTCGCCGAGGCGTGCGCCCGCCACGACTTCGGCTACCGCAACTACCGGGCGCCGGGCACCTTCCAGGCCAACAAGCCCCGACTGGACGACGCGTTCCACGCGGACCTCAAACGCGTCTGCGCCCACTACACGGGCGCCCGGAAAACCTCATGCGACGGCACAGCCTGGACCTACTACCAGGCGGTCAAAACCTTCGGCACCGCCACACAACCCACCCCGGCGGCCCCGGCCCCCTGAATTCGCCGCCCGTCCGGGGGACGGGCCTTTTGCGCCTGCAAGGGTCCGTACGGGTGATTTCGCGCCAATGAGGAGACCATCCCCAAGGCGCGACCGTGCGCGCCTCCCCGGGGAGGAGGAGAAGAAGTGCCCCCGGCAGGACTCGAACCTGCGGCCAAGCGCTTAGAAGGCGCCTGCTCTATCCGCTGAGCTACGGGGGCCGGTGGTGACCGTGGTGGCCTGGAGCCCCTTGGTGGGGGTGGGACTGTGGTCCGTGCCGGGTCAAGGATAGGGCTCCGGTTGCCTTGTCCCGGTTGCTTCGCTCGCGTGCCACGTTGTGGAGGTTCGGTGAAGCGGTCCCGATAATCGCAGGCAGGTGCGATTCTCGCACCGCTTTTGCGCCGCGGCGGCCTGGGTGTTGTGCACTCGTTATGCCTGCGTCCCACTCGTCCGCGGTGTCCATGATGTCCCACTGGAGTCGCGGTCGGCGCGCAGAGGGCGTATAAGCTTCAAAAATGGTCCCAAATTGGGCATTCTTCGCATGTGGTGACCTTGGATGTTCGGCCTCAGCTGCTCGATGCCCTGTCCGCCCTGCGCGACCGGGTCGCGTCCGTGCGTCTGCCGCTGCCCCTGCCCGGCGCCCCGCGCGCCCGTCAGACCAGAGCCGAGCTGCTGGCGCAGCTCGACGACTACCTCGTACCCCGGCTCAAGGCGCCCGAGGCGCCGATGCTCGCCGTCGTCGGCGGGTCCACCGGAGCCGGTAAGTCCACCCTCGTGAACTCCCTCGTCGGCCGCCAGGTCAGCGAAGCCGGAGTGCTGCGCCCCACCACCCGCACGCCGGTGCTCGTCTGCCATCCGGACGACCACCACTGGTTCGCCGGGATGCGGATCCTCCCCGACCTCATGCGCGTCTGGGCGCCCCCGGAGGAGGACGACCTGCTCCCTCCCTCCCGCAGGGGCCGCCCGCCCGGAGCGCACCGCGGCCCCACGACCCGCGAGCTGCGGATCGAGACCGTCTCCACCCTCCCGCGCGGCCTGGTCCTCCTCGACGCCCCGGACATCGACTCCCTCGTGGTCGAGAACCGGACCCTCGCCGCCCAGCTGATCTGCGCCGCCGACGTCTGGGTCATGGTCACCACCGCCTCGCGCTACGCCGACGCCATCCCCTGGCACCTGCTGCGCACCGCCAAGCAGTACAACGCCACCCTGATCACCGTCCTCGACCGGGTCCCGCACCAGGTGCTCGCCGAGGTCTCGCGCCAGTACGGGGCCCTGCTCACCCGCGCCGGACTGGGCGACGTGCCCCGGTTCACGGTGCCCGAGCTGCCCGAGTCGGCCGGCGGCGGCGGACTGCTGCCGGCCAGCGCCGTCGCACCGCTGCTCGCCTGGCTCACCCACCACGTCCAGGACCCGGCCGCCCGGCAGTACGCCGTCAGCCGTACCGCGCTCGGCGCGCTCGACTCGCTCGGGCGCCGCATGCCGGAGCTGGCCTCCGCCGTGGCCGCCCAGCACGCCGCCGCCGTCCGGCTGACCTCGGCCGTCGAGGACGCGTACAAGAGGGAGGGCAAACGGGTGCAGGCACGCCTCGACAGCGGCGCCGTGCTCGCCGGGGACGCCCTCACCCGCTGGCG
The DNA here is from genome assembly GCF_055580265.1 of Streptomyces sp. NPDC032091. NCBI lineage: Bacteria > Bacillati > Actinomycetota > Actinomycetes > Kitasatosporales > Streptomycetaceae > Streptomyces > Streptomyces sp. NPDC032091. The sequence continues at coordinate 246,565 of NZ_JBVILR010000003.1, read as the reverse complement.
CGGCTACCCCCTCGACACCAGCGCCGACGAACTCCTCGACTCCCTCGCGGAATCCCTCGCCGCGCTGCTCCAGTGCGCCGTCGCCGCCGCCGACGAGCGCATCGCCGGGGCCTGGCGCCGCGAGCCGGCCGCCGGCGCGCTGTCGCCGCCCGGGCCCGACCGGGAGGCGGCGGAACGTATCGGCATGGCCGTACGGCGCTGGCGGCGCGTGCTGGAGGAACTCGCCGAGGAGGAGGTCGCCAAGCTCGACAGGCAGCCCGCGCCCGACCCCGACGGCATCGCCGCCCTCCTCGTCGCCGCCCTCCTCGGCGGCAAACGGGCCCGCCCGGCCGGGGAGAAGCTCGCCGAGCGGATCGGCGTACAGGCCGCCCTGCGCCTGCGCGACCGGGGCGGGGAAGTGGTCAGCGACCACCTCGACCAGATCCTGCGCGCCGAACGGGACCGCCGGCTCGCCCCGCTCCAGGCCCTCGAAGTGACCCCGGAACCACAGGCCGAGCTGATCGCGGCGCTGTCCGTACTGCAGAAGGAGAGGTGAGGGGGTGACCGCCTTGACCGACCGCGACCGCGACCAGGCCGGGGACCGCGACCACGCCGGCGGCCTCGACCGTGTGGGCGACCGTGACCGTGCGGGCGACCGTGCCCGTACGGGCGACCGCGACCACGCCGGCGATCCGCCCGGCGACGGCGCGCGCGTCCGCGGCCGTACCGGTGAACCTGCCGCCGAACGGGCCGCCGAGCGCTGGGACGACGGGTTCATCGCCCGCTCACGCCACCGGACCACCCGAAAGGGCGGTTTCGGCTGGACCCGTTCACGCGGCGCCGACGACGAGCCCCCGGCCGAGGAGCCCGACGAGGAGGCGGACGCGGGCGACGAGGCCCTCGTCCGCGCCGTCTCCGGCGCCGGCAGCGACGGCGGCAAGTCCCCCTCGCCCCCGCTCAGCCCCGAGGCCCAGGCCCTGCGCACCCGCCTCGACGCGCTCCGCCAGCTCGTCGGGCTCTCCCGCACCCGCCTCGACGGCAAGACCCTCGCCGAGGCCGGCCGGGTCCTCGACGAGGCGGCCGCACGCCGGGGCCTGTCCACCCAGCACACGGTCGTCGCCGTCGCCGGCGCCACCGGAAGCGGCAAGTCCACGCTCTTCAACTCACTCGCCGGAGTGCAGATCTCCGAAACCGGCCTGCGCCGGCCGACTACCGCCGCGCCGATCGCCTGCAGCTGGTCGGACGGGGCCGCGGGCCTGCTGGACCGGCTGGAGATCCCCGGACGGCTGCGGCGCCGGCCCCGCGAGACCTCCGAAGCCGAGGCGCTGCGCGGCATGGTCCTCGTCGACCTGCCCGACCTCGACTCCGCGCTCGGCGTGCACCGCGAGCACGTCGACCGGGTGCTGGCGCTGGTCGACGCAGTCGTCTGGGTCGTCGACCCGGAGAAGTACGCGGACGCCGTCCTCCACGAGCGGTACCTGCGGCCGCTGGCCGGGCACGCGGAGGTGACCTTCGTCGTCCTGAACCAGGTGGACCGGCTGCCCGGCGAGGCCGCCGACCTCGTCCTGGACGACCTGCGCCGGCTCCTGGACGAGGACGGCATCGCGCTCGGCGAGCACGGCGAGCCCGGCGCGACCGTCCTCGGCCTGTCCGCCCTGACGGGTGAAGGGGTCGCGGAACTGCGCGAGCTCCTCGGACAGTTCACCCAGGAGAAGGGCGCCGCGACCCGGCGGATCGCCGCCGACGTCGACCGGGCCGCCGCCCGGCTGCGCCCGCTGTACGTCGCCGACGGACACAACCGCCCCTCCGGGCCGGAGATCGGCGAGGCGGCGCGCGCCGAGTTCGAGGACCGCCTCGCCGAGGCCGTCGGGGCCCACGCGGCCGGCCTCGCCGCCGAGCGGGCCTGGCGGCGCAACGCCGGCAAGGCCTGCGGGACACCCTGGCTGCGGCTGTGGCGCTGGTACGAGGGCCGGCGCGCGCCCCGCTCGCTGGCCGGCCTGTCCGCCCTGGCGGTGATCGGCCGCTCCACCGCGGCCGCCCCCATGCCGGTCGAGGAGGAGGTGACCGCACGGCAGCGGGTGGAGCAGGCCGTGCGGACCGTAGCGGACGAGGCGGCCGTCGGGCTGCCCGAACCCTGGGCGCAGGCCGTACGGGAGACCGCGGTGCGCGGGGCCGCCCGGCTGCCGGAGGCGCTGGACGAGCTCGCGGTGACCCTCGGCCCGGCCGTTCCGGCCCCCGGCACGAAGCCGCCCCGGCCCGCCTGGTGGCCGGCGGCGGTGCTGGCGCAGGCCGCGATGACGCTGGTGCAGGTCTTCGGCGGGCTGTGGCTGGTCGGACAGATCGCGGGGGTCCTGGAGCCGAAGCTGCTGCCGCCCGTGCTGTTCATGGTGGCGGGCATCGTCGGCGGGCCGCTGGTGGAGTGGGCCTGCTCGATCGCCGCGCGGGGCCCCGCCCGCCGGTACGGACAGGACGCCGAGCGCCGGCTGCGGCAGGCCGCGGCCGGCTGCGGGCGGGCCCGGGTGCTGGAGCCGGTGGCTGCTGAGCTGCTGCGGTACCGGGAGGTCCGCGAGCAGTACGCGACCGTCTCCACAGGGGGGACGAAGTTGTCCACAACGCGCCAGTAGTCCACAGGCCGGAGCGGCGGGTCGCAGGGCCGGGCCAGCATGGTCGTACCTCGTGCGGAGGGTCCGCGCGAGCCGTACGCGATGCGAGGGAGGGCGGCCGGGATGAACGACACCCTGGTGACGCTGGTGGGGCACGTGGCGACGCAGATCGACTTCAAGGAGACGGTGACCGGCCCGTCGGCGAGGTTCCGTTTCGCGGTGACCCCGCGGTACTTCGACCGGCGGAGCGAGGCCTGGACCGACGGCACCACCAGCTTCTACACGGTCTGGGCGCGCCGGGTGCTGGCGGTGAACCTGGCCAGTTCGGTCTCGGTGGGGGAACCCCTCGTGGTGCACGGGCGGCTGCGGGTCCGGGAGGGGCCGCCCGACGGCGAAGGGGTCCGATGGTTTTCGGCCGACATCGACGCGATCGCCGTCGGACACGACCTGAACCGTGGAACTGCGGCCTTCCGCCGGGTGGTCAAGACGGACACCCCGCTGATGGGCCCTCAGAAGGCGGCGGTGGTCTGAGTGTTCGATGAGGCTAGGATTCCCCGGTATCCACGGGCACCTGGGTCTTTGGCCCGGAGGGGAAGACTGTGTCGACTGCTGTTCCCGCGTCCTGCGCGTCCTTCGAGTCCCGCGCCGCGTCCACGGGCGGACCGGCCGCCGCCCCGGCGGCCTCCGCGGTGGCCCCGCCGCCGGTTCCGCTTCCGGGCGTGCCCGCTGCTCCGGCCGGTGCTGTGGGCCCTGTCCCCGCATCCGGTCCCGGTACCGGTCCCGTTGCCGGTTCCGGTCCTGTTGCCGGTTCCGGCACGGGAGGCGGCGCACGGGGCTCCGCGCGGCGGCCGCTGGCGGTGGCCCTGCTGGCCGCGGCCCTCACCGCCGCCCCGGGCGCCCGGGCCGCGGCCGACTCCGACCCGGCTGCGGCCGGCTCGACGGCCGGTGGCGCGAGCGCCGTGCTCGACGGCCTGAAGACCTACGGCCGGGCGGTCCTGCACGCCCGGGACGGCTCGGTCCGGCAGATTCCGGCCGGGCTGTACGAGATGCGGGTCGACGGCGGCGGCATGCTCCAGACGTACGGGGTCGGCGTCGCGGGCAACGCCCAGCCGCAGGCCCGTTACACCGAGAGCGGCTGGGGCGGCAGCCCCGTCGCGGGCAACAGCGAGGCGGGCGGCCGGATCCGCTGGGTGCTGGAGCACTCCTACCCCCAGCACAACGACCTGGCCGGGCTGGCCAAGGCGGCCGGAGCCGGGGCGCTGACGGCGGAGAGCGCGGCGGCCGGCACCCAGGTGGCGATCTGGCGGCTGGCGGACGGGGCGCAGGTCGAGGCCGCCGACCAGGCGGCCGAGAAGCTGGCCGACTACCTCCAGCGGGAGGCGGGCCGGCTGCCGGAGCCGCCGGCCTCGCTGGGGCTGGACCCCGGCCGGGTGTCCGGCCCGGTGACGGGGCCCACCGGGACCCGGCTCGGCCCGGTCACCGTCCGCACGGCGGCCCAGAGCGTCACCGTCACCCCCGGCGCGGCGGCCGTGGCCATGGGCGTGCGGGTGGTCGATGCCGACGGGCAGCCGGTCACCGTCGCGGCCAACGGCAGCCGGCTGTACTTCGAGGTGCCCGCGGGCACGCCCGACGGGACGGCCTCGTTCACCGTGCAGGGCTCCACGAAGGTGCCGGTCGGGCGGGTCTTCGCCAGTGGGATCCCGGCCGAGGCGCAGGTCGTGGCCGGCTCCAGCGAGTCCGCGACCGCCGCCACCGCCACGGCGGTCTGGCCGCAGCCGGCCGCCGCCGAGGGGAAGGTGGGCACGCTCGCCGGCAGCGCCGAGGTGGCACCGGCCGACGACGCCGGGCCGCCGCAGGCCCCGTCACCGGACGAGGAGCGGCTGGCCGTCAGCGGCAGCTCCGCCGCCACCCCGGTGATCGCCTCGCTGGCGGTGGGACTGGTGGTGCTGGGCGGCATGGTGGTCCTGCTGCTGCGCAAGCGGCCGCTGGAAGGAGAGGAGGGGGAGACGGAGGGCTGAACGAGGGGAGGGGGGCTTCACCGCGCCACACCCCGGGTAAGCGCGGGAAATGGCAGATCGTGATCAGCAACTGACCTGGCGGGGTACCGCCGCGCTGTGGGACCGGCGGCTGTTCGACGCCGTCGCGCGACGGCACTGGCCCGCGGCCGAGCGGGCGCTGCCGGCGCTCGGACGGGCCGCGAACCACGGAGTGCTGTGGGGCGGGATCGCGGCGGGCCTCACGGCCCTCGGCGCGCCGCGGACCCGCAAGGCCGCGCTGCGGGCCGCCGCCTCGCTCGCGCTGGCCTCCGCGACCGTCAACACCGTCGGCAAGTGGTCCGTGCGCAGGCCGCGGCCGCTGCTGGAAGGCGTGCCCCTGGTCCGTCGGCCCGCCGTGCCGCCGTGGACCACGTCCTTCCCGTCCGGGCACTCCGCCTCGGCCTTCGCCTTCGCGACGGGGCTGGCGCTGGAGTCGCCGGTGTGGGGAGCCGCGGTGGCGCCGCTGGCCGCGTCGGTGGCGTTCTCCCGCGTCTACACCGGTGTGCACTACCCGTCCGACGTGGCGGCGGGCGCGCTGCTCGGGGTGGCGGCGGGCTTCGCCGTACGCGAGCTCGCGCGCGGCGTGCAGCGGGCGCGGGCCGTCCCGGGCGACGAGCGGCCGGCGGCCGGGGTGCCCGCGCTGCCGGACGGGGACGGGCTGACCGTGGTCGTGAACACCGGCGCGGGCACGGCCGGCGGGGCGGTGCTCACCGCCCTGAAGGACCGGCTGCCCCGGGCGGAGATCGTGGAGTGCGGCGGCGAGGAGCTGGCGGCGGAGCTGGCGGCCGCCGCGGCCCGGTCCCAGGTGCTGGGGGTCTGCGGGGGCGACGGCACGGTCAACGCCGCCGCGACCGCCGCGCTGCGGGCCGGCGTCCCGCTCGCGGTGTTCCCCGGGGGCACCTTGAACCACTTCGCCCTCGACCTCGGCCTCACCGGCCCCGAGGACACCTGCCGGGCGGTGGCCGCGGGCGAGGCGGTCCGCGTGGCGGTGGGCCGCTTCACCCCGACCGCCCCGGGGTCCTCGCACGCCCGGCCCCCCGGCGGGCGGCCCGCGTCGTCCGGGGCGGCCGGACCGGGCGCCCCGGCCGGTGAGGGGGGCGGCTACTTCCTGAACACCTTCAGCTTCGGGGTCTACCCCGAGCTGCTGCGGCACCGGCTGCGCTGGGCCCCGCGGATCGGCGGCGGGCCCGCCGCGCTCCTGGCGGCCTGGCGGGTGCTGCGTGCCGAGCGGCCCGTCCGGCTGACGCTGGCCGGGCGGCCCCGCAGCGCCTGGCTGCTCTTCGCCGGCAACGGCACCTACCAGGGCTCCGGCCCCACCCCCCGCCGCCGGGAGGGCCTCGGCGAGGGCCTGCTCGACCTCCGGCTCGTCCACGGCGGCGGCCGCCCCGGCCCCCGCCTCCTCGCCGCCGCCCTCGCCGGCCCGCTGACCCGCTCACCCGCGCACGTGGCCATCCGCCTGCGCCGCCTGCACATCGAGGACATCCCGCCCGGCACCCCCCTCGCCTACGACGGCGAGTACGCCCAGGCGCCGCCCGCCCTCGTCCTCGACACCCTCCCCGACGCCCTCCCCGTCTACCGCCCCCACTGAGCCCGCGGGCGCGCCGAGGTCACGGACGGGCCGGCCCGGGCTCCACCCCCAGGTCGGCCCGCATCGCCCCGCGCATCCCCACCCACTGGTCGTTGGCCCGCACCAGCATCCGCCGTATCTCCTCGAACGCCCCGTCCGCCGCGGGGTCGCCCTCCTCCAGCCGCATCACCCGGTCGTAGGCGTGGGCCAGGGTCTGTGCCATGGCGTCCAGCTCGTCCAGGACGGCGTCGGAGGCCGCCATCTGGGCCTCGGCGAAGGAGGCGTGCATGGCGTGCCGCGCATCCTCCAGCGCCGCCCGCGTCTCCGGACCGGCCTCCCCCTTGTGGACCCGCCACAGGTGGTTCATCAGCTCCACCCGGTACCTGCGGTAGCCGGAGTTGGCCGCCACGTAGCACTCGCGCCGCTTGTCCCACTCGGCGACCCGCTGCTCACGCGCCCACTGGGCGTCGGCCGCGCGCTCCTGCCGCTCGAACTGGTCCGACTGCGCCCGCGCCAGCAGACGCTGCGACAGGACGGGCGCCAGGAGCGTCCCCGCCACGGCGATCGTCGTGCCGGCGAGCGCGATCACGGTGCTTTCCACGGCCTGCCTCCTGCGCGGTGTGCGGGTCCGGACCGGGACCGGACGCCATCCTGCCGCCCGCTCGCGCCCCGCGCCGGGGGTTTCCCTCATCCGGCCGCACGGAGGTGCAGATCAGGGCCCTGACCATTCACGTTTTCCCCAGGGGATGGACGTACGGCAGTATGGGGTGTATCTGCCCACCATCGATCTGCCGGACGGTTTCTCTTGGCTGAGTTCATCTACACCATGCGCAAGACGCGCAAGGCGCACGGCGACAAGGTGATCCTCGACGACGTCTTCCTGAACTTCCTGCCGGGGGCCAAGATCGGCGTGGTCGGCCCGAACGGCGCCGGTAAGTCCACCGTCCTGAAGATCATGGCGGGCATCGAGCAGCCGTCCAACGGTGACGCCTTCCTGTCGCCCGGCTACTCCGTCGGCATCCTCATGCAGGAGCCCAAGCTCGACGAGTCCAAGACGGTCCTGGAGAACGTCGAGGACGGCGTCGGCCCGATCAAGCAGAAGCTCAACCGGTTCAACGCGATCGCCGAGGAAATGGCGACGAACTACACCGACGAGCTGATGGAGGAGATGGGCAAGCTCCAGGACGACCTGGACCACGCCAACGCGTGGGACCTCGACGCCCAGCTGGAGCAGGCCATGGACGCCCTGGGCTGCCCGCCCGGCGACTGGCCCGTCACCAACCTCTCCGGTGGTGAGAAGCGCCGCGTGGCCCTCTGCAAGCTGCTGCTGGAGGCCCCCGACCTGCTGCTCCTCGACGAGCCCACCAACCACCTCGACGCCGAGTCCGTGAACTGGCTGGAGCAGCACCTGGCCCAGTACAAGGGCGCCGTCGTGGCCGTCACCCACGACCGTTACTTCCTCGACAACGTCGCCGAGTGGATCCTCGAACTGGACCGCGGCCGCGCCCACCCCTACGAGGGCAACTACTCCACCTACCTGGAGAAGAAGGCCGAGCGCCTCAAGGTCGAGGGCAAGAAGGACGAGAAGCGCGCCAAGCGCCTCAAGGAAGAGCTGGAGTGGGTCCGCTCCAACGCCAAGGGCCGCCAGGCCAAGTCCAAGGCCCGTCTCGCCCGCTACGAGGAGATGGCGGCCGAGGCCGACAAGATGCGGAAGCTGGACTTCGAGGAGATCCAGATCCCGCCGGGCCCCCGCCTGGGCTCGATCGTCGTCGAGGTCAACAACCTCAGCAAGGCGTTCGGTGACAAGGTCCTCATCGACGACCTGTCCTTCACCCTGCCCCGCAACGGCATCGTCGGCATCATCGGTCCCAACGGCGCCGGCAAGACCACGCTCTTCAAGATGATCCAGGGCCTGGAGACCCCGGACTCCGGCGAGATCAAGGTCGGCGAGACCGTCAAGATCTCGTACGTCGACCAGGGCCGCGCCAACATCGACCCCAAGAAGACCCTCTGGGCGGTCGTGTCGGACGAGCTGGACTACATCAACGTCGGCAACGTCGAGATGCCGTCCCGCGCCTACGTCAGCGCCTTCGGCTTCAAGGGCCCGGACCAGCAGAAGCCGGCCGGTGTCCTCTCCGGCGGTGAGCGCAACCGCCTGAACCTCGCGCTCACCCTCAAGCAGGGCGGCAACCTGCTGCTCCTCGACGAGCCCACCAACGACCTCGACGTCGAGACCCTGGGCTCCCTGGAGAACGCGCTGCTGGAGTTCCCCGGTGCGGCCGTGGTCGTCTCCCACGACCGCTGGTTCCTGGACCGGGTCGCCACGCACATCCTCGCGTACGAGGGCGACTCGAAGTGGTTCTGGTTCGAGGGCAACTTCGAGTCCTACGAGAAGAACAAGGTCGAGCGGCTCGGCCCGGACGCCACCCGTCCGCACCGCGCCACCTACAAGAAGCTCACCCGGGGCTAGGTCGCGCACATGGCCAGACACCACTACCGGTGCCCGCTGCGCTGGGCGGACATGGATGCCTTCGGGCACGTCAACAACGTCGTCTTCCTCCGCTACCTGGAGGAGGCGCGCATCGACTTCATGTTCCGCCTGGCGCCCGGTGAGGGCAGCGAGTCCTTCACGGGCGGCTCCGTCGTGGCCCGCCACGAGATCGACTACAAGCTGCCCCTCGTGCACCGGCACGAGCCGGTGCTCATCGAGTCCTGGGTCACCCGGATAGGCGCCGCGTCCCTGACCATCCGCTACGAGGTCAAGGACGAGGCGACCGAGGACGCGCCCGAGACGGTCTACGTCCGGGCCGAGACGGTCGTCGTGCCCTACAACCTCGCCGAGGGGCGGCCGCGCCGCATCACCGACGAGGAGCGGGTCTTCCTCCAGGAGTACCTGGAGGAGCCCGCGGGCCGTGCCGCCGGCCGCCCCAAGGGCACGGAAGGGCGCCTCGCGGCATGACCGAGCAGCTGCACTTCGCCGACTCCGGGGAGGCGGCGGACCTCGCCGCCTTCCTGGGCCGGCTGGTGCACTACGACCGTGCCGCCGCGGTCCGCCTCCAGGGGCGGGCGGGCGGCGGCGCGCTCGCCGTCTTCGGACGGCCGCCGTCCTTCGAGGTCCTCGCCGTCCGCGCGGTGCGGCTCGCCGCACCCCTCGCGACGCCGCTGGACGTGACCGTGTCCGCGGGCGAGCTGCTGGAGTCGGTGGACGAGACCGGCGCCGGGGCCCGGGTTCCGGGCGCCGTCACCGGCCCGCCCTGGACGGGCGTCCTGCCGCCCCAGGGCGGCTGGCGGCCCGTGCCCGGACTGCCCCGGCCCGACGCCGTACGGGCGGTCCTGGCCGCGGCCGTCGCCGAGTTCCGGGCCCGGGACGAGGCCCTGCCCCCGCAGCACCGCACCCGCTCCGAGCGCGACCGCATCGGCCGCGAGATCTGGTCGCGGACGCTCGGCGACACCCAGCTCCCGCTGCGCGCCGTGCACGCCGCGCAGTCCCTGGGCTTCCTGCGGCCCGTACGCGCCACCGTGCCGGCCCCCGCGTCCGGCCGAGCGCCCGGCGCGCCGGGCGGCGTCCCCGCCCCCGTGGCGCTGTTCGCCTCCGGCGGCTGGCTGCGGCTCAGCACCCCGTACGGGTCCGTCGCGACCCGCCTGCCCGGACCGGGCGGCGGCCTCGGCGCCCTCCAGGTACGGCCGCTCTAGGCTTCCCCGACCCCGCGGCCCCGCCCGGGCCGCGGGGACGCAAGCCCGCCAGGCCGCCCGCTAGCCCGCCGTGTTGATCATCGAGGCGGCGGCGTAGGTCAGGTACCGCCACAGCTGCGCCTCGTGCTCCGGTGCCAGGCCCAGCTCGTCCAGGGCCTCCCGCATGTGCTTCAGCCACGCGTCGTGCGCGGCCGAGTCCACCTGGAACGGGGCGTGCCGCATGCGCAGGCGCGGGTGCCCGCGGTTCTCGCTGTACGTGCCCGGGCCGCCCCAGTACTGCATCAGGAACAGCGCGAACCGCTCCTCGGCGGGCCCGAGGTCCCCCTCCGGGTACATCGGACGCAGCAGCGGGTCTTCCGCGACACCCTGGTAGAAGCGGTGGACCAGACGGCGGAACGTCGCCTCTCCGCCCACCTGCTCGAAGAAGGTCGTCTCCTGGACGTTGCTCTGCGGATCGTCATTCACCCGACCATCGTCTCAGACACCCGGACGGAGGACCCCGGTCCTAGGTCCCCTCTCCGGCGGGGTCCGGGAGGGCTCGCACGCGGCGCCCGCCCGCCGCACAGTGGAGACATGGGCACGGGCGGCAAGGGCGCACACGCGGCACACACCCCGCGGGAACCGGGGGAGCCGGAGCGCGATCTGCGGGAGATCGCGCACGCGGCCCAGGTACGGGAGCTCACCGCCGCCGGGGTGCTGGAGGACCCGGCCTGGCGGGCCGCCTTCACCGCCGTCCCCCGGCACGTCTTCGTGCCCTACTTCTGGACCGGCCGCGGCGCCGGCCACGAACGGCTGTGGGCCGAGGACCCCGACCCCGAGCGCCGGGCCCGCTGGCTGCGCGGGGTCTACACCGACGCCCCGCTCGCGACCCGGCTGCGCGACGGCGAACTGCTCTCCTCCAGCAGCCAGCCCTCCCTGATGGCGAGGATGCTGGACGCCCTCGACGTCCGCGACGGGGACGACGTCCTGGAGATCGGCGCCGGCACCGGCTACAACGCGGCCCTGCTCTGCCACCGGCTCGGCGAGGAGCACGTCACCACGGTGGACCTGGACGAGGAGATCACCGAGTCGGCCCGGGCCCACCTGCGGCTGCTCGGGTACCGGCCCGCCGTCGTCACCGGGGACGGGGCGCGCGGCTGCCCTTCCCGCGCCCCCTTCGATCGGATCCTGGTGACCTGCACCCTGCCGCTGATCCCGCACGCCTGGCTCGGCCAGTGCCGTCCGGGCGCACGGATCCTGGCCCCGCTGTCCACCGGGCTGATCGCTCTCACGGTCCGCGACGCCGACTTCGCGGAGGGCCGATTCCTGCACACCTCCGCCTACTTCGTCCCGCTGCGGGGGGCCACGGCGGGACCGCCGCCGCCCGGGATGGGCGGCCCGCTGCACGGGGTCCCGTACGAACTGGTGGACAACGAGCGCCTGCAGTTCCTGCTGATCCTCACCGCGGGCGTCCTGCGCCCCCGGGAGGCGCTGGACCTGTGGCGCGGCGAGGGCCGGCCGGCGCGCGAGCGGTTCGGGGTCACCGTCACCGCCGAGGGGCAGTGGGCCTGGCTCGACGATCCCCAGGGGCCCTACGTGTGGCCCCTGGGGGAGACGGCCTAGCCTCAGCCGCGCCGGATGGTGATGGTGGTCCAGGCGCCCAGGTGGACCCGGTCGCCGTCGGCGAGGGGCACCGGGACGTAGGGCTGGATCGGCTCCTCGCCCATGTTGACGGTGGTGCCGTTGGTGGAGTTCTGGTCCACCACCGCCCAGCTGAGGTCGGGCTGCTGGACGAGCACCGCGTGGCTGTGCGAGACGCCCGGGTCCTCCGGAGGCACCGACAGGTCGATGTCCGGGGACTCGCCCGTGGAGGCGCGGCGGCGGCCGATGGTGATCTGGCCGCCGGACAGCGGAAGGTGCAGCTCGGGGGAGTAGGCGGGCAGGTTGAGCCCGGCCGCCTCGGGGCCGCTGCGCCGCATCATCGCCATGAAGTACGAGCGGTCGGGGCCGATGGTCGCGGTCCAGGAGCCGCCGTCGTGCTGCTCCGGGACGGGCGCCGCCGGGTGCTCCGGCTGGTGGAGCGGCTGGACGGGCGCCGGAGCCGGGGGCGGGGGCGGCGGGGCCAGGGCCACCGGCGGGGCCGCCGGAGCGGGCGGCTCCGGCGCGGCGGGCGGGGGCAGCAGCCAGTCGTCCTCGGCCTGGAGCGGCTCGGCCGGGCGGTTGACCCGGGAGGGCCGGGAGCCCTGGTACTCGAAGTGGTCCTGGGAGTACACCGGCTGCGGCGGCAGCGGCGGAGGGGGCGGCGGGGTCCCGCCGCCGGCCGGCCCGCCCGGGGGCTGCGCGCCCGGACCGGCCGGACCCGCGTCCGGTACGGCCGGGGACGGCGGGGACGGTGGCGCCGGCGGTGAGATCGGCGGCGGGGTGTACGGATTCGCCGTCCGCGTCAGGAAGTTGTACCGGCACTCCTCGCAGAACGGGGCCATGGCCTCGCGCGGGGTCCGGCACTGCGGGCACAGCTCCGCCTGGGCGGTCGGCTCACCGGTGGTGGGAGGGTAGCCGTAGCCGTAGGAGGGCGCCGCGGGGGGACTCGTCGGGGCAGCCATACGGTGGCCGCAGACCTCGCACCAGTCGTCGGCGGCGGACTGGTGCCCGTTCGGGCAGGTCGGCATCGCGGCGCTTCCCCCTTCTCCCTGCGTCATCGCGGCAGGCTTCTTCTCAGGTCTTCTTCACTCGGACGGTCTGGGTCGAACGCGTTTCAAGGGTCATCTCGTCGGCATCGGCGACCTTGGCTTTCAGGCGCACAGTACCCGCCGCCGCGTCCACCACATCCACCACCTTGGCGAGCAGTCTGGCGGTGTCGGCGTTCCCGGAGGCGCTCGCCAACTGCACGGCACGGCCGAGCTTGGCCGTGGCGCCGTCGACGTCGCCCATTTTGCGGGCTTCCAGGCCCTGCTGGATAGCCTGCGCGAGCTCCGCCTGCCCCGTGTAGTGCGCCACCTGCGGGCTGATCGCGGTCGAGGCGGCGAGGTCGTTCGTCCACACCGCCCTGACCAGCCCCTGGGCCAGCGGCGGCCGCGGCTCGCCGGCCGGCCCCGGCAGCACGAGCGAGGCGCGGGCGGCCAGCATCTCCTGGCCCACGGAGGCGTCCGGCACCCGTACGCACACGTGGTAGTCGCGGGCCTCGTCGCCCCAGGAGCCCGTCGGGTAGTCCCCGGCACGGGGGCCGGCCTCGGTACGGCGGCCGGTGAGGTCCTGGACGGACGGCGAGACCTGCTTGACGTACCGGACCTCCGCCCCGACCGGGGTCCACAGGCGCAGCGCGACGTCCGCGACCTCCTTGCCCATGACCTTCTCCATCATGAGGGTGAAGTCCTCGGCGAGGTGGGCGGGATCGGCGACGATGTCGGCGGAGCCGAGCAGGGCTCCGGCGATCCCCGTCACCTCCTTGACCTCCCAGTCGGTTCCCACGCCGCGGGCGTCGCAGGTGAAGCGGCCGGCGCAGGCGTCGAGAGTGGCGCGCAGCACGGCCGGGTCCTCGTGCTCGTTGCGGCCGTCGGTGAGCAGGATGCCGTGCCGGATCGCGGCCGTGGACCGGCGCAGCAGGCCGTCGGCCAGCCGCAGCCAGGTGCCGATGGCGGTGCCGCCGCCCGCGCTGAGGCCGCGCAGGGCCTCCTTGGCCCGGGCGCGGGTGTCCGGGCCGGCGGTGGCGAGGAGGCCCTGGCCGGGATAGACCTCGCGGGCCTCGTGGGTGCCGGCGATCACGGCGAACGCCGTGCCGTCGCGGAGGGTGTCGATCGCGGCGGCGGTGGCCTCGCGGGCGCCGCGCATCTTCTCCGGCGGGTACTCCATCGACCCGGAGCAGTCGACCATGATCACGACCGCCGCGTCCTGGCCGAGCGCCCGCGCGGCGGTGGCGGTGGCACCGCCGGTGGAGGTCACCGTCACGATGGCGTGCACGTCCCGCCCGCCCTGGGGGAGGAACTCGTTCTGGTACACCTCCATGTCGAAGCGCGGGGCGCGCGGCTTGGCGAAGTTCGCCATCGGGATGACTCCTCGGGGGCTGTCGGGACGGGCGTACCGGGGCGGGCGGGCCGCGGCCCGGCTCAGGCCGGGGGGTGCGGCCGCTCGGCCGCGGCCGCCGCCTCCTGCTCCCCTTCGGCCTCCGCTCGGGGTTCCGCTTGCGGTTCCGCTTGGGGTCCCGGTTCCGGCGGCGCGGCCGTGAACGGGACGACGGCGACGGTGATGTTGTCGTGCCCGCCCCCGTCGAGGGCGTGCCCGACCAGCACCTGGGCGCAGTGCAGGGGCCGTTCGGCGGCGTCCGGCGGCAGGATCCGGGCCATGTCCGTCGCGGATTCGGCGTAGTTCCACAGGCCGTCGGTGCAGACGACGACCACACCGGGGTGGTCCGGTCTGAAGCTGGCGGTGTGCGGATCGAGGTCGTACGCGTCGGCCCCGAGCCAGCCGGTGATGGCGTGCGCCCGCGCGTCGGCGTAGGCCTCGGCCTCGCCCATCAGGCCGGCCGCCACCATCTGGGCTGCCCAGGAGTCGTCCTCGGTGAGCCGGCGGGGCAGGGTGGCGCGGTCGTCGGGGACCCAGTAGACGCGGCTGTCGCCGACCCACCCGACGGTCAGCACGCCGCCGCTGACCACCGCGCCGACCAGGGTGCAGGCGGGGGCGTTCTGGGCGCCGGGGGGCTGCGGGGCGAGGGCGCTCACCGCGGCGCCGGCCGCGAGGATCGCCTCGTGCATGGCCTCCGCCGGGTGCGCGCCGCGGGGCAGCGCGTCGAGCAGCGCCTCGCTCGCGGCGCCGGCGGCCGCCGCCGAGGCGTCGTCGGGGCGACTGGCGGAGGAGACCCCGTCGCAGACGATGGCGACGGTGGCGGCCGAGCCGTCGGGCAGGGCCGTGGCCGCCACCGCGAAGGAGTCCTCGTTGCGGTGGTGGCGCAGCCCCCGGTCACTGACGGCGGCGACGCTGCAGAGCTCCTCCTCCAGGTGGTCCCGCTCGCGCGGCTGCGCGTGGCCGCAGTGCTCGCAGTACCCGTCGGTGTCCACGGAACCGGCCCGGCAGGCCACACAGGTCCGCCCGCCCCCGCCGCCCGGCGGATCCGCGAGCGGGGCGGTGCCGTACGGGTCCGCTTGCGCCTCCGGCCCGGCGGCGGTGTACGGGGCCTCGTGCGGGTGGGCCTGCGGGGCGGTGCCGTACGGGGCTTCGGGCCGTTCCCCGCCGGGGGTGCCGTACGGGGCCTCGTGCGGGTCGGCCTTCGGGGCGGAGCCGTGGTGGGGTTCGGGTGCGGCTGCGGCGGGGTGGCCGTCGGGCGCGGCCCCTGGCCAGGCCGGGCTCGTGGAGCCCGGGGGGACCGGGGTGCCTTCCCAGCCGGGGGCCGGTACCCCGACGGCCGAGCCGAAGCCCTGGCCGCCCTGCCGCGCGGGCGCACCGTAGCCGCCGCCCGCCGGGGCCGGGGCCGGGACCGCGTACGCGGATCCGGTCGGGCTGCCGAAGCCGGGAGTGGGGTCGGGGTCCCCCGCGGGACCCGGGCCGTAGGAGCCCGGGTCGGGCTCGTACGGGGCCGGGCCGGGGAGCACGCCGGCCGCACCCGCGGCGGATCCGGCCTCCTGCCCCGCCCCGCCGGGGTATCCGTAGCCCGCGGCCCGTACGCCCGCGGCGGCGGGGTGCCCGGCGCCGGCCCCGACCGCGCGCGCCGGGTCGGGCAGGGTCGGGGCGTGGTCCGGGGGAGGGGGCGGGGCGGAGAGGGCGTACCCGCACACCCCGCAGAAACGGTCACCCTCTTCCAGGGGCTCCGCGCAGCTGGGGCAGCCCGACAGCCGATGCATCGACATCACTCACACCCACGTCCGGGGACGGAAACGGTTGGCCCGCTCCACCAGTTCGATCCTCTCCTCGCCCCGCTGTGCCAGCCGGGCGAGGACGCGGTAGGAGCGCTCCAGGCCGAAGCGCAGCCCCCGCTCGTCCAGTTGACTGCCGAGCAACGAGCTCCGGCCGGGGTCGGCACCCCGGCTACCCGACAGTACCCAGTCCAGGGCCGAGCCCAGAACCTCCGTCGCCAGCCGCTCCTGGCGTTCCGGGTCCAGCCCGAACCGCCGCAACGCCTCGACCTGGTCGGACGCCGCCCCGAGGTCGGCCAGCAGCTCCTCCTGCGGGGACCGGTCGCGCAGGCGTGCCCGTACCGCCGCCACCCGTGCGGCGGTGTAGTGGATGGAGGATTCCGGTACGGACTCCAGCGTGCGGACGGCCGCCGCCCGGTCGCCGGACGCCAGTTGGACCCGGGCCAGCCCGAAGGCCGCGCTCACGAAGCCCGGATCGGTGATCCAGACGAGCCGGTAGTACTCGGCGGCGTTGTCCAGCTGGCCCAGGACCTCCGCGCACAGCGCGAGCGCCAGCTTGGGGGCGGGCTCGCCCGGGAAGGCGTCGTAGACGGCGTCGAAGGACAGGGCCGCTATCTCGTCGTCACCGGTGGCCAGCGAGGCGATGCCGCGCGCCCACACCACCCGCCAGTCGTCGGGGTACTTGGCCTCCAGCTCGGCCAGCGCCCTGGCGGCCACGGCCAGTTCGCCCAGTTCGAGGCGGGCGCGCAGCTCGCGCAGCCGCAGTTCGACGGAGTCGGCGGCCGCCGCGCCGAGCGCGCCGAGCAGCTCGGCGGGGGCGGAGGCGAGGAGCCCCGCCAGGAACCCGGCGTTCGGGTCGGCCGGGTCCACCAGCGGTACGGGCAGGGCCAGGGCGGTGTCGCAGGCGTCGAGCGCGGCCAGTCCGGCCGCCGCGGGGGTCGCGGCGGGGGCGAAGGGGGCGGCGGCAGCCGGTGCCGCCGGTGCCACCGGTGCCGCCGGAGCCGGCCGGGGCCCGGGCACGCCGACGGCGCCCACGTGCGTGGCGGTGGTCCCGAGCACGGAAACCCCGGCCCCCGGCGTGCCGGCCGCCCCGGGCGCCGGCCCCGCCGGTACCGGTACGACGCCCCCGGCCATCCCGACGCCGCCCCCGGCCATCCCGACGCCGCCCGTGGGCAGCCCGACGGCTCCGGGCGCCCCGACCGCACCCCCGGCCACCTCCACAGCGCCCCCGGCGCCTCCGGTCCCCCCGGCGGCGCCCCCGGTCGCCCCCGCGGCTTGTGCCGCGGCCCCGCGGCGGCCCAGGGCGAAGCCCCTGCGGGGCAGCGGGCGGGAGCCCAGGCGGGAGACCTCCGCGCCCGGGGCGTCCTCGTACAGCTCGGTGTCCGGGACGCGCAGTTCCGGGCCGAACAGCGTCGACAGCTGCGGCCGCGGCCGGCCCGTCTGGAGCGCGACCACCTCCCGCAGCACGCCCGTCAGCTGGTCCGCCATCTCCTGCGCGGACGCGAACCGCCGCCCCGGATCCGGGTCGGTGGCCCGCACCAGCAGCCGGTAGAAGGACTCGTACCGGTGGAACACCTCGATGTGCTCCGGGTCCGGCAGCGAGTCCACGAACACGTTCGTGTAGCCCTGGAAGTCGAACGTCAGCACCGCCAGAGTCCGCGCCACCGTGTACAGGTCGGAGGCCACCGACGGCCCCAGCTCCGCGACCTCCGGCGCCTGGTAGCCCACCGTGCCGTAGATGGCCGACTCCTCGTCGTCCATCCGCCGCACCGCGCCCATGTCGATCAGCTTCAGCTGGTCCTGCTGCTGGATCGCGTTGTCCACCTTGAAGTCGCAGTACAGCAGGTTGCGACTGTGCAGGTGCCCGAGCGCCTCCAGGGCCTCGATGCCGTACGCGCACGCCTGCTCCACCGGCAGCGGGTCACGCCGCCCGTCCGGCCGGCGCCGCTCGTTCGCGATCTCCTTC
Source organism: Streptomyces sp. NPDC032091 (assembly GCF_055580265.1). Taxonomy (NCBI): domain Bacteria; kingdom Bacillati; phylum Actinomycetota; class Actinomycetes; order Kitasatosporales; family Streptomycetaceae; genus Streptomyces; species Streptomyces sp. NPDC032091. The sequence goes on along the minus strand of NZ_JBVILR010000003.1, from coordinate 228,899 downwards.
AGCGACTTGCCGCCCACGTACTCCATGACGATGTACCCGTCCAGCGAACCCGTCCGCTGGTCCAGGTGCTCCACGAAGTTGTAGATGCGCACGATGTTGGAGTGCTCGATCTCCGCCAGGAAGCGCCGCTCGGAGATCGCCGCCTCCATGGCGTCCTGGTCCCCGGTGTCCAGCAGGCCCTTCAGCACCACCCACCGGTCCGAGACCGCCCGGTCCACCGCCAGGTACACCCAGCCCAGCCCGCCGTGCGCCAGGCAGCCCGCCACCTCGTACTGGCCGTGCACCACGTCCCCGGCGCGCAGCTTCGGCACGAAGGAGTACGGGTGCCCGCACTTGGTGCAGAACCCCTCGGTCCGCCCCGGCCGGTCCCCGCGCGCCCGGCCCACCGGGGCCCCGCAGTCCGCACGCGAGCAGAACCGCTTGCGCTCCGGCACCTCCGGGTTCTCCAGCACCGCCGTCGAGGGATCCGGACGCGGCACCTCCGGCACGCTGACCAGCCCTGCGCCCAGCCGACTGCGCCCCGAGGACCCGGCCGCCGCACCCGAACTGCGCACCGACACCGACCTGCTGGACCCCGAGCCCGCCAGGGACCGCGACAGCCGGCCCGACACCGAGCGGCGCGAGGAGGAGGACCGGGAGGACGCCGAACGCGCCGACGCCGAGGAACGGCCGGAGCCGCGCGAGCCCGCCGACCCCCGGGAGTCCCCGTGCCGGGCGGCGCTCGTCATCCCCGTCGGCGGCGACACCAGCTCCTCGGCACCCGCCGCGACCGCACCCACCGGCGCCAGCCCGCAGGTGTCGCAGTACACCTCGCCGCCGCCCATGTCCTCGTACGCGCCCGGGCAGCCGGCGCGCAGGCAGGGCGTTCCGATCAGGCTCACGCCTCCTCCTCCCCCGGACCCTCGGGCCGGTGGTCCCGCGGCGGGGCCAGCGCCTCGGCCGCCGCCTGCTGGTAGCGCAGGACCGCCCCCTCCGCCACCCGCAGGTCGCACGGGGCGCTCCACAGCATCCGCCGCGCCGTGTCGTAACGCTCGATCAGCAGCGGGTCCTCCGCCATGCCGTGCCGGGCCACCTTCGCCTTGTACGCGTCGAGCCGCCCGCGCAGCTCGGCCCGTACGGCCAGGGGGGCCGTCACCGCCGTCAACGATTCGCGGGCCCGCCGCAGTTCCTCGTCGGCCCGGTCCTCCAGCGCGTCCAGCAGCGGGGACAGCCGGTGCCACTGCGACTGCCGCCGGTACTCGGCCGCCGCCGCCAGCTGTTCCTGCAGGGCCGTCGGCGGACCGCTCACCGCCGGGACCTCCGACGCCGCGATCTTCGCCAGCACCTCTCCGCGCGCCACCCGCGCCTCCGCCAGGGTCCGGTCGGCCCGCGACAGCACGTCCCGCAGGGCGATCAGCCGGGCCTCCGCGTCCTGTCGGACGGTCAGCACCGCCTCGACCTCCCGGCGTACCTCGTCCAGCGCGCGGGCCGCCCGGTCGTAGCGGGCGGTGTCGGGACGGCCGCCGCCCGGCGCCGCACTCCCGGCCGCCTGCACCCAGAAGGCCAGCGGATCGGCGATCACCGTCTCCCGCAACTGCGCCAGCTCGGCCGTGATCTCCTCCAGGTCGTCCCCCGACGGGTGCTCGCCCGGCCGCACCCCCACCGAGTACGCCAGCGAACGCGTCCGGTGCAGCTCGGCGGCGAGCAGGTCGATCCGCGCGGGCAGCGCCGACCACACGGCGTCGGCGGCGACGACCACGTCCAGCGAGGCCGCGTACAGCTCGTTCATCCGGGCCACCAGCTCGGCCAGCGAGAACCGCTCCGCCAGCGCGGCACCCTCCACCCCGGCCCCGGCGATGGTCACGCCCGGCCCGCGCAGCCGCTCCGTCAGCTCCGCCAGGTCCTCCCGGCTCGGCCAGCGGCGCCGCTCGCGGATCTCCCGGGCGGCGGCCAGCGCCCCGCTGTAGGCGTCGAAGTACGTCCACAGCCGGGTCATGGCCGCGTCGGCGACGGCCCAGTGCTCCTTCGTCACCCCGCTCAGCGCCGCACCCTCCAGCAGCCGCCGGCCGGCATGGTCCTGCAACGCCAGCAGCGAGGTCTCCACGGCCTCGTGCTCCGCGCCGAGCCGTGCCAGCGCACGGTCGACGTCGTCCCGGTCCATCAGCCCCGTCTGGCTCACGTACGGCTCCGATCCTGCCCCGCGAGCGGGCGGTACCCCCACCACCGGCCTCAGCCCTCCCGGTACTTGGGCGCGGGCGGCACCGCGGCCTTCGGCAGGACGTCCTCGAAGTGCTTGCGGTACGAGGTCGCCCACGGGCTCTGCTCGCCGCCCGCCCGGTAGTTCTCCAGCACCTTGTTCACCCGGCGCACGAGGTCCGAGGCGTCCTTGTTCATCGCCACACCGTAGAACTCCCGGGTGAACGGCGCGCCGACGAGCTGCACCGACGGGTCCTGCGCCGCCTGGCCGGCGGCCAGCGCGTTGTCGGTGATGATCCCGTCCACCTCGCCGAGCTGAAGGCGCACCAGACAGTCCAGCTGGTTGGGCACCGACACCGGCACCGACCCGTACCCCTGGGACTTCAGGGCGGTCTCCGCCGTGGACCCGGCGGCCGTGCAGATCCGGCGGCCCTTCAACGAGGCGTCGTACCCGGTGATGGGGGAGCCCTTGGGCACCAGGACCTGCTGTCCCGCCTCGAAGTAGGCGGTGGAGAAGGCCACGTCCTCCAGCCGCTTGCAGTTGATCGTCATGGTCCGCACGACGATGTCGACCCGGCCCTCCTGGAGCGCGGGGATCCGCTGGCTGGTGGGGATGGCCCGGTAGATGACCGCCTCCTCGCTGCCCAGGATGTCCTTGGCTATGGCCTTGACCAGGTCGATGTCGAAGCCGTCGAGGTGACCGTCCGGATTGCGGTAGCCCCACTTGAAGCTGTTCTGGTCCACGCCCGCGACGAGCTTGCCCGCCTTGCGGATCCGCTCGATCGTCGGCCCGTCCAGCGCGGACGGCCGCAGGCTGGCCTCCGGGTCCTGGCAGGTGTCGGCGAGGGTGAAGGGCGCCGCCGCCATCGACGCGGGCTCCCGCACCACCCCCGGGTGGTGCCCCGTGCCCGGCGAGGACTGCGCCAGCGGCAGCAGCACGGCCGCGGCCGTCATCGCGCAGGCGGCCGCCATCGCGCTCACCCCGCCCCAGCCGCGCAGCCGCCGCGCGGCCCGCCCCATCCGGCCGGGCCGCTCCGCCTGTGTCCGCCGTATCCGCACCGCACTCACCTGTACTCCGAAAGCCTGCGGCCGATGCCGAGGAGGGCCGCACCCGCGCCGACGGCCGCCAGCACCGCCGAGCCCGTCACCAGACCGGTCAGCGCGCCGAGCCCGCCCCGGGCCGCCAGGGTGAACTGCTTCTGCTCATGGGCCACGGCCTGCTCCAGGGAGGCGTCCACCGTGTCGAACGAGGCCCCGCTGCTGTCCTCGTGCCCCTTGCCCCCGATCACCTGGGGCAGAGCGAGCTCGTAGTCGCCCCGCACGTCCGTCTCCCGGGCCGCCGCGTGCCGCTGCTTCCACTGCGCCACGCCCGCGGCCGCCTTCGCCACCGGGTCCCGGCCGCTCGCGTCGTCGGCCAGCCGCAGCGCCCGCGCCAGCCCCGCGTCGAGCTGCTTCATGTTCTTCGTGTAGTCCACGTCGTACTTGTCGGACTTCTTGTCCTCGGCCAGTACGGCGCCCCGCGCGATCAGCGTCAGGTTCTCGTTCGCCCGCGCCTGGAGGGAGGCGATCCGGGCGTCGTTGAGCACCTTCAGCGACTCCTGCCCGTCCGCCCGCGCCTCGCCCAGCCCGGACCGGGCCACCGTCTGCCCCACCGTCAGCCACAGCAGCACCACGGCCGTCGCCGCCGTCGCCGCCAGCAGACCGTGGTTGAACACCCGGTGGGTGAGCAGGTAGTTGCGCCGCTGCGCCCACCCCAGGGCGGCGAGCGCCACCACCCCGGCCCCCGTCGCCCCGAGCGGCCAGCCCCGGGCCTCGTCGTAGTCCGTGTACAGCCGCCCGGTCTCCGCCTCGTACAGCCGCTGGGCGGCCGGGAGCAGCACCGTGCTCATCTGCTCGTTGGCGTAGCGCAGGTACGCGCCGCCCAGCGGCAGGCCCTGCCGGTTGTTGGCGCGGGCCTGCTCGATCAGGCCGGTGTAGCGCGGCAGCTGCTCGCCGAGCAGCGCTATCTCCTTGCGGGACTCCCCGCCCGCCCCCGTGTTCGCGGCGGCGTTCACCAGCAGCCGAGAGGCGTTCGCCATGTCCTTCTCGTAGCGCTGGCGGACCTCGCGGGGCTCCTGCGCACCGGCGAGGAACCCGCTGGAGGAGGCCGTGTCGGCGTCCGCCAGGGAACGGTAGATGCTCGCCGCGTCCGCGCTCAGCGGCTGACTGCGGCCCACCACGTCCTGCGCGGCGGTGACCCGGCCCGAGACCTCCCACACCGCCACCGCGCCGAACAGCAGCACCAGTGCCGCCAGCACCGCGCCGATGATCCGCAGCCGGCCCGGCTCGGTCGTCGCCGCCGCGCGCAGCCGCTCCACGCCCTCGGCCCAGGCCGTACCCCGCCCGGCCGGCCCGGCGGGTGCCCCGGAGGCACCGCCCCCGGGCGCGGACGGGCGTGTCGTGATGGCCACCCTGACCTCCCCCTCGGTCCCTCTGCTCCGCAGCAGTATGGCCGCACCGGCGCCGGACCACAGCACCCGGTGCCCGATCTTGGACGATCCCCTCCCCGGACCGCCCCGATCACCCTCCCCCCGGCCTCCCCCGCCACCCCTTCACCGTGAATACGCCGGACCCGCCCCCGCGGTTCCCCGCGCCCGCGCCCCCGGCGCGGGTTCACTCGAAATGGGCACGGAGCCTGGCGTGCGCCCCCGCAGGGGCGGCCGCCGCGTCCAGGCCGAGCAGGGCCGCGCCCAGGACCGGCGGGGCCGTCACCACCGCGGGCCGGGCGTGGGGCGCGCGGGCGGACAGCAGGTCCCCGATCCGGGCGTCGAGCTGCGGGTGCCGGGCCGCGAGGACGCCGCCGCCCAGCAGGACGGGGACCTCCTCCTCCAGCAGGCCCAGCCGGTCCAGGGCCACCGTCACCAGCGCCACCACCTCCTCGGCCTGCCGCTCCACGATCGCCGAGGCCACCGGATCGCCCCCCGCGGCCACCGCGAACAGCACCGGCACCAGCTCGTGCAGCCGCCCCCGCGGGATCCCGCCCAGGTGCACGGCCTCGATCAGCCCGGCCATCGACGCCAGCCCGAAGTGGGCCGGCAGCGCCCGGGCCAGCCCGGTGGGCCCGCCGCGCCCGTCCTCGGCCCGCGCCGCCCACCACACGGCCTCCTCCGCCAGGCCGCCCCCGCCGCCCCAGTCCCCGGAGATCCGGCCCAGCGCGGGGAAGCGGGCGGTGCGCCCGTCGGGCAGCATCCCCACGCAGTTGATGCCCGCCCCGCACACCACGGCGACCCCGCGCGGCCGGTCCACCCCGGCCCGCAGGACCGCGAAGGTGTCGTTGCGCACCTCGACGGCCTGCGCCCAGCCGCGCGCGGCGATCGCGTCGGCCAGCTGCCGCTCCTCCACCGGCAGGTCGGCGTTGGCCAGGCAGGCCGAGATCCGCACCGCGTACGGCGGCCCGGCCAGCCCGGCGGCCGCGGCGGCCCGGGCGGCGGCCTCCCCGAGGACGTCCACGGCCGCGGCGACCCCCGTCCGGGGCGGCTGGAACCCCCCGGCGCGGCCGGTGCCCAGGACGCCGCCGTCGGCGCCGACCAGGACCGCGTCCGTCTTGCTGTTCCCCGCGTCCAGCGCGAGCACCGCGGCGGGGGAGGGGCGGCTCACGCCCATGGCAGGTGCTCCTTGTTGTGGGCGAGCAGCCGGTCCGTCAGCCGCTCCGCCAGGTCGAACTGCCCGACCAGCGGGTGCGCGAGCAGGGCCCGGGCGACCCGCTCGCGCCCGCCGCGCAGCGCGGCGTCCAGCGCGAGGTCCTCGTACGCGGTGACGTGCGAGAGGAGCCCGGTGTACAGGGGGTCGGGCCGGGGTACGGCCAGCGGCGCCGGGCCGGAGGCGTCGACGAACGACTGGACCTCGACGACGGCGTCGTCGGGGAGGAAGGGCAGGGTGCCGTCGTTGCGGGTGTTGACGACCTGCACGGCCGGGCCGCCCCCGCCCAGCAGGGCGGCGGCGAGGTCCACGGCCGCCTCCGAGTAGAAGGCCCCGCCCCGCCGGGCCAGCAGCGCGGGCTTCTCGTCGAGCGCGGGGTCGGCGTACAGGGCGAGGAGTTCGCGTTCCATGGCGGCGACCTCGGCGGCCCGCGAGGGCTTCTCGCCGAGCTCCCGGACCACCTCGTCGTGGGAGTAGAAGTAGCGCAGGTAGTACGAGGGGACGACGCCGAGCCGGTCCAGCACCGCGCGCGGCAGCCGGAGGTCGGCGGCGATCGCCTCCCCGTGCTCCGCCAGCAGCCGGGGCAGCACGTCCGCGCCCCCGGGCCCGCCGAGCCGGACGCCGAACTCCCAGGTCAGGTGATTGAGGCCGACGTGGTCGAGGTGGACCTCGGCGGGCGTCACCTCCAGCAGCGCGGCGAACTTCCGCTGGAGGCCGATGGCGACGTTGCACAGCCCGACCGCCTTGTGCCCGGCCTGGAGCAGGGCCCGGGTGACGATCCCGACGGGGTTGGTGAAGTCGATGATCCACGCCTCGGGGGCGGCCCGCCGGACCCGTTCGGCGATGTCCAGCACCACCGGGACGGTGCGCAGGGCCTTCGCCAGTCCGCCCGCGCCGGTGGTCTCCTGGCCGACGCAGCCGCACTCCAGCGGCCAGGTCTCGTCCTGGAGCCGGGCCGCCTGACCGCCGACCCGCAGCTGGAGCAGGACCGCGTCCGCGCCGGCGACGCCCGCGTCCAGGTCGGCGGTGGTGGTGATCCGGCCGGGGTGCCCCTGCCGGGCGAAGATCCGCCGGGCCAGGCCGCCGACGAGCTCCAGCCGCTCGGCGGCGGGGTCGATCAGCACGAGTTCGCCGACGGGCAGGGTGTCGCGCAGCCGCGCGAACCCGTCGACGAGTTCGGGGGTGTAGGTGGAACCGCCGCCCACCACTGCGAGTTTCATCGCTTTCAGCCTTTCACGCCGGTCAGGGTGACTCCCTCGACGAACGCCTTCTGGGCGAGGAAGAAGAGCAGGATCACGGGTGCCATGACGAGTACGGTCGCCGCCATGGTGAGGTTCCAGTTGGTGTGGTGCGCGCCCTTGAAGGACTCCAGTCCGTAGCTGAGGGTCCAGGCGGCGGGGTTGTCGGAGGCGTAGATCTGCGGGCCGAAGTAGTCGTTCCACGCGGCGAAGAACTGGAACAGGGCGACGGCCGCGAGGCCCGGCTTCGCCATCGGCAGGACCACCTTCAGCAGGGTGCGCAGCTCGCCGCAGCCGTCGACGCGGGCCGCGTCGAGGTACTCGTCGGGGATGGTCAGCAGGAACTGGCGCAGCAGGAAGACGGAGAAGGCGTCGCCGAAGGCCATCGGGACGATCAGCGGCCACAGGGTGCCGGACAGGCCGAGCTCCCTCGCCCAGAAGAGGTACATGGGGACGACCACCACCTGCGGCGGCAGCATCATCACGGCGATCACGAGCAGCAGGGCGAGCCGCCGGCCGCGGAAGCGGAACTTGGCGAGGGCGTAGGCGACGGGCACCGAGGACACCACGGTGAGGAGGGTGCCCAGCCCCGCGTAGAGGAGGGTGTTGCGCCACCAGGTGAGGAATCCGGGGGTGTGCCAGACCGTGGCGTAGTTGCCCCATTCCCAGGTGCGCGGCCACAGGTCGCGGGTGAGGGCCTGCCGGTCGCCCATCAGGGAGGTGAGGAGGAGGAAGACGAACGGGAGGACGAAGAACAGGGCGGCGGCCACGGCCAGGGCGTGCACGCCGATCCAGTGCAGGACGGCGCGGCGGCGGGCGCTCACCGCTCCGCTCCCGTCAGTCCGCCGCGGCGGCGCATCAGCAGCGCGGTGAAGGCCATGGACAGGGCGAACAGGACGAGGGCGAGCACGCAGGCGGCGCCGTAGTCGAACCGCTGGAAGCCGAGGTTGTAGACCAGCTGGGGCAGGGTCAGGGTGGACCGGTCGGGGTAGCCGGGCTCGAACTGCTGGCCGGAGCCGCCGATCACCCCGGCGGCGGCCTTCCCGGCGACGAGCGGCTGCGTGTAGTACTGCATGGCCTGGATGACCCCGGTGACCACGGCGAACAGGATGATCGGGGAGATGTTCGGCAGGGTGATGTGCCGGAAGCGGGCCCAGGCGCCGGCCCCGTCCAGCTCGGCGGCCTCGTACTGCTCCTTCGGTACGTCGAGGAGCGCGGCCATGAAGATCACCACCAGGTCGCCGACCCCCCAGACGGCGAGTGCCGTGAGCGCGGGCTTGGACCAGCCGGCGTCGGTGAACCAGCCGGGCGCGGGCAGCCCCACCGCGTCGAGGAGGGTGTTCACGGGGCCGGTGCCGGGGTTGAGGAGGAAGACGAAGGCGAGGGTCGCGGCCACCGGCGGGGCCAGGCAGGGCAGGTAGAACAGGGTGCGGAAGAGTCCGGCCCCGGTCTTGACCCTGGTGACGAGCAGGCCGGCGCCGAGGCCGAAGACCACCCGGCAGGTCACCATGACGACGACCAGCCACAGGGTGTTGCGCAGGGCCGGCCAGAAGAGCGGGTAGTCGGTGAACACGTAGCTCCAGTTCGCCGTGCCGTTGAAGGCGGGCGGCCGGAAGCCGTCGTAGCGGGTGAAGGAGAAGTAGGCGGTGGACAGCAGCGGGTAGGCGAAGAAGACGGCGGAGCCGATCAGCCAGGGCGACAGGAACGCGGCGGTCCGCAGGGCGGAGCGGCGGCGCTTGGCCAGGAGGGTGGGCGGGGCCATCGGACTACTCGGCCTTGGCGATGTCGGTGTCGATCTGCCGGGCGGTGGCGGCCAGGCCCGCCCGGAGGTCGGGCACGTCGCCCTTCTCGGTGCGGTACGCGAAGTTCTGGAAGGTCAGCTGGTAGGTGCCGCCGTCCGCGCGGGCCGGGGTGGTGCTGGACTTCGGGTGCCGGGCGATGTCGAGGAAGGTCTTGAACTCCGGGGTCACCTCCAGCCGCGGGGAGGCGAGGGCGGCCAGCGTCGAGGGGACGTTGTGGATGGCGTTGGCGAAGGAGACCACCGCCTCGGTGTCGGTGGTCATGTACCGCACGAGTTCCCAGGCGGCGTTCTGCTTGCGGCTCGCCGCCGATATGCCCATCACGGTGCCGGAGAGGTAGCCCTTGCCGTAGTCGTCGGCCTGGTCGTCCGGGACGGGCAGCGGGGCGGTGCCGATCTCGAATCCGACCCCGGCCTCCTTGGCCATCGCCGCCCGCCACTCGCCGTCGACCTGCATGGCGACCAGCCCCTTGTGGAAGGGGTGTTCGGCGCTCCACTCGTCGCCGAAGCCGGCCCGGAAGCGTTCCAGCCGCTCGTAGCCGCCGAGCTGGTCCACCAGGTCCTTCTGGGCGGTCAGCATCTTCGCGAACGCCGGGTCCTTCGCCAGGTTGGAACTGCCGTCGGCGGCGAAGTAGGTGGGGCTCCACTGGGCGGCCAGGCGCATGGGGGCGGTCTCGTAGCTGTGGAAGGTGGGCATCACGCCGAGCTGTTCGTACGAGTCCCCGCGCGGCTTGGTCAGCTTCCGGGCGTCCTCGGCGAACCGGCTCCAGGTGCGGGGCGGTTCGGTGATGCCGGCGGCGGCGAAGGCGGTCTTGTTGTAGACGAGCCCGTAGGCGTCGCTCAGCAGTGGGAGCGTGCACTGGTCGCCGTCGAACTGCGTGTACTCCAGCAGGGTCGCCGGGAAGACCTTCGTCTTGTCGACCCCGGACTTCTTCAGGAAGGGGTTCAGGTCGGCGAAGGCGCCGGAGTGGCAGAACGTGCCGACGCTGTCGGTGCTGAAGGAGGAGACCACGTCGGGGGCCTTGTCGCCGCCGGCGCGCAGCGCCTGGTTGATCTTGTCGTCGGTCATGTTGCCGGTGACCTTGACCTTGATGTTCGGGTGCGCCTTCTCGAAGCGGGCGATGTTCTCCCCGATCGCCTTGACCTCGCCGGGCGCGGACCAGCCGTGCCAGAAGGTGAGGGTGGTGTCCGCCTTCGGGTCGTCGGAGGCGGTGGCGGCGCCCTGGCCGGTGCAGGCGGTGGCGAGGAGGGCCAGTGCGGCCAGTGCGGCCAGGGCGGTGGCCGTGGGGGCGGGGCGTCGTCCGGCTGTGGGCATGGCGGGGCTCGCTCTCTGCGGGAGGAACTTCCGAGGGGGGTATGCCGAGCAGGGGGTGCGGGGTGGGGCGGGTGGTGCGGGGGCTAGCGGGAGGTGTCGAAGACTTCCTCCCGGGTGGCGGCCAGGGCGCTCTCCAGGGCGCCGCGCAGCACGGGCCGTTCGCGGACCTGGCCGGAGACCAGCCGGGGACGGGAAGGGGCCAGCTCGGCGAGCTCGGCCTCCAGCAGGGCGCGCAGCGGGTCGCCGCCGGCGGCGATGGCGTCCCCGGCCAGGACCACGATCTCCGGGTCCAGTACGGCGACCAGCGAGGCCAGACCGGTCGCGAGGGCGGTGGCGTACGAGCGGAGGAAGCCCAGGTGCGCCCCCTCGGGCTCGGCGGCGGCCCGCCGCAGCAGGGCGACGGCGGCGGGCACCTGGGCGTCGAGGGGGAGCCCGGAGGTGTCGACGCCCGCCTCCGCGGCGAGCGCGGGCAGCGCCTGGACGCCGGCCAGCTCCTGGTAGCCGCCGGTGTTGGCCCGGGCGACCTGGCGGACCAGGGGGTGCCCGGGTACGGGGAGGAAGCCGACCTCGCCCGCGCCGCCGGTCCAGCCCCGGTGCAGCCGGCCGCCGAGCACCAGGGCGGCGCCGAGGCCCTCCTCGTTCCACAGCAGGACGAAGTCCTCGTGGCCGCGCGCCGCGCCGAGGCGCTGTTCGGCGACGGCGGCGAGGTTGACGTCGTTCTCGTACTCCACGGGCACGGGCAGGGCCGCCGCCAGTTCGTCGAGGAGGGTGGGGGAGTGCCAGCCGGGGAGGTGGCTGGCGTAGCGCAGCCGGCCCGAGCGGGGGTCGAAGGCGCCGGGGGTGGCGATGACCACGCGGCGCAGGTCCTCCGGGCCGAGGCCGGCGTCCGCGACGGCTCCGGCGAGGGCGCCGGTGACCTGGCCGACGGCGTCGGCGCCCTCGGTGTAGGGCAGCTCGAAGCGGCCGGCGACGGCTCCGGTGAGGTCGGCGACGGCGGCGAGCACCCGGTCGGGGGTGACGTCGAGGCCGCCGACGTGGGCGGCGCGGGCGTTGAGCGCGTAGAGCTGGGCGTTCGGGCCGGGCCGGCCCCCGTCCGTCCCGGTGGCCACGACCAGCCCGGCGGCCTCCAGGCGGGCCAGCAGCTGGGAGGAGGTGGGCTTGGAGAGGCCGGTGAGCTGACCGATGCGGGTCCGGGACAGGGGGCCGTGCGTCAGCAGCAGCTCCAGGGCGGCGCGGTCGTTCATGGCGCGCAGCAGGCTGGGCGTTCCGGGCGTGGCGGCGGGCATGACGAGGCTCTCCCTCACCGAAGCGAACTGTTAGGTAAGTTTCCTATTGTCTGCCGAGCCCTGTCAATGAAACCGCCCCGCCGGAAGACCGGCGGGGCGGAGGCTCGGGGACCGTGGGGTCACTTGGTGACCGGGGGCGTGACCGGCGGCGGGATCGGGGTCGTGGCCAGCGACTGCGCAGAGGCGGGGTTGGCCAGGACCGACGGCGCGGCGACCGAGGCCGACGGGTCGGCCGGGGCCTCCTCCTCGCCGGCGGCCTCCAGTCCGCCGATGATCCGGATGCCGGCGGCGTCGAAGGCCTCCTTGATCCGCCAGCGCAGCTCGCGCTCCACGGCGAACTGCTGGCCCGGCATCGTCTTCGCGGACACCTTCACGGTCATCGAGGCCAGCAGCACCTCGTCCAGGCCCAGCACCTCCACCGGACCCCACAGCCGCTCGTCCCACGGGGACTCCTTGGCGAAGGCGTCGGCCACCTCCTGGAGGGTCTCGCGCAGCCGCGCCAGGTTCTCGGTCGGCTTCACCTGCACGGCCACGCCCGCGGTCGCCCATCCCTGGCTGAGGTTGCCGATGCGCTTGATCTCACCGTTGCGGACGTACCAGATCTCACCGCTGTCGCCGCGCAGCTTGGTCACGCGCAGACCGACCTCGATCACCTCGCCGGAGGCCACGCCCGCGTCGATCTTGTCGCCGACGCCGTACTGGTCCTCCATGATCATGAACACGCCGGACAGGAAGTCCGTCACCAGGTTGCGGGCACCGAAACCGATCGCCACACCGGCCACACCGGCACTCGCCAGCAGCGGGGCCAGATCGATCTTCAGCGCCGCCAGCACCATCAGCGCGGCCGTCCCCAGGATCAGGAACGAGGCCACGGAACGCAGCACCGAGCCGATCGCCTCGGAACGCTGGCGCCGCCGCTCGGCATTGACCAGCAGCCCGCCGAGCGCGGTGCCCTCCACGGCCTCCGCGCTGGTGTTCATCCGGCTTATCAGCTTGGTCAGCGCCTTTCGGACCACCGAGCGGAGCGCGGCCGCGATCACGATGATCAGCAGGATGCGCAGGCCGATGCTCAGCCAGGTGGCCCAGTTCTCCTCGATGAAGCTCGCGGCGTTGGTCACGCTCTCGGCTGCGTCGTCGGTGGCGGTCGCTGCCAACGGGAGCAGGGTGGCGGGCGAGGGCACGGGGAACCTCCAGGCATGGCGTCCTGCCCGCGGAAACGGAACGGGGTGTACGGGCAGGCCTTCCACACTAACCGGGCACGGGACCGACCTCGTTGCCGTGTTCGAGGGAGAGACCGCCCTCACCTGGGGATGAAGGGAGTGTGGTTGAAAACACCTCGGGCCCGTTACCGGCGCGTGGTGGCGTTTCGACCAGCCGTAAGGGGAGACTGGAGAACAGATCGTCCCGGCGCGAGCCACGCGCCGCCGGCGTACAAGGAGGCAGTCCGTGCCGCACGTCCTGGTCCTCAACGCGTCGTACGAGCCCCTCGGCGTCGTACCGCTCCGCCGCGCGCTCGTCCTCGTCCTGGAGAACAAGGCCATCTCCCTGGAGGAATCCGGCGCCTTCCTGCACAGCGCGACACAGGCCGTCCCCGCGCCCAGCGTGGTCCGGCTCAAGCGCTTCGTGCGGGTCCCCTACCGGGGGCCCGTTCCACTCACCCGCCGCGCGCTGTTCGCCCGCGACGGCGGCCGCTGCATGTACTGCGGGGCCGTCGCGACGAGCGTGGACCACGTCATCCCGCGCAGCCGGGGGGGCCAGCACGTCTGGGACAACGTGGTCGCCGCGTGCCGGCGCTGCAACCACGTCAAGGCCGACCGCCACCTGCTGGAACTGGGGTGGCGGCTGAGGCACCAGCCGGCTCCGCCCTCGGGGCTGGCCTGGCGGATCATCGGCACCGGGCACCGGGATCCGCGGTGGATGCCGTACCTCCAGCCGTACGGGGCGGAGGACGCCCTGGAGCGCATCGGCGTACCGGCCACCGCCGCCGCGTCCTGAGGGGCCGCCGCCGCGCGGGGCGGGCCGGTGACGGCACCCCGCGCTGCGGCAACCCGGCGGCCGGCCTTACGGCGCCACCGCGAACGCCGTCGCGGACCACAGGCTGCACCCGTAGCGCGTGGCGCGCCGGTCGCACGTGACGCGGAGGAACCGGGTGTCCGGGGCGGGATCCAGGCGGACGGTGTCCGTGCCGCCGCGGGAGGAGACCGACGCGGCCGGGCGCCAGGTGACCCCGTCCGAGGAGGTCTCCACCCGGAACGCCGACGCGTACGCCTCCTGCCAGTGCAGGGTCAGCAGCCCGATCCGGGCCGGGGCGGCCAGCTCCGCCTGCCACCACGCCCCGTCCACCGGCTTCGAGGACCACCGGGTCGCCTCCGAGCCGTCCACCGCCGCCGACGCGGGGAAGCGCGCCGACTCGTCCCCCGAGGAGGTGACCTTCGCCGTCCGCAGCAGGTCCGGGCCGCCGGTGCGCGGGACCGCCCGGACGGTGAGCGTGCGCACCTGGCCGTCGAAGGCGAGGGGGATCGCGTACGTGCCCGGCGGGGTGGACGCCGGGACGCGGATCTCCACCGGCAGGGAGAGCCGGCCCCCGCGCGGCAGCGTGACCTCGCCCGGGAGGCGGACCTCGATGCCCGCCGGCGGGGGCCCCGACAGGGTGAGGGAGCCCCGGACCTCGCCGGGGCGGACCGCCGACAGCTGCGCCGCCACCGTCCGCGCGGCCCCGCCGGCCTCCACGTCCACCCGGCCCCCGTCCGGCAGTTCGAACCCCGCCTGCGGATCGTCCGCGAACCACGGCACCACCTGGTGGACCACCGGTTCCTCACCGGCCCACGACAGCCGCACGGCGTCCGCCCGGACGCCGCCCGCGTCGGCCTGCGTCCACCCGGACGCCGCCGCCTCCCCGATACGGCGCCAGCCCTCGCCGGGCACGTGGACCTCCACCGCCGCGCCCCGCGATCCGGGCGCCAGCGGGTCGGTCATCGCCGTGACCGCCGCCAGCGGCCGCGGCTCCTCCAGCCACACCGTCCACGCGCCGGGATCGCGCCGCACGGTCCCGGCCGGCCGGGCCGCGCCGGTCCAGGCGTCCGACTCCGCCGCCGCCTTCGCCAGGAACGGGTCCAGCACCGAGGCGTCCACCCGGGCCCCGTCCCGCTCCGCCAGCCCGCTCCGCGCCGCCGCCAGGTCCCGCGAGGCCTGCCAGGCGGCCGCCCCGTCCCCCCGGGCCTCCGCGCGCAGCAGGTCCACCGCCAGTTCGCCCGCCGCCCCGTACCGCGAGAGCCGCTCCAGCCACGGCCCCGCCTCCCCGGAGAGGCCGGGCAGCCGCGCCGGGGCCTCCCGCAGCACCGTGAACGCCGCCCGGAGCCTGTCGCCCGCGGCCTTGTCCCCGGCCGCGCGGGCCCGCCAGAACTCCTCCACCAGCGGCTTGAGGTAGGCCGACTCCTCCAGCTTCAGCCCGGAGGAGGCCGTGTTCCCGGCCAGCGCGGCCAGCGCCGCGCGGGTCCGCTGGTCGGGGCCCGACAGGTCGCGCACCGCCGCCGCCCAGGACTCGCCGGGCCGGTACCCGCTCGGGTTCCAGGCGTAGTCGGCGGCCGTGAACAGCGGGATCCGCGACAGGGTGCCCTGCGGCATCGCGTTGGCCAGCACCGCCGCCGAACCGCCCGCCACCGCCGGCTCGCGCCCGGCGTACGGGCCGAGGAAGATGCGGTCCGGGTCCCAGTCGTTGACCGGGTAGTTGTCCATCGTCACCAGCGGGTGCCCGAGGGCGGAGCGCGCCCCGGCCAGCTCCTTGCCGGTGATGGTGCGCGGCACCACCCCCACGCCCGTCCAGGCCACCTCCACCCGCGGGTCCAGGGCCCCGGCCAGGGCCGTCCGGTAGGCGGTGGCGCCCTCCTGGAAGTACTCGGTCGGCAGCAGCGACAGCGGGGCCGCCCCCGGATGCCGCTCGGCCAGGTGCGCCGCGAGCTCGCCCGCGACCTCCGCGTGCGCCTTCGCCGCCGCGACGGGCCCCGTCCCGTACCGCACCCGGTCGGCGCGGCAGCCCCACTCGGCGTAGCTGACGTCCTGGAACTGCAGCTGGAACGCCCGGAAGCCCAGGTCCCACATGGCGTCCACCTTGTGCAGCAGCGCCGCCCGGTTCTCCGCCGAGGCCAGGCACATCGACTGGCCCGGGGACACCGCCCAGCCCAGCGTCACGTGGTCGGCCCGGGCCCGTTCCGCCAGCGCGCGGAAGTCCTCGCGGGCCGCCTCCGGGTACTCCTCGCGCCAGGCCGTCGTCCGGTACGGGTCGTCACCGGGCGCCAGCAGCAGCCGGTTCTGCTTGGTGCGGGCCAGGAAGTCCAGCTGCGCGAGCCGCTGCTCCCGGGTCCACGGCTGCCCGTAGAACCCCTCGGTGACCCCGCGCACCGGTGCGATGGGCCAATCCCGCACCAGCATCCCGGGCACCTTCCCGCCCCCGGCCGCCAGCAGCTGACGCAGCGTCTGCGCGGCGTGGAACAGCCCGTCCGCGCCCACTCCGGCCAGCGCGACCGTGTCCCGGCCCGCGGCCTTGCCCACCGCCAGCCGGTAGCCGCCCTCGGGCAGGTCGCCCGCGGGGGCCGCGCCGAGCGTCCGCAGCGCCGCCTCCGCGTCGGGCCCCTGGAGCCGTACGACGAGGGCCCCTTCGGGCAGCACCGCCCCCGGCGGCCGGTCGTGCAGGGTCCGTACGCCGGCCGCGCGCAGGGCGGCGCGCACGACGCCCACGGCGTACGGGTCCACGTCGGCCGGCGCCACCAGCACCGCCTCCGCCGCCACCGGCACCTCCCGGGCCGGGTCGGCCGACGCCGACTGCGGCCGGGGCCACACCGCCGGACCCTCGGAAGGGGCTCGCGGAACGTCGTACGCCGGGTCGAGGAGCGGTCCCGGGCCGCCGGAGGCCACGGCGGCGGACCCGCTGTCGGGGCGCGGCACGGCCGGGGACCCGGGCGTGGCGGCCAGCATGCCCTCGGGGACCGAGGCCGCGGCCCCGCCCAGCAGCGAACCTATGACGGCGACCGCCGCGGCGGTGCTCCGCTTCCTGCCCCTGAGCTGCACGGAGCCTCCCCGTCCCGAGTCGTCCCCCGCCCGTACGAATGAGCCCGAGCCCACCACCCGTGCGGCTGAAGTGTCAATCCACGGCGGGCGATCTGACCAAGATCGGCCGGGAATGCGGTGCCCCGGACTGGGTATGGCTGCGGTGTCCGGCGCAGGTGTTGCATGGGCGGGTCCGCCGGACCGGCCGGGTCCGGAGCACCGGCCCGAAGCACGTACGAGGGAGCCCCCATGAAGACCCGCACCGCGCCGCCCGCCGCCCGTGGCCGCGCCCCGCTCGCCCACCTGCCCGCCCGGTCGGGTCCCGCGGACGTGCCCCCGGCCGGGGCACCGGCGTTGTCAGGGTGCGCGGACGCGCCGCTGACCAGTGAAACCCCGCTGCCCGGCTCGGCGTACGCCCCGCTGACCAGCGAGACCCCGCTCGTGCACGAGGCCCCGCTCACGAGCGAGGCGATCTCCTAGCCCTCCCAGCCCCAAGGATGCAGATGGACGACCTCGCCCGGCTCGCGGCCCACCACGGCGTCGCCACCTCCTACCAGCCCGCCGAGGACGTCACCGTCCGGGTGCCCCCGGCCACGGTCCGCTCCGTGCTCGGCCTGACCGGGATTCCCGTGGACACCCCCGAGGACGTACGGCAGATGGCCGACTCCGCCGAACAGGAGGCGGCCGGGCGGCTGCTCCCGCCGACCGTGGTCCAGTGGCGCGGCGAGCCCGTCCCCGAGGCGCTGACCGCGCTGCCGGCCGGGACCCGGCTGCGGCTGACCCTGGAGGACGGGGCCGGGGAGGCGGCGTGGGACCCGCAGCCGCCCCTCGGGGTGCACCGGCTGACCGCCGAGACCCCCGACGGCCGCACCGCCGGGGCCACCCTGATCGTGGCCCCGGACCGGGCCCCGGCGGCGCCCGAGCGGGCCCACGGGCTGCTCGTCCAGCTGTACTCCCTGCTCTCCGAGCGGTCCTGGGGCATGGGCGACCTCGGCGACCTCGCCGCACTGGCCCGCTGGGCCGCACACACCCATGGCGCCGGGTTCATCCAGGTCAACCCGCTGCACGCGGCCGTCCCCGGCGCCCCGACCGACCCCTCCCCCTACCGGCCCGCCACCCGGCGCTTCCCCGACCCGGTGTACCTGTGCGTCGAGGACCTCCCCGAGTGGGAGGCCTGCCCGGACCGCGCGGCCCTGGCCGAACTGGCCGGGCGGGGCGGGGAGCTGCGCCGCGAGGTGCTGGAGAAGGGCGCCCTGATCGACCGGGACGCCGTGTGGGCCCTGAAGCGGGCCGCCCTGGACCTGCTGTACTCCGTCCCGCGCGCCCCCGCCCGGGAGGCCGCCTACCGGGCGTTCCGCGCCGCCCAGGGCGAGGGGCTGGCCGCGCACGCCGCCTGGTGCGCGGCCGCCGCCGGCGAGGACCCCGGGGAGCGGGCCGACTTCCACGCCTGGCTGGTCTGGCTGACGGACACCCAGCTGACCGCCGCCCAGCGGGCCGCCCGCGAGGCGGGGATGGAGGTGGGCATCGTCCACGACCTGGCCGTCGGCGTGCACCCCGACGGCTCGGACGCCCTCACGGGCCCCTTCCACGCCCGGCACGTGTCCGTCGGCGCACCGCCGGACGCCTTCAACGCGCGCGGCCAGGACTGGGGGCTGCCGCCCTGGCGGCCCGACGCGCTGGAGGCCGCCGCGTACGCCCCCTTCCGGGCCCTGCTGCGCGGGGTGTTCCGGTACGCGGGCGCGGTGCGCGTGGACCACGTCATGGGCCTGTTCCGGCTCTGGTGGATCCCCGAGGGGACCCCGCCCGCCGAGGGCACGTACGTCTCCTACGACGGCGAGGCCATGCTCGCCGTCCTGGTCCTGGAGGCCCACCGGGCGGGCGCGGTGGTGGTCGGCGAGGACCTGGGGACGGTCGAGCCCCGGGTCCGGGAGGCGCTGGCCCGGCGCGGGATCCTCGGGACCTCCGTGCTCTGGTTCGAGCGGGACTGGTCCGGGGACGGGCAGCCCCTGGCGCCCGGGGCCTGGCGGGCCGACTGCCTGGCCACCGCGACCACCCACGACCTGCCGCCGACCGCCGCCAAGCTGGCCGGCGCGCACGTCGAACTCCGCGACCGGCTGGGCCTGCTGACCCGCCCGGTGGAGCAGGAGCGGGCCGAGGACGCCGCCGACACCGCGCAGTGGCTGCGGTTGCTGGACGGGCTGGGGCTGGAGGCCAAGGACGAGGAGGGCGCCGTACGGGCCCTGTACGCCTTCCTGCTGCGCACCCCCGCCCGGCTGGTCGGCGTGTGGCTGCCGGACGCGGTGGGGGACCGGCGGCCGCAGAACCTGCCGGGCACCTGGGACCAGTACCCCAACTGGCGGCTGCCGGTGGCCGACGCGGCGGGCCGGCCGCTGACGCTGGAGGCGCTGACGGCCTCGCCCCGGGCGAACGCCCTGCTGAGCGCGGTGCGGGAGGGCGCGCAGACCCGTACGGCACCCCCGGGCGCGCGCCCGCTTTAGGTGTTCGCTACGTTTGCACCGTGGACAAGAAGAACGCTCTGCGCGCCGGCGCCGTCTCGGCCGGAACCGCGCTGATGATGCTGCTGATGACGTCTCCCGCCCTGGCGCTCACCCGCGACGACGGCGACGACCCGGGCAAGGGGCTGAGCATCGGCGAGACCCTCGGCCTCTACGTGGCCGCGCCGATCGTGATCTTCCTGGTCATCGCGGGTCTCGTGATGGTCGGCGACAAGTCGCGCAAGCAGCAGAACCAGGGCTGACCCGCCCCCGGGCGGTCCCAGCACTCCAGCACTTCCGGGCGCCGGAGGTCCGCGGAGCCGGCACGAGCCGGTCCCGCAGCGACCTCCGGCGCCTTGGCGTACCCGGGTACGGGCGCCCGGGCGCGGGGCGTCCCCGGGCCCCGGGCGCGCCGGCCTCAGGGCATGTCGGCGAGGAGCTTGCGCAGCAGGCCGCCGAGCACCTCGACCTCCTCGGGGCTGAAGTCGGCGAGGCCGGCCCGGTTCACCTCGATGCCGTCGGCGACCGCCTCGTCCACCAGGGCCAGTCCACGGTCGGTCAGGGTCACCTGGAGCCCGCGCCGGTCGTTCGGGTCGGGGCTGCGGGTCAGCAGCCCGGCCTTCTCCAGCTTGTCCAGGCGCCCGGTCATACCGCCCGTCGTCAGCATCAGGGTGGCCGACAGCTGGCGCGGCGAGAGCGTGTACGGGGTTCCGGATCGCCTCAGCGTGGCGATCACGTCGAACTCCCCGCGCGACACTCCATGGCGGTTGTACGCGCGCTCCACCGCGTCTCCCATGGCCTTCGAGATCCGGTAGATCCGGCCGAAGACGGCCATGGGCGTGGTGTCGAGGTCGGGACGCACCGCGTACCACTGGTCGGTGATCGCGTCGACGGCGTCCTTGGCGGTGTCCTTCTGCAGTGCGGTCATACCCACCAGTATCCGGTTCCGCTTACTCACTCACAAGAAAGTCGCTTGCTAAAAAGTAGCTTAGTGCTAAGCTACTTACCAGCGACCTACCCGGGGAGGCCGGGACGGGCCCCCGGGTGGGTCGCGGCCAACGTCCCCACCCGCCGTACCCGCCACCTGCCCGAGGAGTGAGTGACCGTGAACCGAGTCACCACCATCGTTCTGACCGCACTCGCCCCCGTCTCCTGGGGCTCGACCTACTTCGTCGCCAGTGAGATGCTGCCGCCGGACCGGCCGCTCTTCACCGGCGCGATGCGGGCCCTGCCCGCCGGTCTCCTGCTGGTCGCCCTCTCCCGGACGCTCCCCAAGGGCGCCTGGTGGTGGAAGTCGGCGGTCCTCGGCACGCTCAACATCGGCGCCTTCTTCCCGCTCCTCTTCCTCGCCGCCTACCGCCTCCCCGGCGGGGTCGCCGCCGTCCTGGGCTCCGCCGGCCCGCTCTTCGTCGTCGGACTGGCCGCCCTGCTGCTCGGCGAGCGGGCCCGGCTGCGCAACGTCCTCGCCGCGATCGTCGCCGCCCTCGGCGTGAGCATGGTGGTGCTGACCTCCCAGGCACAGCTCGACCTCGTCGGCGTCATCGCCGGCATCGTCTCCTCGGCCTCCATGGGCGCCGGCACCGTGATGACCAAGCTCTGGGGGCGCCCCGAGGGCGTCGGGCCGCTGGCCGTGACCGGCTGGCAGCTCACCGCCGGCGGACTGGTCATCATCCCGATCGCCGCCCTGGTCGAGGGCGCCCCGCCGGCGCTCGACGGCAAGGCCTTCCTCGGGTACGGCTACATGATGCTGATCAACACCGGTGCCGCCTACTTCCTCTGGTTCCGCGGCATCGGCAAGCTCTCCGCCACCTCGGTCACCCTGCTCGGCCCGCTCTCCCCGCTGACCGCCGCCGTCATCGGCTGGGCCGCGCTCGACCAGTCGCTGACCTCCGTGCAGGTGCTCGGCATGGCGATCGCCTTCGGCGCCACCGTGTACGGCCAGCTCCCCGGCCGGGCTCCCAAGGCGGAGGCCGCGGCGGAGGCGGCCGGGCCGGAGCAGGCCGCGGCGCAGGCCCCGGCGGTCGAGGCCCCCAAGGTGAAGCTCGCCTGAGGCCCCGGCACTCTTCCCCCGGTCCCCGGGAGGTCGGTATCCGACCTCCCGGGGACCTTTCGTTTTCACTTAACCGACCTGTCAAAATCTTTCGATGGACCTGGATGGTCCCGGGATGCGACGGTAAGCGCACCACAACCGACGAAACCCGGAGGGGGACACCAGAAGTGGCCGTCACGGACCGCGCCCGGACCATCTCACAGCAGGACCGGCAGCCCACGACCGGCACGGGGACGAAGGGGGCCCTCGGCCTCGGCGTCCTCCTCGCCCTGCTGGCGACGGTCGTCTGGTCCGGCAGCTTCGTCGCCACCCGCGGCATGGCCGGGACCGTCCCGCCGGTCCAGGCCGTCTTCTGGCGCTGGATCATCGCCGCCGTCGCGGTCGCCCCCTTCGCCGCCCGCCAGGCCTGGCAGCAGCGCGCCCTGATCCGCCGCCACCTCGGCTACATCAGCCTCGCCACCCTCTTCGGCGTCACCCTCTACAACACCCTCGTCCACCAGGCCGGGCTGACCACCTCCGCCTCCAACATGGGCACGATCATGGCGGCCTCGCCGGTCGTCATGGCCCTCTACGCCCGCCTCGGCGGAGAGCGGCTCGGCGCCCGGCGCGTGGCCGGGATGCTGCTCGCGGCCTTCGGCGTGCTGCTGCTGGTCGGCGACGGCTCCCTGAGCTTCGACTTCGGCGCCGGCGACCTGTGGATGTTCGCCGCCGCCTTCTCCTTCGCCACCTACAGCGCACTCCTCAAGCGCAAGCCCGCCGAGATCGGCGGACTGGCCTTCCTGATCACCACCTTCGTGCTCGGCGCCCTGATGCTGGCCCCCGCGTACGCGGTCTCCCTCACCGTCCAGGGCGGCTTCGAGGCGACCGCCGGCACGGTCGGCCCGCTCCTCTACGTCGGGGTCTTCTCCTCCGCCGTCGCCTTCTTCGCCTGGAACCGGGCCGTCTCCCTGATCGGCGCGGCCCGCGCGGGCGTCGTCTACTACCTCCAGCCCGTCTGCGTCGCCGGCCTCGGCCTGCTCCTGCTGGGCGAGCGCACCGGCCCGGCCCAGCTGCTGTGCACGGCCCTGATCCTGGGCGGGGTCGCCCTGGGCAGTGCGGCCCGCCGGTAGTTTCACCCCGTGACCGACTGGGACATCAAGAAGCTGCGGATCCTGCGGACCCTGGCCGACCGGGGCACCGTGACCGCCACGGCCGAGGCGCTGCACATGACGCCCTCGGCCGTTTCGCAGCAACTGACCAACCTCGCCCGCCAGCTGGGCGTGGCGCTGCTGGAGGCCCAGGGCCGGGGCGTGCGCCTCACCGACGCGGCCCACCTCGTCCTGCGGCACACCGAGGCGGTGTTCGCCCAGCTGGAACGCGCCGGGGCCGAGCTCGCCGGGTACCGGGCCGGCGAGACCGGGGAGGTCCGGGTCGGCGCCTTCTCCACCGCGGTCCCCGCCCTCGTCGTGCCCGCCGTGGCCGCGCTCCGGCGGACCCACCCCGGTGTGGAGGTCCGCGTACGGGAGGCCGAGGCGGCGGAGTCCTGCGAACTGCTGGCCGAGGGGGCCGTCGACCTCGCCGTGTCGCTGGCCGCGCACGCCCCCACGGCCCGGGACCCGCGCTTCACCCGGATCCCGCTGCTGGCCGACCCCCTGGACGTGGCGCTGCCGCCGGACCACCGGCTGGCCGCCGCGCCCGCCCTGCGCCTGGCGGACCTCTCCTCGGAACCCTGGATCTACGGGGGCTCGGGCCCCTGGTCGGAGATCACCCGGACCGCGTGCGAGGCGGCCGGCTTCGTACCGGAACAGGCCCACTCGGCCGCCGGCTGGACCGCGATCCTCGCCCTCGTGGAAGCGGGCATGGGCGTCGCGCTGATCCCCCGCATGGCGGCCGGCCGCGCCACCGGCGTCACCGTCCGCCCGCTCCCGCACGACCGCCCGACCCGCCACGTCATCGCCGCCACGCGCCGCGGCGGCGACGTGGCCCCCGCCGTCGCCCGCGTCCTCGACGCCCTCCGCCGGGCCGCCGGACCGGGCCCGTCGGACGCGCGGTGAGCGCGGCGGCCGGACGGAAGTTGACCCTCGACCTGGTGCAGGGACCACAGTGACGGGCGTGGAGAACACGATGCGCAGTATCGGCGAGACGGCCCGGGACAGCGGCCTCGGGGTGAGCGCCCTGCGGTTCTACGACCGGGCCGGCGTGCTCGTCCCGGCCCGGGTGGACCCGGTCAGCGGCTACCGCTGGTACGGCCCCGAGCAGGTGGACGAGGCCCGCCTGCTGGCGCGGCTGCGCCGGGCGGGCATGCCGCTGGCGGACATCCGGCTCGTCCTGGCCGGCTGGCCCGGCCCGGACACCGGGGTCGTACGGCAGCTGCTCCAGGCCCATCTGCGCCGGCTCGAACACGGCCTGGCCGAGGCGCGCAGCGAGTTCTCCACGGTCCGCTCCCTCTTCGAACGCAAGGAGAACCCCATGGCCCCGCTCAGCACCGCGCACGCCCGGGTGTCCGTACCGGCCGCCGCACTGGCCGCCGCCTTCGACTCGGTCCGCTTCGCGGCCGCCGCCGACCCGGAACTGCCCGCCCTCGGCGGCGTCCTCTTCGACCTCGACGGGCAGAGCCTGCACCTGGTGGCCACCGACCGCTACCGCATCGCGGTCGCCCGGGTCGCCGCCGACGGACACGAGGGGCCCCGCACCCAGGTCGTGGTGCCGTCGCCGCTCGCCGACGCGATGCGGGCGCTGCTCGGCGACTGCGCCACCGCGCTGCTCACCGTGGACGGCGACCGGGTGTCCCTGGAGGCCGGGGACCGCCAGACCGCCGGCACCTGCCCGGACCACGACTACCCCGACTACCGGCGCCTGGTCCGGCTGCCCGCGGGCCGCCGCGCCCTCGTCGACGTGCCGGCCTTCCGCGCGGCCCTGGAGAACGGACCCGTCGTGGCGGGCGAGGGCCGCGACGGCAACGCCTGCGACCTCAGCCTGCTCACGGTGGCCGGCGAGGAGGCGGTCCTCTGCGAGGAGGGCGACGGGGACGCCGACCCGGACCGGGTCGCCGTCAACCGGGCCTACCTGCTGGAGGCCCTCGCCGCGGGCGCCGCGGACCGGCTGCTCCTGGAACTCGGGGCGCCGACGGCCCCGCTGGCCGTCCGCCGCCCCGGGGACGAGACGGCCTTCTCGCTGCTGATGCCGGTCCGCCTGGACGACTGAACCGGCGGCCCGGTGCCCCGCCCCCCGGGGGAGGGCGGGGCGCCGGGGATCAGGCCGCGGCGTCCGCGGCCTGGGCCTTCAGGGCGCGCTCGATGCCCGACCGGGACTCCGAGACCAGACGGCGCAGGGCCGCGTTCGGCTCGGCCGACGCCAGCCACGCGTCCGTCGCGTCCAGGGTCGCCTGCGAGACCTGGAGCGAGGGGTAGAGCCCCACCGCGATCTGCTGGGCGATCTCGTGGCTGCGGCCGTCCCAGACGTCCTTGACCACCGCGAAGTACTTCTGCGTGTACGGCGCGAGCAGCTCGCGCTGGTCGCTCTGCACGAAGCCGACGATCACGGCCTCCTGCACCGCGTTCGGCAGGTCGCCGGACTCCACCACCGCGGCCCAGGCCGCCGCCTTGGCCTCCGCCGTCGGACGCGCGGCCCGCGCCGTCTCGGCGTGCCGCTCACCGGCCGCCGTCGCGTCCCGCTCCAGCTCCGCCGCGATCTCCGGCTCGTCGGCGCGGCCCGTGGCGGCCAGGCGCTCCAGGAACGCCCAGCGCAGCTCGGTGTCCACGACCAGGCCCTCGATGGTCTCCGTACCGGCCAGCAGGCCGGCCAGCAGGTCCAGCTGCCCTTCCGTACGCGCCGTCGCCGCGAACGCGCGGGCCCACGCCAGCTGGTGGTCGCTGCCCGGCTCGGCCGCGCGCATGTGCTCCAGCGTGGCCTCCGTCCAGGCCGCCAGGCCCTGCTCGCGCCACGCCGGGTCGGCGTACACGTCGATGGCCAGCTTCACCTGGCGGTGCAGCGACTGGACGACGCCGATGTCCGACTCCTTGGCGATGCCCGACAGCACCAGCGCCAGGTAGTCGCGCGTCGCCAGCTCGCCGTCGCGGGTCATGTCCCACGCCGACGCCCAGCACAGCGCCCGCGGCAGCGACTCGGTGAAGTCGCCCAGGTGCGCGGTGACGTTGGCCAGCGAGACCTCGTCCAGACGGACCTTGGCGTACGACAGGTCGTCGTCGTTGAGCAGGACCACCGCCGGACGGGCCCGCCCGACCAGCTCCGGCACGTCCGTCAGCTCGCCGTCGATGTCCAGCTCGATCCGGTCCGTGCGGACCAGCCTGCCGCCGTCCAGGTCGTACAGGCCCACCGCGATGCGGTGCGGGCGGAGCACCGGCTCGCCCTTGGCGCCCGCCGGCAGGGCCGGGGCCTCCTGGCGGACCGCGAAGGAGGTGACGACCCCGTCGGCGTCCGTCTCGATCCGCGGGCGCAGCACGTTGATGCCGGCCGTCTCCAGCCACGCCTTCGACCAGGCGGCCAGGTCGCGGCCCGAGGTCTCCTCCAGGGCGCCCAGCAGGTCCGACAGGCGCGTGTTGCCGAACGCGTGCGCCTTGAAGTACGCCTGCACGCCCTTGAAGAAGGCGTCCATGCCGACGTACGCGACGAGCTGCTTGAGCACCGAGGCGCCCTTGGCGTACGTGATGCCGTCGAAGTTGACCAGGACGTCGTCGAGGTCGCGGATGTCGGCCATGATCGGGTGGGTGGACGGCAGCTGGTCCTGCCGGTAGGCCCAGGTCTTCATGGAGTTCGCGAACGTGGTCCAGGCGTGGGGCCACTTCGAGCCCTCGGCGTAGGCCTGGCAGGCGATCGAGGTGTACGTGGCGAACGACTCGTTCAGCCACAGGTCGTTCCACCACTCCATGGTGACGAGGTCGCCGAACCACATGTGGGCGAGCTCGTGCAGGATGGTCTCCGCGCGCACCTCGTACGACGCGTCCGTCACCTTCGACCGGAAGACGTACTGGTCGCGGATGGTGACCGCGCCCGCGTTCTCCATCGCGCCCGCGTTGAACTCGGGCACGAAGAGCTGGTCGTACTTCGCGAACGGGTAGTCGTACGCGAACTTCTCCTGGAACCAGTCGAAGCCCTGCCGGGTGACGTCGAAGATCGCGTCCGCGTCGAGGAACTCGGCGAGCGAGGGGCGGCAGTAGATGCCGAGCGGGACGACCTGGCCGTCCTTGCCCTCGTACGAGCTGTGCACCGCGTGGTACGGGCCCACGATCAGGGCGGTGATGTACGAGGAGATCCGCGGGGTCGGCTCGAAGGCCCACACCCGGTCCTTGGGCTCCGGCGTCGGGGAGTTCGAGATGACCGTCCAGCCCTCGGGGGCCGTCACGGTGAACCGGAATGTCGCCTTCAGGTCGGGCTGCTCGAAGCTGGCGAAGACCCGCCTCGCGTCCGGCACCTCGAACTGGGTGTACAGGTACGCCTGCTGGTCGACCGGGTCGACGAAGCGGTGCAGGCCCTCGCCGGTGTTGGTGTAGGCGCAGTCCGCGACGACGAGGAGCTCGTTGGCCCCGGCGGCCAGGTGGTCCAGGGCGATCCGCGAGTCGCGGAAGACGGCGGCCACGTCCAGGGCCTTGCCGTTCAGTACGACCTCGTGCACGGCCGGCGCGACCAGGTCGATGAAGGTGCCGGCCCCCGCCTCGGCCGACTGGAAGCGCACGGTGGTCGCGGACCGGAAGGTACCGCCCTCCTGCGCGCCGCTGAGATCGAGTTCGATCTCGTACGAGTCGACGGTGAGCAGCTTCGCCCGCTGCTGAGCCTCTTCACGGGTGAGATTCGTGCCAGGCACGCGTTCATCTCCTTTGATGGTGACGTTGCCCGGTCATCCTTCCATGGAGGGCCCGCCCCCGGGCAGGAGTAATCCAGAGGCGAACAGGACGTTTCCCCCTCCCCATGCGAAGGGGCGGCGCCGTCACCGTCACCGTCGCCGCCCCCGTCTGCGCCGCGGGCGTCAGCCGCGCAGCTCCTCGGCCACGAGCTCCGCGATCTGCACCGCGTTCAGCGCGGCGCCCTTGCGGAGGTTGTCGTTGGAGAGGAACAGCGCGAGGCCGTTGTCGACCGTCTCGTCCACCCGGATGCGGCCCACGTACGAGGCGTCGCGGCCGGCGGCCTGGAGGGGGGTCGGGATCTCGGACAGCTCGACGCCCGGGGCGTCCTTCAGCAGCTCGTAGGCGCGCTCGACGCTGATCGGGCGCTCGAAGCGGGCGTTGACCTGGAGGGAGTGGCCCGAGAAGACGGGCACGCGCACGCAGGTGCCGGAGACCTTGAGGCCGGGGATCTCCAGGATCTTGCGGGACTCGTTGCGGAGCTTCTGCTCCTCGTCGGTCTCGAAGGAGCCGTCGTCGACCAGGTTGCCCGCGAGCGGGACCACGTTGTACGCGATCGGGCGCTTGTAGACCGCCGGCTCGGGGAACTCCACCGCGCCGCCGTCGAAGGTCAGCTGGTCGGCGGCCTCGGAGACCGCGCAGGCCTGGCCCTTGAGCTCGGCCACGCCCGCCAGGCCGGAGCCGGAGACGGCCTGGTAGGTGGTGGCGATCAGCGCGGTCAGGCCGGCCTCGTCGTGGAGGGGGCGCAGGACCGGCATCGCGGCCATCGTGGTGCAGTTCGGGTTCGCGATGATGCCCTTGGGGCGGTTCTTGATCGCGTGCGGGTTGACCTCGGAGACCACGAGGGGGACCTCGGGGTGGCCACGCCAGGCGGAGGAGTTGTCGATCACGACGGCGCCCTGGGAGGCGACCTTCTCGGCCAGGGCCTTGGAGGTCGCGCCGCCCGCGGAGAAGAGCACGATGTCCAGGCCGGAGTAGTCGGCGGTGGAGGCGTCCTCGATGGTGATCTCGCGGCCCTGCCACTCCAGGGTCGAGCCGGCGGAACGGGCCGAGGCGAAGAGCCGCAGCTCGTCGACCGGGAACTTCCGCTCGGCGAGGATGCCGCGCATGACTCCGCCGACCTGTCCGGTGGCTCCGACGATTCCGACCCTCACGGTGACTCCTTCGATACGTGGACGCGGGCGCGCGTGAGGCCATCATGCGTTCGACCCCACGAGGCTTGTCCAATCCATTGTCCGAGGTGCGGACAGTGTCGGACCCGTGAACCCCGGTGACGAGTCCATGGCGGGCGTGTTTCAGGGCCGCCGAAGGTCCGATTTGCCTGGTCGAAGCCGGTTAGCGTCCGTTCAGCCGTGATCGTTATCCGGACGCGGCCCACCAGAATCCGAAACCGCCACCCGGGGGGAAGACCACCATGCGGACCATCCGCCGCCGCTCGATACCCGCCCTCGCCGCCCTCGCGGCCGTCACCGTCGCCGCGCCCGTCCTGCTGACCGCCGGCCCGGCCGCCGCCGCCCACCCGCGCGAGGGCCGGCTCGCCAAGGAGCTCGTCGAGGAGGTCACCGCGCGCGGGGCCTACCGCCACCTGGCGAAGTTCCAGCAGATCGCCGACGCCAACGGCGGCAACCGCGCCGCGGGCACGCCGGGCCACGCCGCCTCCGCCGCCTACGTCCACGACACCCTGGAGAAGGCCGGCTACGCGGTCTCGTACCAGGACTTCGACATCTACCAGGCGCACACGAAGACGGAACGGACCACCGTCCTCGGCGACCAGCCGCGCGAGCTGGCCACCGCCGCCTTCACCTTCACCAAGTCCACCCCGGCCGGCGGGCTGACCGCCCCGCTGGCCCTCGCCCGGGTCGACGAGACCCCGGGCTGCACCGCCGACGACTACGCCTCCGGCACCTTCACCGGGAAGATCGCCCTGGTCAAGCGGGGCGCGTGCACCTTCGTGGAGAAGCAGCGGGCCGCCGCCGCGGCGGGCGCGGTGGGCGTGATCGTCTACAACCACAGCGGCACCACCGCGGTCCGCGGCGGGTTCTCCTCCCCCTCCGAGGGGATCATCCCCAGCGCGGGCATCACCCTGGCCGACGGCGAGGCGCTGGCCGCGGCCGCCGCGAAGGGCGAGGTGAAGGTGCGCCTGGACCTGGACCAGGAGCACGTGAAGAAGACCACGCGCAACGTGATCGCCGAGACCAGGGGCGGCCGCGCCGACCGCGTCGTCACGGTGGGCGCGCACCTGGACTCCGTCCCCGAGGGCCCGGGCATCAACGACAACGGCTCCGGCTCGGCCGGCCTTCTCGAAGTGGCCCTCAAGCTTGCCGACGAGGGCGCCAACAAGAAGGGCAAGGGCCCGGCCAACAAGGTGCGCTTCGCCTGGTGGTCGGCGGAGGAGCTGGGCCTGCTGGGCTCCGAGCACTACGTGGGGCAGCTGTCCGCGCAGCAGAAGAAGGACATCGCCCTCTACCTGAACTTCGACATGATCGCCTCGCCGAACCCGGTGCAGTTCGTCTACGACGGCGACGACTCCGACAAGACGGGCGCGGGCGCCGGCCCGGCCGGCTCGGCGCAGATCGAGTCGCTGATCAACGGCTTCCTGGACCGGAAGGGCAAGCCGCACGAGGGCAGCGACTTCGACGGCCGTTCCGACTACGGCCCGTTCATCGAGAACGGCATCCCGGCGGGCGGCACCTTCACCGGCGCCGAGGGCGTCAAGACCGCCGAGCAGGCCAAGCGCTACGGCGGCACCGCCGGGGCCCCGTACGACCCGAACTACCACGGGGCGGGGGACACCCTGAAGAACCTGGACCTCAAGGCGTTCGACACCAACCTGGACGTGATCGCGTACGCGGTGGGCACCTACGCCCAGGACCTGAGCTCGCTCGGGAAGTGACGTAGCGGCCCGAGGGGGGCATGCGGAAGGGGCGGGTGCTCGTCGAGCGCCCGCCCCTTCGTCATGCCTTCAGTTCACGCCCTTACGGGGTGACCTTGTCGATCTGCACGCTGCCGGTGCCGGCGGCGGTGCCGCGGCCGTTGAGCAGCTGGACCTGGCCGAAGAACTGACGGCCCTCGGGGGCCGCGCCGGAGACCAGGACGTTCGCCGAGACCTGCGCGGAGGCGCCGTTGGCGAGGGTGACCGCGGCGGCCTCGTCGACCTGGACGGTGCCCAGGGCGGACGAGAAGTAGACGTCGCGGTAGTCGTACGTGGTGGAGCCGGACGGGACCGCGTAGCCGATCACCTTGACGGTGTAGGTACCGGCGGCGGGCTTGTCGAGGCTCACGGACTCGTCGGAGTCGCCGTCGGCCGAGGAGGCGACCTTCACGCCGTCCTTGTAGACCTCCAGGTCGAGGTCGGCGGCGGCGTCGGAGGTGTGGTTGATGCCGATGTCCAGACGGGAGACGCCCTCACCGATGGTGACGTCGGTGGTCTTGGTCTCGCCGGCGGCGATGGTCGGCTTGTCGACCTTCGCGGAACCGAGCGGGCCGCCCTGGAGCTTGCCGCCGGAGATGGCCGCGCCGGTGTTCTTGACGGTCCACTGGACCGGGGCCGGGGTGCCCTGCTTGACCTCGGGGAGGACCTTGACCGCCGGGTCGAAGCCCGCGCCGAGGACGGAGACGTCCAGCTTGAACGGGTTGTCCAGCAGCGGCGACGTACGGCGCGACTCGACCTCGATCTCCCAGACGCCCGCCTGCGGGTTGTCGTAGGAACGCAGGTCGGGGCGGCACTTGTTGGCCGGGTTGTTGTAGTTCGGGTAGCACTGCGTGGTCGCGCTGTCCTCGACGCCTGTGCCGTACGGGTGGATCGAGATGAAGCGCGTCTGGCTGTCCGCCGCGAGCCCGCCGAGGGCGACCTCGAGGGTCTTGGCGCCCTGCGGGACCGTCACGAAGTACGACTTGTGGCTGTTGCGCTGCACGGAGGAGGTGTCCGAGAGCGAGAACGACGGCTGCGCCAGCGGGGTGGAGGCGACGACCGTGGCCAGGATCTGCTTGTCGATGCCCTCGGTGGTCGGGTCGTCGAGCTGCAGGATGCCGCTGTGGACGCCGGCCGACTTGACGTTGGCCTCGACCTTGATGGTGACCGGCTTGTTCAGCGGCAGCGTGACGTAGTCGTAGCCGCCACCGCCGACGACCTTGAAGGTGCCGTCGTTGTTGCGCCAGCTCAGGTTGTGGCGGGTGCCGTACTTCGGGCCGGTGGTGCGGGTGACGACGACGTCGTAGACCTTCTTCTGGCCGACCTTCAGGCCGCCCTCGCGGTCGTAGAGGCCGGTGCCGAAGCCCGGGGTCTTCAGGAACTGGTCGAGCGCGGTGTCGACCGGGGCCTTGACCGTGAACTCGTTGGCCTTGGCGCCGCGCTGGATGGACTCCCACGCCTTGTTGACGTCGATCAGGCCCGCGCCCTGGGCGTGCGCCGGGACGTCGTCGATCTTCTTCGCGGTGCTGGTCAGCGCCACGCGGAGGTTGGCCGGGGGCAGGGCGATCTTCGCCTGCTTGGCGGCCGAGATCAGCAGGGCGCCGGCGCCCGCCGCCTGCGGCGAGGACATCGAGGTGCCCTGGAGCATCGAGTAGCCGGCCGGCAGGGAGTAGCCCGCCTCCTTGACCGGGCTGCCGGGCAGCCAGGTCTGGGTGGTGTTGATGGCCGCGCCGGGGGCGGTGATGGTCGGCGTGAACCCGCCGTCCTCACGCGGACCGCGCGAGGAGAAGGGGAACATGTTGTACTTCTTGGTCACGCCGGAGCCGTAGTTGGCGGCCCAGGTCTCCTTGGAGACCGCGGCACCCACCGAGATGACCTTGTCGGCGAGGCCGGGGTCGCCGATGGTGTTGACGCCGGGGCCCTCGTTGCCCGCCGAGATGACGAGCTGGACGCCGTAGGTGTCGATGAGGTTCTTGTACAGCTCGGAACGGGCGTTGTTGCCGTCGTTCAGCGCCGGGAGACCACCGATCGACATGTTGACGATGTCGACGCCGCGGTTGACGACGAGGTCGATCATGCCCTCGGTCAGCGCGATGTTGGTGCAGCCGCCGGACCAGGAGCAGGCGCGCGAGGAGACGATCTTCGCGCCGGGCGCCTCGCCGTTCATCTTGCCGCCGAAGAGGCTGTTGGCGGCGGTGATGCCCGCGACGTGCGTGCCGTGCTCGGACTCGATGATGCCGATGTTGACGAAGTCGGCCTTCTTGCCGACCCAGTCCCCGCCGAACGGGTCCATCGGGACGTCCTTGCGGATCTGGATCACGAAGGGGATCCGCTCGGCGACGTCCGTGGCCGGGTTGTCCGTGCCGAAGTAGCCGATCTGGTAGCCGTCCTTGTACGGCTTCATCGGCTCGTTGTTGGTGAAGTCGCCGTCCTGGTCGGTGTCCACGCGGACGGTGCCGGCCACCGGGTCGTACAGCATGCCGAACTTGTCGGTGGTGTCGCCGTCCCGGTTGACGTCGCCCTTCATGTCACCGGTGGCGGTGATCGACTCGCTGAAGCGGCTCCACTGGAAGGTGCCCTCGGGGGCCTTCCAGCTCTGGCCGCCCGCGGAGAAGGTGCCGCCGGCGGAGGTGACCGGGGTGACCTGGGGGCGCCAGGTGGCGTCGTTGTCCAGGATCGGGTCGGTCGCCGTGACCCAGTCGACGATCTTGCGCTCGCCGGTGGTGGTCTTCTGGAGCGCCGGGTGGGCGATGTCGACGCCCGAGTCCAGGATGCCGATGGTGACGCCGCGGCCGTCGGCCTGCGGGTTCTTCTGGACGAAGTCCACCGCGCCGGTCTCGAAGGACGGGTTGTACGGGTTCTTCGCCGGGGTGTTCTTGTCCGGACCGGGGTAGGTCTCGGCGGCGGTCTTCCTGCCCGAACCGTCCTTGCCCGAGTCCGGGCGCGGGTCCGGCAGCTGGATCTCCTGCTTGAGGTCCATGCCGTGCACCGACTCCAGCTTGGCGGCCGCCTTCAGCGCCGCCTCCGCCTTGTCGGTCGGGAGGGTGGCGCGGACGTAGCCCAGCTTGTCGTACGTCTGGCCCACCGAAGCGCCCTGGACGGCGTGCAGCTGGTCGGAGACCTGCTTGGTCTGGCCCGGCGCGGTCGCGACCATGACGGTGACGGTGGCGTCACCCTTGGCCTTGGCCTCCTGGAGCAGTTCGGCGTCGGCCGAACCGAGCTTCTGGTCGGCCGACTTGGTCGGCGCCGCCGTCCGCGGGTCGGTGTCGCCGGTCGCCGCGAAGACGGGTACGGCGCCGGTGGCGCAGAGCGCGGCCACCAGGCCCGCGGCCGCGGCGACGCGGGCCGCGCGCCGGGCGCCGGGTATGGCCCCGGTGGAGCTGGGGGATTCGAGGGTCATCAGCATCCCTGGCTAGAGATCGATACGGTCCGGATTTCGGTGCCGGATGACCGGTCAGCTTTGCGCAAGTGACAGCTGTTTGGGGAGGGATGTCATTGACCGAGACCTGACATGGCGGACACCCGCCAGGGCGGAGTTTCCGCCAGGAGGGACATGCCGGGGCAAGCCGGGGCGACGCGCCTCGGCCGGTGAGTGGATTTATCGACTTACCGGCCTTGTAACGGGGGTGTGTCGGGGTCTGTTCTCACCCCGGGTGTGACAGATTCCGCGCGTTCAGCGCTCGCGCGTGCGCGCGTAGTGGCGCGAGGCCTTGGCGCGGTTGCCGCAGACAGCCATCGAGCACCAGCGTCGGGTGCCGTTGCGCGAGGTGTCGTGGAAGTGCAGGATGCACGTCTCCGAGGCGCACTTGCGGATCCGGTCGGGCGCCGACCGCAGCAGTTCCAGGTAGTCGCGGGCCGCGGTCCAGGCGGGTCCCCAGGAAGGGTCGTCGAACTCGGCCCGTTCGCCCGGGCCCTCGTCGGTGAGGGTGGCCCGGATGCGGCCGTGCTCCAGCACGGCGTCGATCAGCTCGCGGGCGCCGGCGTCCGCCGGGTCCGCGACGGCGCGGGCGAGGGCCTCGCGCGCGGTCAGCAGGTGGACCAGGGTCGACTTGTCGGCGCGGAAGCGGTCGTCCAGTCCCGTGCTCCGCAGCCAGAGGGCCAGCCCCTCCAGCCGGCTCAGGCCGAAGGCCCCGGCGAAGAGGTCGGTGGGCACGCCCTCCGGCCTCCAGCGCGTGTTCACCAGGTCGAGGGCGAGCGGCTCCCCGGTGAGCGGACGGGGGTCCGCCGTCGGTACTGCCGTCATGTCCGCCTCCTCCTCGTGCCGCTAACCCCTCAAGGGTACGTGACCGGTTGACGTGAGGATCTCTAACTCCTAATCTTGCTTTAGCAGGTTAGAACACCGGATGTCCTCGGGGAAGGAACCCTCATGACCACCACCACCGGCACGCTCCGCACCGGGCACGTGGGCCTCAACGTCACCGACCTGGAGCGCTCGCTCGCCTTCTACCGGGACGCCCTGGGCTTCGACCTGCTCGGCGAGGGCAAGGAGGACGGCCGCCGCTTCGCCTTCCTGGGCCGGGACGGGGCGCTCGTCCTCACCCTCTGGCAGCAGGCGGAGGGCCGGTACGCGCCGCGGGCGGCCGGACTGCACCACCTGGCCTTCTCCGCCGGGGCCATCGAGGAGGTCCGGGCGTACGAGGACCGGCTGCGCGGCCTGGGCGTGGACTTCGCCTACGAGGGCGTCGTCGCCCACCGCGAGGGCGCGGCCTCCGGCGGGATCTTCTTCCACGACCCGGACGGCACCCGGCTGGAGATCTCCGTGCCGACCGGCGCGGAGGGCGCACCCGCCCCCTCTGAGTCGGCTCCCACCTGCGGTTTCTTCTAAAGAGTCGGGAAGTGAGGGTCGTCATGGACCGGTACCACCAGGGCTCGCTGGCCGTGCAGGAACGGGTCGGCGTCCGCGAGCTCGCCGAGCACGTCGGCCGCTCCATCGGCCCGGGCATCCGGGACGTGGCGGCCGCCTTCCTCACCCTCCAGCCCCACCTCGTCGTCGGCGCCGCCGACGGCGCGGGACGGCTGTGGGCCTCGCTGCTCACCGGCCCGCCGGGCTTCGTCCGGGCCACCGGACCGGACCGGATGGCGGTCCGCGGCGGCCTGCCGGACGGGGATCCCCTCGCCGGGGCGCTGGCCTCCGACGGGACGCGGATCGGCACGATCGCCCTCGACCCGCGCACCCGGCGCCGGATGCGGCTCAACGGGACCCTCGCGGTGACGGCCGGGGGCTTCGCGGTGACGGCCGAGGAGGTCTTCTCCAACTGCCCGAAGTACCTGCAGAAGCGGCAGCCGCTGGAGCGGGTGGCCGAGGGGCCCGGAACCGTACGGCGCTCCGCGGCGCTCACCCCGGACCAGGAGCGGGCCGTCCGCGCGGCCGACACCTTCTTCATCGCCACCACGGCGGACGCGGGCGGGGCCGACGCGAGCCACCGGGGCGGGATGCCGGGCTTCGTGGAGGTGCTCTCGCCCACCGAGCTGAGCTGGCCGGACTATCCGGGCAACGCGATGTTCCTGACGCTGGGCAACCTCGCCCTCGACGAGCGGGCCGGGCTGCTCTTCCCCGACTGGGAGGGCGGCGGGCTGCTCCAGCTGAGCGGGCGGGCCCGGACCGGGTACGGGGCCGACGGGAGCCGAAGCGTCCGGTTCCGGGTGGAGGCGGTGGTGGAGAGCCTGCATCCGGGGCGGCTGCGCTGGAGCGCCCCGGAGTACTCCCCGGCCAACCCGGCCAACCCGGCCAACCCGGCCCTCCCGGGCGGCCCTCACCGGGGCAGGACGACCAGGTAGGCGGCGGGCTCGCGGTCGTAGGACGCCGTCAGGGCGGTCCGGACCACCGCGGCCTGCTGCTCGGGCCAGTCGCGCAGCTTGCGCGGGGTCAGGTAGAGGACGGTCACGCCGAGCCGCTCCAGGGTCTCCCGCTTGCGGACGGCCTCGGCGAAGTCCTCGTCCTCCCCCTGGCGCGGGGCCCGGGTGTCGATCTCGACGGCCACGGCCTGCTCGGGCCAGTACGCGTCCACCCCGCCCAGGTGCGGGCCGCCGGGCAGCCGCAGGTCCACGTTCCAGACCGGCTCGGGGAGCTCGTAGCCCCGTACCAGCTGGTACAGCCGGTCCTCCGCGATGGCCCGGCCCTCGGCGAGCAGGGACTCGACGGCGTCGATCACGTGCGGCCGGTTCAGCAGCCGGGCCACCGTCAGCTCCCGTACGACGGCGGCCGGTTCGCAGTGTCCTGCGCGGACGGCCTCGCTGAGGATGCGGCGCACCGCGTCGGCGTCGTCGAGCTGGGCGACGGCGTCGGCGACGGCCCGGGCCACCGGGGCCACGGGCACCCCGGTGATCTCCAGCGGCCGCGGCGGGGTGTGGGCGCGCACGACGCGCACGTCGCCGGTGGAGCGCAGCCGGCGGGTGTGGGGGACGAGGACGTCGATGTGCGGGAGGGAGAGCAGGGCGGGGGTGGCGGAGAACCGGTAGAGCGCGAGGGCGGCCAGCCCGGTGATCATGGCCTCGTCGTTGCCGCGCTTGCCCGCGTACAGGAGGGCGGCGTGCAGGCGCTCCTCGCTCGTCGCCGGACCGGAGTGCAGCAGGAACACCCCGGGCAGCACCTGCTGCCACGGCCGGCCGGCGGCCTCGGCGGCGCTGACGCCGTGCTCGCGCAGCTGGGCGAGGGTGAGCACGCGGGGGCGGCTGGCGGTGAGGTGGGCGAGGGGGAGCGGTGCGTTCTGGTTCATGACAGGGTGATTCCCTCAGGCCATGGCCTTGCTAACGCCTGTTACACGCTCGTCGACAAATCCGGACAAGACGGGGCTAAAGTACGGACGTTCGACTGCCGATAGCCCATCGCCGCCCCCACGCGAACCGCCCCGCCCGGCGGTGCCGGACGGGGCGGAGCGGACCCCTGGGGGTTACGCGTCGTGGGACTGGGCGCGCAGGGCCCGGGCCAGGTCGTCCCGGGACTCCACCACCAGGCGGCGCAGCGCGGGGGCCGCGTCCGGACGGGCCGCCAGCCAGGCGTCCGTCGCGTCCAGCGTGGCCTGCGAGTCCTGGAGCACCGGGTACAGCCCCTTCACCACGTCGATGCCGATCTGGATCGAACGCTCCGCCCAGATCCGCTCGATCACCTCGAAGTACCGCCCGGCGTACGGGGCGAGCAGCTCCCGCTGCGAGGGCTGCTGCATGCCGCCGATGGTCGCCTCGACCAGCGCGTTCGACAGCGCGTCCGACTCGACCACCACCGCCCACGCCTGGTCCTTGACCGCCGCCGACGGCCGCGCGGCCAGGCACCGCACCTGGTGCCGCTTGCCCGAGGCGGTGTCGTCGCGGACCAGCTCGGCCGCGAGCACGGCCTCGTCGACCACGCCGTGCGCGGCCAGCGGCAGCAGGAAGTCCCAGCGCAGCTCCTGGTCCACCTCCAGCCCGTCGATCCGCGCCGAACCCTCCAGCAGCCCCAGCAGCAGCTGGAAGTCGCCCTCGCTGGCCGCGCTCGCCGCGAAGAACCGGGCCCAGGTCAGCTGGTGCTCGGAGCCCGGCTCGGCCAGCCGCAGCTCGTGCAGCGCGCCCGCCGCGAGCTCCCGGCCGCCCTGCTCGCGCCAGCCGGGCGCCGCGTAGTGGGTGACCGCGCTCAGCGCCTGGGCGTGCAGCTGCTGGAGCACGCCGACGTCGCTCTCGCGGCCCGCGTGGGCCAGCACCAGCGACAGGAAGTCCCGGGCCGGCATCAGCGCGTCCCGCGTCAGGTTCCACAGCGCCGACCAGCACAGCGCGCGGGCCAGCGGGTCCGTGAGGTCGCCCAGGTGGCCGCGGAGCGTGGCCAGCGAGGCCTCGTCGAAGCGGATCTTGCAGTACGTGAGGTCCTCGTCGTTGACCAGGACCAGGTCGGGCCGTTCCAGCCCGGCCAGCTCCCCGACCACCGTGCGCACGCCCGCCACGTCGGCCTCCGCCCGCGCGTAGCGCACCAGCGACCCGTCGGCCTCCAGCCGGTACAGGCCCACCGCGACCCGGTGGGGGCGCAGCTCGTCGCCCTCCTGGACCACGGCCAGCTCGGTCAGCCGGCCGGCCGCGTCGGTGGTGACCTGCGGGGTCAGCGCGTTGACGCCGGCCGTCTGGAGCCAGGCCCGCGACCACTCGGCCATGTCCCGCCCGGAGACCTCGCCGAGCACCGACAGCAGGTCGTCCAGGGTGGTGTTGCCGTACGCGTGCGCCTTGAAGTAGCGCCGCGCGCCGTCCAGGAAGGCGTCCCGGCCCACGTACGCGACGAGCTGCTTGAGGACGGCCGCGCCCTTGGCGTAGGTGATCCCGTCGAAGTTCAGCTTGGCGTCCTCCAGGTCACGGATGTCGGCCGTGATCGGGTGGGTGGACGGCAGCTGGTCGGCCCGGTAGGCCCACGCCTTGCGGTTGTTGGCGAAGGTGACCCAGGCCTGGTCGAAGCGGGTGGCCTCGACCAGCCCGAAGGAGCCCATGAAGTCGGCGAAGGACTCCTTCAGCCACAGGTCGTCCCACCACTTCATGGTGACCAGGTCGCCGAACCACATGTGCGCCATCTCGTGCAGGATGACGTTCGCGCGCCGCTCGTAGGAGGCCTGCGTCACCTTGCCGCGGAAGATGTACTCCTCGCGGAAGGTCACCATGCCCGGGTTCTCCATGGCGCCCAGGTTGTACTCGGGCACGAAGGCCTGGTCGTACTTCCCGAAGGGGTAGGGGTAGTCGAAGATCTCGTGGAAGAGGTCGAAGCCCTGCTTGGTGACGAGGAAGACGTCGTCCGCGTCGAAGTGCTTCGCCAGCCCCTTGCGGCACATCGCGCCCAGCGGGATCGTCAGGTCCCCGCGCGTGTAGGTGTCCGTGACGTAGTGGTAGGGGCCCGCCACCACGCAGGTGATGTACGTGGAGATCGGCGCGGTCTCGGCGAAGCGCCACACGCCGCCCTCGCGGGACTCCTCCGCGCCGTTGCTCCAGACCGTCCAGCCCTCGGGGGCGGCCACCTCGAAGCGGTAGGGCGCCTTCAGGTCGGGCTGCTCGAAGTTCGCGTACACCCGCCGGGCGTCCGCCGGCTCGTACTGGGTGTAGAGGTAGACCTCGCCGTCCTCCGGGTCGACGAAGCGGTGCATGCCCTCGCCGGTCCGGCTGTAGGCGCAGTTCGCGTCGACGACCAGGACGTTCTCGGCGGCCAGGCCGTCCAGGGCGATCCGCGTCCCGTCGAAGACGGCCGCCGGGTCCAGGGCGCGCCCGTTGAGGGTGACGGCGTTCACCGAGGGGGCGATCAGATCCGCGAACGAGGAAGCGCCCGGCTCCGCGGCGCGGAAGCGCACGGTCGTCACCGAGCGGAACGTCCGGGGGCCCTCGGCCGGTTCGGCCTCGTCCACCGCGGACCTCAGGTCGAGGACCACCTCGTACCCGTCGACGGACAGCAGCTCGGCCCGCGCACGGGCTTCGTCGCGGGACAGATTCTCACCGGGCACGTGGCACTCCTTCGTGCGTGATCGCTTCTTCGGTCGAATCCTCCCACGGAGGGAATGCGTGCGGTTCCGGCCCGGTTGGCCAGAAGGAACACGCCCCAGAGACGCCCGATGTGACCCGAGGAGAGACATGACCGACACCCAGGTGCGCGAGAAGACCCCGGTCGACTTCTGGTTCGACCCGATCTGCCCCTGGGCCTGGATGACCTCCCGTTGGATGCTGGAGGTCGAGAAGGTCCGTGACGTCGAGGTCCGCTGGCACGTGATGAGCCTGGCCGTTCTCAACGAGAACAAGCTCGAAGAGCTGCCCGAGCGCTACCGCGAGATCCTCGGCCCCAAGGGCTGGGCCCCGGTACGCGTGGTGATCGCCGCCCAGCAGAAGTTCGGCGAGGAGGTCACCGGCAAGCTGTACACGGCCCTCGGCACGAAGATCCACAACGAGGACCGCGGTGCGACCCGCGAGGTCATCGCCGACGCCCTGGAGGAGGTCGGCCTGCCGGCCGAGCTGCTCGCCTACGCCGACTCCGACGAGTACGACCAGGTACTGCGCGACTCCCACAACGACGGCATCGACCGCGTCGGCCAGGAGGTCGGCACCCCGGTGATCTCCGTGCCCGGCGCCGACGGCGAGGAGGTCGCCTTCTTCGGTCCCGTCGTCACCCCGGCCCCGCGCGGCGAGGCCGCCGCCCGCCTGTGGGACGGCACCCTGCTGGTCGCCTCCACCCCGGGCTTCTACGAGATCAAGCGCACCCGCACCAAGGGCCCGTCCTTCGAGTAGTCCGCGGCCCCGCACACAGGAGACCCCCGTGAGTCACGTCCTCACGGGGGTCTTCCGCTCACCACGCCCGCACGCGAAGGCTGAGAAGACGATCACGAGGCGGGCGGCCTGCGGGGTGCCGCTCAGCCCTTGACGGGGATCAGCAGCGGGGTGTTCGCCTTGGCGTCGGCGTAGCGGCGGGCCACGTCCTGCCAGTTGACGACGTTCCACATGGCCTCGATGAAGTCCACCTTCTGGTTCTTGTACTGCAGGTAGAAGGCGTGCTCCCAGGCGTCGAAGACCAGGATCGGCGTGCTGGCCACGCCCACGTTGCCCTGGTGGTCGTAGACCTGCTCGACGACCAGGCGGCCGCTGACGGGCTCGTACGCGAGCACGCCCCAGCCGGAGCCCTGGGTGGCCGAGGACGCGAAGGTCAGCTGCTTCTTGAACTTCTCGAAGGAGCCGAAGGACTCGGTGATCGCGTCGGCGAGGTCGCCCACCCCGTCGGCCGCGGTCGGCTCGCCGCCGCCCTCACCGGTCTTCGGGCTGGCCATGTTGTGCCAGTAGATGCTGTGCAGGATGTGGCCGGAGAGGTGGAACGCCAGGTTCTTCTCCAGCCCGTTCAGCGCGCCCCAGTTCTCCTTCTCGCGCGCCTCCGCCAGCTGCTCCAGCGTGTTGTTGGCGCCCGTGACGTAGGCGGCGTGGTGCTTGTCGTGGTGCAGCTCGATGATCTGCGGGTTGATCACCGGTTCGAGCGCCGCGTAGTCGTAAGGAAGCTCAGGAAGCGTGTAGATGGCCATGCGTGTATCCGGTCCCCTCGGCGTGCCAATCGCTAATTGCAATTAATGCGCAACTGCACGCTAGCAGTATCTATTCCACGCCACGCGCAAGGGTCGCCCGGGTACGAAGAGAGGCGGACCCCGTGCCGCACACGGGATCCGCCTCGAAGGGGGACGGGGGAGCCGCCGGTCCGTCAGGTCCGGCCCGCCGCCCGGCGCTGCACCGCGTACCCGGTCGCCGCCAGGGCCACCGCGAGCCCGCCGGTGAACAGCACCTGCGTACGGGTGTCCTCGCCCACGGCCATCAGCACCAGCACCCCGGCGACCCCGGCCAGCGCCACCCACGTCAGGTACGGGAAGCCCCACATCCGCACGGTCAGCTTCTCGGGGGCCTCCCGCTCCATCCGCCGGCGCAGCACGGCCTGCGAGACCGCGATGAAGCCCCAGACGATGAGGATGACCCCGCCGACCATGTTCAGCAGCCAGGCGAACAGGGTGTCCGGGTACCAGTACGACAGCAGGACGGTGAGGAACCCGAACCCGCAGGAGGCGAGCACCGCCCGGCGCGGGACGCCGCCCGAGACCTTGCCCAGCGCCCTGGGGCCCTGGCCCCGGGAGACCAGCGAGTGGGCCATGCGCGAGGAGCCGTAGATGTTGGCGTTCATCGCGGACAGCAGGGCGACCAGGATGACGACGTTCATGATCTGGCCGGCCGCCGGGATGCCCAGGTGGTCCAGGGTCGCGGCGTACGGGCCCTCCTCGGTGACCGCCGGGTCGTTCCAGGGCAGCAGGGTGACGATCACCAGCATCGAGCCGACGTAGACGATCGCGATCCGCCACATGGTGGTGCGCACGGCCTTGGCCACGCCCCGCACCGGGTCGTCCGACTCCGCCGCCGCGATGGTCACCGTCTCCAGGCCGCCGTACGCGACGACCGAGGCCAGGACGCCGACGAGCAGCCCGTCGACCCCGTGGGGCAGGAACCCGCCGTCGTGCGCCAGGTTGGCGGCGCCGGGGGAGGAGGTCCCGGGCAGCAGGCCCAGCACGGCGAGCACGCCCAGGCCCAGGAAGAGCGCGATGGCGCCGATCTTCAGGGCGGCGAACCAGAACTCGAACTCGCCGAAGTTGCGCACCGCGCCCAGGTTGCTGCCGCAGAACAGCGCCATGAACACCAGCACCCACAGCCACGACGGGGTGCCCGGGAACCAGCCCGTCACGATGTGCGCCGCGCCGATGGCCTCGATGGCCACGCCCACGCACAGCAGGGTCCAGAACATCCAGCCCGCCGTGAACCCGGCCCAGGGGCCGATCGCCCGCTCGGCGTGCACCGAGAAGGAGCCCGACGCCGGATTGGCCGCCGACATCTCGCCGAGCATCCGCATCACGAACAGCACCAGCAGGCCGGACACCGCGTACGCGAGCACGATCGAGGGTCCCGCGGCCGCGATGCCGGCGCCCGAGCCGACGAAGAGGCCGGCGCCGATGACCCCGCCGAGGGCGATCATCGAGAGGTGGCGTTGCTTGAGGCCGTTGCCGAGGGGGGATCCGGGCGCGGACGGCCGCAGTTCGGGAGGCGTGATGGTGCTCTGACTCATGGGCCCAGTCTGCCGACCGTCCGTTTATCGGACGTTCGCTGTTCAGCATCCGGACACTCGGCTCACGCGGCGTGACCGCGTCCGCGCACGGCACGCAAGCGGCCCGGGACCGAGGTCCCGGGCCGCTCCGGCGTCCTTCCGCAGGTGACGGGGGCTCAGCCCCGGCGCGCCCGGACCTCCCGGTACCCGGCCACGAGCAGCACCACGGCCGCCGCACCCGTGGACCACAGCAGCTGCGGCCGCGCCGAGTCGTCGAACAGCATCAGCACCAGCACCGCCGCCATCCCCAGCAGCGCCGCCCACGTCAGGTACGGGAACGCCCACATCGGCAGCGTCAGACGCTCCGGCATCTCCCGCTCCAGCCGGGGCCGCAGCCGCAGCTGCGAGACCGCGATCAGCGCCCACACGAACAGCAGCACCGCGCCCACCGCGTTGAGCATGTAGAGGAACACCGTGTCCGGCCACAGCAGGTTCAGCACCACCGACACGAACCCGAACACCACCGACGCCAGCACCGCCCGGCGCGGCACCCCGCCGCCCGAGACCTTCAGCAGCGCCTTCGGCGCCTCACCCCGCTCGGCCAGCGAGAAGACCATGCGCGAGGAGCCGTACAGGTTCGCGTTCAGCGCCGACAGCAGTGCCACGAACACCACGATGTTCATGATCTGACCGGCCGCCGGGATCCCGATCGAGTCGAGCACCGCCACGTACGGGCTCTCGCCGGGCTTGAGCGAGTCCCACGGCAGCAGG
Source organism: Streptomyces sp. NPDC032091 (assembly GCF_055580265.1). Classification (NCBI taxonomy): domain Bacteria; kingdom Bacillati; phylum Actinomycetota; class Actinomycetes; order Kitasatosporales; family Streptomycetaceae; genus Streptomyces; species Streptomyces sp. NPDC032091. The sequence goes on along the minus strand of NZ_JBVILR010000003.1, from coordinate 185,758 downwards.
GTCACGATGACCAGCATCGAGCCGACGTAGAAGAAGAGGATGCGCCACACCGCGCTGCGCACCGCGCGGGACACCGACCGGGCCGGGTCGTCGGACTCGGCGGCCGCGATGGTGACGACCTCCAGGCCGCCGAAGGCGAAGACGACCGCGAGCATGCCGGCGACCACCCCGCCCATCCCCTTGGGGAAGAAGCCGCCCTGCCCGCTCAGGTTGGCCAGGCCCACCGGCTCGGTGTCCGGCAGCAGGCCGAAGACCGCCAGCGTGCCCAGGATCAGGAACAGCACGATCGCGCCGACCTTCAGCGCGGCGAACCAGAACTCGAACTCGCCGAAGTTCCGCACGGCGGCCAGGTTGGTGAGGGTGAAGACGACCATGAACAGCAGCACCCACACCCACTGGTCGACCGACGGCAGCCAGCCGTGCGCGATCTTCGCGGCGCCGGTCGCCTCCACGGCGAGCACCACGACCAGGAGGAACCAGTACAGCCAGCCCGCCGAGAAGCCCGCCCAGCGCCCCAGGGCCTTCTCCGCGTAGACCGAGAAGGAGCCGGAGGCGGGCATCGCCGCCGACATCTCGCCGAGGGCCCGCATCACCAGCATCGCGAGCGCGCCCGCGAGCAGGTACGAGCAGATGATCGCGGGGCCGGCGATGCCGATGCCGGCGCCGGAGCCGACGAAGAGCCCGGCGCCGATCACGCCGCCGAGGCCCAGCATGGTCAGGTGGCGCTGCTTGAGGCTGTGGCTCAAGGGTTCCGGGGGCAGACCGCCCTCGGTGACGGACGGTTCGGGCAATGGGTCGCGCATGAGGAGTGCTCGTACTCTCGGTCGGCCAAGCGGCGCTGGGGGCTGCGCAAGGGATTGGCGGGACCCTACAGTCTCACTGGAGGGCGCCCGTGGGAGCAAAAAGGATGTGTCGCCGGATGTTCCCCGTGACGGGGATCACTCCAACTCGGGTGTAGGGCGTGGGCTTTGTGTGGTCCCCACCAAACCGGACAGTATGCCTTTGTCCCGGCCGGCGGTGGGGCGGCGCGGCGGGGCGCACTAGCGTCACGGTGTCCCGTCCACCACCACCCCGCGGAGCCCCCTCATGAGCACTGCTTCCGTCTCCTTCCGCCCCGGCGCCGTCCTGGCCGACCTGCTGCCCGCGAGCCGCGTCCGCGACCTCGCACTCGTCGTCGGCGGAGCCGCGCTCACCGGTCTGGCCGCCCAGGTCTCCGTACCCGTTCCCGGCTCTCCCGTCCCGGTCACCGGCCAGACCTTCGCCGCCCTGCTCGTGGGCACCGCCTTCGGCGCCCGCCGCGGCTTCCTCGCCCTCGGCCTGTACGCCGCCCTGGGCGCGGCCGGCCTGCCCTGGTTCGCGGGCGGCACCTCCGGCGCCGGCGGCGCCTCCTTCGGCTACGTCCTCGGCATGCTGCTGGCCGCCACCGTCGTCGGCGCCCTCGCGCGGCGCGGCGCCGACCGCTCGGTGCTGTTCACGGCGGGCACGATGGTGCTCGGCTCCGCCGTGATCTACGCGGTGGGCGTGCCGTACCTGATGGCCGCCACCGGGATGTCCCTCTCCGCGGCCGTCGCCGCGGGCCTGACCCCGTTCCTGATCGGCGACGCCCTCAAGGCCGCGCTGGCCATGGGCGCCCTGCCGGCCGCCTGGAAGCTGGCCGGCCGCCGCGGCTGACCCGTACGGACTTTCCGCCGGCGCCTGCGCGGCAGCCCCGGACCGCGAGCGGGCGGTCCGGGGCTGCCGACGTCTGCGAGGGGTCCGGTCAGACCGCGTCGGCCACGGTGTCGGCCACGGCCTCGGCCGCGAGCTCGCCCTTGCGGCGCGCGTTGCGCACCACGCCGATCCCGATCACGACGGCCGCGACGAGCAGGGAGTACAGCACCGTCTCGCGGTTGTCCTTGTCGTAGACCATGTAGCCGAGGACGAAGGTGATCATCGCGGCGGTGGCCCACGTCAGGTACGGGAAGAGCCACATCTTCACGGTGACCTTCTCCGGCGCCTCGCGCATCAGGATCCCGCGCATCCGCAGCTGGGTCAGGCAGATGACCAGCCACACGAAGAGCGCGATGGCACCCGAGGAGTTCAGCAGGAAGTTGAACACCGTGTCCGGGGACGTGTAGTTGAAGTAGACGGCGATGAAGCCGAAGACCACCGAGCCCAGGATGGCGACCGTCGGCACGCCGTTCTTGCTGGTCTTGGCGAAGGCCTTGGGCGCGTCACCGCGCTCGCCCAGCGAGAACGCCATGCGGGAAGCGGTGTAGAGGCCCGAGTTCAGGCAGGACAGCACGGCCGTCAGGACGATCACGTTCATGATCTGGCCGGCGTGCGCGATGCCTATCGAGTCCAGGGCGGCGACGTACGAGCCCTTCTCGACGATCGACTTGTCGTTCCACGGCAGCAGGGTGAGGACGACGAAGATCGAGCCCAGGTAGAAGACGCCGATGCGCCAGATCACCGAGTTGGTGGCCTTGGTGACCGCGCGGCGCGGGTCCTCGGACTCGCCGGCCGCCAGGGTGACGATCTCGCTGCCCATGAAGGAGAAGACGACCATCAGCACACCGGTGAGGACCGAGCCCCAGCCGCCCGGCATGAAGCCGCCGGCGTCGGTGAGGTGGGCGAAGCCCGCGCCCGGGTTGTCGGAGCCCGGCAGGACGCCGAAGACGGCGAGCATGCCGACGATCACGAAGGCGCCGATGGCGACGACCTTGATGCCCGCGAACCAGAACTCGAACTCGCCGTAGGAGGCGACGGAGCCCAGGTTGGTGGCGGTCAGGACGACCATCACGATCAGGGCCCAGGCCCACTGCGGGACGGCCGGGACCCAACCTTCGAGGATCTTCGCGCCGGCGGTCGCCTCGACGGCGAGCACGACGACCCAGAAGAACCAGTACAGCCAGCCGATGGAGAAGCCGGCCCAGCGGCCGAGCGCCCGGTCGGCGTACGCGGAGAACGAGCCCGAGTTCGGGCTGGCGGCGGCCATCTCGCCGAGCATCCGCATCACGAAGACGACCATCGCCCCGACGAGCAGGTACGAGATCAGGATGGCGGGGCCGGCCTTGGCGATACCGCCGCCGGAGCCGACGAACAGGCCGGCGCCGATGACACCGCCGATGGCGATCATGGAGAGGTGGCGGTTCTTGAGACCGGCCTTGAGACCGTCGGAGGGCTGGGTGGAACCGGGTTCGCCGGGGCCGCCTGCCTTCTGAAGGGTCGTCGTCGTGCTCATGGACGAATCCTTTGGTTCTCGGGTGGAGAGTTCCGGCATTCAAACCCGATTTCCGGCCAGTACGGAAGACCTTCTTCCGATGGTTACCCGAGGCCCCCATCCCGTGACCAAGGTCCCGACCCCTCCTGTCTGCGTTCTTTGGGTTTACTTGAGGTTTAGAAGTGATTTATGCGACACCCCTCCGCCCTCCTCCGAGGTCCCGCATGCCACACTCGACCCATGCGCGTGTATCTCGGTTCCGACCATGCCGGTTTTGAGCTCAAGAACCACCTCGTGGACTGGCTCAAGAACAACGGCCACGAGCCCGTCGACTGCGGGCCCCACATCTACGACGCGGTGGACGACTACCCGCCGTTCTGCCTGCGCGCCGCGGAGAAGACCGCCGCGGACGCCGACAGCCTCGGCATCGTGATCGGCGGCTCCGGCAACGGCGAGCAGATCGCCGCCAACAAGGTCAAGGGCGTCCGCGCCATCCTCGCCTGGAGCGTGGAGACCGCGAAGCTCGGCCGCGAGCACAACAACGCCAACGTCATCTCCGTCGGCGGCCGCATGCACACCCAGGACGAGGCCACCGCCTTCGTCGAGGCCTTCCTCGCGACCCCGTACTCCGACGAGGAGCGCCACACCCGCCGCATCGACATGCTCTCGGCCTACGAGCAGACCGGCGAGCTCCCCCCGATCCCGGCCCACCACCCGCAGGACCAGTAGGCCGCCACGCCGTGCCGCCGGACGCCGGCCGTCCGGCGGCACGCCGCTTCCGCATGTGACACAGGAGCAGGGAACCGTGCCCGAGGGCCATACGATCCACCGCCTCGCCCAGGACCACACCGAGCGCTTCGCCGCCCGCCCGGTCCGGCTCAGCAGCCCCCAGGGACGCTTCGCGGAGAGCGCGGCCCTGCTCGACGGCCGCGAGCTGGAGAGCGCGGAGGCCCACGGCAAGCACCTCTTCCTGGAACTCGGCGACGCCTGGATCCACATCCACCTCGGCCTCTTCGGCAAGCTCGGCTTCGGCCCCGCCCCGGCCCCGCCGGCCACCGACACCGTGCGGCTGCGCCTGCTGAACGACGACCACTACGCGGACCTCCGCGGCCCCACGGCCTGCGCCCTGCTCACCGAGGCCGAGAAGAAGGCGATACACGACCGCCTGGGCCCCGACCCGCTGCGCCCGGGCGACGACCCCGGCCGCGCCTGGGCCCGCGTCTCCCGCAGCCGCACCACCGTCGCCGCCCTCCTGATGGACCAGAAGGTCATCGCGGGCGTCGGCAACGTCTACCGCGCCGAGGTCCTCTTCCGGCACGGCATCGACCCCTACCGCCAGGGCCGGGACCTCACCCGCGCCGAGTGGGACGCGATCTGGGCCGACCTGGTGGAACTGATGCGCGAGGGCGTCCGCCGCAACCGCATCGACACGGTCCGCGACGAACACCTCCCGGAGGCCATGGGCCGCCCGCCCCGGGTCGACGACCACGGCGGCGAGGTCTACGTCTACCGCCGCGCGACGCTCCCGTGCCACATCTGCGGCACCGGCATCCGCACGGCCGACCTCGCCACCCGCAACCTCTTCTGGTGCCCCACCTGCCAGACCCGCTGACCACCGGGGGAGCGATCCAGGCTAGAAGTTGTGCGGGAGCCACGGGGCGACATCCCCCGCGAAGGCCCGCGAGGCCTCCCGCAGGGCCCCCGGCCGCAGCTCCCGAACACGGCCGGCCGCCGCGAGGGACGCCAGCGTCACCCCGCCCAGGTACGCCGACCCCAGCTCCCGCGCGGACAGCGCCAGCTCGGCGGCGTCCTCCGTGCGGACGCACCGCACCCCGCCCCCGTCCCCGGCGGCCGTCAGCCGCCACCGCCCCGCGTTCCACGGACAGAACGCGTCCTCCACCTCCAGCACCACGTCCACCGCCGCCCCGTACCCCCGCGCCTCCAGCGCGCCCGGCAGGTCCACCACCCGCAGGTGCAGCGCGTCCCGCTGCCACGCGCGGATCCGCCGGACGTCGCCGACCAGGTGCAGCAGCGGATCGTCCACCGGCCGCCGGGACGCCCGTACGTGCCAGGTCAGGTCGATCTCGAACAGGTACCGCCACAGCGCCGCGTACGCCGCCGGGTCGACCGCGTCCACCGCGCCGACCAGCACCTTGCCGTCCGCCCCGGCCGGCTCCCAGTCCGGCCGCACCCGGTACCGCGCGTACCCGACGACCCCGCCGGCCGCGTCCTCCGCCACCACGCACTTCAGCGGCGACGCCCCCTCCCGCCGCGACTCCGGGTCCAGCAGCGCCAGCCGCTCCCACCCCGGCTGCCGGGCCGGCATCCCCGGCCGGCCCGCGACCAGCGTCCCGTACACCCGCTCGCAGTCGTCCAGCGCCTTCAGCGGATCCACGAGCCGCAGCCGCACCGCGTCCGTCCCCGGCGGCACGTGCAGCCGTACGCGCGTGGTGTCGATGTCCACCGACAGGTCGTACGCGGCCGTGCCGTAGCCGAATCGCCCGTAGATCTCCGGCTCCGAGGCCGTCAGCACGGCGACCGGCTCGCCCCCCGCGCGGACGTCGTCCAGCTGGCGCCGCATCATCGAGGTCAGCACGCCCCGCCTGCGGTGGGTCGGGGCCACCCCGACCATGGTCACTCCCGCCGCCGGGACGACCGCCCCGCCCGGCACCGACAGCCGGAAGCCGAAGGACCCGGCCGAACCGACACAGGTCCCGCCGTCCCAGACGCCGAGCGAACGGTCGGGCTCCGTCAGGGACCGGTAGAGCGTCCGCTCCTCCGGGGACTCGGGCACGCCGCCGAACGCCAGTTCCAGATGGTCGTACCAGACATCCCACTCATCAGCCTGCAATACGCGCGTATCAAGAGCCATAGGGCCATCCCTACCAGGGCCGAACGGCCCGGTCGAACCCTTTTCGGGCCCTCGCGCCCCCGTGGAACGGGGGTACCCCTGCGCGCGCCCGGCCATGATGGATAGGGTCCCGAACGATGGCCGGAGCACGCGTGGAGACGCTCATGGCCCGGGCGCGCATGCTGTCGCACCGGGCCCGCACAGCCCTGCGCAAGTCCGCCGTCGACTACTTCCGCGGGGACGCCTCCGACTGGCTGGCCTTCGGGGGCCTGCTGCTGACCGTGCCCGCCATCGCCTGCGGCACGCTGCTGCTGCCCGTGTGGTTCTCCCCGTCGGCGCTCGTCCTGCCCATCGTGGCCGGCGGCCTGCTGCTGCGGCCCGCCAGCCTGCTCGGCCTCTACGCCGCCTCCGCCACCGCCCTGATCGTCGAGGCCCTGGCCCTCGGCCCGTACACCGAGGGGCCGGCCCGGGTCACCCCCGGAACCGTCCTCGTCGTCGCCGCCTGCGGCTTCTTCGGCCTGATCATCGCCCAGTTCCGCAGCCGCGTCGGCGTGCCGTGGCGGCGCGGCGGCACGATGCTCTTCGACCTCCGCGAACGCATCCGGGTGCAGAGCAAACTGCCCGCCCTGCCGCCGGCCTGGCACCGCGAGATGGCCCTGCGGCCGGCCGGCGGCCAGTCCTTCTCCGGGGACTTCGTCGTCGCCGCCCGCACCAACGGCGGACGCACGCTGGAGGTCGTCCTCACCGACGTCTCCGGCAAGGGCATGGAGGCCGGCTCCCGGGCCCTCCTCCTCTCCGGCGCCTTCGGCGGGCTCCTCGGCGCCCTCCCGCCCCAGGACTTCCTCCCCGCCGCCAACGGCTACCTGCTCCGCCAGGACTGGGACGAGGGCTTCGCCACCTCCATCCACCTGGTCCTGGACCTGGAGACCGGCGACTACGAACTCCTCTCCGCCGGCCACCTCCCCGCCCTCCAGCTGTCCGCCGGCACCGGACGCTGGCAGGAGAAGTCCGGCGAGGGCCCGCTCCTCGGCGTCTACGACGGCGCGGAGTTCGAACCGGCCCGGGGCAACCTGCGGCCCGGCGACGTCCTGATGCTCTTCACCGACGGCCTGGTCGAGACCGCCGACCGCGAGATCAGCGAGGGCATCGACCGGCTGACGGGGGAGGCGGACCGGTACGTCGCGGCGGGCTGGGAGGGCGCGGCCTGGCACCTGATCGAAAAGGTCGCGAAGGACGTCAACGACGACCGGGCCCTCCTCCTGATCCGCCGCGCCGCCTTCTGAACGCGCCGCTCGCGCCGCTCGGCGCCGGGGCGCCCCACCGGCTCCGCTGCGCTGCGGCACCCGTCCCCAGGCCGGACGGACCGGGCCACCCGGGCGGGATTGGCACGTTCCCGGAGCCTCCGCCAGGGTTACCGTCCGCCCATGGACGCCACCCTCGCCGCCGACCTCGCCCGCCTTCCCGCGCTCCTCGACGCCACCCGCGACGCCGCAGCCGAGGCCCTCGCCCGGCTGGGGGAGCGGCCCGTCGTGCCCCCGCAGGACGGGCCGCCCGAGCCCCGCCCCCTCCCCGCCCACGCCACCGGCGCGACGGCCGCGCTCGCCGAGTTCCGGGCCCGCTGGGAGCCCCGCCTCTCCGCCTCCGCCGGCCCCCGCTACCTCGGCTTCGTCACCGGCGGCGCCACCCCCGCCGCCCTCGCCGGGGACTGGCTGACCGCCGTCCACGACCAGAACTCCAACTCCGCCCTCGACGGCGCCGGCCAGCACCTCGAACGCGAGACCGTCGGCTGGCTGCGCGAGCTCTTCGGCCTGACCCCCGCCCACACCGGCACCTTCGTCAGCGGCGCCACCCTCTCCAACACCGTCGGCCTCGCCCTCGCCCGCGAATGGCTCGGCGAGCGCCTCGGCGTCTCCCCGGCCCGCGACGGCGTCGCCGCGCTCGGCCCCGTCCGCGTCCTGTCCGGCGCCCCGCACTCCTCCATCGCCAAGGCCCTCTCCGTCCTCGGCCTCGGCCGCGCCGCCCTCGTGCCGGTGCCCACCCTGCCCGGCCGCGAGGCCGTCGACCCCGCCGCCCTGGACCGGGCCCTCGCCGACACCCCCGGCCCGGCCGTCGTCGTCGCCAACGCCGGCACCGTCAACACGGTCGACTTCGACGACCTCCGGGCCGTCGCCGCGCTCAAGGACCGCCACGACTTCTGGCTGCACACCGACGCCGCCTTCGGCGCCTTCGCCGCCCTCTCCCCGGAGCACGCCCACCTCACCGCGGGCCTCGACGCCTCCGACTCCGTCTGCGTCGACCTCCACAAATGGCTCAACGTCCCCTATGACAGCGCCGTCCAGTTCACCCTCCGCCGCGACCTCCAGACCCGCGTCTTCGCCAACTCCGCCGCCTACCTCGGCCCCCTGGGCGCCGACCCCGACCTGGTCCACCTCACCCCCGAGAACTCCCACCGGCTGCGCGCCCTGGCCGCCTGGTTCACCCTGCGCGCCTACGGCCGCGAGGGCCACCGCGAGATCGTCGAACGCGACACCGCCTGCGCCCGCGCCCTCGGCGAGCTCCTGGAGGCGGACCCGGCCCTGCGCCTGCTCGCCCCCGTACGCCTCAACGTCGTCTGCTTCACGCTCGCCGACGCCCCCACCCCCGAACGGCTCGCCGCCCTCCGCGAGGCCGTCGCCGACGAGGTCTTCGTGACCCCCACCGTCCTCGGGGGAACCCCCGCCCTGCGCGCCGCGTTCTCCAACTGGCGTACGACGCACGCCGACGTACGCCGGGTCGCCGAAGCCCTCCGCAGGGCAGCGAAGGAGATCGCATGACCGACCGGAGCAGCTTCCTCACCCTCGCCGAGGTCGAGGCCCTGGCCCGCTCCGCGCACGCGGGCCAGACCGACAAGGCCGGCCGCCCCTACGCCGAGCACCTCGCCGCCGTGGCCGAGGGCGTCCGCCTGCGCGGCGGCAGCCCCGGCCAGCAGGCCGCCGCCTGGCTGCACGACTCCGTCGAGGACGACGCGCTCAGCGGCGAGGAGCTCGCGGCCGCGGCCCTCCCCCAGGAGGTCAAGGACATGGTCCTGGCGCTCACGAAGCGCCCCGGGGAACCGGTCGAGGAGTACACGGCCCGCATCCTCGCCACCCCCGGCGCCGTCCTCGTCAAGGAGGCCGACCTCGCGCACAACGCGGACCCCGTACGCCTGTCCGTACTGGACGCGGCCACCCGCGACCGGCTGACCGCCAAATACGCCCGCGTCCGCTCCCTCCTCGGCATCACCGCCCCCTGACCTCCCGCCCGGCGCTCCCCTCACGCCCGAAATGTGCCCGGTTCGCGTCCGCTTGGCGGGAAAGGTGTGTGGTCGTTTCGTCACGGGGCGGATAGGAGGGCCCGGTTGGTGGGAGGATGGTCCATGTGGGGGTGTGCACGGGCGTGACCCCCGGGCCGGCCAGGGGACGACCGAAGGTGTGATCAGAAGTGGCCATTTCGCTGTCAGTGGTGGTTCTGTTGGCGATCATTCTGGTGATCCTGATCCGCGGCAAGCACATGAAGGCGGGCCCGGCGATCGTCGCCGTCCTCTTCGGCTTCTTCCTCGCGTCCAGTTCCATCGCCCCGGACGTCAACCGCTTCCTGAACTCCCTCGCGGACACCATCGCCGGCATCAAGCTCTGAGGGGTCCCCGGACAACGCGTCAGGGCCGGGCCGAGGAGGTTCCTCGACCCGGCCCTGAGCCGTTGAGAGCGGGTGACGGGAATCGAACCCGCGTAGCTAGTTTGGAAGACTAGGGCTCTACCATTGAGCTACACCCGCACCGCGCGCCACAGGTCCGTGGGACCGCGGCACGGACAGCATCCTAGCGGGTCGCGCGGGGGGAGTGCACACCGCTTTCGAGCGCCGCGTCCCTTCCCGCCCCCCGCGCGCGTGCGCCCGGCGGGGAAACCGGGGGCGCCGGAGCGTCTTCGGGCATGTACCCTACGTGTCGCACCGACGGGGTGTGGCGCAGCTTGGTAGCGCGTCCGCTTTGGGAGCGGAAGGTCGTCGGTTCGAATCCGGCCACCCCGACCACCAGCAGTGTCCCCACGAAGATCGCGTTGTGGGCTGATTGCCGCTTGCGGTTACTATGCAAGCTGCGTGCCCGTGTGTCTGATGTACCGGGCCGAATCCGCCGAGGCCGCTGAATCGCAGCGATCCGGCAGAACCCCCAGCAGTCAGCCACAAGGAGACCGAACCGTGAAGAGCGCCGTGGAGACCCTGAACCCGACTCGGGTTCGGCTCACTGTCGAGGTGCCCTTCGAGGAGCTCAAGGACAGCCTCGACGCGGCGTACAAGAAGATCAACCAGCAGGTCACGGTGAAGGGCTTCCGCAAGGGCAAGATCCCGAACCGGGTCATCGACCAGCGCTTCGGCCGCGGTGCGGTGCTGGAGGAGGCCGTCAACGACGCCCTCCCGAAGTTCTACACCGAGGCGGTCAACGAGGCCGACCTGAACCCGCTGGGCCAGCCCGAGGTCGACATCACCGAGCTGAAGGACGGCGAGCTGCTGGCCTTCACCGCCGAGGTCGACGTCCGCCCCGAGATCGAGATCCCGGACTACTCCGGCATCGAGGTCGAGGTCGACGCGGTCGAGGTCTCGGACGAGGACGTCGAGAAGTCGGTCGAGCAGCTGCGCGGCCGCTTCGCGTCCACCAAGGACGTCGAGCGCGCGGCCGCCGAGGGTGACGTCGTCACCATCGACCTGGAGGCCAAGGTCGACGGCGAGGTCCTCGCGGACGGCGTCGCCACCGACGTCTCCTACACCATCGGCTCGGGCGAGCTCCTCGACGGCATCGACGAGGCCGTCAAGGGCCTGGAGGCCGGCGGCGAGGCCACCTTCACCTCGCAGCTCAAGGGCGGTTCCGCCGAGGGCAAGGACGCCGAGGTCACCGTCAAGGTCACCAAGGTCTCCGCCCGCGAGCTGCCGGAGCTGGACGACGAGTTCGCCCAGATGGCGAGCGAGTTCGACACCCTCGACGAGCTGAAGGCCGACAGCCGCAAGCGCCTTGAGAACATGAAGCAGTACGACCAGGCCACCCAGGCCCAGGAGCGCGTGCTGGAGAAGTTCCTGGAGCTCGCCGAGATCCCCGTCCCCGAGAAGCTCCTCGAGGACGAGGTCAACACCCGCAAGCACAACCTGGAGCACCACCAGCTCGGCCAGATGGGCCTGAACCTGGAGAAGTTCCTGGAGATCCAGGGCAAGACGGTCGAGGAGTTCGACGCCGAGACCCGCGAGCAGGCCGTCAAGGGCATCAAGACCCAGTTCCTGCTGGACGCCCTGGTCAACAAGGAGAAGCTGGGCGTCAACCAGGAGGAGCTCACCGAGCACCTCATGCGCCGCGCGCAGTCCTCCGGCATGTCCCCCGACCAGTTCGCCCAGGCCGTCGTCGAGGGCGGCCAGGTCCCGATGCTGGTCGGCGAGGTCGCCCGCGGCAAGGCCCTCGCGGTCGTCGTCGAGGCCGCCAAGGTCGTCGACACCAAGGGTGAGGTCGTCGACCTCTCCGACGACGAGGACGAGGCCGAGACGGCCGCCGAGGCCGCTGTCGAGGGTGACGACGAGGCCAAGGGCGACGCGGCCGAGTAACACCCCGGGCGAAGCCCGCTGAGCAGTGCACAGGAGGGCCCGTACGCAGCCGCGTACGGGCCCTTCCGCGCCCCCTCGGAAAGCCCTCGGGACCTTGCGCTCCGAGCGAACAGTTCGGGAAGCGGGATGGCGTTGTCCGACCTGCGCGTTAGGGTCCATGAATACGAGGGCACGGGACTACCCGGAGCCGGCGGGGCATCGCACCACCGGCCGGTCCGCGCCCCAGAACGAGACGCTGAGACGGCATGTGGCCGTCGGAGACGAGCAGGTGGATACGTGACGAATCTGAAGCCTTACGCCGCGGGTGAGCCGTCCATCGGTGGCGGCCTCGGCGACCATGTCTACAACCGGCTGCTCGGCGAGCGCATCATCTTCCTCGGCCAGCAGGTCGACGACGAGATCGCCAACAAGATCACGGCGCAGCTCCTCCTCCTGGCCGCGGACCCGGAGAAGGACATCTACCTGTACATCAACAGCCCCGGCGGCTCCGTGACGGCCGGCATGGCGATCTACGACACCATGCAGTTCATCCCGAACGACGTCGTCACCATCGGCATGGGCATGGCCGCCTCCATGGGTCAGTTCCTGCTGACCGGCGGCACCCCGGGCAAGCGTTTCGCGCTCCCGAACACCGACATCCTGATGCACCAGGGCTCCGCCGGCATCGGCGGCACCGCTTCGGACATCAAGATCCAGGCCCAGTACCTGCTGCGCACCAAGCAGCGCATGGCCGAGATCACCGCCCACCACTCGGGCCAGACCGTCGAGGCGATCATCCGCGACGGCGACCGCGACCGCTGGTTCACCGCCGAGGAGGCCAAGGAGTACGGCCTGATCGACGACATCATCGCGGCCGCGTCCCTCGCTCCGGGCGGCGGCGGCACCGGGGCCTGACCGTCCCGGGCCCGGCGTACGGCCCCGTACGCCCGCAGGCCGCTCCAGGCAACCCCAGCCCGCAGAACGCCACCAGGATGGTGAACACCCAGATGCAGAACAACTTCTCCGCGAGCGGCCTCTACTCCGGCCCGCAGGTGGACAACCGCTACGTCGTGCCGCGCTTCGTGGAGCGCACCTCGCAGGGCGTGCGCGAGTACGACCCGTACGCGAAGCTCTTCGAGGAGCGCGTGATCTTCCTCGGCGTGCAGATCGACGACGCCTCCGCCAACGACGTCATGGCGCAGCTGCTGTGCCTGGAGTCGATGGACCCGGACCGCGACATCTCGATCTACATCAACAGCCCGGGCGGCTCCTTCACGGCGTTGACGGCCATCTACGACACGATGCAGTTCGTGAAGCCCGACATCCAGACGGTCTGCATGGGCCAGGCGGCCTCCGCCGCCGCGGTGCTGCTCGCCGCCGGTACCCCGGGCAAGCGCATGGCCCTCCCGAACGCCCGCGTGCTGATCCACCAGCCGTCCGGCGGCACGGGCCGCGAGCAGCTCTCCGACCTGGAGATCGCGGCCAACGAGATCCTGCGCATGCGCGACCAGCTGGAGAGCATGCTGGCCAAGCACTCGACCACGCCGATCGAGAAGATCCGCGACGACATCGAGCGCGACAAGATCCTCACGGCCGAAGACGCGCTGGCCTACGGGCTGATCGACCAGATCGTCTCGACCCGCAAGATGAACGCGGTCTGATCCTTGCCGCCAGTAGGCGCGGACGCAGCGCGGGATTCCGCGATGTGAACCGCGTCAAGGGGGCCCCGTACGGGGCCCCCGGCAAGGTACCGTCGGATATGAGGCACCAGGAGCGCTGAACCAGGCGTCTCCCAGGCGAAGGGGAAGCACCTCGTGGCACGCATCGGTGACGGCGGCGACCTGCTCAAGTGCTCGTTCTGCGGGAAGAGCCAGAAGCAGGTGAAGAAGCTCATCGCAGGACCCGGTGTGTACATCTGCGACGAGTGCATCGACCTCTGCAACGAGATCATCGAAGAGGAACTCGCGGAGACCTCCGAGGTCCGGTGGGAGGAACTCCCCAAGCCCCGTGAGATCTACGAGTTCCTGGAGAGCTACGTCGTCGGCCAGGAGCCGGCGAAGAAGGCCCTCTCGGTGGCGGTCTACAACCACTACAAGCGCGTCCAGGCCGGCGAGAACGGCGGCGCGCAGGGCCGTGACGACGCGATCGAGCTCGCGAAGTCCAACATCCTGCTGCTGGGCCCCACGGGCTCGGGCAAGACCCTGCTGGCCCAGACGCTGGCCCGCATGCTGAACGTCCCGTTCGCCATCGCCGACGCCACCGCTCTGACGGAGGCCGGCTACGTGGGCGAGGACGTGGAGAACATCCTCCTCAAGCTGATCCAGGCGGCCGACTACGACGTCAAGAAGGCCGAGACCGGGATCATCTACATCGACGAGATCGACAAGGTCGCCCGCAAGAGCGAGAACCCGTCGATCACGCGCGACGTCTCCGGCGAGGGCGTGCAGCAGGCCCTCCTGAAGATCCTGGAGGGCACGACGGCGTCGGTCCCGCCGCAGGGCGGCCGCAAGCACCCGCACCAGGAGTTCATCCAGATCGACACGACGAACGTGCTCTTCATCGTGGGCGGCGCCTTCGCCGGCCTGGAGAAGATCATCGAGTCGCGCGCGGGCGCCAAGGGCATCGGCTTCGGGGCGACGATCCGCTCGAAGCGGGAGATCGAGGCGAGCGACCAGTTCCAGGAGGTCATGCCGGAGGACCTGGTGAAGTTCGGGATGATCCCCGAGTTCATCGGCCGTCTCCCGGTGATCACCTCGGTCCACAACCTGGACCGCGAGGCGCTCCTCCAGATCCTGGTCGAGCCGCGCAACGCGCTGGTCAAGCAGTACCAGCGGCTGTTCGAACTCGACGGCGTGGAACTGGACTTCGAGCGCGAGGCCCTGGAGGCCATCGCGGACCAGGCCATCCTCCGCCAGACGGGCGCGCGCGGCCTGCGCGCCATCATGGAGGAGGTCCTGATGTCGGTGATGTACGAGGTCCCGTCCCGCAAGGACGTGGCCCGCGTGGTCATCACGGCGGACGTCGTCCGCTCGAACGTCAACCCCACCCTGGTCCCCCGCATCATCCCGAAGGACCAGGGCCCGCACGAGAAGTCGGCGTAGCGGCCTGACCGTTGCACGCGGAAGGGGCGCCCCGGACATCCGGGGCGCCCCTTCCGTTTGCGCGGCGCGCGGTTACTTCTTCACGCGGGCGGTGTTGTAGAGCTTCGCGGCGAAGTCCGCGTCCTGCTCCAGGGTGTAGCCCGGCTTGCCGGTGAGGAAGGAGGCCACGTCGGTGGAGACGACCGTGGCTGCGGTGCTGTAGTCGGCCCAGATGCAGAGCGGGACCGTTGCCTCCTTGGGCCCCTTGGTTGAGGGGTCCTTCGAGGTGGCCTTGACCTCCTGGCACTTCATGACGGCGCCCTTGAACCCGGCGGGGGTCATAGTCTTCGGGCTGCCGATGAGCTGGACGTCCGACTTGCCGTCCTTGGAGAGCTTCAACTTGGCTGAGGCGAACTGTCCGTCGACGGTCTTCTCGGGGTCGGCGATGTCACCGTAGATACCGTTGAAGGTGATGGCCTTGAGCGTAAGCGGGTTCTTCTGGTCGCCGGACACGTAGTCCATGCCCACCTGGGTGGGGTTCTTGATGCCCGCCGCCTCGATCTGCTGCTTCTCCTGCGGGCTGAGCTCCTTCGCCGTGTACTTCGGATCCTTCTGGAACTCACCGACGGACTCCGGGGCCACCAGCTTGTAGCCCTTCGTCGCGTCCGAGACGGAGCCGCCCTTGCCGCCGCCCAGGAACCACCAGCCCGCGCCGCCGATGACGGCCACCACCGCGATCACCGCGATGACCGGGCCCGCCTTCGACTTCTTCGGGGGAGCCGGCGGGGGCATGTAGGGCTGCTGCGGGGGCTGCTGCTGGTAGCCGTACGCGGGCTGCGGCGGGGGCGGGGGCGGGTAGCCGCCCTGCTGGGGGAAGGCCTGCGGGGGCGGGGGCGGGGCCTGCTGGGGGTAGCCGTAGCCCGGCTGCTGGGGCTGCTGGCCGTACGGGCTCGGCGGCTGCTGCCCGTAGGGGCCCGGCTGCTGCGGCTGCTGGCCGTACGGCCCTGGCTGGTTGTAACTCATCCCGAGTCCCCCTGTGAGGTTCCTTATCCGTTTCACACATCCTGGCGGAAGGCCTGTGCGACCGGGGCATCGGGGTCCGGGCCGTTACCGAACTACGACCCGGCCGGTACTTCCATCGCCGCCCGCAGCGCGCGCGTCCGCGCGGCCAGTGCGTCGAGTGTGAGCTGCTTGTTCTCCACCGGGACGGTGACCGTCACCAGGGAGCTGTGGTCCGCCCACATGCACAGCGTGAGCGGCCCCGCCCCGGTCGTCAGCGTCCCGCAGCGCATCGCGCCGCCCGCCGGGGTGCCCGAGTCCTGGGTGACGGCGCCCTCGACGCCCATCTCGTGGAGGCCGGTGGTGAGCACGTGCCCGGGGTCCTCGTCCGTGAAGGCGCCCGCCGCCCCGCTGACCACCAGCTGCGCGCCGCCGGAGCCGTCGGCGTACACCACGGCCACCGGTGTGGTGCCCGGCTTGGCCGCGCCCTGGCCCCGCCTGATCGCGTCCACCCGCGGCCCCGAGTCCTGGAGCGCCAGCTCCTGGAAGGCGGCCGGCGGGACCAGCCGGTAGCGGCCGGCGTCGTCCGGGCCGCCGAGCAGCGCGCTCATGCCCAGCTTCCCGAGGAACACCCCGGCGCCGATGGCCAGCACGGTCACCACCGTGCGCAGGACGAGCCGGCGGCTGCGCGGGGCCGGGGGGACGGGCCGGTAGGGGAAGGGCGGCTGGACGGTGTCGTTCATGAGCGCATGAGAAGCGCCGCGACCGGCGGAGGTCAACGGGAGCGCCCGCGGTGGAATGGATTCGTGACGCGGGCGGGGCCCGCCGTATCCTGTGCCCCGTGACCGAGAACACGCAGACACCCAGTGCCCCCAACTCCGAACTGCCGACCCAGTACGCGCCGGCCGAGGTAGAGGGGAAGCTCTACGAGCGCTGGGTAGAGCGTGGCTACTTCACGGCCGACGCCGCGAGCGAGAAGCCCGCGTACACCATCGTCATCCCGCCGCCGAACGTCACCGGCTCCCTCCACCTGGGCCACGCCTTCCAGCACACCCTCATGGACGCCCTGACCCGCCGCAAGCGGATGCAGGGCTTCGAGGCGCTGTGGCTGCCCGGCATGGACCACGCCGGCATCGCCACCCAGAACAAGGTCGAGCAGCAGCTCGCCGAGGAGGGCAAGTCCCGCCACGACCTGGGCCGCGAGGAGTTCGTCGACCGGGTCTGGCAGTGGAAGGAAGAGTACGGCGGCAAGATCCTCGGCCAGATGCGCCGCCTCGGCGACGGCGTCGACTGGTCGCGCGAGCGCTTCACCATGGACGAGGGCCTGTCCAAGGCCGTCCAGACCATCTTCAAGAAGCTCTACGACGACGAGCTGATCTACCGCGCCGAGCGCATCATCAACTGGTGCCCCCGCTGCCTCACGGCCATCTCCGACATCGAGGTGGAGTACCAGGAGGACGCGGGCGAGCTGGTCTCCATCCGCTACGGCGAGGGCGAGGACACCCTGGTCGTCGCCACCACCCGTGCCGAGACGATGCTCGGTGACACGGCCATCGCCGTCCACCCGGACGACGAGCGCTACCGGCACCTGATCGGCAAGCTCATCAAGCTGCCGCTCACCGACCGTTCGATCCCGGTCGTCGCGGACGCGCACGTCGACCCCGAGTTCGGCACCGGCTGCGTCAAGGTGACGCCCGCCCACGACCCGAACGACTTCGCCATCGGGCAGCGCCACAACCTGCCCAACATGACGATCATGGACGAGCACGGTGTCATCACCGTCCACGGCCCCTTCCTCGGCCTGGACCGGTTCGAGGCCCGGTCCGCGGTCGTCGGCGCCCTGCGCGAGCAGGGCCGCATCGTCGCCGAGAAGCGTCCGTACCTGCACTCCGTCGGGCACTGCTCGCGCTGCAGCACGACCATCGAGCCCCGCCTGTCCCTCCAGTGGTGGGTCAAGGTCGAGACCCTCGCCAAGAACGCCGGTGACGCGGTCCGCGACGGCCGGGTCAAGATCCACCCGCAGGAGATGGAGCGGCGCTACTTCGACTGGGTCGACAACCTCAACGACTGGTGCATCTCGCGCCAGCTGTGGTGGGGCCACCGCATCCCCGTCTGGTACGGCCCGGACGGGGAGGTCGTCTGCGTCGGTCCCGACGAGCAGCCGCCGACGGGCGAGGGCTGGACCCAGGACACCGACGTCCTGGACACCTGGTTCTCCTCCGGTCTGTGGCCGTTCTCCACCCTGGGCTGGCCGGAGAAGACCCCGGATCTGGCCAAGTTCTACTCCACCGACGTCCTGCTGACCGGCCACGACATCATCTTCTTCTGGGTCGCCCGGATGATGATGTTCGGTCTGTACGCCATGGACGGCGAGGTCCCGTTCAAGACCATCGCCCTGACCGGCCTGGTCCGCGACGAGCGCGGCAAGAAGATGTCGAAGTCCTTCGGCAACGTCGTCGACCCGCTGGACTGGATGGACAAGTACGGCTCCGACGCCGTCCGCTTCACCCTGGCCAAGGGCGCCAACCCGGGCACCGACGTCCCGATCGGCGAGGACTGGGTCCAGGCCTCCCGCAACTTCGCCAACAAGATCTGGAACGCCACGCGCTTCGCGCTGATGAACGGCGCGACGATCGAGGGCGAGCTGCCGCCGGTCGAGAAGATGTCGGCGACCGACCGCTGGATCCTGTCGCGCCTGAACAAGACCGTCGCGCAGGTGGACGCGTACTACGAGGACTTCCAGTTCTCGAAGCTGAGCGAGGCCCTGTACCACTTCGCGTGGGACGAGGTCTTCGACTGGTACGTCGAGCTGTCGAAGACGACCTTCTTCGCGGGCGGCGAGGGCGCACAGGTCTCCGGCCGGGTCCTCGGCGAGGTCCTGGACACCATGCTGCGCCTGCTGCACCCGGTCGTCCCGTTCGTCACCGAGACGCTGTGGACCACCCTCACCGGCGGTGAGTCCCTCGTGGTCGCCGACTGGCCCAAGGACAGTGGCTTCCGCGACGAGGCCGCCGAGGCGGAGATCGAGAACCTCCAGGCCGTCGTCACCGAGGTCCGCCGGTTCCGCGCCGACCAGGGCCTGCAGCCGGGCCAGAAGGTCCCGGCCCGCCTGGACCTGGCCGGTACGCCGCTCGCCGCGCACGAGGGTGCCATCCGCCAGCTGCTGCGCCTCCAGCCGGAGGGCGAGGGCTTCAGCGCCACCGCCACCCTGCCGGTCGCCGGCGCCACGGTCGCCCTCGACCTGTCCGGCACCATCGACGTGGCCGCCGAGCGCAAGCGCCTCTCCAAGGACCTCGGCGCCGCCGAGAAGGAGAAGCAGCAGGCCGAGGCGAAGCTCGGGAACGAGGCCTTCCTGGCCAAGGCCCCCGACAACGTCGTGGACAAGATCAAGGGCCGGCTGGCCAAGGCCGAGGCGGACATCGCCCGGATCCAGGCCCAGCTGGACGCCCTGCCCGCCGCCTAGCGGCCGGCAACGCAACGACGTGAAGGGCCCCCGCCGTCGGCGGGGGCCCTTCGCACGTCCGGGGCGGGGACGTACGGCCCCATCGGAGTGCCGTTTATCACGTGATATGTCCACATGGTCGAGCCGATCCCGGGCACGGACCACGCATGATGGGGGCATGCACCTGAAGCCCTCCGTCCCGGTAGTGCACCGGGCCGTGGCCTCCGGGCGCCGGCTCGCCGAGGGCTGGGGCGCCTCGCCCCGGGCGCAGGACGCCCTCGCGGCCCTGAGCTGCCTGGGCCTGATGGCGCTGGACCTGCCGGGCCTGGCCGCCGCCGACAACTCCCTCAACGGCTGGCAGGCGGCCCTGGTGCTGACGGCCGGCTGTACGACCCTGCTGGTGCGGCGCCGGATGCCGTGGGTGCCGTACGTCACCGCCCTGCTGTTCATCGGCTGGCTGCACGAGCTGACGCTGATCCAGTTCGCCCTGTACTCCGTCGGCCGCCACCGGGGCCGGCGGGCCGCGGTCCTCGCCACCACCGGCTACGTGGCCTTCGCGCTCGGCGTCTTCTTCCTGCCGGGCTGGCCCGAGCCCAAGGCGGCGACCCTCAGCTCCTTCCTCAGCCTGGTCGTGCCCATCGGGGTGCTCGCCTCCGCCGTCGGCATCGCCGCCTACCGGCACGACCTGGTGCGCGAGCTGGAGGCCCGACGGGCCGAGGCGGCGGTGCTGACCGCCGTCCAGCAGGAGCGCACGTCCGTCGCCCGCGACGTCCACGACTTCGTCGGCCGGGAGCTGACCCTGCTGACGGTGCGTTCCGAGGTGCTGTCGATGCGGGCGCGCGAGACCCCGTACGCGAAGGACTTCGAGGAGCTGTCCGACACGGCCCGCCGGGCCCACCTGGTGCTGAACGAGATCATCGTCCAGCGCGGGGAACGGGCCGCCACCCCGGGCGTGGAGGGGCTGGCGGCGCTGGCCGAGGAGAGCGGGCGGGCCGGCTCGCCCGTCCGGCTGGTGATGGACCCGCAGGCGCACGCGCTGTCGCCGCTGCGGCAGGCGGCGGTCTACCGGGTGGTGCAGGAGTGCCTGACGAACGCCGCCAAGCACGCGCGGGGGGAGACCATCGAGGTGTCGATCCGCGTGGACGGCCCCCACCTGAGGATCGCCGTCCGCAACGGGCTCCCCGCCCGCACCCCGGGCCGGGCGCCGGTGTCGGCGGGCTCGGGCACGGCGAGCATGGCCGAACGCGTCCGCAGCCTCGGCGGCACGCTGACGGCGCGGCGCGGCGAGGACGCGTACGAGGTCGTCGCCACCCTCCCGCGCGGCTGACCCCCTCCGGGAGCAGCCCGTCAGGCCTTCGCGGGGGACAGCAGCGCGCCCAGGGTGTCCAGGTCCTCCACGCAGCGCCCCGACCCGAGGGCCACGCAGTCCAGGGGCGCGTCGGCGACGAACACCGGGATGCCCGTGGCGGAGGCCACGCGCAGGTCCAGGCCGGGCAGCAGCGCGCCGCCGCCGGTGAGGACGATGCCGTGCTCCATGACGTCCCCGGACAGCTCGGGCGGGCACTCCTCCAGGGTGGCGCGGACGGCGGCGATGATCGCCTCGACCGGCTCGTCCAGGGCGGCCCGTACGTCGGCCGCGGTCAGCTCCAGGGTCCTGGGCATGCCGCTGACCTTCTCCCGGCCGCGCACGGTGAAGGTGCGGGTCTCCAGCTCCGGCCGTTCGGGCACCGGCCAGGCCGAGCCGATGGCCACCTTGACGTCCTCGGCCGTGCGTTCGCCGATGAGCAGGGAGTGCTCCTTGCGCACGTGGTCCGTGATCGCGGCGTCCAGCCGGTCCCCGCCGATCCGCAGGGACTGCGAGGTGACGATCCCGCCGAGGGAGATGACGGCCACCTCGGAGGTGCCGCCGCCGATGTCCACGACCATCGAGCCGCGCGCCTCGGCCACCGGCAGCCCGGCGCCGATCGCCGCCGCCATCGGCTCCTCGATCAGGTGGACGGACCGGGCGCCGGCCCGGGTGGAGGCGTGGACGATGGCCCGCCGTTCCACCGGGGTGACGCCGGACGGCACGCAGATCACCATCCGGGTGCGCGGCCGCCGGCCGGGGACCGCCTTGCGGACGAAGTGCCGGATCATCTCCTCGGCGGCCTCGTAGTCGCAGATCACCCCGTCTCTGAGGGGCCGGATCGCGGTGATGGAGCCCGGGGTGCGGCCGATGGTCTCCTTGGCCTCCGTGCCGACGGCGAGGGCGGTGGTCGTGCCCGCCTTGACCGCGACCACGGACGGCTCATTGAGGACGATCCCGTGTCCGCGGGCGTAGACGAGGGTGTTCGCGGTCCCCAGGTCGATGCCTATGTCACGGCTGGAGGCGGTCTTGTCGGTACTGGCCTGCGGCATTTGTTCCCCAATCTCCCGTCCGCAAGGCTTGCATAACGATCCGGTCGCTTTCGCCGCCGAAGGTCCCGAAACGCCCGGGCCGAAAGTCCCCGGGGCCCGCGTCCGTAGACTGGGGGCTGTGAGTGAGCAGCAGCCCGAGGGCCAGGACCGCGACCGCGACGGCACGTTCGACGAGTTCGACCAGATAGTGGCGGAAGAAGCCGACCGAGACCCCGACCTGGCGGTGATCGAGGCCGGGAGCCGCACCCTGCGCGCCCAGGCCGGCCCGCCCTCGGGCGACCCGGTGCCCGCCCGCCCCGAGGACCCCGAGGTGGCCAAGGCGCTGCTGGAGGTGGAGCAGGAGCTCTCCACCCGCTGGGGCGAGACCAAGCTGGACCCGTCCGTCAGCCGCATCGAGGCGCTGATGGACGTCCTGGGCCAGCCCCAGCGCGCCTACCCGACCATCCACGTCACCGGTACGAACGGCAAGACCAGCACGGCCCGCATGATCGAGGCCCTGCTGAACGCCTTCGAGCTGCGCACCGGCCGCTACACCAGCCCGCACGTCCAGTCCGTCACGGAGCGGATCAGCCTGGACGGGGCGCCGATCAGCGCCGAGCGGTTCATCGAGACCTACCACGACATCAAGCCGTACGTGGAGATGGTCGACGCCGCCGAGGACTTCCGGCTGTCCTTCTTCGAGGTCCTCACCGGCATGGCGTACGCGGCCTTCGCGGACGCGCCGGTCGATGTCGCGGTCGTCGAGGTCGGCATGGGCGGCACCTGGGACGCCACCAACGTGATCGACGCCTCGGTCGCGGTGATCACCCCGATCAGCCTGGACCACACCGACCGGCTGGGCTCCACGCCCGGCGAGATCGCCGGGGAGAAGGGCGGCGTCATCAAGCAGGACGCCACCGTGATCCTGGCGCAGCAGCCGGTGGACGCGGCGCAGGTGCTGCTGAAGCGGGCCGTCGAGGTCGACGCGACCGTGGCCCGCGAGGGCATGGAGTTCGGCGTCGTCTCCCGCGAGGTGGCGGTCGGCGGCCAGATGCTGACCCTGCGCGGGATGGGCGGCGAGTACGACGGCATCTTCCTGCCGCTGTACGGCGCCCACATGGCCCACAACGCGGCGGTCGCGCTGGCCGCCGTCGAGGCCTTCTTCGGCGTCGGCGGGCAGCAGGCGCGCGAGCTGGACGTGGACACCGTGCGGCAGGCCTTCGCCTCGGTGACCTCGCCGGGCCGCATGGAGGTCGTGCGCCGCAGCCCGACGGTGATCCTGGACGCCGCGCACAACCCGGCCGGCGCGCAGGTCACCGCGGAGGCCGTGACCGAGGCGTTCGGCTTCAGCCGGCTGATCGGCGTGGTCGCCGCGAGCGAGGGCAAGGACGTCAGGGGCGTCTTCGAGGCCTTCGAGCCGATCTTCGCGGAAGTGGTCGTCACCGAGAACACCAGCCACCGGGCCATGGGCGCGGACGAGCTGGCCGCGATCGCGGTCGAGGTCTTCGGCCCCGACCGGGTGCAGGTCGAGCCGCGGCTGGACGACGCCCTGGAGGCGGCCGTCACACTGGCGGAGGAAGAGGCCGAATACGGAGGGGCCGGGGTCCTCGTGACCGGTTCCGTGATCACGGTGGGCGAGGCGCGCCTGCTGTTCAAGAGGGGCTGAGGATCGATGCGCACGCTCTGCGCGAGCACGCTGATCGGTGAATTCTTCGTCGTCGGCTTCGCGGGCCTGGTGGCCATGAAGAACCCGGACCTGACCCAGGCCGCGGTGTGGACGGTCTGCGGCGTGACGATGCTGCTGTCGGTGCTGCTGTGCGGGATGCTCTCGCGCCGGGGCGCGGTGGAGCTCGGCTGGGCGCTGCAGATCGGGCTGATCGCGAGCGGTTTCGTGGTCCCGACGATGTTCTTCCTCGGCGCGGTCTTCGCGGGCCTGTGGTGGTGCTCGGTGCACTACGGCCGGCGGATCGACGCGATCAAGGCGAGCTGGGCCGCCCGTCAGGCCGAGGCTGACGCTGCGTGACGGGTCACCGTACCGGCCCTGTAGATTCGCCCTACCGCACCCGTATGCCGCAAGGAGTTGGAACATGACCCAGCGCACGCTCGTCATCCTCAAGCCGGACGCCGTCCGCCGTGGCCTGATCGGCGAGATCATCGGCCGGATCGAGCGGAAGGCCGGCTGGACCATTCCGGCGCTGGAGCTGCGCACGCTGGACCAGGAGACCCTGGAGACCCACTACGGCGAGCACAAGGGCAAGCCCTTCTACGAGCCCCTCATGGGCTTCATGGCGAGCGGCCCGGTCGTCGTCCTCGTGGTCGAAGGGGAACGCGTGATCGAGGGTGTCCGCCAGCTGGCCGGACCCACCGACCCGATCGCCGCGGCGCCCGGCTCCATCCGGGGCGACTTCGGGTCCATCACCCGGGAGAACCTGATCCACGCCTCGGATTCCGAGGAGTCCGCGGAGCGCGAGCTGAAGCTGTTCTTCCCCGCTCTCTGAGCGGCCGCGAACATTCCTTCCTGACGCGACATCAGCCAAATAGCGCTCATGACCTGGGGCGACCGAAGTAATTTCGGTCGCCCTTCGGTATCGCGGGCGGCGTTCGGGAACGCATGGACAGGACACGACGTCACCACTAAGGGGGCGGGTATCCGTTCCGGCGCGATCGCCGGAGTCCCGTCGCGCGATGTCCGTACGTGCGGCACTACGATGGGGCCTCCACCCACACACCCACCTCGCCGACCTGACAGCAGTCGCTATCAACTGGAAGGCCAGACGCTCCTCATGGGGAACAAGGGGAACAACATGTCGTTCATCGGCCGTGACATGGCGATCGACCTCGGGACCGCCAACACGCTGGTGTACGTGAGGGGCCGGGGAATCGTCCTGAACGAGCCGTCCGTGGTCGCCATCAACACGAACACCGGTGGCATCCTGGCGGTCGGCTCCGAGGCGAAGAAGATGATCGGGCGCACGCCCGGCAACATCGTCGCCGTACGCCCCCTCAAGGACGGCGTGATCGCCGACTTCGAGATCACCGAGCGGATGCTCCGGTACTTCATCCTCAAGATCCACAAGCGTCGCTACCTGGCGCGCCCGCGCGTGGTGGTCTGCGTGCCCTCCGGCATCACCGGAGTGGAGCGCCGCGCCGTCATCGAGGCGTCCACGCAGGCCGGCGCCCGCCAGGTGCACATCATCGAAGAGCCCATGGCCGCCGCCATCGGCTCGGGCCTGCCCGTCCACGAGGCCACCGGCAACATGGTCGTGGACATCGGCGGCGGCACCACCGAGGTCGCCGTCATCTCCCTCGGCGGAATCGTCACGGCGCAGTCCATCCGGGTGGCCGGTGACGAGCTGGACAACGCGATCATCCAGCACATCAAGAAGGAGTACTCGCTGCTCCTCGGCGAGCGCACCGCCGAACAGATCAAGATCACCATCGGGTCGGCGTACGACCTCGACAAGGACGAGCACACCGAGATCCGCGGCCGCGACCTGGTCTCGGGCCTGCCCAAGACCGTGGTCATCTCCGCGGCCGAGGTCCGCAAGGCCATCGAGGAGCCCGTCAACGCCATCGTCGACGCCGTCAAGACGACCCTCGACAAGTGCCCGCCGGAGCTCTCCGGCGACATCATGGACCGCGGCATCGTCCTCACCGGCGGCGGCGCCCTGCTGCGCGGGCTCGACGAGCGGCTGCGCCGCGAGACGGGCATGCCGATCCACATCGCCGAGGACCCCCTCGACTCGGTGGCCCTCGGCTCCGGCAAGTGCGTCGAGGAGTTCGAGGCCCTCCAGCAGGTCCTGGACGCCCAGCCCCGGCGGTGATCAAACCCCCGTAACGGGGCATGCGGAACACAAGGATCCGCCGTACGGGTGCTGCCGCGCCCGTGCGGCGGATCGTTGATATACAGGCACAGTCCGGTGCCGCCCCGGCCCCGCCGGAACGGTTCCGCCGCACGAGTTTCTACGAGGAAGGCACGGCCGCCGCACGTGAGGGACACACGAGAGAGCCGGCTGCTCCTGGTACTTCTGATCGCCATCGCGTTCGCGCTGATCACGGTGGACATCAGAGCGGGAGAGGCTTCGCCGGTCGACGGCGCCCGGCGGGCCGCCGCGGCCGTCTTCGGCCCCGTCGAGAAGGGCGTCGCGACCGCCGTGGACCCGGTCGCCAACGCCATAGGGGCCGTACGCGACTCCGACGAGCGCCACAACCGGATCACCGCCCTGGAGCGCGAGAACACCGCGCTGAAGATCAAGCTGGGCAGTGACGACCGGACCCGCAGCCGCATCCGCGAGCTCGACGAGATGCTCAAGCGGGCCGGCGCCGGACAGTACGGCATCAAGGGCGCCGAGGTCATCGGGATAGGAGCGGCCCAGGGCTTCTCCTGGACCGTCACCATCGACGCCGGCAGCAAGGACGGCATCGAACGCGACATGACCGTCCTCAACGGGGACGGACTCGTCGGCCGCGTCGCCACCGTCGGCCCCGACACCGCCACCGTCGTCCTCGCCAACGACCCCGGCTTCACCGTCGGCACCCGGCTGGAGAAGTCCGGCGAACTCGGCTTCGCCACCGGACAGGGCGACCGCGCCCTCTCCGTCCAGATGCTCAACGGCCGCGCCAAGATCAACCCCGGCGACCGGCTCGTCACCTTCGGCTCCCGCGCCAACAAGCCCTTCGTCCCCGGGGTCCCGATCGGCGAGGTCGTCAAGGTGGACCCTTCGCGCGGCGACCTGACCCGCACCGTGTGGGTCCGCCCCTTCGTCGGCTTCTCCCGCCTGGACATCGTCGGCGTCGTCGTCATGCCCCCGCGCGAGGACCCCCGCGACGCCGTCCTGCCGCCCAAGCCCGAGGCGCCCAAGCCCACCCCGACGGTCACCGTCACGGTCGCCCCGTCGCCCTCCGCCAGCGTCTCCGGCAAGCCGGCCGACGAGTAGGAGCTGACCGCCATGCGCATCAACCGGATCCTGCTCGCGGGCTCGCTCGTCTCCGTCGCCCTCGTCCTCCAGGTCACCGTCCTGGGCCGGCTCCAGCTGCCCGGAGCCGTGCCCGACCTCGTCCTGCTGACCGTCGTCGCCCTCGCCCTGGTCTACGGGCACGTCAGCGGGGCCCTCATCGGCTTCGCCGCCGGTCTGCTCACCGACCTCGCCCCGCCCGCCGACCACGCCGCCGGACGCTACGCCCTCGTCCTGTGCCTGATCGGCTACCTCGTGGGCCTCGTCCGCCCCGACAACGGCCGCTTCCGCTCCGCCTGGGGGCCGATGCTGACCGTCGTCGTCGCCGCGATCGGCTCCACGCTCCTGTACGCGGGCGTCGGCGCCCTCGTCGGCGACACCGCCGCCCGCCACGTGGGCCTGGTCGGGCTGCTGTTCACCGCGACCCTCTACGACCTGCTGCTCGCGCCGTTCACCGTGCCGTTCATCATGGCCCTGGCCCGCCGCGCCGAGAACGACCCGATGGCCGTCGAGGCCAACGGCGGACCCCCGCAGGGCAAGGACGTCGCCTCCGGCTGGCTCGCCGGCGGCACCGGGCTGCGCATCGGCAGCCAGCGCGGCGGTCTGCGGATGATGACCGCGCGCGGCCGCGCCAACCGGGCCGGCCGCATAAAGGGCGTCAAAGGTGTCAAGGGCGTGAAGAGCGTCAGGAAGCTGTGACGGGGGAGCACCAGTGACCAACATTCCGGAGACCGGCCGCACCCCCCGGGTGCAGATCCGGCTCGTCATCCTCCAGGTACTCGTCTTCTCGCTGCTGCTCACCCTCTTCGGGCGGCTGTGGTACCTCCAGATCCGCAACGGCGCGGAGTACTCCGACGAGGCCAAGAACAACCACGTCCAGCAGGTCGTCCAGCCGGCCGTCCGCGGCTCCATCCTCGACGCCCGCGGCATCCCGCTCGCCGACAACGAGACCCGCCTCGTCGTCTCCGCCAGCCGCACCGAGCTGATGAAGATAAAGGACAAGGGCAAAGGTGTCCTGACCCGCCTCGCCGGGGTACTGGACATGAAGCCGCAGGACGTCATGGACAAGGTCCGCCTCTGCGACTCCAAGACCCCCCAGCCCTGCTGGAACGGATCGCCCTACCAGCCGATCCCGGTCACCCTGGAGGCCACCACCCAGCAGGCCCTTCAGATCCGCGAACGCCCCGAGGACTTCCCCGGCATCACCGCCGAACCCACCGCCGTACGCCGCTACCCGGCCCCCGGCGGATCCAACACCGGCCAGGTCCTCGGCTACCTCTCCCCGGTCACCGACGACGAGATCGTCAAGGCCAAGAAGACCAACTCGCCGTTCCTGCGCTCCGACCAGGTCGGCCGCTTCGGCCTGGAGCGCACCTACGACAAGCAGCTGCGCGGCAAGTCCGGCGTCACCCGCTACGAGGTCGACAACCTCGGCCGCGTCATCGGCGAGGCCGAGAACGACCCGGCGATCCCCGGCGCCAACCTCGTCACCAGCATCGACGCCCGCGTCCAGGGCGTCGCCGAGTACGAGCTCAACGCCGCCATGGTCGAGGCCCGCAAGCAGATCGACCGCAACACCGGCGTCCCCTACAAGGCCGACGCCGGAGCCGTCGTCGTCCTCGAATCCAAGACCGGCCGGGTCGTCGCCATGGCCTCCAACCCCACCTACGACCCCAACGTCTGGGTCGGCGGGATCTCCGGCAAGGACTACGCCAAGCTCACCGCCAAGGAGTCCAACGTCCCGCTGATGAACCGGGCGATCCAGGGCCAGGCCGCCCCCGGCTCCATCTTCAAGGTCATCCCCACCACCGCCGCCGTCAACGCCGGATACCCCTTCGACGGCAGCTACCCCTGCCCCAGCTCCTACTCCATCGGCGGCCAGGTCTTCAAGAACTTCGAGTCCCAGGGCCACGGCAACATCACCCTCGGCCAGGCCCTCGAAGTCTCCTGCGACACCGTCTTCTACGCCCTCGGCCACCAGCAGTGGCTCAAGGACGGCGGACTCCACCCGGTCAAGAACCCGGCGGAGATCTTCTACAAGACCGCCCACCAGTTCGGCCTCGGCGCCGAGACCCACGTCGACCTCCCCGGCGAGGAGAAGGGCCGCGTCCCCGACCGCGCCTGGAAGCAGCGGTTCTGGGAGGCCAACAAGGACCAGTGGTGCAAGACCGGCAAGAAGGGCGGCACCTACGTCGAGCTGCTCTCCTACGAGAACTGCCTCGAAGGCAACCTCATGCGCGCCGGTGACGCCGTCAACTACTCCATCGGCCAGGGCGACACCCTCGTCACCCCGATCCAGATGGCCACCATCTACGCCGCCATCTCCAACGGCGGCACCCTGTGGAACCCGACCATCGGCAAGGCCGTGATCAGCGCCGACGGCAAGAAGGTCGAGGAGATCAAGCCGCAGGCCCACGGCAAGCTGCCCATGGACGAGAAGACCCGGCAGCAGATAAGCGAAGCACTGGAGGGCGTCGCCACCCGCGGCACCGCCGCCTGGCGCTTCGGCGGCTGGCCCCAGAAGCAGATCCCCATGCACGCCAAGACCGGCACCGCCGAGGTCTACGGCAAGCAGACGACCTCCTGGTTCGCCACCTTCACCGACGACTACACCATCATCATGACCATCTCCCAGGGCGGCACCGGCTCCGGCGCCTCCGGCCCCGCCGTGCGCAACATCTACAACGCCCTCTACGGCCTCGACATGACCGGCAAGCAGGACCTCTCCAAGGCCCTGCTGCCCAAGCCCGAAGCCGCGCTGCCCGCCATCCAGCCGGACGGCTCCATCGACGCCCCCGAGATCCGGCCGTACGTGCCGCCGTCCCCCGAGGACGTCCCGCCCGCCCTCGCCGGGCCGCCGGCCCCGCCCGTGCACAAGCAGGACTGAGGCCCGATGCCGACCGCCAACAAGTTCTCCGTCTCCCGGTACGCGCCCGAGCGTGGGGCCGTCGCCAAACTGACCGCACGGGACTCCGTCCTGCGCCGGCTCGACTGGCCGATACTGCTGTCCGCGCTCGCCCTGTCCCTCCTCGGCGCCCTGCTGGTGTGGTCCGCCACCCGCAACCGCACCACCCTCAACCAGGGCGACCCGTACTACTTCCTGACCCGGCACGCCATGAACACCGGCATCGGCCTCGTGCTGATGATCGGCACGATCTGGCTCGGCCACCGCACCCTGCGCGGAGCCGTGCCCATCCTCTACGGGCTCTCCCTGGTGCTCGTCCTCGCCGTGCTCACCCCGCTCGGCTCGACCATCAACGGCGCCCACGCCTGGATCGTCATCGGCGGCGGCTTCTCGCTCCAGCCCGGCGAATTCGTCAAGATCACCATCATCCTGGGCATGGCCATGCTGCTCGCCGCCCGCGTCGACGCCGGCGACCTCGAACACCCCGACCACCGCACGGTGGTCAAGGCCCTGTGCCTGGCCGCCGCCCCCATGGGCATCGTCATGCTGATGCCCGACCTCGGCTCCGTCATGGTCATGGTCATCATCGTCCTCGGCGTCCTGCTCGCCTCCGGCGCCTCCAACCGCTGGGTCGTCGGCCTGCTCGCCTCCGGCGCCGCCGGAGCGATCCTGATCTGGCAGCTCGGCGTCCTCGACGAGTACCAGATCAACCGCTTCGCCGCCTTCGCCAACCCCGACCTCGACCCCGCCGGCGTCGGCTACAACACCAACCAGGCGCGCATCGCCATCGGCTCCGGCGGCCTCCTCGGCTCCGGCCTCTTCAAGGGCTCCCAGACCACCGGCCAGTTCGTCCCCGAACAGCAGACCGACTTCGTCTTCACCGTCGCCGGCGAGGAACTCGGCTTCGTCGGGGCCGGACTCATCCTCGTCCTGCTCGGCGTCATCCTGTGGCGCGCCTGCGTGATCGCCCGCGAGACCACCGAGCTCTACGGGACCATCGTGTGCGCCGGCATCATCGCCTGGTTCGCCTTCCAGGCCTTCGAGAACATCGGCATGACCCTCGGCATCATGCCCGTCGCCGGACTCCCCCTGCCGTTCGTCTCCTACGGAGGCTCCTCCATGTTCGCCGTCTGGGTGGCGGTCGGGCTGCTCCAGTCGATAAGGGTGCAGCGGCCGATGTCGGCCTGAACAGGGCGGTGCGCCGGAGGCTTCCCGCCCCCGCGCGCAGCGCCCTGCCAACGCCCCGGATCGGGACTAGATTCGATCCATGGCGGACACCCAGCGCGAGATCGAGCGGAAATTCGAGTTCACCGCCGGCCCGGGGGACGACGGCCAACCCCGGGGCCACGGGAAGCGGGCGAAGCGGGACGGGAAGCAGGACCGGAAGAAGGCCGGGCCCGGCCGGCCCCGGGTGCCCGACCTCACCGGCACCGCCTCGATCGCCACCGTCCGCGACCGCGGCACCGCCCGCCTCGACGCCGTCTACTACGACACCCCCGCCGGTGCCCTCGCCGCCGACGGCATCACCCTGCGCCGCCGCACCGGCGGCGAGGACGCCGGCTGGCACCTCAAACTCCCCGTCGCCCCCGGCGTCCGCGACGAGGTCCGCGCCCCCCTCTCCGACACCCTCCCTCCCGCCCTCGCCGCCCTCGTCCGCTCCCGGACCCGCGGCGCCCGCCTCGAACCCCGGGTCCGGCTGTCCTCCGAACGCCACACCCACGACCTCCTCGACCCCCGCGGCACCCTCCTCGCACAGCTGTGCACCGACGCCGTCCGCGCCGAACGCGGCGCCGCCGCCACCGCCTGGACCGAGATCGAGGTGGAACTCGCCGACGCCGGCGACCCCGCCCTCCTCGACGCCGTCGAGGCACGCTTCGCCGAAGCCGGCCTCCACCCCAGCGACGCCCCCTCGAAACTCGCCCGCGCCCTCGCCGCCACCGGCGCCCCACCGCCCGCCCGCCCCGCCCACGGCCCCGCCGACGACACCGCCGGCGCGCACGTCCTGGCGTACCTGCGCGAGCAGCGCGACACCCTCGTCGCCGAGGACCCCGCCGTCCGCCGGGACCTGCCCGACTCCGTCCACCGGATGCGCGTCGCCATCCGCCGCATGCGCAGCGCCCTCGCCACCCACCGCAAGGTCCTCGACCGCGCCGCCACCGACCCCCTGCGCGCCGAACTGCGCTGGCTCGCCGCCGAACTCGGCGCCGACCGCGACCGCGAGGTGCTCCTCGAACGGCTCCGCACCCGCCTCGCGGAACTCCCGTCCGCCCTGCGCATCGGCCCCGTCCGCGACCGGCTCCGCGCCTGGAACACCCACCGCCGCTCCCGCACCCGCCGCCGCGCCGTCGCCGCCCTCGACACCGACCGCTACCTGGCCCTCCTCGACTCCGTCGACGCCCTCCTCGCCGCACCGCCCCTGCGCCCCGCCGCCGCCCGCCCCGCCACCGGGCCCCTGCGCAAGGCCGCCCTGCGCGACTGGGACCGGCTCGCCGACCGGGTCGCCGCCGCCCTCGTCCTCGACCCCGGCGAGGACCGCGACCGCGCCCTCCACGAAGCCCGCAAGGCCGCCAAACGCGTCCGCTACGCCGCCGAGGCCGCCGCCCCCGCCCTCGGCAAACCCGCCCGCAGGCTGGCCAAGGCCGCCAAGTCGGTGCAGAGCCTGCTCGGCGAGCACCGCGACGGGGTCGTGGCCCGCGAGGCCCTGCTCGGCCTCGGGGCCCAGGCCGTCGACGCGGGGGAGTCCGCGTACACCTGGGGCCTGCTCCACGGCCGCGAAGAAGGCCGGTCCGCCCGCCTGGAGCGCAGGCTTCCGGCCATCTGGGACAAGGCCCGGCGCCGCAGGTCCCGGGCCGTCCCCAAATGATCACGTGGAGAAGGGGGGCCGGGCCTCAAGGTACGCTTGAGAGTCGCCCCCTGCCCGCTTCACGAAAGTCGCGTGATGTCCGAGTCGGTCTTCCCACAGCTCGAAGCTCTGCTCCCGCATGTGCAGAAGCCCATCCAGTACGTCGGCGGTGAACTGAACTCCACCGTCAAGGACTGGGACGCGTGTGACGTCCGCTGGGCGCTCATGTACCCCGACGCGTACGAGGTGGGCCTGCCCAACCAGGGCGTCATGATCCTCTACGAGGTACTGAACGAGCGCGAGGGCGTCCTGGCCGAGCGCACCTACTCGGTGTGGCCGGACCTCGAAGCCCTGATGCGCGAGCACCAGGTGCCGCAGTTCACGGTCGACAGCCACCGCCCGGTCTCCGCCTTCGACGTGTTCGGCCTGTCCTTCTCCACGGAGCTGGGCTACACCAACATGCTCACGGCGCTCGACCTCGCGGGCATCCCGCTGGAGTCCAGGAACCGTACGGTCGACCACCCCATCGTCCTCGCGGGCGGCCACGCGGCCTTCAACCCCGAGCCGATCGCGGAGTTCATCGACGCGGCCGTCATCGGCGACGGCGAGCAGGCCGTCCTCGACATGACGGAGATCATCCGCACCTGGAAGGCCGAAGGCCGTCCGGGCGGCCGCGAGGAGGTCCTCCTGCGCCTCGCGAAGACCGGAAACATCTACGTCCCGGGCTTCTACGACGTGGAGTACCTGGAGGACGGCCGCATCGGCCGTGTCGTCCCGAACCGCTCCGGCGTTCCGTGGCGCGTCTCCAAGCACACCGTCATGGACCTCGACGAGTGGCCCTACCCCAAGCAGCCCCTCGTCCCGCTCGCCGAGACCGTCCACGAGCGGATGTCCGTCGAGATCTTCCGCGGCTGCACCCGCGGCTGCCGTTTCTGCCAGGCCGGCATGATCACGCGCCCCGTGCGGGAGCGAAGCATCACCGGCATCGGCGAGATGGTGGAGAAGGGCCTGAAGGCCACCGGCTTCGAAGAGGTCGGCCTGCTCTCCCTCTCCTCCGCGGACCACACCGAGATCGCGGACATCGCCAAGGGCCTCGCGGACCGCTACACGGACGACAAGATCGGCCTCTCGCTGCCCTCGACCCGCGTGGACGCGTTCAACGTGGACCTGGCCAACGAGCTGACCCGCAACGGCCGCCGCTCCGGCCTGACCTTCGCCCCCGAGGGCGGCTCCGAGCGCATGCGCAAGGTCATCAACAAGATGGTCTCGGAAGAGGACCTGATCCGCACCGTCGCCACCGCCTACGGCAACGGCTGGCGCCAGGTGAAGCTGTACTTCATGTGCGGCCTGCCGACGGAGACCGACGAGGACGTCCTCCAGATCGCCGACATGGCGATCAACGTCATCGCCAAGGGCCGCGAGGTCTCGGGCCAGAACGACATCCGCTGCACGGTGTCGATCGGCGGATTCGTCCCGAAGCCGCACACCCCGTTCCAGTGGGCCCCGCAGCTCTCCGCCGAGGAGACCGACGCCCGCCTGACCAAGCTCCGCGACAAGATCCGCGGCGACAAGAAGTACGGCCGCTCCATCGGCTTCCGCTACCACGACGGCAAGCCCGGCATCGTCGAGGGCCTCCTCTCCCGCGGCGACCGCCGTATCGGCGACGTCATCCGCGCCGTCTACGAGGACGGCGGCCGCTTCGACGGCTGGCGCGAGCACTTCTCGTACGACCGCTGGATGCGGGCCGCCGAGAAGGCCCTCCCCGCCCACGGTGTCGACGTGGCCTGGTACACCACCCGCGAACGCACGTACGAGGAAGTCCTCCCCTGGGACCACCTCGACTCCGGCCTGGACAAGGACTGGCTGTGGGAGGACTGGCAGGACGCCCTCGACGAAACCGAGGTCGAGGACTGCCGCTGGACCCCCTGCTTCGACTGCGGCGTCTGCCCCCAGATGGACACCCACATCCAGATCGGCCCCACGGGCAAGAAGCTGCTGCCGCTGTCCGTGGTGAAGTGAGCTGACCGCGCGCGAGGCGCCCCCCACCGGAATCCGGCGGGGGGCGCCTTCGCGTGCGCGGCCGTGAACCCCGGGGGCCGGCGCAACGGGGTGGCCGGTTCTGGTGTCCTTAGCGGCATGGAAATCGAGAAGGCGCAGGCTGTGCAGGGCGGGGACGGGTGTCTGGCCGGGGTCGTCAGGGTGCCGGTGAAGGTCGTGGCCGTACTGGTGGTGCTGCCCGTGCGCATGGTGTGGGACCTGGCCGCGGCCTGTGCGCGGGGGCTCGGGCGGCATGTGCTCGCTCCGCTGGGGAACGGCCTCGGGTGGGGGCTCGTACGGCTGTGGCGGTATCTGCTGAAACCGCTCGCGCTGGCGCTCTGCTACTGGCCCTGGGTGGGGCTGTGGCGGTACGTCCTCGCCCCCGTCGGGGAAGCGGTGTACCGGTACGGGCTGCGGCCCCTGGGGATGGGCGTCGCCTGGGCCGTGCTCGGCTTCGGACGGTACGTGCTCGCGCCCGTCGCGGCCGCCTTCGGATGGGTGCTGCGGGACGTCCTCGCGCCGCCGCTGGCCTGGCTGTACCGGCGGGTGCTGACGCCGCTGGGGCACGGTGTGCGGTGGCTGGTGCGCGGGGCCTGCCTGCTCGTGTTCGTCTGGCCCTGGGTGGGGCTGTGGCGGTACGCCGCCGTCCCGGTCGGGCGGGGGGCCGCCTGGGTGGCCGTGCACGTGCTGGCTCCGCCCCTCGTCTTCCTCGTGCGCGACGTCCTCGCGCCCGCCTGGCACCTCGCCGGCCGGATCACCCGGGCCCTCGGGCGCGGGGTGCGGTGGGTGTGGCGCGGCTGCGTCGCCCGCCCGCTCGCCTGGGTCGGCCGTCAGCTGCTCACCCCCGTCGGGCACGCGCTGCGCCAGGTGTGGCACACCTCCCGCGCGGCGGTGCGCGAGGCACGGGCCGAGGTGCGGCGGGTGCTCTTCGGTGGGCCCGCGGGGGAACCGGCGAGGTCACGGGCGCGTACTCTGGGTAGTACGACAGCCGCCGACGCGGCACCCGCTGCCGAGATCTCCCTGCCCGACCGGCGGGGGTGAACCGGACGGGTCGACGGAACTCAGGGCGGCGCGCGAGCCGCGACGCCCCGCACAAGGAGAAGAACCACTGGGCAAGCGACAGCCCGAAGGCCCGCCTCCCGCACCGGTGGTGCAGCGCATCCGACTGCGCTACACCAAGCGTGGCCGCCTCCGGTTCACCAGCCACCGAGACTTCCAGCGCGCCTTCGAGCGCGCCCTGCGCCGCGCCGAGGTGCCCATGGCGTACTCGGCCGGCTTCACCCCGCACCCCCGGGTCTCGTACGCGAACGCCGCGCCGACCGGAACCGGCAGCGAGGCCGAGTACCTGGAGATCGCCCTCGCCGCGCCCCGCGACCCGGAGACGCTGCGCAAGCTGCTCGACGAGTCGATGCCGCTCGGCCTGGACATCGTCGACGCCGTCGAGGCCCGCACCTCCGGGCTCGCCGACCGGCTGACCGCCTCCATCTGGGAGCTGCGCCTGGAGGGCGTCGAGCCCGCCGAGGCCCAGCGCGCGGTCGAGACGTTCCTCGCCGCCGAGACGGTGGAGGTCCAGCGCCGCACCAAGAACGGCGTGCGGACCTTCGACACGCGGGGCGCGGTCGTCAGCCTCGAAGCCCTTCCGGCCCAGGTTGATAGGCCGCTGGACCATGCCTGTGCGATACTGCGGCTGGTTGTTCGGCATCTGACACCTGCCGTGCGACCCGACGACGTCCTGTCCGGTCTTCACGCTGTGGCCGACCTGGCGCCGCCGGTCCCCGCTGCGGTGACCAGGCTGGCGCAGGGGCTCTTCGACGAGGAGTCCGGCACGGTGACCGACCCGCTCGCGCCCGACCGCGAGGCCGACACGGCCGCCCCACCCACGGCCGCCGTGAACGCCGACGCGAAGGCGCCGGAAGGTCCCGCCGCGTAGGGATCGTCGTCGTCGCGCCGCCCTGGCACTCGGGAGCCACCTGGGTCGGGCAGCGCACTGACCTGAAGACTTCCGCCAGGCCGTACGGACAAGACGTACGGAACCGGCGGCCATGGACTACAGCTCCCGTGTGGCGAACGCGCCCCGGAGGCCGGCTCCGCGTACATCGCGCGGAGCCGTGCCGGACCGGATGTCAGCCGCGGCGCCCGGGAGCGTGACGGGAGAACCGCCCGCATGCTCGACAACGAAAACGAGAACACCCCCGCCGCCGACTCCGGCAGCCCCAGCGACAGCCTGCCCCCGCGCAGGCGTCGCCGCGCGGCTTCCCGGCCGGCCGGTCCGCCCGGCGGCGCCGCCGCCGAGGCCCCCGCCGAGAGCGCCCCCGCCCCCGAGCCCGCCGTGGCCGAGGAGGCTCCGGCCGCTCCGGCTCCGCGCACCCGCCGCCGTGCGGTCCGCGCCGTGGCCGCCCCGGCCGCCGCCGAGCCCGTCGAGGTCGTCGTGGAGACCCCGGCCGCTCCGGCCGCCGAGGAGGAGGCCCCGGCCGCTCCCGCCCCCCGCACCCGTCGCCGCGCCACCCGCGCCTCCGCCCCCGCGGCCGCAACCGCGGAGGCCGCCGCCGTCGCGGAGGCTGCCCCGGCCGCCGCCGAGGAGGAGGCGCCCGCTGCCGCTCCGCGCGCCCGTCGCCGTGCCACCCGTGCCGTCGCCGCCCCGGCCACCGAGGGCGCCCCGGCGGTCGTCGAGGCGCCCGCCGCGCCGGCCGTGGCCGAGGAGGAGGCTCCGACCGCTGCCGCTCCGCGCGGCCGTCGCCGTGCCACCCGCGCCGTCGCCGCTCCGGCGGCCGCCGCCGCCGAGCCGGCCGAGGCCGTCGTGGAGGCCCCCGCGGCTCCGGCCGCCCCGGCCGCTCCGGCCGCTCCGGCCGTGGAGGAGGAGGCTCCGGCCGCTCCGGCTCCGCGCACCCGCCGCCGTGCCACCCGCGCCGTCACCGCCCCGGCCGCCGCCGAGGCCGCCCCGGCCGCCGCCGAGGAGACCGTCGAGGAGACGCCCGCCGTGGCCGAGGCCCCCAAGGCCGCCACCCGCGCCGTCACCGTCGCCGACGCCGTCGACGCCCCGAAGCGCGGCCGCCGCCGTGCCACCCGGGCCGCCGCCCCGGCCGCCGCCCCCGCGCAGCCCGAGGCCGCCGCCGAGCCGGAGGCGCCCGCCGCCCCCAACCGCGCCGCCCGCCGGGCCGCCCGTCCCGCGGTGCCCGTCTTCCAGGCCCCGGTCTTCGCCGAGCCGATGTTCCAGACCCCGGAGACCGCCGCCCTGGCCGCCGCGGCCGCTGCCGCCGCCGTCGAGGCGGACGAGGAGGCCGAGGAGGAAGAGACCGAGGCCGTCGCCGAGGTCCAGGCCCCCGCCGCCGCCCAGCCGGCCGGCCGTCGCCGCCGCCGTCGCGGCGCCGCCGCCGAGCCCGTGACCCTGGCCGAGGTCGTGGCCGAGGCCGAGTACGCCGAGGAGGAGCCGGAGGCCGAGCTCGACGAGGACGAGGCCGACGAGTCGGACGAGCGCCCCTCGCGCCGCCGTCGCCGGGGTGGCCGTCGCCGCCGCCGCGGTGAGGCCGCCGACCTCGACGAGGGTGCCGAGGAGGAGGCCGAAGCCGAGGCCGAGGCCGCCGACGCGGAGGACGGACAGGACGAGGACGACGAGGCCGACGAGGCCCTCGGCTCCTCCTCCAGCCGCCGTCGCCGCCGTCGCCGCCGCCGCAGCGGTGACTCCGCCGAGGTCGAGGCGGGCGAGGAGGACGGTGTCCGCACCGTCGTCAAGGTCCGCGAGCCGCGCCCGGCGCGCGAGAAGGCCGAGCCGTCCGACGAGGTCCAGTCCATCAAGGGCTCTACCCGCCTGGAGGCGAAGAAGCAGCGCCGCCGCGAGGGCCGCGAGCAGGGCCGCCGCCGCGTGCCGATCATCACCGAGGCCGAGTTCCTGGCCCGCCGCGAGGCCGTCGAGCGCGTGATGGTCGTCCGCCAGAACGGCGACCGCACCCAGATCGGCGTCCTCGAGGACAACGTGCTCGTCGAGCACTACGTCAACAAGGAAGAGGCCACCTCGTACGTCGGCAACGTCTACCTGGGCAAGGTCCAGAACGTGCTGCCGTCGATGGAGGCCGCCTTCATCGACATCGGCAAGGGCCGCAACGCCGTCCTGTACGCCGGCGAGGTCAACTTCGAGGCGCTCGGCATGGCCAACGGGCCGCGCCGCATCGAGTCCGCCCTCAAGTCCGGCCAGTCGGTCCTGGTGCAGGTCACCAAGGACCCGATCGGCCACAAGGGCGCCCGCCTGACCAGCCAGGTCTCGCTGCCCGGCCGCTACCTGGTCTACGTGCCCGAGGGCTCGATGACCGGCATCAGCCGCAAGCTGCCCGACACCGAGCGCGCGCGCCTGAAGACCATCCTCAAGAAGATCGTCCCCGAGGACGCGGGCGTCATCGTGCGCACCGCCGCCGAGGGCGCGAGCGAGGACGAGCTGCGCCGCGACGTCGAGCGCCTGCAGGCGCAGTGGGAGGACATCCAGAAGAAGTCGAAGCAGATCACGACCTCGTCGCCGAGCCTGCTGTACGGCGAGCCGGACATGACCGTCCGCGTCGTGCGCGACATCTTCAACGAGGACTTCTCCAAGGTCATCATCAGCGGTGACCAGGCGTGGGAGACCATCCACGGCTACGTGTCCCACGTCGCCCCGGACCTGGCCGACCGGCTGTCCCGCTGGACCTCCGAGGTCGACGTCTTCGCGACGTACCGGATCGACGAGCAGCTCGCCAAGGCGCTCGACCGCAAGGTGTGGCTGCCCTCGGGCGGCTCCCTCGTGATCGACAAGACCGAGGCGATGATCGTCATCGACGTCAACACCGGCAAGTTCACGGGCCAGGGCGGCAACCTGGAGGAGACCGTCACCCGGAACAACCTGGAGGCGGCCGAGGAGATCGTGCGCCAGCTGCGGCTGCGCGACCTGGGCGGCATCGTCGTCATCGACTTCATCGACATGGTCCTGGAGTCCAACCGCGACCTGGTGCTGCGGCGCATGCTGGAGTGCCTGGGCCGCGACCGCACGAAGCACCAGGTGGCCGAGGTCACCTCGCTGGGCCTGGTCCAGATGACCCGCAAGCGGGTGGGCCAGGGCCTGCTGGAGTCCTTCTCCGAGACCTGCGTCCACTGCAACGGCCGCGGCGTCATCGTCCACATGGACACCCCGGCCGCGCCCGGCGGTGGCGGCAACGGCAAGCGCGCCAAGCGCCGCGGCGGCCGCGCCCTGGAGCACGAGCACGAGCTGGAGACGGCCGAGTCGGCCGAGGCCGAGGTGTTCGAGACCGAGACCGAGGCGGAGGTGGCCGCCGAGGCCGCCGCGCCGCGCGCCCTGCCGGAGCCGGCGTTCGTCGCCGGCGAGGAGCTGTACAGCAGCCCCGCCGAGGCCGAGGCCGCGGCCGGTATCAGCGGGCGCCGCAACCGCCGCCGTGCCACCCGCAAGGCGACCGCCCCGGCGGGTGCCCCGCGCGGTGCGGAGCGGCAGGCCGCCCCGGCGCCGGTGACCCCGGTCGTCTCGGACGAGCCGGTCACCGAGCCCGCCGACACGGTGCTGGAGCCGGCCGGCGAGGTCGTCGCCGAGGCCGTCGAGGCCGCGGAGACGGTCGAGGCCGCTCCGGTCGAGGCCGCCCCGGTGGCCGAGGAGGCCGCGCCGAAGGGCCGTACCCGTCGCCGGGCGACCCGCAAGGCCACCGCTCCGGCTCCCGAGCCGGTCGCGGAAGCCGTGGTCGAGGCGGAGCCCGAGCCGGTCGTGGAGCCGGAGCCGGTCGTGGAGGCCGTCGCCGAGCCCGTCGTGGAGCCGGAGCCGGCCGTGGAGGCCGTCGCGGAGCCCGTGGTCGAGGCGGAGCCCGTCGTGGAGGCCGCCCCGGTGCGTCCGCGCCGCCGCGCCGTCCGCAAGGCCACCGCACCGGCCGGTGCGGCGGAGGCCGCCATCGTGGTCGTCGAGGCCCCCGCGGCCGAGCTGGCCGCTCCGGCCGAGGCCGAGGCCACGGCCGACGCCGAGCCCGTCGTCGAGGCGGACGCCGAGGCCGAGGCCCCGGCGCCGGCCAAGAAGACCGCCCGCAAGGCTCCGGCCAAGAAGGCGGCCACGGCGAAGAAGGCCCCGGCCAAGAAGGCCGCGGCCGCGAAGAAGACCGCCGCGAAGAAGACGACGACGGTCAAGAAGACCGCCGCGAAGCGGGCGACGAAGAAGACCGCGGCGGCGGAGCAGCAGACCCCGCCGTCCGTCTCGGCTCCGGCCGAGGCCTGATCGAAGCCCTGTCCGTGGGGCCCCGCCGAGAGGTGGGGCCCCACGGGCGCGCGGGGCCCGGTTTGACCCTCTCGGACCGGCCCCGTAACCTAGACCGTCGGCGTGTCCTGGACGTTTACCGTGCAGCGCGCGCCGCGCTCCTGAGCACCTTCCTCCCGCATCCTCCGCGCAAGCGGACGGGACACGGGAGAGGCCGCTCGTCCATTCCGGATCACCGTGGGCCCCGGCCCGCGTGAGCGGCTGGCTTCAGGAGTATCCGCCCCGAGTGAGAGAGAGATCCGCGTGTACGCCATCGTGCGCAGCGGTGGTCGCCAGCACAAGGTTGCTGTCGGCGACATCGTTGAGGTTGACAAGATTTCCACTGCCAAGGTTGGCGACACGGTCGAGCTCTCGACCCTGCTCGTTGTCGACGGCGACGCCGTGACCAGCGACCCGTGGGTCCTGGCCGGCATCAAGGTCCAGGCCGAGGTCGTGGACCACCACAAGGGCGCCAAGATCGACATCCTGCGCTACAAGAACAAGACCGGCTACCGCCGTCGCCAGGGTCACCGTCAGCAGTACACGGCGATCAAGGTCACCGGTATCCCCGCGGCTGCGAAGTAAGAGGGACTGAGACATGGCACACAAGAAGGGCGCATCGTCCACCCGGAACGGGCGCGATTCCAACGCTCAGCGGCTCGGCGTGAAGCGCTTCGGCGGTCAGGTCGTTTCCGCCGGCGAGATCCTCGTCCGCCAGCGCGGCACCCACTTCCACCCGGGTGCGGGCGTCGGTCGCGGTGGCGACGACACGCTGTTCGCGCTGCTGCCGGGTGCGGTGCAGTTCGGTACGCACCGTGGCCGCAAGGTCGTCAACATCGTTCCGGCCGCCTGATCCAGCTCCTGCTGAATCACAAGCGTTCGTAACACCCCGAGGGCGGATCTCAACTCTTCCCGGCTCCTGCCGGGAAGAGAGGTCCGCCCTCGGCGCGTTGTCACATAGACACGTTAAATGGGCAGCAAGGCCTGTCCGGGACATTCCCGTAAGTATCTGGAGGAACACCCATGACCACCTTCGTGGACCGCGTCGAGCTGCACGTCGCCGCGGGTAACGGAGGCCACGGCTGCGCCTCCGTTCACCGGGAGAAGTTCAAGCCCCTGGGCGGGCCCGACGGCGGCAACGGCGGCCGTGGCGGCGACGTCATCCTGGTGGTGGAGCAGGCGATCACCACCCTGCTGGACTACCACCACAGCCCGCACCGCAAGGCCACCAACGGCAAGCCCGGCGAGGGCGGCAACCGCTCCGGCAAGGACGGCCAGGACCTGATCCTGCCCGTGCCGGACGGCACCGTCGTCCTCGACAAGGAGGGCAACGTCCTCGCCGACCTCGTCGGCCAGGGCACCACGTACGTGGCCGCCGAGGGCGGCCGAGGCGGCCTCGGCAACGCCGCGCTGTCCTCCGCCCGCCGCAAGGCCCCCGGCTTCGCGCTGCTCGGCGTCCCCGGCACCACGGGTGACATCGTCCTGGAGCTGAAGACCGTCGCCGACGTGGCGCTCGTCGGCTTCCCCAGCGCCGGCAAGTCCTCGCTGATCTCGGTGCTCTCCGCCGCCAAGCCGAAGATCGCGGACTACCCCTTCACCACCCTCGTCCCCAACCTGGGCGTGGTCACCGCCGGCTCGACCGTCTACACGATCGCCGACGTCCCCGGCCTGATCCCGGGCGCCAGCCAGGGCAAGGGCCTCGGCCTGGAGTTCCTGCGCCACGTCGAGCGCTGCTCGGTCCTCGCGCACGTCCTGGACACCGCCACCCTGGAGTCGGACCGCGACCCGGTCGGCGACCTCGACCTCATCGAGGAGGAGCTCAAGCTCTACGGCGGCGGCCTGGAGAAGCGCCCCCGCCTCGTCGTGCTGAACAAGGTCGACATCCCCGACGGCCAGGAGCTCGCCGAGATGGTCCGCCCGGACCTGGAGGCCCGCGGCTACAAGGTCTTCGAGGTCTCCGCGGTAGCCCGCACCGGCCTGAAGGAGCTCTCCTACTTCCTCGCCGAGGTCGTCGCCAAGGCCCGCGCCCGCACGCCGAAGCAGGAGGCGACCCGTATCGTCATCCGCCCGAAGGCCGTGGACGACGCCGGCTTCACCGTCACCTACGACGAGGTCGAGGACGTGTACCGCGTGCGCGGCGAGAAGCCGGAGCGCTGGGTCCGCCAGACCGACTTCAACAACGACGAGGCCGTCGGCTACCTCGCCGACCGGCTCAACCGCCTCGGTGTCGAGGACGCGCTGAGGAAGGCCGGTGCCAAGGCCGGCGACGGCGTGGCCATCGGCGCCGAGGACAACGCGGTCGTCTTCGACTGGGAGCCGACCATGATGGCCGGCGCCGAGATGCTGGGCCGCCGCGGTGAGGACCACCGCATGGAGGCTCCGCGTCCGGCCACCCAGCGCCGCAAGGAGAAGGAAGCCAAGCGCGGCGACGCCGCCCAGCAGGAGTACGACGAGTTCCGTCCCTTCTAGTGGGCTCGGGGCGGGCGGTGTGCGGCGGGCTTGAAGCCCGCTTTACGCCGTTCGCCTAGGATCCTGCGGGTGAGCAGCAGCAATTCCAGCAGTGACACCCCCTCGGTGTCCGTGGTCGTGATCGCGTACAACGACGCCGGGCTCGTGGGCGAGGCCGTCTCCTCGGCCCTCGCCCAGGGCCCGGTGGTC
The DNA here is from genome assembly GCF_055580265.1 of Streptomyces sp. NPDC032091. Lineage (NCBI taxonomy): Bacteria > Bacillati > Actinomycetota > Actinomycetes > Kitasatosporales > Streptomycetaceae > Streptomyces > Streptomyces sp. NPDC032091. The sequence continues at coordinate 142,587 of NZ_JBVILR010000003.1, read as the reverse complement.
GCCGAGGTCATCGCCGTCGACGACGCCTCCTCGGACGCGACCGCCCGGGTCCTGGACGAGCTGGCGGCCGCCCACCCGCGGCTGAAGGTCGTCCACCGCACGCAGAACAGCGGCGGCTGCGGCACCCCGCGCAACGACGGGATCGCCGCCGCGACCTCCCCGTACGTCCTCTTCCTCGACAGCGACGACGTCCTCCCGCCGGGAGCGGCCTCGGCCCTGGTGCGGGCGGCGCGGGAGCACCGCGCCCCCGTCACGGTCGGCGCGTGCGTCCGGCGCGAGCTGCCCGAGGGCCGCGACGTGCCGTGGATGCCCGGCCTCTACACGCCGGGCGAGGTCGTGGAGCGGCCCGCCGACCGGCCCGAGCTGGTCCGTGACACCCTCTGCGTCAACAAGCTGTACGACCGCTCCTTCCTGGAGGAGCACAAGATCCGCTTCCCCGACGGCCGGTTCGTCTACGAGGACTTCGTCTTCACCTCCCGCGTCCTGGCCGCCGCCCCCCGCATCGCCGTCGTCGGCGACCTCGTCTACGTGTGGCACGTGCGCCGGCGCGCCGCCCAGGTGTCCATCTCCCTGGACCGCAAGGACATCGGCAACTGGAGCTCGCGCGTGGAGGCCCACCGCACGGCCTCCCGCACCCTCGCCGCCGCCTCCCCGGAGCTGGGGCACGCCTGCCAGGTGAAGTTCCTCGACTACGACCTGCGCATGTACCTGCGCGAACTCGGCGGTGACCCCGGCTACCGGGCCGCCTGGTGGACCCTGACCCGCGACTACCTGGCCGGCTTCGACGCCGCCGACCTGGACGCGGCCCCCGCCCGCGCCCGCTGGACCGCCCGGGTGCTGCTGGCCGCCGAGACCCCGCCCGCCGACGTCGAGCGGCTGATGACGGGCCTGGCCGCCGAGCCCGCCCGGCTGCTGCCCCCGTACGCCTGCGGCCCCGACGGGGAAGCGGTGTGGAGCGAGGAGCTGCCGGTCCCGCTGGACGGGCTCGACGCCCTGCCCGCCGCCGACCTGCCCCTGACCGTCGACGCGGAGCCCGCCGGGGGCGGGGCCGTCCGGCTCCGGGTGCGCGACCTGTACGGGCGGCTCGCGCAGGCGGACCCGCGGACGGTGCGGCTGAGCTTCCTGCCCCGCGCCGGCGGCGGCCCCGTCCTGGTGCGCCCGGTGGAGCTGCGGCCCGCCGCCGACGGGGACGGCTGGACCGCCGAGGTCCCGTTCCGGCTCGCGGCCCTGGCCGCCGAGGGCCGCCGCCGGGGGCTGCGCGGCATGCAGGCCTGGGACGTCCGGGCGGGGGTGGACTGCGCCGACGGGAGCTCCCCGGTCACCTCGCTGCGCCCCCTCGGCGGACTGCTCCGCCGCCGGGCCCTGCCCAGCAGCCGGTACGGTGTTCTGCTGGCGCAGCCCTACCGCACGGCCTCCGGCGCGCTCGCGCTGCGCCTCGCCCCCGGCGCCGGGGGCGCGCTGACCTTCGTACGCAACCGCCTCGACCGCGCCCGCGCGCGCAGGTCACGCTAGAGCTCGGGAGAATACGCATGACGTTTCTGATCACCGGTGGCGCCGGATACATCGGCGCGCACGTCGTCCGCGCGATGCTGCTCGCGGGGCAGAAGGTGGTGGTCTTCGACGACCTCTCCACCGGCCGGGAGGACCGGGTGCCCGAGGGCGTGCCGCTGGTGACCGCCTCGGTGCTGGACCGCCTCGCCCTCGACGAGGCCATCGCCGAGCACAAGATCACCGGCGTGGTGCACCTGGCGGGCAAGAAGCAGGTCGGCGAGTCCGTCGAGAAGCCGCTGTACTACTACCACGAGAACGTGGAGGGCCTCCAGGTCCTCCTCGGGGCGGTGGCCCACGCCGGCATCCGCAACTTCCTCTTCTCCTCCTCCGCCTCCGTGTACGGGATGCCCGACGTGGACTCGGTGACCGAGGAGACCCCCTGCAAGCCGCTGAGCCCGTACGGCGAGACCAAGCTGGCCGGCGAGTGGCTGGTCCGGGCCGCCGGCAAGGCCCACGGCATCTCCACCGCCTGTCTGCGCTACTTCAACGTGGCGGGCGCTGCCGCCCCGGAGCTCGCGGACACCGGCGTCTTCAACCTGGTCCCGATGGTCTTCGAGCGCTACGACGCCGGTGAGGGCGCCCGGATCTTCGGCGACGACTACCCGACCCCGGACGGCACCTGCATCCGCGACTACATCCACGTCGAGGACCTGGCGGATGCCCACGTGGTGGCCGCGCGCAGGCTCGCCGAGTGGGGCGCGGCGGGGGAGTACAAGGACCTCACGGTCAACATCGGGCGCGGCGAGGGCGTCTCCGTCAAGGAGATGGTCGAGCTGCTCAACGAGGGCACCGGGCACGCCTACGCGCCGGTCGTCACCCCGCGCCGGCCCGGCGACCCGGCGAAGGTCGTGGCCTCGGCCGACCGGATCGCGGCGGAGCTGGGCTGGAAGGCCCGCCACGACGTCCGCGAGATGATCAGCTCGGCCTGGGCGGGCTGGGAGGCCAACCGCCGGTCCCCGCAGCACGACGGCCACAAGGACGCCCACACCGTCTGACGCCCCCCGGGACGAAGCCGCCCGCCCCGGACAGGTCCGGGGCGGGCGGCTTTCCGCCGTGCGGGAGGGGTCAGCGCTCCAGGAAGGCGAACAGCTTCTCCCAGCGGTCGGTGATCTCCGCGCTGGAGTAGCGGCGCACGCTGCGGAAGGCCTCGTCGCCGAGCCGGTCGCGGGTGGCGGGGTCCGACATCAGGGCGTCGAGGTGCCCGGCCAGCTCCATCGTGTTGCCGAGGCGGGCCAGCAGCCCGTCCTCGCCGTGCCGCACGATCTCCCGTACGCCCGGCGCGCAGTCGAACGCGACCGGGGGCAGGCCGGCCGCCATCGCCTCCAGCAGGGTGATCGGGAAGCCCTCGGCCCGGGAGGCCTGGGCGAAGACCGAGGCCCCGCTCAGCGCGCCCAGGACGTCGTCGGTGCTGCCCCTCCACTCCACGGAGTCGTCCAGCCCGAGCGAGGTGCAGTGCGCCCGCAGGCGGGCCTCCTCCACGCCCGCCCCGTAGATCCGCAGCTTCCAGTCGGGGTGGCGCGGGACGGCGTCCGCCCAGGCGTCGAGCAGCAGGTCCACGCCCTTCTCGAAGGCGAGCCGGCCGACGCTGGCGACGACCTTCGCGGTGCGCGGGGCCGGGGAGTCCGGCATGAACGGCAGCGGGTTCGGCATGCTGTCGACGTTCTCCATGCCGGACCGGATCCACAGGTCGGCGTCCTCGGGGGTGAGGACCAGCAGCCGGTCGACGTCCCGGTACCAGCGCCGGACCCGGTCGCCCCGGGTGGACTTCTGGCTGGCCTCGAAGGACTCGTGGCTCATGCCGACGACGGAGAGCCCCTTGGTGTCGGCGAGGGCCACCCACTCCATCGCCCACACCTGGGTGACGATCACGACGGCGCCCGGGCCGGCCGCCCGGAACAGCCCGCTCAGCTGCTCCGCCGCGGCGCGCATCCCCGCCCGCCGGGCCGCCTGGCGGCGCCGCTCGGGGGCGTTGAGGCGGCCCTTGACGCCGTGCAGCCGGCGGGCCTTCGGCGGGTGGGTCTCGTACAGGGTGGTCATCTCGTACGGGAGGCCGGCGGGCAGCTTCTGCCGGATCTCCTCGGCGACCGGGGCGATGCCGACGATGTGCACGCGGTGGCCGCGGTCGGTGAAGAGCCGGGCCATCTGGTGGGACCAGGTGGTCACACCGCCGAGCTCGTCCACGCTGTTGGAGACGATGAAGATGTCCCGGCTCACTTGGCGCTCCTGGTGAAGAACTTCTCGACGATCTGGCGGGCGGCGTCCCCGCGGTCGTACTCGCCGAACTCGGCGAGGAAGCGGCGGCGGGCCTCGGCGTACTTGGCGTCGGCCTCGTCGAAGGCGGCGACGGCCTGCATCAGCTCGTCCGCCGTCGCCACCACCGGGCCGGGGGCCTTGTCCAGCAGGTCGAAGTAGGTGCCGCGGATGTCCGTCGCGTACTTCTCGTAGTCGTACGCGAAGAAGAGCATCGGCCGGTCCAGCACCGCGTAGTCGAACATCACGGACGAGTAGTCGGTGATCAGCCCGTCGGCGAGCGCCAGCAGCGGGGTGATGTCGTGGTGCCGGGAGACGTCGATCACCCGGCCCGCGACCGACGGCGGCAGCGAGACGCTGTTGAGGTAGTGGGTGCGCACCAGCAGCGTGACGCGGTCGCCGAGCCGGTCGGCGAACTCCTCCACGTCGAAGGGGAACTCGAAGCCCTCCACAGCGCCGTCGGCGTTGGCCCGGAACGTCGGCGCGTACAGCAGCACCCGCTTGTCCGGGTCGATGCCCAGCTCGGCGGCGAGCGGGCCGCGCACCCGCTCCCCGCTGTCCACCTCGGCCGCGTGCGCCTCGACCAGGGCGTCGTTGCGCGGGTAGCCGGTGCGCAGCAGCACCTCGTCACGGAGCCGGAAGCCCTTGGCGAGGGTGCGGACGTCGTGCTCGGAGCGGACCAGGAAGTGGTCGAAGCGGTCGACGGCCGCCTGGAACCGGTCCTGGGCCGGCTTGCCCTGCGCCTTGGTGCGGGGCTCGTGGAAGCCCATCCGCTTGAGGGCGGAGCCGTGCCAGGTCTGGATGTACGTGGTCCCCGGGCGCTTGGACAGGGCCAGCGGGAAGCCCTGGTTGTCCACCCAGTACTCGGCCTGGGCCAGTGCCCGCAGGTACTGCCAGCTCCAGCGCTTGACGAGGGTGGCCTCCTTGGGGAAGCCGGTGGGCTTGGCGCCCGCGTAGGACCAGATCGCCTCGAAGGGGGCGCCCCGGCGGACCAGCTCCTCGTAGATGGCCTTCGGGCTGTCGCTGTACTGCTTGCCCATGTGGCTCTCGAAGACGACCGTGCCCTTCTTGACGGGCAGCTTCGAGAAGACCTCGTGGTAGACCTTCACCTTCTGCTCGCCCGAGCCGATGTTGCGGCGGGCCTTCAGGGCGCGGCGCAGGCCGCGCTTGACCACCCCGGCGGCCTTGCCGTGCATCGCGCTGCTGATCAGCGACTGGGTGCGGACGGCGGCGGCGCCCTCGGCGGTCAGGACGTAGGAGAGGTTGCCCTTCCTGGTCATCTCCGGCTCGAAGCGGTCGGAGACCAGCCGGGTCAGCCGCGGGCGCACCCGCAGCCGGGCGGCGGACTCCAGGTCCACCCCGCCGACCGAGACGCGGGTGGTGACCCGGTCCCCGCCCGCGGTCAGCTTCAGGCGTACGTCCCAGACGGCGTCGATGATGCCGAGGGGGCGGACCGTGCCGCCGACGTCGGCGGTCGTGGACCACTCGATCGTGTCACCGGCGTGGCGCACGGTTGCCACGGGGAAGCTGAAGGAGCGCACGCCGATCTGCCGCCGGGCCCGGAACTCCAGGGAGGCCGACAGCTCGGCGTCCTCCGCGATCCGGCCCAGGGGGTTCACGACCGCGCCGGAGAGGGTGACCTTGCCGCGCCCGTCGTCCGCGTACGAGGTCAGGCGGTTGCCCAGGATCAGCGAGGACAGCGGCGTGGTGTGGAAGCCCTGGCCGGTGACGTCCAGTATGCGGCGGCCCTCGGCGTCGTCGAGGTGCTCGGCGCACCAGTAGACCCGCCCGTCGCGCTCGGCCAGCGGGGAGGACAGGCGGCCCTTGTTGGTCATCGCGTCGGCGGCGGCCAGGAGGTTCTTCCAGTCCTCCTTGCCGAGCAGGTAGGCGCAGATGGCCTGGAGGTGGGTGACGTTCTCGTACGCGGCCGGGTCGATGCCCGCCAGGTAGCCGTTGGCGAGCCGGGCGAACTCCTGGCGGTAGGCGTCGCCCAGCAGCGGCAGGTCGCGCAGGTGGAGCACCAGGTCGTGCTTGAGGAACTTGGCGTCCTTGGCGGTCTTGATGGCCGTGTGGCCCTTGGTGGCCAGCAGTTCGTCGACCCGGCGGTGGATCTCCATCCGGTGGGCGAAGTTCGCGATCTCGTGGCGCCGGTTGCTGATCGACTTGGCGGCGGCCTTCTCGACCACGTTCCAGTAGTAGACGTGGTTGGGGATCAGCGTGATGCGGCGGGCCGCGACGTACGCCTGGGCCGAGAACAGCAGGTCCTCGTAGTGGATGCCGACCGGGAACTCCAGGCCCTGCTCCAGCAGGAACGAGCGCCGGTAGCACTTGTTCGTGGAGAGGGTGTCGTAGACCAGCAGGTCCGGGTACTCGGTGATCGACTCCAGGGTGCGGGTCCGTGCGTAGATCCACGGGTACCACTCGGTGGTCTTGCCCCAGCGGTTGTCGAGGTGCACGCGCACGCACATGCCCGAGACCAGGTCGGAGCCGGTGCGCTCGGCGGCGGCCAGCATGTTGCGGCAGGCGTTGCGCTCCAGGACGTCGTCGCTGTCCAGGAACATGACGTAGGTGCCGGTGGCCTGCTTGATGCCGTGGTTGCGCGGCGCGCCGCAGCCGCCGCTGTTCTCGGGCAGCCGGAAGGCGCGGACCCGGCCCGGATGCGCCGCTTCGAGCTCCTGGGCGACCTCGTAGGACCGGTCCTTGCTGCAGTCGTCGACGATCACGACTTCCACCCCGCGCAGGGTCTGGTCCAAAACCGACCGGACGGCTGTCTGCAGACGCTCTGCGTCGTTGTAGACGATGACGACCACGGAGACGTCAGGCACGTGCACCTCGATCCCTTCGTTCCATTCCGCTTATCCCGTCAAAGCTACCGTGTGCCGCACGCGACTCGGGCAGGGCGACCTCCGCCGTGCATACTTCTAAGGAAGAGGTGAGTCGCGGGTCCGGTCGCCGACAATCACCCGTTCGGACCCCAGCAGGAAGTGCCCATGACCAAGCTGTCGGTAGTCGTCCCCTGTTACAACGAAGAAGCGGTCATCGACCGCTTCGACGAGGAGATCCGCAAGGTTCTGGACGCCCTGCCCGTCGAGTACGAGGTCTGCTACGTCGACGACGGCAGCCGCGACGGGACCCTCGGCAAGCTCCGGAAGATCGCCGCCGAGCACCGGGACCAGACCCGCTACGTCTCCTTCAGCAGGAACTTCGGCAAGGAGGCGGGCATGCTCGCCGGCCTGCGCGAGGCCACCGGCGACGCCGTCGTGATCATGGACGCGGACCTCCAGCACCCGCCGGAGCTCATCGCCACCATGCTGGAGCACTACCGCCAGGGCCACGACCAGGTCATCGCCCGGCGCACCCGCGAAGGGGACAAGAAGCTCCGCTCCGCCCTCAGCCGCCTCTACTACCGGGGAGTCAACCGCTGGGTCGACGTCGAGCTCACCGACGGCGTCGGAGACTTCCGGCTGCTGTCCCGGCCCGCCGTGGACGCCCTGCTCGCGCTTCCCGAGTACAACCGCTTCTCCAAGGGGCTCTTCTCCTGGATCGGCTTCGACACCGTTCACTTCGACTACCAGAACGCCCAGCGCGAAGCGGGCGAGACGAAGTGGAAGTTCGCCTCCCTGCTGAACTACGGCATGGACGGACTGATCTCCTTCAACAACCGGCCGCTGCGCATCGGTATCTGGCTCGGGGTCTCGCTCGTCGCGCTGACCGGCCTGTACGCGCTGTGGATCACCGTGATGGCCATCACCAACGGCATCGACGCCCCCGGCTACGTCACGATCATCGCGATGATCGCGGGCATCGGCGGCATGCAGATGATCATGTTGGGCCTGATCGGTGAGTACATCGGCCGCATCTACTACGAGACCAAGCGCCGCCCGCACTTCCTGGTCAAGGAGGCCCACGGCGCGCCCGTGGCCGCCGCGCCCTCGGAACCGGTCGTCGCGGAGCGCAGCAGCCGATGAACACACACTCCCGCCGCGAGCAGCTCGGGCAGATCTTCCGTTTCGCCCTGGTGGGCGGGGTCAACACCGGCACCTTCTTCATCATCTACCTGTGCCTGCACCCGTGGATGCCGTACTTCGCCGCGTACACCCTGGCCTTCCTGCTGGCGATGGTCGGCTCGTTCTTCATGAACACCTATTTCACCTACCGCACCCGCCCCACCTGGAAGAAGTTCCTGCTCTTCCCGCTGACGAACGTCACCAACTACGTGATCCAGTCCGCCGGCCTCTACGCCCTGGTGAGCTGGGCCGGCATGGACACCCGGATCGCCCCGCTGGTCGCCGCCGTCCTCGCCATCCCGTTCACCTTCGTCCTCTCGCGCAAGATCCTCATCCCGGGGACGGGCCCGGACCCGGCCCCCGAACCGGAACGGGCCGCGGCGGGTTCCGCGTCCAGGGGCTGAAACCGGCGGGCGGGGCCCGCACGGGACCCCGTAGATTGAGCCAGTTCGTTGGTCGGTTTCGTGCGTGTGCGAGGGGAAAGACGTGTCAGCGGCTAGGCAGGGTGTCGTGGATGCCCGCAGGATCGTGGTCAAGGTCGGCTCCTCCTCCCTCACCACCGCGGCGGGCGGACTCGACGCCGACCGCGTGGACGCGCTGGTCGACGTGCTGGCCAAGGCCCGCGACGGCGGCGAGAAGGAGATCGTCCTGGTCTCCTCCGGCGCCATCGCCGCCGGGCTCTCCCCCCTCGGCCTGGCCCGCCGGCCCAAGGACCTGGCCCGCCAGCAGGCCGCCGCCAGCGTCGGACAGGGCCTGCTCGTCGCCCGCTACACCGCCTCCTTCGCCCGCTACGGCGTCCGCGTCGGCCAGGTGCTGCTCACCACCGACGACACCAGCCGGCGCGCCCACTACCGCAACGCCTTCAACACCCTGGACCAGCTCCTGGCCATGGGCGCGCTGCCGGTGGTCAACGAGAACGACACCGTCGCCACCGACGAGATCCGCTTCGGCGACAACGACCGGCTGGCCGCCCTCGTCGCCCACCTGGTCCGCGCCGACCTCCTCGTCCTCCTCTCCGACGTCGACGGCCTCTACGACGGGGACCCCTCCCTGCCCGGCACCACGCGTATCGAGGAGGTGCGCGGGCCCGAGGACATCGCCCACGTCTCCATCGGCAGCGCCGGCAAGGCGGGCGTCGGCACCGGCGGCATGGTCACCAAGGTCGAGGCCGCCCGGATCGCGGCGGCCGCGGGCGTCCCCGTCGTCCTCACCTCCGCGAGCCGGGCGGCCGACGCCCTGGCCGGCCGTGAGACCGGCACCCTCTTCCACCCCACCGGCCGCCGCTCGGCCGACCGGCTGCTGTGGCTCCAGCACGCCTCCACCCCGCAGGGCCACCTCGTCCTCGACGACGGCGCCGTCCGTGCCGTCACCCAGCGCGGCAGCTCCCTGCTGCCGGCGGGCATCGCGGCCGTCGAGGGCGACTTCGTCGCCGGCGACCCCGTCGAGCTGCGCTCCGCCGAGGGGGTCGCGGTGGCCCGGGGCCTGGTCAACTTCGACGCCAAGGAGCTCCCGCAGCTCCTCGGCCGCTCCACCCGCGAGCTTGCGCGGGAGCTCGGACCCGCGTACGAGCGGGAGGTCGTGCACCGGGACGATCTGGTCCTGCTGCAGGGCTGAGGTTCGGGAAAACCACCGCGCGGCGGGCCGGGGACTGGTCAACTGTGAGGGGCGGACACGCGTAGCGCAGACAGGAGGCGGCTGGTGAGACGAGCGCTGACCAGCGTCGGTACCGGGGACGGCGGCGCCGGCGGGGAGGAACAGGGCCCGGTGTCCCGCCTCTGGCACGTGACGCTGAGCGTCTCGGGCAGGCCGACGCCGCTGCCGGAGGTGCGACGCGGGCTGGAGCAGCTCGCGCACGACCACCCCTTCCTTCTGACCAGCCGGTACGCCGACGACCACGCGGAGATCCGGTACTGGGAGGAGGCCCGCGACCTCCACGACGCGGCGGCCGTCGCCCTGCGCCTGTGGGGCGAGCACCGGTCGACGGCGCAGCTGCCGCCGTGGGAGATCGTCGGGCTGGAGGTCATCGACCGCACGACGTACCACCAACGCGTCGCGGAGGGCTACGGCCCGCCCCCGGCCCACCCGGTGGGCGTGCACCCCTACTAGACGCGCCGCTCGTGCGGCGGGGCTGTCCACAGCCCCGCCGGCGTTTGAGGCGCGGGGTCCGGGGCGGAGCCCCAGGGAACGGCGGAAGGGCGGGGCGGGGAGAGCGGCTCCGCGCAGCGGGCAACCCGGCCACCGGCCCCAGCCGACCGGCCCGCCCCCCCGCCCGGCCAGGGCAAGGGCGTCTCGCGGGGTGGAACTCGGGCGGGGGGCCGGGGCCCCGGGGATTACCCTGGGCCGCATGACCTCGCTCGACGACGCCCCCGCGACCTCCCCCGTTCTCGCCACCGCGGCAGCGGCCCGCACGGCCGCCGCGGCCATCGCCCCACTCCCGCGGTCCGCCAAGGACACGGCCCTCCTGGCCATCGCGGACGCGCTGACGGCCCGTACCGACGAGATCGTCGCGGCCAACGCCCGGGACATCGAGAAGGCCCGCGCCGCCGGCACCAGCGAGACCGTCGTCGACCGGCTCACCCTCACCCCGGAACGCGTCGCCGCCATCGCCTCCGACGTGCGCGACGTCGCGGCCCTCCCCGACCCCGTCGGCGAGGTCGTCCGCGGCTCCACCCTCCCCAACGGCATCGACCTCCGGCAGATCCGCGTCCCCCTCGGCGTCGTCGGCATCATCTACGAGGCCCGCCCCAACGTCACCGTCGACGCCGCCGCCCTCTGCCTGAAGTCCGGCAACGCCGTCCTCCTGCGCGGCAGTTCCTCCGCCTACGCCTCCAACACCGCCCTCGTCGCCATCCTGCGCGACGCGATCGTGAGCGCCGGCCTGCCCGCGGACGCGATCCAGCTCGTCCCCGGCGAGTCCCGCGACTCCGTCCGCGAGCTGATGCGCGCCCGCGGCCTCGTCGACGTGCTCATCCCGCGCGGCGGTGCCTCCCTCATCAAGACCGTCGTCGAGGAGTCCACCGTCCCGGTCATCGAGACCGGTACCGGCAACTGCCACGTCTACGTCGACGCCCAGGCCGACCTCGACATGGCCGTGGATATCCTCGTCAACTCCAAGGCCCAGCGGCCCTCCGTCTGCAACGCCGCCGAGACCCTCCTCGTCCACCGCGACATCGCCGACGCCTTCCTGCCCCGCGCCCTCGACGCGCTCGCCGACGCCGGCGTGACCGTCCACGGCGACGCCCGGGTCCTGGCCGCCGCCGAGCAGAGCAAGGTCACCGCCCTGCCCGCCACCGACGAGGACTGGGCCGCCGAGTACCTGTCGTACGACATCGCCGCCGGAGTCGTGGACTCCCTCGACGACGCCGTCGCCCACATCCGCCGCTGGACCTCCGGCCACACCGAGGCGATCGTCACCACCTCGCAGGCCGCGGCGCGCCGCTTCACCCAGCTGGTCGACTCGACCACCGTCGCCGTGAACGCCTCCACCCGGTTCACCGACGGTGGCCAGTTCGGGTTCGGTGCCGAGATCGGCATCTCCACCCAGAAGCTGCACGCCCGGGGCCCGATGGGGCTGCCCGAGCTCACCTCCACCAAGTACATCGTCACCGGCGACGGTCACATCCGGTAACCGTCACCCGAACCCGGCGTGGCCGGATTCCGGCTTTCACCCTGCCCAAAGCGGCCCCCCAGGTCTACGCTGTTCCCGTGCCGGACGACGTGGGGGGCAAGCCGTTCCCGGACGACGGGGAGCCCGACGACGACCGCGGAGGCGCGGATCAGTACTTCGCCTCCGTGGTGTTCGACGAGGCCTTCGTCCGGAGCGCCGAAATCCATGAACCGAGCGCGGCCGAGCGCCAGCGCGCCGCCGACCTGGCACGCGCCGAGGCCGAGGCCGCCCGCGTCGCCGGCGGCTGGGCGGGCGAGGACGACCACGGCCACCCGGACGGGTACCCCTACGACGACCCCGCCTGGGAAGCCGGTGCCTACGGCTGCGCCGAGGGACCGTACGGGGCCTACGGCGGCAGCCTGCGCCCCTACCGCGGCCGGGCCGGCTGGCTGAGACCCGTCGCCTGGGTACTCGCCGTCGTCATGGGGCTCGGGATGGTGGCGCTGGCCTTCAGTGCCGTCTACCGCAGCGCCGCCGGAGAAGCGGACCCCGCACCCGCTCCCGCCAGTACCCCGCTCGGGGAAGTCACCGGCGTCGGCGCGTTTACGTACCCCGTCGGCCGCCAACCCTGAAGGTACGACCCCACTCGCCCGTTCCAGGGCCGGGGGCTTCTCTGAAGCGGGGACGGCGGGAGAAGCGATGGCCGTACCAGGAGATCCGCCCAACGGCACCCCCGAGGGATTCGGCGGGGGCGACGACGAACTGCGCCCGGACGAGTACCGGTCGGTGGTGTTCGACGAGGACTTCGTCCGCGCCGCCCGCCTCCAGGAGTTCTCCGCCCAGGAACGCATGGGCGAACACGCCCGCGCCGTCCGCAGCCGCTCCCTCTGGTCCGGCGGCGGCTCCGCGGGCCGCGGCACCGGCAGCCCCGGTCGCGGCGCCCGTCAGGGCATGCTGCTGGTCCTGCTCATCGCCACGGCCTTCGCCGTCGCCGTCTACCTGGGCCTGCGCAACCCCTACGTGCCCCCGGCCGGCGGCAACGCCGAGCCGCTCGGCAGCACCGTCGTGCCCCTGGCGCCGTCCTCCGCCGTACCCGGCGGCAAACCGGCCGACCTCTACGCCCAGAGCCCGGCGGCCGACTACCGGACCGGGGCGGCCGGGATCACCCTGCCGGCCGTACGCCGCACCCACCACTTCACCGAGAGCCAGGTCCTCGCCGCCCTGTCCATCGCCAAGGACTACCTGGTGCAGTCCTCCCTCGACCCCGACGTGCTCTCCGGCGCCGCCTCCCGGCCCGTGCGCGTACTGCTGGACCCCGGACAGCTGGCCCAGTTCGACGAGAGCATGGCCTCGCCCGCCGGGGACGGCCGGCACGCCGCAACGGGCTGGCTGGTCCGCTTCGACCCGCAGACCGCCGCCCTCGCCGACTCCCGCGTCCGGGTCGGCGGCGTCCTCACCTTCGAGGAGACCAGCCCGGAGGAACTGGTCGTCACCACCGACCACACCTTCGTGTACGCCGTCCGGGGAGCGGTCGGCCCGCCGGCCGGACCCGACACGGCCTCCCTCTTCACCGTCCGGCGCGAGCTGCGGCTGCGCTTCGACCACGAGGACCTCACCACCCGCCGGGCGGAGCTGACCTCCTCCTACGTGATGGCCGGACCCCAGGACTGCGCCGCCGACCCGGCCGGAGGCTTCCGCCCGCTGCTGGCCGGGGCCGGCCCCACCACGGTCGGCCCGCCGGTGAGCGACCCCTACGCCAACGGCCACCCCCGGCGCACCGCCGGACTGTGCGGGGTCATGGACCCGGCCGCGCCCGCCTCCGGGCAGCCCTCGTCCGCCGCGCCCTCCCAGCCCGGCCAGTCCTCGGAGCCGTCCCGTGCGGACGAGGCGGCCGGGACACCCGTCGCCCGGCCGCAGGCACCGCCCCCGCCGGCCTCCGTCAGCCCTGGCCGGTAGCGCCGTCGTCCTTGCCGCCCGCCGGTGCGGTCCCGCCGCCGGCCGTCCCGGTGAACCGGTCGCGCAGCCTCCCGCCCAGGTCGCCCGCGCCCCCGGCTATGTCCCCGACCAGCTTCATCAGGGGATCCCTGCTCGTGCGCACCGAGTCCGCGTAGTGCGAGGCGGACTCGCGGAAGGAGTCGGCCACCGAGGTGTCCTTGTCCTCCTCCCGCCGCGGGTAGTGCCCGTCCATGATCCGCTGGTAGTCCCGGCTCTGCGCCCACCGGCGCAGCTCGGCGGCCCGCACCGTGGTGAAGGGGTGCGTGCGCGGCAGCATGTTGAGGATCTTCAGGACCGAGTCGCGCAGGTCCCCGCCCGCCTCGTACTCGTCGGCCTGGGCCAGGAAGGCGTCGACGTTCATCTCGTGCAGGTGGTTGCCGCCCGCGATCTTCATCAGCCCGCGCATCGAGGCGTTCACGTCCTGCCCCACCAGCAGCCCGGCCCGGTCCGCCGACAGCTCCGACTTGCGGAACCACTCCCGCAGCGCGGTGACGATCGCCATGACCGCCACATTGCCCAGCGGGATCCACGCCACCTTCAGCGCCAGGTTCGTCAGGAACAGCAGCACCGTGCGGTACACGGAGTGCCCGGACAGCGCGTGGCCCACCTCGTGGCCCACGACCGCCCGCATCTCCTCCGCGTCGAGCAGCTCCACCAGCCCGGTCGTCACCACGATGATCGGCTCGTCCAGCCCGATGCACATGGCGTTCGGCTTCGGGTCCTGCTGCACGTACATCTGGGGGACCTTCTCCAGGTCCAGGATGGAGCAGGCGTCCCGCAGCATCTCGTACAGATGGGCGAACTGGGTCTCGCCCACGCGCACCGAGTCCGACAGGAACAGCAGTCGCAGGCTCCGCTCCGGGAGCAGCCCGCTGAGGGCCTTGAAGACCGTGTCGAAGCCGGCCAGCTTGCGCAGGGCGACCAGTGCCGAGCGGTCGGCCGGATGCTCGTAGGCCCGCGAGGAGATGCCCGGGAACCGCCGGCGGTCGCGCGCCGGCGTCTTCTCGAATCCGATGTCCGTCATGGCGCTTCCCCCTGGATCGGCCTCTGCTGCACTGCGTCCATCCTCTCAACGCCTGAGTCGGCGTGAGCGTGCCCCGGGCCCCCGCATACGATGTGAGGGAAGTCTCCGCTCGCTCCCCGACTCGATAGGTACCTGCCTGATGAGCCTCTCCACCACCGCCAACAACCTCGTCCTCCTCGCTTCGGAGGGCGCCGAGCAGCACGGCGGCAACCACGAGAGCCTGAGCCCCTACCTGACCGGTGGCGGTGCGCTCTTCGTCCTGCTGCTGCTGCTCTGGGTGACCACGCGACTGAACCGCGACCGCTGAACCACTCGTTCGGACCGGGCCTCCGCGCGCGCGGCACCGGGCCAGTAGGCTCTGCGCTCATGGGAGAGCAGGAAGTGCCTACGGGCCCGGCCAAGCGCCGGCTCGGCGTGATGGGCGGGACGTTCGACCCGATCCACCACGGACACCTGGTGGCCGCCAGTGAGGTGGCCGCCCTTTTCCACCTCGACGAGGTGGTGTTCGTCCCCACGGGCGAACCGTGGCAGAAGTCCCAGCGGGCCGTGTCGCCCGCCGAGGACCGCTACCTGATGACGGTCATCGCGACCGCCTCGAACCCGCAGTTCTCGGTGAGCCGCATCGACATCGACCGCGGCGGCCCGACGTACACGATCGACACCCTGCGGGACCTGAGCGCCCTCAACGAGGACGCCGACCTCTTCTTCATCACCGGCGCCGACGCCCTCGCGCAGATCCTCACCTGGCGCAACGCCGACGAGCTCTTCTCCCTCGCCCACTTCATCGGCGTGACCCGGCCGGGCCACGTCCTGACCGACGACGGCCTGCCCGAGGGCGGCGTCTCGCTCGTCGAGGTGCCCGCGCTGGCGATCTCCTCCACGGACTGCCGCGCCCGCGTCGCCGAGGGCGACCCCGTCTGGTACCTGGTCCCGGACGGTGTCGTGCGCTACATCGACAAGCGTGAGCTGTACCGGGGAGCCTGAGCTTCCGGAACGACGAGAGGCCCGCGGTGAACGACCCACAGGATCCGTACGACCCGTACGCCGCCCAGCAGCAGCTCATCGGCTACGACCCGTACGGTCGGCCGCTGTACGGCCAGGTGCCCGCGCAGCAGCCCCTCCAGCCCGCCCCGCCCCCGTACGAGCGGCAGTACGAGCAGCAGCACGTCCAGAGGCACGAGCCCCCGTACGGGCAGTCGTACGCACAGCAGCCCCCCGGACAGCAGTACGGGTACGAGCAGCAGGCACAGGGGTACGCCCCGGCGGCCGCCGTCCCCGAGCCGCGCCGGGCGGAACCGGCGGACCCGGCCCCCGCCCCCGGGGGCCCCGCCGCCGGCTACCGCACCGAGCAGTTCGCCTTCCTCGACCAGCCGGACGAGGACTCCGAGGACGTCATCGACTGGCTCGCCTTCACCGAGAGCCGCACCGAGCGCCGCGAGGAGGCCCGCCGCCGCGGCCGCCACCGGGTCGTCGCGCTGATCGTCGTCCTCGCCCTCCTCGTCGTAGGCGGCCTCGGCTACCTCTGGTACGCGGGCAAGCTGCCGTTCCTCGACGGACCCGGCCGCAAGCAGGGCGCCGCGACGGCCGCCGGCGCCCAGAAGCGCGACATGATCGTCGTCCACCTGCGCAACACCAAGCGGGGCGGCAGCTCCACCGCCCTCCTCGTGGACAACGTCACCGCGCGGCAGGGAGCGACCGTCCTGCTGCCCGGCACCCTCGCCGTCACCAAGGAGGACGGCACCGCCACCACCCTCGGCAAGTCCGTCGAGGACGGCGGCATCGGCACCCGCGAGGCCCTGGACACCGCCCTCGGCACCCGCATCGGCGGGACCTGGCGCCTGGACACCCCCTTCCTGGAGCGCCTGGTCGAGCTGGTCGGCGGCATCGAGGTCGACACCGACACGGCCGTCCCCGCCGACGAGCAGGCCAAGACCCCGGCCGTCGGACAGGGCCCGAAGCAGAGCCTGACCGGCGCCATGGCCGTCGCCTACGCCACCCACCGGGCCCAGGGCGAACCGGAGGCCAGGCAGCTGGAGCGCACGGGGCGGGTCCTGTACGCCGTCCTGCGCAAGATCCCCTCCGACCCGAAGGCCGCCGCCACGACCGTCGAGAGCATGGGCCAGATCCTGGACCCGGGGCTCGACGCGCAGAACCTCGGCGGCCTCCTCTCGCGGATCGGGGAGCACGCCAAGACGGCCGCGTACCGCACCGAGGTGCTCGCGGTGAAGCCCGACGGGAGGCTGACCGACGACGCCTCGAAGAAGGTGGTCAAGGAACTCCTCGGCGGCACCGTCACGGCGGCCCAGCCCGGAGCGGCCCCGCGCGTGGGCCTCAAGGACGCCACCGGGGACGAGAAGGCGCAGGTGGCGGCCAAGGCGGCGCTGCTCAACGGCGGCTACTCGTTCGTGGACGGCGGCAAGGCCGACCGGGCGGCCCCGACCACGTCGATCACGTACCAGGACGACGGACAGCGGGCCCGGGCGGTCGACGTCGCCAAGACGCTGGGGCTGCCGGAGACGGCCGTGAAGAAGGCGGAGAGCGTGGTGAACGCGGACGTCGTGGTGACCCTGGGCAAGGACTACAAGCCGTCCTGACCGGGCGGTGTCGGCAGTACATGAGACCCTTGTAGGGATCTGCCCGCCAACCCGAAAGCATGGCCAGTGACCGCCACGGACCGCTCCATCGAGCTCATCACCGCCGCCGCCCAGGCTGCGGCCGACCGGCTCGCGCACGACATCATCGCGTACGACGTCAGCGACGTGCTGTCGATCACCGACGCCTTCCTGCTCGCCTCCGCGCCCAACGACCGCCAGGTCAAGTCGATCGTGGACGAGATCGAGGAGCGGCTGCTCAAGGAGCTCGGCGCCAAGCCGGTGCGCCGCGAAGGCGACCGCGACGCCCGCTGGATCCTGCTCGACTACGTCGACATCGTGGTCCACGTCCAGCACAGCGAGGAGCGCGTCTTCTACGCGCTGGAGCGCCTGTGGAAGGACTGCCCCGAGATCGAGCTCCCCGAGGACGCCAAGCTCACCATCGGCAAGGCCGAGGAGCACGCCAAGCTGCGCGAGGCGCAGGGCGACGACGACCTGGACGGTGATCTGTTCTGAGCGCGGCCACCAGCACCGGGAGGCCCGGCGGCTCCGCCGGTAAAGGCAGGAAGATCGTCCTCTGGCGGCACGGCCAGACCTCCTGGAACCTGGAGCGCCGATTCCAGGGCTCCACGGACATCGAGCTGACCGAGACGGGGCTGGCGCAGGCGCGCCGCGCCGCCCGGCTGCTCGCCTCGCTGAAGCCGGACGCCATCGTGGCCTCCGACCTGAAGCGGGCCGCGGCCACGGCGGCCGAGCTGGCCGCCGTCACGCGTCTGCCCGTGGCGCACACCGAGGCGCTGCGCGAGACGTACGCCGGTGAGTGGCAGGGCCTGACGCACGAGGAGATCGTCGAGAAGTACGGCGAGCAGTACGCGGCGTGGAAGCGCGGCGAGCCCGTCCGGCGCGGCGGGGGAGAGCTGGAGACCGAGGTCGCCGACCGGGCCGCCCCGGTGGTGCTCGACCACGCCGGCCTGCTGCCCCCGGGCGGCACGCTCGTCGTCGTCAGCCACGGCGGCACGATCCGTACGACCATCGGCCGCCTGCTGCGGCTGGAGGCGCGCGACTGGGAGAGCCTGGGCGGGCTCTCCAACTGCTGCTGGTCCGTCCTCGGCGAGGGCGCGCGGGGCTGGCGGCTGCTGGAGCACAACGCCGGCACCCTGCCGGAGCCGGTGCTCGGCGACGACGACTGAGCCCCTCCGCGGGCCGCTCCGACCCGGATTTCACTTTCCGGCTGGTCACAGGCTAGAGTTCTTCTTGTTCGCAGCGAAGAACACCGGAAACGGGGGGAACGCCGCGGAGAGCGGGGCTATAGCTCAGTTGGTAGAGCGCCTGCATGGCATGCAGGAGGTCAGGAGTTCAATTCTCCTTAGCTCCACAATCAGGATCCCGTCCCCAACAGGGGGCGGGATCCTTGCGTTTGTCCTCCCTGTGCTTGCTGACCCCACCGGGACCGGCGTGGCAGAATCGGACGGCCGGAGGGGGACACGACGGTCCGACGCGGGAGGGAGTCGCTGACGGATGGGTGCACACCGGCGGCGGTGCGACTGGTGCAACAACGGCACGCCGATCGTTCGGGACATGGAGCCGGTCAATCCCGACTACCAGTACTGGTGCGAGGAATGCGCGCGGGCGCTGATCATAAAAGGCGACCCCATCGAGACGTACCGGGAGCTGGAGGGCGAGCCGATCTACGGCCGGCTCCTGGACGAGCACTGCACGCTCAAACGCTTCTACCAGTTCGCCCGGGCATGACCGGATCACACAGGGCCCACGCATGGGTAAATCGGACATAACGGGCCCTGCGGAAACCGATTTTTGGTCTCGGGCCATCACCGTGTAATGTTCTCGATGTCGCCAGGGGGAACCGGCAAGGGAAACCGAGAAGGGGCCCGGCGGCAGAGAGAAACAAGGGGCTATAGCTCAGTTGGTAGAGCGCCTGCATGGCATGCAGGAGGTCAGGAGTTCAATTCTCCTTAGCTCCACAGTGTGGAAGAGGGTCACCCGGATCGGGTGGCCCTCTTCTCGTTGTGCGGAACGGCAGAGCGGCCGCACGGGCCCCTGCGGTACCCTGACGCCATGCGTGCCGTACGCCTTCTGCTTACCGAGCCGCGCTGAGCAGCACCGACCCGAGAAGGTCGGCATCGGCGCGGCGTCCCCTCCTGTGCGAGGGGTTTTTTCGTTTGGGCAGGCAGAGACGGCAGAGACGATCGATGGAGCTTCAGGAATCATGAGCGAGACGAACACCCCGGCCCCCGAGGCGGCCGAGGGGCACCGTTACACGGCTGCCATGGCCGCCGACATCGAGGCACGCTGGCAGGACGTATGGGACGCGGAGGGCACCTACGAGGCGCCCAACCCCGGCGGTGACCTGGCCGGCGACCCGGCGGTCGTCGCCCGGCCCAAGAAGTTCATCATGGACATGTTCCCGTACCCCTCCGGCGCCGGCCTGCACGTCGGCCACCCGCTCGGGTACATCGCCACCGACGTCTACGCCCGCCACCAGCGGATGTCCGGCCACAACGTCCTGCACACCCTGGGCTTCGACGCCTTCGGCCTGCCGGCCGAGCAGTACGCCGTGCAGACCGGCACGCACCCGCGCGTGTCCACCGAGGCGAACATCGAGAACATGAAGGCCCAGCTGCGCCGGCTGGGCCTGGGCCACGACAAGCGCCGGTCGTTCGCGACGATCGACCCCGAGTACTACAAGTGGACCCAGTGGATCTTCCTGCAGATCTACAACGCGTACTACGACACCGACGCGAACAAGGCCCGGCCGATCGCCGAGCTGGTCGCCGCCTTCGAGAACGGCTCCCGTGAGGTCCCCGGCGGCCGTGCCTGGGCGGAGCTGACCGCCGGCGAGCGCGCGGACGTCCTGAACCAGTACCGCCTGGCCTACGCCTCCGACGCGCCCGTCAACTGGTGCCCCGGGCTGGGCACCGTACTGGCCAACGAGGAGGTCACCGCCGACGGCCGCTCCGAGCGCGGCAACTTCCCCGTCTTCAAGTCCCGCCTGAGCCAGTGGAACATGCGCATCACCGCGTACGCCGACCGGCTGCTGGACGACCTGGACGCGCTGGACTGGCCCGAGGCCATCAAGCTCCAGCAGCGCAACTGGATCGGCCGCAGCGAGGGCGCGCGCGTCGACTTCGCCCTGGGCGACGAGGCCATCACGGTCTTCACCACCCGCCCCGACACCCTGTTCGGCGCCACCTACATGGTCCTGGCCCCCGAGCACCCGCTGGTCGAGAAGTTCATCCCCGCCGCCTGGCCCGAGGGCACGCACGAGGCGTGGACCGGCGGACACGCCACCCCGGCCGAGGCCGTCGCCGCGTACCGCAAGCAGGCCGGCGCCAAGTCCGACGTCGAGCGGCAGGCCGACGCCAAGGAGAAGACCGGCGTCTTCACCGGCGAGTACGCCGTCAACCCGGTCAGCGGCGCGAAGGTCCCCGTCTTCATCGCCGACTACGTGCTGATGGGCTACGGCACCGGCGCGATCATGGCGGTCCCGGCGCACGACAGCCGCGACTTCGAGTTCGCCCGCGCCTTCGAGCTGCCGATCCGCTGCGTGGTCGAGCCGACGGACGGCCGCGGCACCGACACCGCCGAGTGGCAGGACGCGTTCGTCTCCTACGACGCCACGCTGGTCAACTCGACCGGCGAGGGCATCTCCCTGGACGGTCTGGGCGTGGTGGAGGCCAAGGCCGCCATCACCGAGTGGCTGACCGAGCGGGGCATCGGCGAGGGCACCGTCAACTTCCGCCTGCGCGACTGGCTGTTCAGCCGCCAGCGCTACTGGGGCGAGCCCTTCCCGATCGTCTACGACGAGGACGGCGTCGCCCACCCGCTGCCCGAGTCGATGCTGCCGCTGGAGCTGCCCGAGGTCGAGGACTACTCGCCGCGCACCTTCGAGCCCGACGACGCCGGCTCCAAGCCCGAGACCCCCCTCTCCCGCAAGGCCGACTGGGTCAACGTGGAGCTGGACCTCGGCGACGGGCGCGGCGTGCGCTCCTACCGCCGCGAGACCAACACCATGCCCAACTGGGCCGGCTCCTGCTGGTACGAGCTGCGCTACCTGGACCCGCACAACGCGGACGCGCTGGTCGACCCGGAGATCGAGCAGTACTGGATGGGCCCGCGCGAGAGCGCCCCGCACGGCGGCGTCGACCTGTACGTCGGCGGCGCCGAGCACGCGGTGCTCCACCTGCTGTACGCGCGCTTCTGGTCCAAGGTGCTGTTCGACCTGGGCCACGTGTCCTCGGTCGAGCCGTTCCACAAGCTGTTCAACCAGGGCATGATCCAGGCCTACGTCTACCGCGACGAGCGCGGCTTCCCGGTCGCCGCCACCGAGGTCGAGGAGCGCGACGGGAAGTTCTTCTTCCAGGGCGAGCCGGTCAAGCGCGAGCTGGGCAAGATGGGCAAGTCCCTGAAGAACGCCGTCACCCCGGACGAGATCTGCGAGGAGTACGGCGCCGACACGCTGCGCCTGTACGAGATGGCGATGGGCCCGCTGGACGTCTCCCGTCCGTGGGACACCCGCGCCGTCGTCGGCCAGTACCGGCTGCTCCAGCGCCTGTGGCGCAACGTGGTGGACGAGGAGACCGGCGCGGTCACGGTGGTCGACGCCGAGCCCGCCGAGGACACCCTGCGCGCCCTGCACAAGGCCATCGACGGGGCCGGCTCGGACATGGCGGGCCTGCGGTTCAACACCGCCATCG
This sequence comes from Streptomyces sp. NPDC032091, assembly GCF_055580265.1. Taxonomy (NCBI): domain Bacteria; kingdom Bacillati; phylum Actinomycetota; class Actinomycetes; order Kitasatosporales; family Streptomycetaceae; genus Streptomyces; species Streptomyces sp. NPDC032091. The sequence continues at coordinate 120,847 of NZ_JBVILR010000003.1, read as the reverse complement.
CCAAGATCACCGAGCTGAACAACACCCTGACGAAGGCGGGCCGCCCGCTGGAGCGGTCCGTGGCCGAGCGCCTGGTGCTGCTGATCGCCCCGCTGGCCCCGCACATCGCGGAGGAGCTGTGGCACCGCCTGGGCCACACCGACTCGGTGGTCCACCAGGACTTCCCCGTCGCGGACCCGGCGTACGTGGTGGACGAGACCGTCACCTGCGTGGTCCAGGTCAAGGGCAAGGTCAAGGCCCGCCTGGAGGTGCCGCCGACCGTCTCGGACGCCGACCTGGAGCAGCTGGCGGTCACCGACGAGGCCGTCGTGGCCGCGCTGGGCGGCGCCGAGATCCGCAAGGTGATCGTGCGCGCGCCGAAGCTGGTGAACATCGTCATCTGACGCCCGGGGACGCGTTCTCCGGGTGATCCCGTACGGGCAGGTTGGGGGTTCGATGGGAACCCCCGGCCTGCCCGTGGCGTTTACGGTGGAGGGGATGGAACCGGCCGGGGAAGGGAACCTCATGGAGGTAGGCGCGTTGCTGATCATCTTTGCCCTGGTGGTGCTGTTCGCCTTCCTGGGGCTGGGCGCCTGGGCCACCGTCAAGGCGGTCGGCGCGGCCAAACGGGGCGTGGACCGGACGCTTACGCAGGCCCGCCGGACGGTCGAGGACACCACCCTCAAGGCCAGGAGCCTCGGTCAGGTCGGGGTCCCGGCGGCACTGGCACAGCTGCGGCTGGACCTGCGGTCGTCGATGCGCGCCACGCAGGCGGCCCTCTACCAGGGCGTCCAGGCGGACGCCTCGCTGAAGGAGTCCATCGCCCTCTTCGAGCGGCTGAGCCGGCACGGGCACGAGCTGGACGACGAGCTCAAGCGGCTGGAGCAGGAGCCAGACCGCAAGCGGATCGCGGAGCGCCTGCCCGAGCTGCGGGAGCGCACCGCGAAGATCACGGAGTCGGCCGACTCGCTGCGGTGGGCGGCCCGTGACCGGGCCCGCCAGTTCGCCGACGAGGACCTGCAGGCGCTGTCGGCGCAGATCGAGGTGGAGTCGAGCGCCCTGCGCGACTGGTCCCGGGAGTCGGTCGACGACCTGACGGCCGCCGCGGCGGCGTGGGACGCGGGGCCGGGCGCTCCGGGTGCGGGCGTGCCGGGTGCGGGCGCTCCGGATGCCGGTGCGGCGGCGTCGCGTGCGTCGGCTTCCGGGCCGGGTGCCGGTGCGTCGGCGCAGGGGCGGAACGGGCGGCAGGGGCGGGCGGAGGGGCGGCAGCGGGCCGCCCTGGATCCGTCGGCGCCGGCCGTGAGGCACCCCTGGCAGAAGGCTCCCCGGCCGGAAGCCGCTTCCTGATCGCGGCGCCCGGAGCGGGGCCGGGGCCGGGGAGGCCGCGGAGGCGAGGGTGACGGACGTGGTCCGGGCTGCCGGATCGCCTCCCCGGGCGGTAACCTCCGGCTCATGTCCCGCCATGTCGCGATCGTCACCGATTCCACGGCCTATCTGCCCCCGCCGGCGATGGCGCGGCATGGGATCACCGCCGTTCCCCTGACCGTCGTCCTGGGGGACGAGGCCCTGGAGGAGGGCACCGAGATCTCGGCCCGCAGCCTGGCCGCGGCCCTGCAGAAGCGCCGCTCCGTCACCACCTCCCGCCCCGGTCCGGAACAGTTCGTCCAGGCCTACCGGGCGGCGGCGGACGCCGGTGCGACCGGCATCGTGAGCCTGCACCTCTCCGCCGAGTTCTCCGGCACCTACGACGCCGCCGTGGTCGCGGCGAAGACGGCCCCGGTCCCGGTGCGGGTCGTGGACACCGGCATGGTCGCGATGGCCCTCGGCTTCTGCGCCCTCGCCGCCGCCGAGACGGCCGAGGCCGGGGGATCGGCCGACGAGGTCGTGGCCGCCGCCGAGAAGCGGGCCGCGGAGATGTCGGCGTACTTCTACGTGGACACCCTCGACTACCTCCGGCGCGGCGGCCGGATCGGGGCGGCGCAGGCCCTCCTCGGATCGGCGCTCGCGGTCAAGCCGCTGCTCACGCTGGACGGCGGGCGGATCGAGATGCTGGAGAAGGTGCGGACGGCGTCCAAGGCCATCGCACGGCTGGAGGAGCTCGCCGTCGAGCGGGCGGGGACGCGCAGCGTCGACGTGGCCGTCCACCACCTGGCGGCGCCGGAGCGGGCCGAGAAGCTCGCGCAGCGGCTGGGGGAGCGGATTCCCGGTCTGGTCGAGCTGCACGTGAGCGAGGTCGGCGCGGTGATCGGCGCGCACACCGGGCCGGGGCTGCTCGCGGCGGTGGTCTCGCCGCGCTGACCCCGGACCGGCGGGGGCGGTACACCCGGACGGGTGGCCCGGTTTTCCACAACGGGGCGGTCATCCACCGGAATTGAGGGTTCCGAGCGGGGGGCCGGGGGCCGGCCCTAGCGTCGTGGCATGACTCTTCGCACGCGTGTTTCGCGCTCTTCGGGAAGCCCTTCCGGACGCCTCGACGGCTTCGGGACGGGATCGTTCGAGACCGCCGGTGGCGGTGGCGGTGGCGGTGGCCGTGGCGCGGGCAGCGGGCCCGGGAGGGCGCGGCCGTCCGACGGGCGGCTCCGTGAACGCCGCCGCGCCCGGTCGCAGCCGGGCCCCGATCCCGCCGCGGTGCGGCGCAGGGCGGAGCTGCTGATGGCGGGGGCCGCCCCGCCCGGGCGGCCGGGTCCTCCGGCGGTGCCCGGGCCGCCTCCGGTGTCGCCATCGCCTCTGGGGCCCGAGCCACCTTCGGTGCCCGAGCCGCCTCCGGTGTCACAGTCGCCTCCGGTGCCGGGGGAGGGGGGCGGGGTGCAAGCCGGGTCGGTTCCTTCGGCCGGGACGGATGTGCCGGGGCGGTGGTTGGCCGTGCGGGAGCGGCTGCCGGTGTGGGTGCAGGCCCGGTGCGGGGTGGAGCCGCGGGCGGTGGCCGCCGTGGGGGTGGTGCTGGCCGTGGCGGTGGGGTTCGCCGCCCAGCAGTACGTGGCGGCCCGGCCGCGGCCGGTGACGGCGCCCGCGGTGCTCGCCCCCGCGCCGCCGCCGACCCCGACCCCGCCCCCGGTTCCGGGAGGGGGCCCGGCGGGTCCGGGCGGCCGCGTCGTGGTGGACGTGGCCGGCAAGGTCCGCGATCCCGGTGTGCGGCGGCTGCCCGGCGGTTCGCGGGTGGAGGACGCGCTGGCCGCCGCCGGGGGAGTGCGGCCGGGCACGGACACCACCGGGCTCAACCTGGCCCGGGTCCTGGTGGACGGCGAGCAGGTGCTGGTGGGGGTCACGGCGCCGCCGGCCCCGGGCGGCGGGGGTTCCGGGGGCGGTCCGGTGCCGGGCCCGCTCAGCCTGACCAGTGCGACCGTCGAGCAGTTGGACGGCCTGCCGGGGGTGGGCCCGGTGCTGGCCCGGCACATCGTGGAGTTCCGCGCGGCCCGGGGCGGGTTCCGGGCGGTGGAGGACCTCCGGCAGGTCGACGGCATCGGCGAGCGCAGGTTCGCCGAGCTGCGCAGGCTGGTGCGGCTGTGAGCGCCGCCGGAGTGCCGGACGCGGGGGCCGGGCCGAACGGTGCCGGGCCGGAGGGTGCCGGGCCGGAGGAGGCCGGGGTGGCGGGCGGTGGGGACGGGCCGCTCGATCTGCGGCTGGTGGGGCCCGCGCTGGCTGCCTGGGGGGCGGCTGCCGTGGGGCTCGGGGTGTCCGCGGGATGGTGTGCCGTCGGCGCGGTGGTCGCGGTGGTCGCGGCCGGGGCGCTGCTGGTGGCGGGCTCGCGCGGGACGAGGCCGGTGTGGCAGGTCGCCACGGCCGCGGCGGCCGCCCTGCTGTGCGCGGCCGCCGGGGCGGGGGTGGCCGGGCTGGAGCGGGCCGAGGCGCGGGCGGGACCCGTGGCCCGGCTGGCCGGGGAGCACGCCCGGGTGCGCGCCGAGCTCACCGTGGGTTCCGATCCGCGGGCCGCCCGGAGCGGGAGCGGGCCGCCCGTGGTGGTGCTGGACGCGGTGGTGACCGGGGTGACCCGCCCCGACGGTGCGCGGACCCGGGTGCGGACCCCGGTCCGGGTGCTGGCCGGGCATCCGCAGTGGGCCCGGCTGGAGCCCTCGGCCCGGGTGGAGGTGGTGGCCCGGCTGTCGCCCGTGCGGGAGGGGGAGCGGGCCGTGGCGCTCGTCCGGCCCGCCGGGGACGTCCCGCCGCGGGTGACGGGCGGCCCGGACCGGGCGCAGCGGGTCGCGGGGCGGCTGCGGGCCGGGCTGAGGGAGGCCTCCGAAGGGCTTCCGGGGGACGCCCGGGCGCTGTTGCCCGGGCTGGTGGTCGGGGACACCTCCCGGGTGCCGCCCGAGCTGCACGACGCGTTCGAAGCCACCGATCTGCTGCACCTGCTGGCCGTCTCCGGATCCAACCTGACCGTGGTGCTGTACCTGCTCATCGGGCCCCCGGGGCGGGCCCAGTACGTGGAGCGGGGCGGGCTGGCACCCCGGCTGGGGCTGTCGCTGCGGTTCACGGCCCTGTGCGGGGCGGCCCTGACGCTGGGCTTCGTCCTGGTGTGCCGGCCCGATCCGAGCGTGCTGCGGGCCGCCGCCTGCGGGGCGGTGACCCTGCTGGCCCTGGCCACGGGGCGGCGCAGGTCCCTGCTCCCGGCGCTGGCCGCGGCGGTGCTGCTGCTCGTGCTGTACGACCCCTGGCTGGCCCGGGCGTACGGGTTCCTGCTCTCGGTGCTGGCCACCGGGGCGCTGCTCACCCTGGGGCCGCGCTGGGCGGGGGCGCTGCGGGCGCGCGGGCTGCCGCCGCGGCTCGCGGAGGCCCTGGCGGCGGCGGCCGCGGCGCAGGCCGTGTGCGCCCCGGTGGTGGTCGTGCTGTCGGGCCGGGTGAGCCTGGTCGCGGTGCCGTGCAACCTCCTGGCGGAGCTCGCGGCGGGGCCGGCCACGGTGCTCGGATTCGCCGCGCTCGCCACCGCCCCGCTGTCCATGCCGCTCGCGGAGCTGCTGGCCCGGTGCGCGGGGGTGCCGGCCGGGTGGATCGCCGCCGTCGCGCGGGCCGGGGCGGGGCTGCCGGGGGCGGGGCTGGCGTGGCCGGGCGGGCCGGGAGGCGGGGCGCTGCTGGCGGTGGTCACCGTGGCGCTCGTGGGGCTCGGAGTCCGGTTCGGGCGGCGGCGCGGGGTGCGGGCCGCCGTGGTGGTGGTGCTGCTGGTCGCGGTGGTACGGCCGCCCCCGCTGACCCGTACCCTCACCGGCTGGCCGCCGCCCGGCTGGAGTTACGTCCAGTGCGCCGTGGGCCAGGGGGACGCCGCCGTCCTCGCCGCCGGGGAGGGGACGGCCGTCGTGGTCGACGCCGGACCGGAGCCGGACCCGGTGGACCGCTGTCTGCGCGCCCTCGGTGTGACACGCGTCCCGCTGCTCCTGCTGACGCACTTCCACGCCGACCACGTGGGCGGGCTGTCGGGGGTGCTGCGGGGCCGCTCGGTGGGTGTGATCGAAACCACCTCGGTGGCGGACCCGCCCGCGCAGGCGGCGCGGGTCCGGCGGACGGCGGCCGGGGCCGGGGTGCCCGTGGTGCCGGCGGTCGCGGGGGAGCCGCGGCGGGCCGGGGGTCTGGAGTGGCAGGTGCTGTGGCCGTCGGCGTCCGCGCCGCCGCCGCAGGGGCCCAACGACGCGAGCGTGGCCCTGCTGGCGCACGCCCCGGGGCTGACGTTCCTGCTCCTCGGGGACCTCGAACCGCCGTCCCAGCAAGCCCTGCTGAGGGAGCATCCGGAATTGGGGCGGGTGGACGTGCTCAAGGTCGCCCACCACGGTTCGGCGCACCAGGATCCCGGCCTCGTAGACCGGATCCGGCCACGCCTCGCGCTCGTCCCGGTCGGGGCCGGCAACCGGTACGGGCACCCGGCGCGGAGCACCCTCGCACGGCTCGAAGCCCTTGGGGCGGCTGTGCTGCGCACCGACAGGGACGGCTCCGTGGCCGTCTGCGGCAGCGGCCGGGGGCTCCGTGCGGTGCCCGCCGGACGGCGTCCGAAAAGGCGCGGTCATACCGGGCGCGACCGCTCTGTTTGCCCCCAACCCGACAGCATGATCGAATGCCTCTTCGCCAGAACCGACCAAGTACACACAGCACGGGGGTGCATCAGCGATGTTCGGTCGCCGACGGGGGACGGATACGGCCGGAAGCGGCAGTTCGCAGACGTCCGCCACATTGGCATTGCCGCCCACGGCCCGCCTGTTGAGCTGCCGCGTCCTCGACACGGTCCACCAGCCCATCCGCCAGGCCAAGTTCGAGGTGACCGACCCGATCGGCCGACGGGTCGTCAGCGGGGAGACGGATCCGTACGGGGGATTCACGGCGGCCGTGCCGGAGGGGGAGTACCGGCTGGCGGTCAGCGCCGAGGGCTACGCGCAGTTCCACGGGGCGACGCTCGTCGGCGACCCGGCGCAGCCCGGCACCGCGGAGATCATCCTGGACTCGGTGGAGCCCCCGGTGCTCCCGCAGCCGGGCCACTGGGAGCTGGACCCGACGCACTCGTCGATCGGCTTCACCGCGAAGCACATCGGCTTCGCCCGGATCCACGGCAGGTTCACCACCTTCGCCGGAGCGGTGCGGATCGCGGAGCGGATGGAGGACTCCTCCATGCACGTGATCCTCGACGCGGCGAGCATCGACACGGGGCTGCGGATGCGGGACGACCACCTGCGGTCGGCGGACTTCCTGGACGCCGCCCGGTACCCGACGGTGGAGTTCTACAGCGAGCGGTTCATCCACCGCAGCGGCAGCCGCTGGGCGGTCGCCGGAGCCCTGACCCTCCACGGGGTCAGCCGTTCCGTCACCCTGGACACCCAGTACCTGGGCGTCGGCACGGGGCTGGAGGGCGAGCCGCGCGCCGCCTGCCGGGCGACGGCGGAGCTGCACCGCGAGGACTTCACCCTGAACTGGCAGTCGATACTGGCGCAGGGGATCGCGGCGATCGGTTCGAGCGTGGACGTGGCGCTGGACGTGCAGATCGTCCACAAGGCCTGAGGGCGTCGCCGCCGGCCGGCTCAGGGGGCTTCGAGCCAGCCCTCGTAGGCGGCGGCGAGCTCGTCCAGCAGGGCGGCGTCGAGCCGCTGCCGCGGGTCCTCGACGACCACCAGCCACTGGGCGTCCTCGGCGTCGTCCTCGCCGGCCAGGGCGTCGCGCACCAGCTGCGGCTCCTCGGGGAGACCGAAGCGGTCGACGGCCTCCTGGGCCACCTCCTCGGCGGCGTCGCGGTCGGGCAGGACCAGTACATGTCGCAGGTTCACCGGACCATTCTCGGGCACCGGGGACGGGGCGCTGTCGGTGCGGCGTGGGATGCTGGAGCCGATGGCCACCAGGAAGAACCCCACCGACGATCCCCTCGCCCACATCACCCTCGCGGTGGGGCAGGAGGACCTGCTGCTCGACCGCGTCGTCCGGGACGTCGTGAAGGCCGCCCGCGCGGCCGACGCCGACACGGACGTGCGGGACCTCACCTCCGACCAGCTCCAGCCCGGCACCCTGGCCGAGCTGACCAGCCCGTCGCTCTTCTCCGAGCGCAAGGTCCTGATCGTGCGGAACGCGCAGGACCTGGGCGCGGACACGGTGAAGGAGGTCAAGGCCTACCTCGCCGACCCGTACGAGGAGATCGCCCTCGTCCTCCTCCACGCGGGCGGGGTCAAGGGCAAGGCCGTGCTGGACGCCGCCCGCAAGGCCGGTGCCCGGGAGGTCGCCTGCCCGAAGATGACGAAGGCCGCGGACCGGCTCTCGTTCGTACGCGGCGAGTTCCGGGCGCTGGGCCGCTCCGCCACCCCCGAGGCCTGCCAGAACCTGGTCGACGCGATCGGTGCCGACCTGCGGGAGCTGGCGAGCGCGGCGGCGCAGCTCTGCGCGGACGTCGAGGGCACCATCGACGAGGCCGTGGTCGGGCGCTACTACACCGGCCGGGCCGAGGCCTCCAGCTTCACCGTCGCCGACCGGGCGGTCGAGGGGCGGGCGGCGGAGGCCCTGGAGGCCCTGCGCTGGTCCCTGGCGACCGGGGTCGCGCCGGTGCTGATCACCAGCGCGCTGGCGCAGGCCGTCCGGGCCATCGGGAAGCTGGCCTCCGCCCCGCGCGGCGCCCGCCCCGGCGACCTCGCCCGGGACCTCGGCATGCCGCCGTGGAAGATCGACCGGGTCCGGCAGCAGATGCGCGGCTGGTCGGCGGACGGCGTCTCGGAGGCGCTGCGCGCCGTCGCGCTGGCCGACGCGGGGGTCAAGGGCGGCGGGGACGACCCCGAGTACGCCCTGGAGAAGGCCGTGGTGGCCGTGGCGCGGGCCGCACGGCCGCAGCGCCGCTGAGGCCTCGCGGCGTCCCGTCCCGCCCCGGCCCCGGCCGCGCACACGCGAAGGCCCCGGTCGCCGCCCTGGGGAAGGGCGGAGGCCGGGGCCTTCGGTCACTGCTGTGTGCGCCGCACCCGCGTGGCGAACGCAGGCCGCGTGCGGCGCTGGGTGCCGGTCAGGAGCGGAAGAGAGGGCCCGCTTGGTCCTTCCCGGCGTTCACATCGAGTGCGGAACCTCAGATGGCGGCAACCTTGGAGGCCAGCGCCGACTTCTTGTTGGCGGCGGCGTTCTTGTGGATGACACCCTTCGAGACGGCCTTGTCCAGCTTCTTGGAAGCCAGGCGGGCCGCAGCGGTGGCCTTCTCCGCGTCGCCGGCGAGGATGGCCTCGTTGGCCTTGCGGATGAAGGTGCGCAGCTCGGACTTGACCGACTTGTTGCGAAGGCGGGCCTTCTCGTTGGTCTTGTTCCGCTTGATCTGGGACTTGATGTTCGCCACGAAAGAGCCTTTTCAGGTTCAGAGTATTTTTCCGGATGTGCCAAGCCTGCTGAGAGGGCATGCGAGACACAGCCACCCAGGCTACCAGGCGCGCTCCGACCGGCCCAAACCGAGCGCATCGCCCGGTCCATGGGACCATGGGACCCTGCGTACCGTTCGACAGCAGATCCGACAGCGACCCGAGAATCAGGACACTGCGTGCCCGCCATCCCCAGCCACGTGCCCGAGCCGAGCCGTACCGACCCGGCGCTGATCCGCAATTTCTGCATCATCGCGCACATCGACCACGGCAAGTCGACCCTCGCCGACCGGATGCTCCAGCTCACCGGGGTCGTCGACCAGCGGCAGATGCGCGCCCAGTACCTCGACCGCATGGACATCGAGCGTGAGCGCGGCATCACGATCAAGTCGCAGGCGGTCCGCCTGCCCTGGGCCCCCACCGAGGGCGCGGGGACCGGGACCACGCACATCCTGAACATGATCGACACCCCCGGCCACGTCGACTTCACCTATGAGGTCTCGCGCTCCCTCGCCGCGTGCGAGGGCACGATCCTCCTGGTGGACGCCGCCCAGGGCATCGAGGCCCAGACCCTCGCCAACCTGTACCTGGCGATGGAGAACGACCTCGCGATCGTCCCGGTCCTGAACAAGATCGACCTGCCGGCCGCCCAGCCGGAGAAGTTCGCCGAGGAGCTGGCGAACCTGGTCGGCTGCGACCCCGCCGACGTCCTGCGCGTCTCGGCGAAGACCGGCCTCGGCGTCGACGCCCTGCTCAACCGCGTCGTCGAGACCGTCCCGGCCCCGGTCGGCGTCAAGGACGCCCCCGCCCGCGCGATGATCTTCGACTCGGTCTACGACTCGTACCGTGGCGTGGTCACGTACGTCCGTGTCGTGGACGGCACGCTCAACAAGCGCGAGCGCATCCGCATGATGTCCACGAACGCGACGCACGAGCTGCTGGAGATCGGCACCAACTCGCCCGAGATGCTGCCGGCCGACGGCCTCTCCGTCGGCGAGGTGGGCTACCTGATCACCGGTGTGAAGGACGTCCGCCAGTCCAAGGTCGGCGACACCATCACGCAGATGACGGGCGGTGCCACCGAGTCCCTCGGCGGCTACAAGGACCCGAAGCCGATGGTCTTCTCGGGCCTGTACCCGCTCGACGGCTCGGACTACCCGGAGCTGCGCGAGGCCCTGGACAAGCTCCAGCTCAACGACGCCGCGCTCGTCTACGAGCCGGAGACCTCCGCGGCGCTCGGCTTCGGCTTCCGCGTCGGCTTCCTCGGCCTGCTCCACCTGGACGTGGTCCGCGAGCGCCTGGAGCGCGAGTTCGGCCTCGACCTGATCGCCACCGCGCCCAACGTGGTCTACCGGGTGGTGCTGGAGGACGGCAAGGAAGTCACCGTCACCAACCCGAGCGAGTTCCCCGAAGGCAAGATCAAGGACGTCTTCGAGCCGGTCGTCCGGGCCACCGTCCTCGCGCCCACCGAGTTCATCGGCGCGATCATGGAGCTCTGCCAGACCCGCCGCGGCACCCTGCTCGGCATGGACTACCTCTCCGAGGACCGCGTCGAGATCCGCTACACGCTCCCCCTCGCGGAGATCGTGTTCGACTTCTTCGACCAGCTGAAGTCCAAGACGCGCGGTTACGCCTCCCTCGACTACGAGCCCACCGGCGAGCAGGCCTCCAGCCTGGTCAAGGTGGACATCCTGCTGCACGGCGACAAGGTCGACGCCTTCTCCGCCGTCTGCCACAAGGACGCCGCCTACGCCTACGGCGTGCGCCTGGTCGCCAAGCTCCGCGAGCTCATCCCGCGGCAGGCCTTCGAGGTGCCGATCCAGGCGGCCGTCGGCTCCCGCGTCATCGCCCGCGAGACCATCCGCGCCATCCGCAAGGACGTCCTCGCCAAGTGCTACGGCGGTGACATCTCCCGTAAGCGGAAGCTGCTGGAGAAGCAGAAGGAAGGCAAGAAGCGCATGAAGATGGTCGGCTCCGTGGAGGTCCCGCAGGAGGCCTTCATCGCCGTCCTCTCCAGCGACGAGTCCGGCGGCAAGAAGAAGTAGCCGCGGCCGTTCCATGACGCGCGGAAAGGGCCCCCATGCACCCGCATGCGGGCCCTTTTCGTTATGAAGCGGCCGCTCGGGGGCCCTTACGCACCGGGCGGGCGGCCTCTACCCTGATCGAAGCTCGATGGTTACCGGCCAGTTAACCGACCGGTAATGAAACACGCCAGCCGCGTACCCGGCGGCTGCACCCCGCCAGCCCAAGCGCCCCACGCCCACGCCCTGGCCGCGTGGACCCGGTCCGGAGGATGTCGTGAGCGACACACAGACCTTGATCGAGAACCGCCCGCCCACCGTGGCGGCCCTCTTCCTTGACCGCGTCGCCGCCACACCGAACGGGGAGGCCTACCGCTACCCCGTCCCCTCGGCCCGCCCCGAGGGAGGCCCCGACGACTGGAAGTCGCTCAGCTGGGGGCAGGCGGCCGACCGGGTGTTCTCCATCGCCGCCGGCCTGATCACCCTCGGCCTGCACCCCGAGGAGCGCGTCGCCCTCGCCTCCAACACCCGCGTCGAGTGGATCCTCGCCGACCTGGGCGTGATGTGCGCCGGCGGCGCCGTCACCACGATCTACCCCAGCACCAACGCGGACGAGTCCGCCTTCATCCTCTCGGACTCCGAGAGCCGGGTGCTCATCGCCGAGGACGGCAAGCAGCTGGCCAAGGCCCGCGAGCGCCGCGCCGACCTCCCCGACCTGCGCCACGTGGTCGTCATGGACGCCGCCGACGCGGTGGCCGCCGAGGGCGACCCGGAGGGCTGGGTGCTCTCCCTGGCCGACCTGGAGGCGCGCGGCAAGGAGTACCTGGACCAGCACCCGGCGGCGGTCAAGGACCGGATCGCGGCCATCACCGCCGACCAGCTCGCCACCCTCATCTACACCTCGGGCACCACCGGCCGCCCCAAGGGGGTCCGCCTCCCGCACGACAACTGGTCGTACATGGCGAAGGCCACCGTCGCCACCGGCATGATCAACAGCGATGACGTCCAGTACCTCTGGCTGCCGCTCGCCCACGTCTTCGGCAAGGTCCTCACCTCCGGCCAGATCGAGGTCGGGCACGTCACCGCCGTCGACGGCCGCATCGACAAGATCATCGAGAACCTGCCGGTCGTCCAGCCGACCTACATGGCGGCCGTCCCCCGCATCTTCGAGAAGGTCTACAACGGCGTGGCCGCCAAGGCCCGGGCCGGCGGCGGAGCCAAGTACAAGATCTTCCAGTGGGCGGTCGGCGTCGCCCGCGAGTACGCCAAGGTGACCCAGGACAACTACCGCCGCACCGGCCGGGCCACCGCCCCCTTCGGCCTCTCGACCAAGCACAAGGTCGCCGACGCGCTCGTCTACTCCAAGCTCCGCGAGGCCTTCGGCGGCAAGCTCCGCGCCGCCGTCTCCGGCGCCTCCGCCCTCGCCCCGGAGATCGGCTACTTCTTCTCCGGCGCCGGCATCCACATCCTGGAGGGCTACGGCCTGACCGAGTCCAGCGCCGCCTCCTTCGTCAACCCCGGCGAGGCGTACCGCACCGGCACCGTCGGCAAGCCGCTGCCCGGCACCGAGGTCCGCATCGCCGACGACGGCGAGGTACTGCTGCGCGGCCCCGGCATCATGCAGGGCTACCACCGTCAGCCCGACAAGACCGACGAGGTCCTGGAGAGCGACGGCTGGCTGCACACCGGCGACATCGGCGAGCTCTCCCCGGACGGCTACCTGCGCATCACCGACCGCAAGAAGGACCTGATCAAGACCTCGGGCGGCAAGTACGTCGCCCCGGCCGAGATCGAGGGCCAGTTCAAGGCGATCTGCCCGTACGTCTCCGCCATCGTCGTCCACGGCGCCGACCGCAACTTCTGCAGCGCCCTGGTCGCCCTCGACGAGCCCGCCATCCTCGGCTGGGCCGCCGAGAACGGCCTGGAGGGCAAGACGTACGGCGAGGTCGTGGCCGCGCCCGAGACCGCCCGCCTGATCGAGACCTACGTACAGACCCTCAACGAGAACCTCCAGCGCTGGCAGACGATCAAGAAGTTCCGGATCCTGCCGCGCGACCTGGACGTCGAGCACGGCGACCTCACGCCCAGCCTCAAGCTGAAGCGCCCCGTCGTCGAGCGCGAGTTCAAGCACCTCATCGAGGAGATGTACGCCGGGTCCCGCGAGGCCTGACCCCGCCCCGGGGCCGAGGGCGTAAACGACCATGGGGCGGTGCGGGACAATGGGCGCATGCCTTCCGCACTGCCCGACGGTGACCCCATGCCCGAAGACGGCTCGCTGCCGTCGCACGCCCTCGCCGGCGCCGGAGAGCGGCCGCTCGGGTTCTACCTGCACGTCCCGTACTGCGCCACCCGCTGTGGGTACTGCGACTTCAACACCTACACCGCCACCGAGCTGCGCGGCACCGGCGGCGTCCTCGCCTCCCGCGAGAACTACGCCGACACCCTGATCGACGAGGTCCGCCTCGCCCGCAAGGTGCTCGGCGACGACCCGCGCGCGGTGCGGACCGTCTTCGTCGGCGGCGGCACGCCCACGCTGCTGCCCGCCCGCGACCTCGTCCGCATGCTCGCGGCGATCCGCGACGAGTTCGGCCTGGCCGAGGACGCCGAGGTCACCACCGAGGCCAACCCGGAGTCCGTGAACCCGGAGTACCTGGCCGAGCTGCGCGCGGGCGGGTTCAACCGGATCTCCTTCGGCATGCAGAGCGCGAAGCAGCACGTCCTCAAGGTCCTCGACCGCACCCACACCCCCGGCCGCCCCGAGGCCTGCGTCGCCGAGGCGCGCGCGGCGGGCTTCGAGCACGTCAACCTCGACCTGATCTACGGCACCCCCGGCGAGACCGACGAGGACTGGCGGGCCTCCCTGGACGCCGCCCTCGGCGCCGGCCCCGACCACATCAGCGCGTACGCCCTCATCGTCGAGGAGGGCACCCAGCTGGCCCGCCGGATCCGCCGCGGCGAGGTCCCGATGACCGACGAGGACGTCCACGCCGACCGGTACCTGATCGCCGACGAGGTCATGGAGCGGGCCGGCTACTCCTGGTACGAGGTGTCCAACTGGGCCACCTCCGAGGCCGGCCGCTGCCTGCACAACGAGCTGTACTGGCGCGGGGCCGACTGGTGGGGCGCCGGCCCCGGAGCCCACTCGCACGTGGGCGGGGTCCGCTGGTGGAACGTCAAGCACCCCGGCGCCTACGCGGCCGCCCTGGCGGAGGGCCGCTCCCCGGGCGCGGGGCGCGAGCTCCTCTCGGAGGAGGACCGGCGAGTGGAGCGGATCCTGCTGGAGCTCCGCCTGGTCGACGGCGTCCCGCTGTCCCTGCTGGCCCCGGCGGGCCTGGCGGCCTCCCGCCGCGCCCTGGCGGACGGCCTGCTGGAGGCGGCCCCGTACGAGGCGGGTCGCGCGGTCCTGACCCTGCGAGGGCGGCTGCTGGCGGACGCGGTGGTGCGGGACCTGGTGGACTGATCCCCCGCCCGGGTGAATCCCCGCGTAACCGGACCTGTGCTGCCTAGGCTGTTCCTAGGCTGCCGTCGACAGTACGCGGCGGATGTGGAGGACCACGGAGATGACCGCTGTGGACGAGTACGGGATGGCCAAATTCTTCGCGGGGTTCGAGCCCCCCGAGGGCGTTAAGGCCGAGCTCCTCCGGGGGGAAATCGTGATGATGGCCGGTCCCGATCTGGTGCACAACCTGATCGTGGAGGACGTGCAGGACCAGATCCCGCGCAAGCGGTGGGTACGGCTCCAGACCCAGGACGTCGACATCGTCGACGAGGCGAGCGAGCCCGTTCCCGACCTGGTGGTCCTGGATCGTCAGGCGAACCCGGGATCGGGACGTCTCCTGCCGTCGCAGCTGATCACGCTGGTGGTGGAGGTCGTCTCCAAGACCAGCGTCGACAGGGACTATGTGACCAAGCGCTCGATCTACGCCGCCGGCCGGGTACCCGCCTACCTGATCGTCGACCCCATCGTCGGGCAGTGTGTCCTGCTGACTAGCCCGGTCGGCAAGGGAGACGATGCCGACTACCGGTCGCAACGGCTGTGGAAGTTCGGCGAGTCGGTGCTGCTGGAGCCGCTCGGTATCGAGCTGGACACCAGTGACTTCGGCACGTTCCAGGGCGTCAGGCCTCACCGCTACCCGTGACGAAGTCGATCAGCTCCTCCACCCGCCCCAGCAGCGTCGGCTCCAGGTCCCTGTAAGACGTCACGCGGGACAGGATGTGCTGCCAGGCGGCCCCCGTGTTCTCCGGCCAGCCCAGCGCCCGGCAGACGCCCGTCTTCCAGTCCTGGCCGCGCGGGACCTCCGGCCAGGCCCGGATGCCCAGGGCCGACGGCTTCACCGCCTGCCAGACGTCCACGTACGGGTGGCCCACCACCAGCACGTCCGGCCCGGTCACCGAAGCCGCGATCCGGGACTCCTTCGAACCCGGCACCAGGTGGTCCACCAGCACCCCGAGACGCGCGTCCGGGCCCGGGGCGAACTCCGCCACCACCGCCGCGAGGTCGTCGACCCCCTCCAGGTACTCCACCACCACGCCCTCGATCCGCAGGTCGTCGCCCCACACCCGCTCGACCAGCTCGGCGTCGTGCCGCCCCTCCACGTAGATCCGCCCGGCCCGCGCCACCCGCGCCCGTGCCCCCGGGACGGCGATCGAGCCCGAGGCCGTACGGGACGGCGCGGCGGGAGCCCGTGACGGGCGGGTCAGGGTCACCACCGCGCCGTCCAGCAGGAAGCCGCTCGGCTCCAGCGGGAACACCCGCCGCTTGCCGAACCGGTCCTCCAGGGTCACCGTGCCCGCCTCGCACGCCACCACCGCGCCGCAGAAGTCCGTGCCCGCCACCTCGACCACCAGATCGGGGTCCGCCGGCACCTCGGGCACGGCTTTGGGGCGCTTCCACTGCGGGGTCAGGTCGGGGGAGTACTCGCGCATCCGGCCGACACTAGGAGCGCGGCCGCGCTCACGCCCGCGACACGCCGAACCGGTCCGCCAGTGTGGCGCGTTGCGCACGCACGAAGTCCGCGTCCACCACCGCACCGTGACCCGGCACGTACAGCGCGTCCTCCCCGCCCAGCGACAGCAGCCGGTCCAGCGCCGCCGGCCACTGGCCCGGCACCGCGTCCGAGCCCGCCTGGGGCTCCCCGGACTCCTCGACGAGGTCCCCGCAGAACACCGTCTCCCGCTCGCCCGGGACGAAGACCGCCAGGTCGTGCTGGGAGTGCCCCGGCCCCACGTTCGCCAGCAGGACCTGGACCCCGCCGAGCTCCAGCGTCCACTCGCCCGAGACCAGGTGCCCGGGCGCCGGCAGCAGGTCGCTCGCCTCGGCCGCCTCGTCCTCGGCCAGCCCCTGGGCCACCGCGCTCGCCCGCAGCTCCTCCCGGCCCCGTGGGGTCGCCATGAGCCGGTCCAGGCCGACCGCGCCGTAGGACCGGGCGCCGGCGAAGGCGGGAGCGCCCAGCACGTGGTCGAAATGTCCGTGCGTGAATGCGATATGGGTCACGTGCCGGCCGGTCAGCCGCTCCGCCTCGGCTCGGATCGCGGCCCCCTCCCGCACACTCGACCCGGGGTCGATCAGGAGCACCGAGTCGTCCCCCACCACCAGTCCCACCGTGCAGTCCCACACCGGCAGCCGTCGCCGGCCCACCCGCGCGGCCACCCGTTCCCAGCCCGCCTCTTCCCACCGTACGTCCATGCCGCGACGCTACCCTGGCGGGCCGCCCTTGCCCCCGGCGTACTACCCGGCCGTACACTGACCGGGGGATCCCTGGCACTCGAACAGTCAGAGTGCCAGCCCGGCCCAGACCGCCCGACGACCGACCCGCATCCGGAGGTGTGCGCGATGCTCAGTGAACGCAGACTGGAAGTGCTGCGCGCCATCGTCCAGGACTACGTCGGGACGGAGGAGCCCGTCGGCTCCAAGGCCCTCACCGAGCGGCACAAGCTGGGCGTCTCACCGGCCACCGTGCGCAACGACATGGCGGTGCTGGAGGAGGAGGGCTACATCGCCCAGCCCCACACGAGCGCCGGCCGCATCCCCACGGACAAGGGCTACCGCCTCTTCGTCGACCGGCTGGCCGGCGTCAAGCCGCTGTCGACACCCGAGCGCCGGGCCATCCAGAACTTCCTCGACGGGGCGGTCGACCTCGACGACGTCGTCGGGCGCACGGTACGGCTGCTCGCGCAGCTCACCCGCCAGGTCGCCGTCGTCCAGTACCCGTCGCTGACCCGCTCCACCGTCCGGCACGTCGAGCTGCTGTCGCTGGCCCCGGCCCGGCTGATGCTCGTGCTGATCACCGACACCGGACGGGTCGAGCAGCGCATGGTCGACACCCAGACCCCCTTCGGCGAGAACTCCCTCGCCGACCTGCGGGCACGGCTCAACAGCCGGGTCGTCGGCCGTCGTTTCACCGACGTCCCGAACCTGGTGCAGGACCTGCCGGAGTCGTTCGAGGTCGACGACCGGGCCACCGTCAAGGCGGTGCTCGCGACCCTCCTCGAAACCCTGGCGGAGGAGGCGGAGGAGCGGCTGATGATCGGCGGCACCGCCAACCTCACTCGCTTCGGACATGACTTTCCCTTGACGATCAGGCCGGTGCTCGAAGCGCTGGAGGAGCACGTGGTGCTCCTCAAGCTGCTGGGCGAGGCCGGGGAGTCGGGGATGGCCGTACGCATCGGCCACGAGAACGCCTACGAGGGACTCAACTCCACGTCGGTCGTCTCCGTCGGCTACGGTTCGGGCGGCGAAGCAGTCGCCAAACTCGGCGTGGTCGGACCGACCCGCATGGACTACCCCGGAACGATGGGAGCGGTACGCGCAGTGGCACGTTACGTCGGACAGATCCTGGCGGAGTCGTAAGTGGCCACGGACTACTACGCCGTTCTCGGCGTGCGCCGCGACGCATCGCAGGACGAGATCAAGAAGGCCTTCCGCCGCCTCGCGCGTGAACTCCACCCGGACGTGAACCCGGACCCGAAGACGCAGGAGCGCTTCAAGGAGATCAACGCGGCCTACGAGGTCCTCTCCGACCCGCAGAAGAAGCAGGTCTACGACCTCGGCGGCGACCCGCTGTCCTCCTCGGGCGGCGGCGGTGGCGCGGGCGGCTTCGGTGCGGGCGGCTTCGGCAACTTCTCCGACATCATGGACGCCTTCTTCGGCCAGGCCTCGCAGCGCGGCCCGCGCTCGCGGACCCGCCGCGGCCAGGACGCCATGATCCGCCTCGACCTGGAGCTGGACGAGGCCGCCTTCGGCACGACCAAGGACATCCAGGTCGACACCGCCGTCGTCTGCGGCACCTGCTCCGGCGAGGGCGCCGCCCCCGGCACCTCGGCGCAGACCTGTGACATGTGCCGCGGTCGCGGTGAGGTCTCGCAGGTCACGCGGTCCTTCCTGGGCCAGGTCATGACCTCGCGGCCCTGCCCGCAGTGCCAGGGCTTCGGCACCGTGGTCCCGACCCCGTGCCCCGAGTGCGCGGGCGACGGCCGGGTCCGTTCCCGCCGCAGCCTGACGGTCAAGATCCCGGCCGGCGTCGAGAACGGCACCCGGATCCAGCTCGCGGGCGAGGGCGAGGTCGGCCCCGGCGGCGGCCCCGCCGGCGACCTGTACGTGGAGATCCACGAGCTGCCGCACCCGACGTTCCAGCGGCGCGGGGACGACCTGCACTGCACGGTCACCATCCCCATGACGGCCGCGGCCCTCGGCACCAAGTGCCCGCTGGAGACGCTGGACGGCATGGAGGAGATCGACATCCGGCCCGGCACCCAGTCCGGCCAGGCGATCCCGCTGCACGGCCGCGGCGTCACCCACCTGCGCGGCGGCGGCCGCGGCGACCTGATCGTCCACGTCGAGGTCACCACCCCCGCCAAGCTGGACGCCCAGCAGGAGGAGCTGCTGCGCCAGCTCGCCAAGCTGCGCGGCGAGGAGCGGCCCATGGGCCAGTTCGCGCCCGGCCAGCAGGGTCTGTTCAGCCGCCTGAAGGACGCGTTCAACGGCCGCTGACCGCCCGGCGGACGGCACCCCGCGAGAGCCCGGTACGGAGACCCCGTACCGGGCTCTCGCCGTTGCCGGGCCGCCCGGAAAGCGGACTATGCCAGGCGAATGCCATGATTCGGCGCGGTGACCCGGACATGGCACGATGCAGTCCATGTCCTCCGCACCGAACGGTCTCCACCCGTACCCGATCGTGCAGGCTCCCATGGCGGGCGGCGTCTCCGGCCCGCCCCTCGTCGCCGCCGTGTGCGAAGCGGGCGGGCTCGGCTTCCTGGCCGGCGGCTACAAGACCGCCGACGGCATGTACCAGGAGATCAAGCAGACGCGCGGGCTCACCCGGCGGCCCTTCGGCGTGAACCTCCTCCTGCCGCAGACCGGCTACGTCGACCCGGCCGCCGTCGAGGCCTACCGCGGGCAGCTGGCGGGCGAGGCGAGCTGGTACGAGGTCTCCCTCGCCGAGGAGGACATCATCGGCACCAGCGACGACGGCTACGACGCCAAGCTCGCCATCCTGCTGGAGGACCCGGTACGGGTCGTCTCCTTCACCTTCGGCTGTCCCGACCCCGCCGCCCTCGCGCGGCTGCGGGCCGCCGGCACGTACACGATCGTCACCGTGACCTCGGCCGACGAGGCCCGCGCCGCCCAGGCGGCCGGCGCCGACGCCGTCTGCGTCCAGGGCGTCGAGGCCGGCGGCCACCAGGGCACCCACCGCGACGACCCGCAGACCGACGGCACGGCCGGCGTCGGCCTGCTCGCCCTGGTCACACAGGTACGGGAGGCCGTGGCCCTGCCGATCATCGCGGCGGGCGGGGTGATGCGCGGCGCGCAGATCGCCGCCCTGCTCGCGGCGGGCGCGGAGTCCGCGCAGCTCGGCACGGCCTTCCTGGCCTGCCGGGAGTCGGGCGCCCACCCGCTGCACAAGAAGGCCCTGACCGACCCGATGTTCCCGCACACCGAGCTCACCCGGGCCTTCTCGGGCCGGCCCGCACGGGGCCTGGTGAACCGCTTCATGCGCGAGCACGGCCCCTACGCCCCGGCCGCCTACCCCCAGGTCCACCACATGACCTCGGGGCTGCGCAAGGCGGCCGCCGCGGCCGGGGACCCGCAGGGCATGGCGCTGTGGGCGGGGCAGGGGCACCGGCTGGCCCGGGCGCTGCCCGCGGGGGAGCTGGTGGAGGTGCTGGCGGCCGAACTGGCCGAGGCGCAGAGTGCGTTGAAGGTGTTGCAGATGAGGAGAGCGTCATGACGGCCCCCGTGTTCGTGGTCGAAAAGGTCCCCACGGGGCCGGAGTTCGTGCTGGAGGGCCCGGAGGGGCGGCACGCGGTGTCCGTGAAGCGGCTGAGCCCCGGTGAGGACGTGGTCCTCACCGACGGGCGCGGCCGCTGGACGGAGGGCGTGGTCAAGGCGGCCGAGGGCAAGGACCGCCTGGTGGTCATGGACCTGAACGCGATCGAGGAGGAGCCGGAGCCGGCCGTGCGGATCACGGTGGTGCAGGCGCTGCCCAAGGGCGACCGGGGCGAGGTCGCCGTGGAGACGATGACGGAGACCGGCGTCGACGCCATCGTGCCCTGGCAGGCCTCGCGGTGCATCACCCAGTGGCGTGGCGAGCGCGGGGCCAAGTCCCTGGCCAAGTGGCGGGCGACCGCCCGCGAGTCGGGCAAGCAGTCACGCCGGGTGCGGTTCCCGGAGGTGGGCGAGGCGCTGTCCACGAAGCAGGTGGCCGCGCTGCTGGCCGGCGCCGACCTGGCGATGGTGCTGCACGAGGACCGCGAGGCGGCCTCGGAGCCGCTGGCTACGGCCGCGCTGCCGGAGTCGGGCTCGGTGGTCGTGGTGGTGGGCCCCGAGGGCGGGGTGTCCCCGGAGGAGCTGGCCGCCTTCGCGGAGGCGGGCGCCCGCCCGTACCGCCTGGGCCACAGCGTCCTGCGCACCTCGACGGCGGGCACGGCGGCCACCGCCGTCCTGCTGGCGCGCACGGGGCGCTGGGGGTAGTGCCCGGCCGGGGCGGCCGCCGTGCGCCGCCCCTCCGCCGGGGGGCCGGGGTCGAACCCCGCTCGGGCGGCGGGGCGCGGCGGGGGCCGGGCCGGTAGCATGCCCCGACCGATCACCATCACGGGAGGCGCGGCCATGGCCGGGGAACCGCAGGCGGACTGCCTGTTCTGCAAGATCGTCGAGGGCAAGATCCCTGCGACCGTGGTCCGGGAGTCCGAGACCACACTGGCCTTCCGGGACATCAACCCGCAGGCGCCGACCCACGTGCTCGTCATCCCGAAGGTGCACTACCCCGACGCCGCCTCCCTCGCCGCCGCCGAGCCGGGCGTGCTCGCCGACATACTGCGTGAGGCCGGGGAGATCGCCGCCGACGAGAAGATCGCCGAGCACGGCTACCGGGTCGTGTTCAACACCGGCGCCGGGGCGGGCCAGACGGTCTTCCACGCCCACCTGCACGTGCTGGGCGGCCGCGGCCTCCAGTGGCCCCCCGGGTAGCGGCCGGTGTCCGTACGCGAGTTCGTGGTCCTCGGCACCGCCAGCCAGGTACCCACCCGGCACCGCAACCACAACGGCTACCTGCTGCGCTGGGACGGCGAGGGCATCCTCTTCGACCCGGGCGAGGGCACGCAGCGCCAGATGCTGCGGGCCGGGGTCGCGGCGCACGACATCAACCGGATCTGTGTCACCCACTTCCACGGTGACCACAGCCTGGGCCTGGCCGGGGTGATCCAGCGGATCAACCTCGACCAGGTCCCGCACCCCGTCACCGCGCACTACCCGGCCTCCGGGCAGAAGTTCTTCGACCGGCTGCGGTACGCGACCGCCTACCGGGAGACGGTGCGGCTGCGGGAGGAGCCGGTGGCGGACGACGGGGTGCTCGCGCACGGCCCCGCGTACGTCCTGGAGGCGCGCCGCCTCTCGCACCCGGTGGAGTCCTTCGGCTACCGCCTGACCGAGCCGGACGGACGCCGGATGCGGCCGGAGCTGCTCGCGCGGTACGGGATCAAGGGCCCGGACGTCGGGCGGATCCAGCGCGAGGGGCGGCTCGGCGAGGTCACCCTCGAGGAGGTCAGCGAGCACCGGGCGGGGCAGCGGTTCGCCTTCGTCATGGACACCCGGCTGTGCGCGGGGGTGACCGAACTGGCGCAGGGGTGCGACATGCTGGTCATCGAGTCCACGTTCCTCGACGCGGACCGGGCGCTCGCGGAGGACCACGGCCACCTCACCGCCGGGCAGGCGGCGGGCGTGGCGCGGGAGGCCGGGGTCCGGCACCTGGTGCTGACGCACTTCTCGCAGCGGTACTCCGATCCCTCGGAGTTCGAACGGGAGGCCCGCGGGGCCGGGTTCGAAGGGGAGCTGACCATCGCGGCCGACCTGGCCCGGGTGGCCCTGCCCAAGCGCTGACCCGGCGGTGCGGTGCGGTCCGGGATGGGACCAGGGGGGCGGGGGGCGCGGGAGAGCCCGGCTCGGGTGAGGTGCGTCACACTGGGTTTGGCTTCGGGGCCTGCGGGCAAGCCTGGCAGCCCTCCAGCCGAACGCAGAAACGACACCTCAACGGGGAGTACACCGTGACCAGTCGGGACAGCCGCACCAGCCGCCCCGGAACCCTCGACCCCCTGGGCCCGCTGCGCGACCCCCAAGAGCCGGGCTGCGACGTCTTCCTGACCGGCACGGTCTTCCTCGACATCATCTTCACCGGCCTCGACTCCGCCCCCGTCCGCGGCACGGAGTCCTGGGCGCGCGGCATGGGCTCCAGCCCCGGCGGCGTCGCCAACATGGCCACCGCCCTGGCCCGCCTCGGCCTGCGCACCTCCCTCGCCGCCGCCTTCGGCGACGACCACTACGGCGAGTACTGCTGGGACGCCCTGGAGCAGGGCGAGGGCATCGACCTGGCCATGTCGCGCACCGTCCCCGGCTGGCACAGCCCCGTCACCGTCTCCATGGCCTACGAGGGCGAGCGCACGATGGTCTCCCACGGCCACGAGGCCCCGCCCCCGGCCGGCCCCGGCCCCTTCCCCTGGTGTCCGCCCCGCACCCGCGCCGCCGTGGCCTCCCTGGCCGCCGACCGCCGCGAGGACTGGATCGGCGAGGCGGCCCGCCGCGGCTCACGGGTCTTCGCCGACGTCGGCTGGGACGACACCGGCCGCTGGGACCTCGGCTCCCTGATCGACCTGGAGCACTGCGAGGCCTTCCTGCCCAACGCCGGCGAGGCCATGCGCTACACCCGCACCGACTGCCCCCGCGCCGCGGCCCGGGCGCTGGCCGAGAAGGTGCCGGTCGCGGTCGTGACCATGGGCTCCGAGGGCTCGTACGCCGTGGACTCCCGGACCGGGGAGACGGCCGAGGTCCCCGCGATCGCCGTGGAGGCCCTGGACCCCACCGGCGCCGGGGACGTGTACGTGGCCGGGTTCGTCACCGGCAGCCTCGCGGGCTGGCCGCTGGCGGACCGGCTGGCCTTCGCCGGCCTGACCGCCGCCCTCTCGGTGCAGGAGTTCGGCGGCTCCCTCTCCGCCCCGGGCTGGTCCGAGGTGGCCCACTGGTGGCGCACCGCCCCCGAGGAGCTGCGGGGCCGCTACGCCTTCCTTGACGCCCTCGTCCCGCCCGGCGCCGTCCCCTGCTACCGCCGCCGCGCCGTCCCCACCATCGGCTTCCGCACTCCCTAGACGCCCTGCCGCCCCCGGGCCGGAAAACCCCTCGGGAACGGCACGGGGTGGACGTACCCTTGGTACTCCGGAGGCCGTCGATCGGCACGGCCCCTCAGCGGGAGGTATGCGCAGGCCACAGTGCCGGCCCATGACTCAGACACCCACAGCCCACAGCCCCGTACCGGGCCAGGCGCGAGCCCACTTCACCGTTCCGGCGACGCACCCGATGGTGACCGTCCTCGGCTCGGGCGACGCGCTGCTGCGCGTGATCGAGAAGGCCTTCCCGAGGGCCGACATCCACGTGCGGGGCAACCAGGTCAGCGCGGTCGGGGAAGCGGCGGAAGTCGCCCTCATCCAGCGCGTGTTCGACGAGATGATGCTGGTGCTCCGCACCGGGCAGCCGATGACGGAGGACGCAGTGGAACGTTCGATCGCCATGCTCAAGGCCAATGGCAGAGACGCCGAGGGGCGCCCGCTGGAGACCCCGGCCGAGGTGCTCACCCAGAACATCCTCTCCAGCCGCGGCCGCACCATCCGCCCCAAGACCCTCAACCAGAAGCGCTACGTCGACGCGATCGACAAGAACACGATCGTCTTCGGCATCGGCCCCGCCGGTACCGGCAAGACCTACCTCGCCATGGCCAAGGCCGTGCAGGCCCTGCAGTCCAAGCAGGTCAGCCGGATCATCCTGACCCGGCCCGCCGTCGAGGCGGGGGAGCGGCTCGGCTTCCTGCCGGGCACGCTCTTCGACAAGATCGACCCCTACCTGCGCCCGCTCTACGACGCCCTGCACGACATGATCGACCCCGACTCCATCCCCCGCCTGATGGCCGCCGGCACCATCGAGGTGGCCCCGCTGGCCTACATGCGCGGCCGGACGCTGAACGACGCCTTCGTCGTCCTCGACGAGGCGCAGAACACGACCGCCGAGCAGATGAAGATGTTCCTGACCCGGCTCGGCTTCGACTCGAAGATCGTCGTCACGGGTGACATCACCCAGATCGACCTTCCGGGCGGCGCCAAGAGCGGTCTTCGCCAGGTCCAGGAGATCCTCGACGGGGTGCCCGACATCCACTTCTCGCGGCTCACCTCCGAGGATGTCGTCCGGCACAAGCTGATCGGCCGTATCGTCGACGCGTACGAGAAGTACGACGACAGCCAGGCGGCCCGGGAGACCGGACCCGCCCGGAACGGCAACCAGCGGAAGTAGAACCCAGCGCACCATGTCGATCGACGTCAACAACGAGTCCGGAACCGAAGTCGACGAGCAGGCGATCCTCGACGTTGCCCGCTACGCGCTCACCCGGATGCGGATCCACCCGCTCTCCGAGCTCTCCGTCATCGTCGTCGACGAGGCGGCGATGGAGCAGCTCCACATCCAGTGGATGGACCTGCCCGGACCCACCGACGTCATGTCCTTCCCGATGGACGAGCTCCGGCCGCCGTCGAAGGACGACGAGGAGCCCCCGCAGGGGCTCCTCGGCGACATCGTCCTGTGCCCCGAGGTGGCGAAGAAGCAGGGCCAGGACGCCCCCACGCAGCACTCCATGGACGAGGAGCTCCAGCTCCTGACCGTCCACGGGGTGCTGCACCTGCTCGGGTACGACCACGAGGAGCCGGACGAGAAGGCCGAGATGTTCGGCCTCCAGGCGGCCATCGTCGACGGCTGGCGCGGTGAGCGCGGGCTGACCGGTCCCTCCCCGGCCCCGACCGTCTCGTGACCGGCGCCTACCAGCTGATCACCGGGGCGGTCCTGCTGACGGTGGTGGCCTGGTTCGCGGCCTGCGCCGAGTCCGGGATCGCCCGTGTCTCCAGCTTCCGCGCCGACCAGGCCGTACGGGAGGGCCGGCGCGGCAGCGCCAAGCTGGCCCAGGTCGCCGGCGACCCGACCCGCTACGTCAACGTGGCCCTCCTGGTGCGCGTCACCTGCGAGATGGCGGCGGGCGTGTTCGTCACGTACGTCTGCCTCGACGCGTTCGGGGAGAACTGGACCGCGCTGCTGGTCGCCATCGCCGTGATGGTGCTGGTCTCGTTCGTCGCGGTGGGCGTGTCCCCCCGTACGATCGGCCGCCAGCACCCCCTGAACACCGCGACGGCGGCGGCGTACGTCCTCGTCCCGCTGGCGCGGATCATGGGGCCGGTCCCGCAGCTGCTGATCCTCATCGGCAACGCCCTCACCCCGGGCAAGGGCTTCCGCAAGGGGCCCTTCGCCTCCGAGGCCGAACTGCGCGCGATGGTGGACCTCGCGGAGGCGGAGTCGCTGATCGAGGACGAGGAGCGCCGGATGGTGCACTCGGTCTTCGAGCTCGGCGACACCCTCGTCCGCGAGGTGATGGTGCCGCGCACGGACCTGGTCTGCATCGAGCGCTACAAGACGATCCGCCAGGCGACCACCCTCGCCCTGCGCTCCGGCTTCTCCCGGATCCCCGTCACCGGGGAGAACGAGGACGACATCGTCGGCATCGTCTACCTCAAGGACCTCGTCCGGCGCACGCACATCAACCGCGAGGCCGAGAGCGATCTGGTCTCGACCGTGATGCGGCCGGCGGTCTTCGTGCCCGACACCAAGAACGCCGGCGACCTGCTGCGCGAGATGCAGTCGGTGCGCAACCACGTCGCCGTCGTCATCGACGAGTACGGCGGCACGGCCGGCATCGTCACCATCGAGGACATCCTGGAGGAGATCGTCGGTGAGATCACCGACGAGTACGACCGGGAGACCCCGCCCGTCGAGGAGCTCGGGGACGACCGCTACCGCGTCACCGCGCGCCTGGACATCACCGACCTCGGCGAGCTGTTCGGGGCCCTGGCCTTCGACGACGAGGACGTGGAGACGGTCGGCGGGCTGCTGGCGAAGGCCCTGGGCCGGGTGCCCATCGCCGGGGCCTCGGCGGTGGTGGACCTGCCGGACGGGCGTCCGCTGCGGCTGACGGCCGAATCCCCGGCGGGCCGCCGGAACAAGATCGTCACGGTACTGGTGGAGCCCGTGGCCCCGCGGGCCGGCGAGGGTGAGGAGGCGTCATGACCCCGGCGGAGCTGCGCTCGTTCTGTCTCGGCTTCAACGCGGCGGTGGAGGAGTTCCCCTTCTCCCCCGAGACCTCGGTGTTCAAGGTGCTGGGCAAGATGTTCGCGCTCTCGGCCCTGGACGGCGAGCCGCTGAAGGTCAACCTCAAGTGCGAGCCGGAGGCGGCGGTGCGGCTGCGCGAGCAGCACGCCGCGATCGTGCCGGGCTGGCACATGAACAAGAGGCACTGGAACACCGTGACCGTGGGCGAACTGCCGGACGCGCTGGTGCGGGAGCTGGTGGAGGACTCGTACGACCTGGTCGTGGCGGGCCTGCCGAAGGAGCAGCGGCTGCGGCTCGACCGGCCGTGAGCTCCGGCCGCCCCCAGGCCGAAGGTTAGGGTCCAAGGTCATACGGGTTAGGGACCTTCGGATCGCAGGCACGGCCTCGTTGACTGTTTAGGTTTGTCCTGCGCCCCGGGGGGAGGCGCGACGGGGGAACCGCGCCCCGGCGGGGTCGTTGCACGCCTCCGCCGGGGCGCTCCCTATGCTGTCGCCCATGACCGAGAGCAGCGTGGGAGCGGGGATCGACCCCGAGGACAGCAAGATCATCACCCTGGCGCGCAGCGCCCGGGCCCGCAACGGGGTCCCGGAGGGAGCGGCGGTACGGGACGAGACCGGCCGCACCTACGTCGCCGGCACCGTCGAGCTGGACTCCCTCAAGCTCAGCGCGCTCCAGACGGCCGTCGCCATGGCGGTGGCCAGCGGCGCCCGCTCCCTGGAGGCCGCGGCCGTCGTCAGCGCGGCCGACGCCCCCGCCGAGGCCGACCGCGCGGCCGTCCGCGACCTCGGCGGCCCGGCCACCCCGGTCCTCCTCGCCGGCCCGGACGGCACCCTGAAGTCCACCACCCCCGCCGGGGCCTGAACCCCGCTCCCCGCCGCCCGGTGACGGCCGGGCGGCGCGGACGCGCCGGGCCGGGCCCCGCGGCTCAGGCGGCGGCCGGGACCGCGGCCCGCTCCGGACGGCGCCGGATCACCATCGCCATCAGCGCCGCCAGCGCGCACAGCCCGCCGGCGGCGTACCAGACCAGGTCGTACGAGCCGAACGCGTCCCGGGCCACCCCGCCGAGGAAGGCCACGACCGCCGCCCCCACCTGGTGCGAGGCCAGTACCCAGCCGAAGACGATCGCGCTGTCCTGCCCGTAGTGCTCCCGGCACAGGGCGATGGTCGGCGGGACGGTCGCCACCCAGTCCAGCCCGTAGAAGACGATGAAGAACACCATCGGCGGGTGCACGGCCGGCGCCAGCAGCACCGGCAGGAACAGCAGCGAGATCCCCCGCAGGGCGTAGTACACCGCCAGCAGGCGGCGCGCCTCGAACCGGTCGGTGAACCAGCCGGAGGCGATGGTGCCGAGGACATCGAACACGCCGATCACCGCGAGCAGCCCGGCGGCGGCCGTCACCGGCATGCCGTGGTCGTGGGCGGCCGGCGTGAAGTGCGTGCGGACCAGCCCGTTCGTCGAGGCTCCGCAGATCGCGAAGGTGCCCGCCAGCAGCCAGAACGGTCCCGTCCGGGCCGCCTGGAAGAGCACGGTCACCGCCCGTCGGGCCGCACCCCGCACCGGCGCGGGCTTGGCCGTGTAGGCGCCCCCGTACGGGGCGAGCCCCACGTCCGCCGGGTGGTCGCGCAGCAGCAGCCACACGAAGGGGACGACGGACAGGGCCGCGAGCGCCACGGTCACCGACGCCGGACGCCAGCCGTGGTGCTCCACCAGCCAGGACAGCAGCGGCAGGAAGATCAGCTGGCCGGAGGCACCGGCGGCGGTCAGGACGCCCGTGACCAGCCCGCGACGGGCGGTGAACCAGCGGTTGGTCACCGTCGCCGCGAAGGCCAGGGCCATCGAACCGCTGCCCAGGCCCACCAGCACGCCCCAGAACAGCACCAGCTGCCAGGACGCGGTCATCCACACCGTGGCCAGCGAGCCGCCCGCGATCACGGTCAGGGCGAGGGCGACGACCTTGCGGATGCCGAACCGGTCCATCAGCGCCGCGGCGAAGGGCGCGGTGAGCCCGTAGAGGGCGAGGTTGACGGAGACCGCGAAACCGATCGTGCCGCGCGACCAGGAGAACTCCTGGTGCAGCGGCTCGATGAGCAGTCCGGGGAGGGAGGCGAAGGCGGCGGCGCCGATGATCGTCACGAAGGCGACGGCCGCGGCGAACCAGGCCCGGTGGATGCGGCCGGGCTCGCGGGGCGCGCGGAGGGCGCCCTGAGGGCTGGAGGTGGGGGCTGTCTGCGTCACCCCGACAGCTTCCGGCCGGGAGGCCCCCGCACGACAGTGGCCTGGCCGACACGCTTCGATACGATCGGGCCATGACTGATGTGCCGCGGCCGCACCGTGTCGTCGTCCTCGTGCTCGCCGGGCTGCTGCCCTTCGAACTCGGCATCCCGCACCGGATCTTCGGCCTGGCCAAGGACCCCGCCGGGCGGCGCCTGTACGAAATCCTGACCTGCGGGCTCGCCCCCGGACCGGTGCGGACGGACGCCGACTTCGCGATCCAGGTCGAACACGGCCCCGAGCTGCTGGCCACGGCCGACACCGTGGTGGTGCCCGCGTCCTACGAACTGGGGCCGATCCACGCCGAAGGCCGGCTGACCGACGAGCTGGCCGCGGCCCTCGCCCACGTCCGGCCCGGCACCCGGATGGTGTCCATCTGCACCGGCGGCTACGTCCTGGCCGCCGCCGGGTACCTGGACGGCCGCCCGGCCACCACCCACTGGGCCTACGCCGAGCACTTCCAGCGGACGTTCCCGGCCGTACGGGTGGACGCGGACGTGCTCTACACCGACGACGGAGACGTGCTGACCTCCGCCGGGGTCGCCGCCGGCGTCGACCTCTGCCTGCACATCGTGCGCCGCGACCACGGCGCGGCCGTCGCGAACGATACGGCCCGCCGGACCGTCGTGCCGCCCCACCGGGAGGGCGGGCAGGCGCAGTTCACCGGCCGGCCCGTGCCCGAGCCGCAGCGGACCAGCACCACGGCCGCGCGGGCGTGGGTGCTGGACCGGCTGCACGAGCCGCTGCGGCTGAGCGACCTGGCCCGGCAGGAGGCCGTGTCCGTACGGACCTTCACGCGCCGTTTCCGCCAGGAGTCGGGGGTCAGCCCGGGGGAGTGGATCACCGGCCGGCGGGTGGAGCGGGCGCGGGAGTTGCTGGAGCGGACGGAGCTGCCGATGGATGCGGTGGCGCGGGAGGCGGGCTTCGGGACGGCGCAGTCGCTGCGCAAGCACGTCCAGGCGGCGCTGGGGGTGAGCCCGACGGCCTACCGGCGGACGTTCCGGGAGACGGCCGACGGGCGGCGCGGCGGCCGGACCTGACGGCCCGTCGGAGACGTCCGGCCGCGTCCATTGACTTCTCCCGCCCGCCGCCCGTGAATGGCCTCCGGTCGGGGCGGCGGGAGGGGGCCGGGCGGTGCGCAGGAGCGGGCGCGTGAGGCGTGCGGCGGCGGCCGCGGGCATGGCGGTCCTCGCGGCCGTGGCGGGCGGGGCGCTCGGGACGCCGGCCGCCGCCGACGGTGAAACGCCCCCGGGGCGGGTGGAGTTCCCCACGCGCTGCCTGCCGGCCGCCGAGGGGCCGACGGCGGCCCGTGTCGAGGTCGACGACCCGGCGCCGAGGGCCGGTGACACCGTGACGGTGACCTACCGGCTGGACCGGACCCCCCTGGCACCCCCGCCGGAGAGCGCCCTCCCCGCCCCGACGGGACGGATCCTGCTGGGCGGGGCCCAGACCGGCGAGGTGGCGGTCGCCGCGGCGGGCGGTTCCGGCGGGGCCATGAAGGGCAGCTTCGTCGTCACCGGGGCCGGCGCGATCACCCTCACCCCGGGCGGCTACGCGCTGGCGGGGGCCGTCTGCGGGGTGGCCGGGCCGTCGGCGCCGGTCGCGGCGCGGCTCACCGCGGCGCCGCTGCCCCTCATGAACCTGCGGGGGATCGCCCTCGGCGCCCCGTACGGGGAGCCGGGCGCCCGGGTCCGGGTCACCGGGACGGGATTCACGCCGGGTGCGGCCGTGACGGTCGCCGGGCGCGCGGGCGCCGCCGGGACGGCCGACCGCGTGACGGCCACCGCGGACCGGGCGGGGGCGTTCGGGGCGGAGCTGGTGGTGGCGGACCGGGGGACGACGGGGGTCGTCGCGTACGAGGGCGCGGCCTGGTCGGCGCCGCGGGGTACGGGGCCGGTGGCGTACGCGGTGGGCTCGCTGACGATGACGCAGGCCGGGGCGGCGATCACGCTGGGCGCGGTCCGGTTCGGGGGCGGTGGCGCGGGCGGGGCCGCGGGCGGTGGCGGTGGCGTCGGCCGGATCGGGACGGTGACGGTGGTCGACACGCGCGGTCCCGGGGCGGGGCG
Source organism: Streptomyces sp. NPDC032091 (assembly GCF_055580265.1). Lineage (NCBI taxonomy): Bacteria > Bacillati > Actinomycetota > Actinomycetes > Kitasatosporales > Streptomycetaceae > Streptomyces > Streptomyces sp. NPDC032091. Next base: position 90,041 of record NZ_JBVILR010000003.1, on the reverse strand, counting down.
GTGGACGCTGCGGGGGAAGCTGACGGAGTTCACGGGGGCGGGCGGCGCCCGGATCCCCGGGGCCTCGCTGTCGTGGACCCCGGTCTGCGGGGGCGGCGGCGGGTGCGCAGCCGGCCCTGCGGGGGTGGTCGGCGGGGAGGGGGCGGTGCTGGCCTCGGGGGTGGGCGGGAGGTTCACGGTCGACGCCGCCGTCGCCCTCCGGGTGCCGCCGTACACCCCGCCGGGCGCGTATCGGGCGGCCCTCACCCTGACCCTGTCGTAGCCGGGCCGCCGCAGCGGGACCCGCCCGCCGGGCTCCCGGCGGGCGGGTCCGCAGGAGGGCGGCACACCCCGCGGCGGCGGCCTGGTCGGCGGGCCGGGCGGCATCGGGGAGAATGGCCCGTATGAGCGATCGTTCCCCCGAGCCCACCGCCCCGCACCGCGCGGGCTTCGCCTGCTTCGTCGGCCGCCCCAACGCGGGCAAGTCGACCCTGACCAACGCGCTGGTGGGCACCAAGGTCGCGATCACCTCGAACCGGCCCCAGACCACCCGCCACACCGTCCGCGGCATCGTGCACCGCCCGGACGCCCAGCTGGTGCTGGTGGACACCCCCGGCCTGCACAAGCCGCGCACCCTGCTCGGCGAGCGGCTCAACGACGTCGTGCGCACCACCTGGGCCGAGGTCGACGTCATCGGCTTCTGCCTGCCCGCCGACCAGAAGCTCGGCCCCGGTGACAAGTTCATCGCCAAGGAGCTCGCGGGGATCAAGAAGACCCCCAAGATCGCCATCGTCACCAAGACCGACCTGGTCGAGTCCAAGCAGCTGGCCGAGCAGCTCATCGCCATCCAGCAGCTCGGCGCCGAGCTGGGCATCGAGTGGGCCGAGATCGTCCCCGTGTCGGCGGTCGGCGACACCCAGGTCCAGCTGCTGGCCGACCTGATCGCGCCGATGCTGCCGGAGAGCCCCCCGCTCTACCCCGAGGGCGACCTGACCGACGAGCCCGAGATGGTCATGGTCGCGGAGCTGATCCGCGAGGCCGCCCTGGAGGGCGTCCGCGACGAGCTCCCGCACTCCATCGCGGTCGTCGTGGAGGAGATGATCCCCCGGGAGAACCGCCCGGCGGACCGGCCGCTGCTCGACATCCACGCCAACGTCTACATCGAGCGGCCCAGCCAGAAGGGCATCATCATCGGCCCCAAGGGCTCCCGCCTGAAGGAGGTCGGCATGAAGTCGCGCAAGCACATCGAGGCGCTGCTCGGCACGCCGGTCTTCCTCGACCTGCACGTGAAGGTCGCCAAGGACTGGCAGCGGGACCCCAAGCAGCTGCGCAAGCTCGGCTTCTGATCCCGCCGGGGCCCGGGCTCAGGCCAGGCGCCGGACTTTGAGGGTGTTGTCGTAGCCGTGTCCGGGCCGGTCGGCTTCCGCGCCGACCCGTTCGTGCTCGGCGCAGACCAGCACCTCCCAGCCGTCCTCGGGCAGCTCCAGGGCCGCCAGCACCTCCTCGGGGGTGGGGAAGTGCAGGTCCGGGTGCGGGTTCTCGGCGCCCGGGGCCGGGCCGCCGTGCCCGGCCACCAGCAGGACCCCGCCCGGGGCGACGGCCGCGGCGGCCGTGCGCAGGATCCGCTCGCGGGGCATCTCGCCCGGGCTGTGCAGGAAGCAGGCGGCGACGAGGTCGAACTCCCCGGCGGGGAAGGATTCCCCGAGGTCGTGGCGTTCGAAGGCGATCCGGTCGGCCAGGCCCGCCTCCGCGGCGTGCCCCGTCGCCCGGTCCAGTGCCACGGGGGAGATGTCGGTGCCGGTCACCGTCCAGCCCCGTCCGGCCAGCCAGACCGCGTCGGCGCCCTCGCCGCAGCCGAGGTCCAGGGCCCGGCCGGGGGCGAGGTCCGCGACCTCCCGGACCAGGACGGAATTGGGGCGGCCGCTCCAGATCCGCTCGCTCTCGCGGTAGCGGGAGTCCCAGAACTCCTGGCCGGCGGCCTCGGTGCGCCGGCCGTGACCGTGCTCGTGGTGGGTGGGGGAGGGGGTGGGCACGCGGTCTCCTCGGTGGGTGCGGTGAGCGCCTGTACGGACACCGCCGATGCTCCGCCCCCGCCCCGAAGCGGGGCAAACGTTCTTGCCGTTTCCGCAAAAACGGCTCCGGCCTACGCCGCCGGGGGCTCCGCGATCAGGGCCGTGCCGACGCGGCGGAAGCCCGCGCGGGCGTAGATCCGGGCCACGTCCTCGTCACCGGCCGACAGGAACACCGTCGTCACCCCGCGCCCGAGGGCATCGGCCAGCAGCGCCGACGTCACCCCGAGGGCCAGCCCCTGCCGCCGGGCCGCGGGCAGCGTACCGACCCCGACGATCTCGGCGACCTGCCCGACCGGGTTGTACTGGCCCGAGCAGAGCACCACCCCGTCGCGGACCGCCGCCGCCATCCCCGTACGCCCGTCCGCGAGCCTCCCCGACACCCGCGCCCGGCGCTCCTCCACCGACGGGTCGGCCACGGCCGCCGCCAGTTCCGCCGGTCCGGCCTGCCCCGGAGCGGTGCCCGGCTCGCGGAAGGCCAGCCCGGTCACGGTGACGGCGGCCGCGAGCAGCGGGTCCCCGGGGCCGAGTACGCGCACCTCCGGGTGCGGGGCGAGCGGCTCGGCGCCGGCGTCCAGCACCATCAGCGGGTGGGCGTGGACGTGGAGCCCCGCCGCTTCCACGGCGGCACGGAGCGAGGGGCTGTTTTCGGCCACCCATTCGAAGGCCTCGGGCACCTTCAGCTCCCGCTGTCTCTCCAGCACCTTTCGTACGTCGGCGACGGTGGCCTCGGGGCCCCCGAGCGAGGGGCGCGCGTAGTACTGCCAGCCGTTCCCCTCCTGGACGAACAGGGTCAGCGGCCCGAAATCCTCACCCCGGGCACCACCCCGGCGGGGCACGGTGTCGTAGTACTGCTCCAGGGTGTTCAAGATCGTCTCGGTCATCCGGCCATCCAAGCAGGACCGCCCGGCCCGGGGCATCTCCTTTGTGGGCCGGGGCCGGGGCCGGGGCCGGGGCCGCGGCGGCGGGCCGCTGCTACGCGCCTTCCTTCAGCACCCGGGTGATCAGGCCGCGCTGGGCGTCCGTGAGGTGCGGGTCCTCGCAGGACACCGTCCGCCCGTCCACCGTGATGCTGTAGGCGAACCCGTCCCGGACCCCGCCCGGCCCCTCGGCGGCCCTGGGGTGGGGGTGCAGGGCCAGCTCGGCCAGGTCCCGCCACTCCTGCTCGTCGGGCCGGCCCGAGGTGTCCACCTCGGCCCGGCGCTCGATCCCCGCGAATCCGCCCGTCCGCACCACTTCGATCTTCATGCCCGCATTCCTACCCCAGGCCGACGGCCGCCCAGGCCTTCTGGAGGGCCTGGTGCTCCGCGCCGCCCTCCCCGAACCGGGTGACGGCCGCCGCCGTCGACAGCCGGGCGAAGTCCTTGAAGTCCGCCCGCGACTCCAGCTGCCCGCCGGTGAGGGTGTCGTACCAGATCTGCCCGGCCCGCTCCCAGGCCTTGCCGCCCAGCTCGGTCGCCACGATGTAGAAGGCGTGGTTGGGGATGCCGGAGTTGATGTGGACGCCCCCGTTGTCCCGCGAGGTGGTCACGTAGCCGTCCATCGTCGCCGGCTGCGGGTCCTTGCCGAGCTCGTCGTCGTCGTACGCCGTCCCCGGCGCCTTCATCGAGCGCAGCGCGACCCCGGTGACGTTCGGGCCGAGGAGCCCGGCGCCGATCAGCCAGTCCGCCTGGTCGGCGGTCTGCCCGAGCGAGTACTGCTTGATCAGCGAGCCGAACACGTCCGACATCGACTCGTTCAGGGCGCCGGACTGGCCGTGGTAGTCGAGGTTGGCCGTGTACTGGGTGACGCCGTGGGTCAGCTCGTGGCCGATGACGTCCACCGACACGGTGAAGTCGAGGAACAGGTCCCCGTCCCCGTCGCCGAAGACCATCTGCTCCCCGTCCCAGAAGGCGTTGTTGTAGGCCTCGCCGTAGTGGACGCTCGCGTCCAGCGGCAGGCCGGAGCCGTCGATCGAGCGGCGGCCGTACCCCTTGAGGAAGAGCTCGTACGTGGCGCCGAGCCCGGCGTACGCGCGGTTGACGGTGGCGTCCTTCGAGGCGTCGGCCCCCTCCGCGCGGACCTTCCTCCCCGGCAGGCGCGTGTGGTGCTGGGCGTCGTAGATCGTGCGGCGCGGCCCCTCGGGGGCGGCGGGGTCCGCGTCGGCCGGGACGATCCCGCGGACGGTGCTGATCCGGCGCCGGGTGCGCAGGAGGGCGTCCGTCTCCAGGGTGCGCTGGGCGGCGTCGGCCCGGGTGGAGTCGGCGGAGCGGGCGGCCTTGTCCAGCAGGTGCGGCGGCACCACGGTGCAGAAGACGGGGTGGTGGGGGGCGTGTCCGTGGGAAAGGAAGGCATCCATGCCCGGAAATGTGGCAGTGGGTGATGTCGGTGTCACTAGCAGCGAGCATGATTCATTCGGTTGTCTCAAAGACGTCGCGCCGTGTTGACGGATCCGCCGGACCTTGGCGGAGGAAAGGCGTCCTGAGTCACAAAGGGTATAAATCGGGCGCCCCGGTCTTGCATACTGAAACAGGTCCTCGCGACACGGCGCGGCTCGGTTAGGCTCGGCCCATCATGCGTTTCGGGCTGCTTCTCCTTAGCTGCCGCGGCGAGGGTCTGTAGTCGTAGGCCGGCCCCCTCCCCGCGGAGTTTGGTGTTGCGGTTTTCACTACCGCCGTCGGCCGTCCCAGCGAACTACCGCGGACACGCGAGGAGCCCAACGCCATGAGCCAGCAGCCTTTTGTCGGTCGCCCCACGCCCATCACCAACGCGACGCACACCCAGAAGCCCTCTGGGATGCCGATCCACAAGTACGGCATGTACGAGCAGGTGGACATCCCGGACCGTACCTGGCCGGACGCCCGCGTCACCCAGGCCCCCCGCTGGCTCTCCACCGACCTGCGCGACGGCAACCAGTCGCTGATCGACCCGATGACCCCCGCCCGCAAGCGCGAGATGTTCGACCTGCTGGTGCGCATGGGCTACAAGGAGATCGAGGTCGGCTTCCCCTCCTCCGGCGAGACCGACTTCGCCTTCGTGCGCTCGATCATCGAAGAGGGCGCGATCCCGGACGACGTCACCATCTCCGTACTGACCCAGGCCCGCGAGGACCTGATCGAGCGGACCGTCGAATCGCTGGTCGGCGCCAAGCGCGCCACGGTCCACCTGTACAACGCGACCGCCCCGACCTTCCGCCGGGTGGTCTTCCGCGGCTCCAAGGAGCAGATCAAGCAGATCGCCGTCGACGGCACCCGCCTGGTCATGGAGTACGCGGAGAAGCTGCTGGGCCCCGAGACCGTCTTCGGCTACCAGTACAGCCCCGAGATCTTCACCGACACCGAGCTGGACTTCGCCCTGGAGGTCTGCGAGGCCGTCTGCGACGTCTGGCAGCCGGGCGAGGGCCGCGAGATCATCCTGAACCTGCCCGCCACCGTGGAGCGCTCGACGCCCTCCACCCACGCGGACCGCTTCGAGTGGATGGCCCGCAACCTGACCCGCCGCGAGCACATCTGCATCTCCGTGCACCCGCACAACGACCGCGGCACCGCCGTGGCCGCCGCGGAGCTGGCCCTGATGGCCGGCGCCGACCGCATCGAGGGCTGTCTGTTCGGGCAGGGCGAGCGCACCGGCAACGTCGACCTGATCACCCTGGGCATGAACCTGTTCTCCCAGGGCATCGACCCGCAGATCGACTTCTCGCAGATCGACGAGATCCGCCGCACCAGCGAGTACTGCAACCAGATGGAGGTCCACCCGCGCCACCCCTACGCGGGCGACCTGGTCTACACCGCCTTCTCCGGCTCCCACCAGGACGCCATCAAGAAGGGCTTCGACGCCATGGAGGCCGACGCGGCCGCCCAGGGCAAGACCGTCGACGAGATCGAGTGGGCCGTCCCGTACCTGCCCATCGACCCGAAGGACGTCGGCCGCTCCTACGAGGCGGTCATCCGGGTCAACTCCCAGTCCGGCAAGGGCGGCATCGCCTACGTCCTGAAGAACGACCACAAGCTGGACCTGCCGCGCCGCATGCAGATCGAGTTCTCGCGGATCATCCAGGCCAAGACCGACGCCGAGGGCGGCGAGGTCACGCCGAAGGCGATCTGGGAGGCCTTCTCGGACGAGTACCTGCCCAACCCCCAGAACCCGTGGGGACGCATCCAGCTGCGCTCCGGTTCCACCACCACCGACAAGGACGGCACGGACACGCTGACCGTCGAGGCGGTCGTGGACGGCGTGGAGACGGTCCTGAACGGCACCGGCAACGGTCCGATCTCGGCCTTCTTCGACGCGCTGGCCGGCATCGGCGTGGACGCCCGCCTGCTGGACTACACCGAGCACACGATGAGCGAGGGCGCCTCCGCCGTGGCCGCCTCGTACATCGAGTGCGCCATCGACGGCCGGGTCCTGTGGGGCATCGGCATCGACGCCAACACCACCCGCGCCTCCCTGAAGGCGGTCATCTCCGCCGTCAACCGCGCGGGCCGCTGAACCACCCCTGACGCAGCCCCGCCCCTCCGGCCGGAGGGGCGGGGCTCCGTCGTCTTCCGGGGCCGTGTTCCAGGGCCGTGTTCCGGGGGCGCAGATCGGCCAAGTGCGCCCCCGGGACCATGTTGTCTTGTCGCACGACTGACGCACACTCACCGATGTGGCTAACATCACGCCAACCCGGCGTCGTTGCCGGGCGGTTACGGAGGTGCGACGTGCTGCCAGTTCGGGGTGGGGACGGCCGGAAGCTGACGCTCTGGGGCATCCGTACCAGCTGGAACACCGTGGGCGACGGGGAGTTCTTCTGCCCCGGCTGCGGCGGTGACCGCAACTACCGCCGGCGCACCGGGCGCCGCCGGTTCACCGTGCTCGGCCTGCCGCTGCTGCCGCGCGGCCAGGCCGGACCCGTCGTCGAGTGCCAGGCCTGCCGCCGGCGCTTCGGCACCGAGGTGCTGGACCACCTCACCACCACCCGCTTCTCCGCGCTGCTGCGCGACGCCGTGCACACCGTGGCGCTGGCCGTGCTCGCCGCGGGCGGGACCGCCTCGCGCAGCGCGCTGGAGACCGCCGTGTCGGCCGTACGGGCGGCCGGCTTCCAGGACTGCACCGAGGAGCAGCTGGAATCCCTCGTGGAGGCGCTGGCCGCCGAGGAGGGCCGGCTGGGGCTCTACGACGGGCCCGAGTGCTGCGGGGCGGCCCTGTCGATCGAGCTCCACGAGGCGCTGGAGCCCCTCGCCGCGCACCTGGCCGGCCCCGGCCGCGAATCGATCCTGCTGACGGGCGCGCGGATCGCCCTGGCGGACGGGCCCTACATCCCCGCCGAGCGCGCGGTGCTCGCCACCGTGGGCGCGGCGCTGCGCATGGGTTCGGACGAGGTGGACGGCCTCCTGTCCGCGGTGCGCGCGCCCTAGCGGCTCACGGCGCGCACGCCGAAGCGGGCCCGGCGGAGTTTTTCCGCCGGGCCCCGACGCGTTCGGGAGGCGGAATCCCGACATGTGGGCGTCCGGGAGGTAACGATTCGGCCGTACCGGCCGGAAAGGGAGCTGCCCGGAGTCTCCGGAACGCACGGAGTTCCCGCTTCCGTACAAATGTTCCGCATTCCGGACGCCCTGAATCGGCCCCTCTGATTTGCGTGGCCGAATCCATGCGAGCCCGTAAATCCCGTGTCAGCGCCGGGAACTTCGCAGGTGTGCAGGGGGAAGGGGGCCGCCGTGGGCCGGGTTCCCATACTCCTGCGCGCGGGCGACCGCCATGGGAGGAACCTCCAGAGAGAGTGCCCCGGAAGGCCGACACTTTGTCGGAGTCTCCGATATCTGTGAGCACTTCCACAGGCGTTCAATTCCGGTCACACGACGAGATCTGCGTGTTCCCACTGACAACCCCGGCGGACCAACGGGTTAGCGACCCACTCCGGCCAGGGGATAACCAGCTTCCTCTCAATTACCTACCTCCTTTGAAGGGCAAGGCAGAGATGGCACGTGTCGCCGCCCGGCTTTCCGAAAGCGGAGAGCAGAGCTCGCACCCGGTCGACGAGGTGCTCCCCCTCCCCAAGCTCGCGCTGTACGGCTTCCAGCACGTACTCGCCTTCTACGCCGGCGCGGTGATCGTTCCGATCATCGTCGGCAGTGCGCTGAAGCTGAGCCCTGAACAGCTGGTCTACCTGATCAACGCGGACCTCTTCACCTGCGGTATCGCCTCGATCATCCAGGCCTTCGGCGTCGGCCGCGTCGGCGCCCGGCTGCCGCTGATCCAGGGCGTGACCTTCACCGCGGTCTCCCCGATGATCGCCATCGGCCTCGGCGCGGGCGGCGGTACGGCCGCCCTGCTGGTCATCTACGGCGCCGTCATCACCGCCGGCATCGCGACCTTCGCCTTCGCCTGGCTGCCCGCCAAGGCCTTCCGCGCGGTCATGCGGCTGTTCCCGCCGGTCGTCACCGGCACGGTGATCACGGTCCTCGGCATCGTCCTGATCCCGGTCGGCCTGAAGGACGCCGCGGGCGGCGCCCCCACCGTGGCCGACGGCGGCGTCCCCACGCAGCTGGCCTACGCCGGCGGCACCATGCTCTTCATCCTCGTCCTGATGAAGTTCGGCGGACCGTTCCTGCGCAGCATCGGCATCCTGCTCGGCCTGGTCGGCGGCACGGCCGCCGCCTTCCTCCTCGGCGACGCCAAGTTCGGTGACGTCGGCAGGTCCGACTGGATCGGCGTCACCACCCCCTTCCACTTCGGCGTCCCGAAGTTCGAGTGGTTCCCGATCCTCCTCATGCTGATCGTCATGCTGATCACCATGGTCGAGACGACCGGTGACACCTACGCCGTCGGCGACATCGTCGGCAAGGAGGTCGACAGCGAGACCGTCGCCCGCGCCCTGCGCGCCGACGGCGCCGCCACCGCCCTCGGCGGCATCCTGAACTCCTTCCCGTACGTCGCCTTCGCCGAGAACGTCGGCCTGGTGCGGATGACGAAGGTCAAGAGCCGCTTCGTGGTCGTGGCCGCCGGCGTCTTCATGATCGTCCTCGGCCTGATCCCCAAGGCCGCCGCGATCGTCGCCTCCGTCCCGCCCGGCGTGCTCGGCGGCGCCGCCACCGTGATGTTCGGCATGGTCGCCCTCGCCGGTATCCAGACCCTGGCGAAGGTGGACCTCAAGGAGGAGAAGAACGCCCTGATCGTCGGCGTCTCGCTGGCCTTCGCGCTCTTCCCCGCCACGGTCCCGGCCTACTTCGACAAGCACATGAGCCCGGACCTGTCCTCGCTGCTCAACAGCGGTGTGACCCTCGGTGCCAGCGCCGCCATCATCCTCAACCTGGTCTTCAACGGCCTGGCCGCGGACGACGCGCGGACGGCCGCGCCGGCCGAGGCCCTCGCCGAGACGCTGGCCGAGGCCCTGACCGGCCACGCCGAGGTGCCCGCCCAGCCCTCCGCCGCCCCGGCGTCCGCCGAGAAGGCCGACGCTCCGAAGGCGGACGTCACCAAGGCCGACGCCCCGAAGGCCGACGCCCCGAAGGCCGACGCCGCGCAGGCCGGAGCCGAGGAGGCCGACGAGGCGGGGGCGCCCGCCGCCTGACCGCCTCCGCCTCCCCCCTGATCCTCCCAAGGGGTGCCGCCCCCGTCCGGACACCAGCTCCGGACGGGGGCCGGTGCTGTCCGTGCCCGGGGGACAATGGGACGCATGAGTCTGTTCCGCGACGACGGCATCGTGCTGCGCACCCAGAAGCTGGGTGAGGCGGACCGCATCATCACGCTGCTCACCCGCGGCCACGGCCGCGTCCGGGCCGTCGCCCGCGGAGTACGGCGCACGAAGTCCAAGTTCGGCGCCCGGCTGGAACCTTTCTCCCATGCCGACGTGCAGTTCTTCGCCCGGGGCAGCGAGCTGATCGGCCGCAGCCTGCCGCTGTGCACCCAGACCGAGATCATCGCCCCCTACGGCAACGGCATCGTCACCGACTACGCTCGCTACACCGCCGGCACCGCGATGCTGGAGACCGCCGAACGCTTCACCGAGAACGAGGGCGAGCCCGCCGTACAGCAGTACCTGCTGCTGGTCGGCGCCCTGCGCACGCTCGCGCGCGGCGAACACGAACCGCACCTGGTCCTCGACGCCTTCCTGCTGCGCTCCCTGGCGGTCAACGGCTACGCGCCCAGCTTCGAGGACTGCGCGAAGTGCGGCATCCACGGCCCCAACCGGCACTTCTCCGTCGCCGCGGGCGGGGTCATATGCGGCGACTGCCGGGTCCCCGGAAGCGTCGTACCATCTGCTGAGGCCATCGGGCTGCTCAGCGCCCTGCTGACGGGGGACTGGCTGACGGCCGACGCGGCCGAGCCGCGGCACGTGCGCGAGGGGAGCGGACTCGTCTCCGCCTATCTGCACTGGCATCTGGAACGCGGGCTGCGTTCCTTGCGTTACGTAGAGAAGTGACCGAGATCGGAGACCGAAGCGCCATGGCAGTACGCGGATTCCTGGGACTCTCCCGACGGGACTACACGCTCCCCGAACCGCACCCGACCGGCGCCCGCCCGCCGAAGATCCCGGGCGAACTGGTCCCGGAGCACGTCGCGATCGTGATGGACGGCAACGGCCGCTGGGCCAAGGAGCGGGGCCTGCCGCGCACCGAGGGACACAAGGTCGGCGCGGAGCGCGTCCTCGACGTGCTCCAGGGCGCGATCGAGATGGGCGTCAAGAACATCTCCCTGTACGCCTTCTCCACGGAGAACTGGAAGCGCTCGCCCGACGAGGTGCGCTTCCTGATGAACTTCAACCGGGACTTCATCCGCAAGACCCGCGACCAGCTCGACGCGCTCGGCATCCGGGTGCGCTGGGTGGGCCGCATGCCCAAGCTGTGGAAGTCCGTGGCCAAGGAGCTCCAGGTCGCCCAGGAGCAGACCAAGGGCAACGACAGGCTGACGCTGTACTTCTGCATGAACTACGGCGGCCGCGCCGAGATCGCCGACGCCGCCCAGGCCCTCGCCGAGGACGTGAAGGCCGGCCGGCTGGACCCCTCGAAGGTCAATGAGAAGACCCTCGCCAAGTACCTCTACTACCCGGACATGCCGGACGTGGACCTGTTCCTGCGCCCCAGCGGCGAGCAGCGCACGTCCAACTACCTGATCTGGCAGAGCGCCTACGCCGAGATGGTCTTCCAGGACGTCCTGTGGCCGGACTTCGACCGGATCCACCTGTGGGACGCCTGCCTGGAGTACGCCCAGCGCGACCGCCGCTTCGGCGGCGCGGTCCCCAACCAGCCCGAGGGCTCCGAGAGCTGACCGGACGGCTAGGCTCTGCCGCCATGAACATGACTGATCAGGCGGTGGAGCTCGCCTACCGTCCGGAGCGCGGGGACGTGGCGGAAGTGCTGCGCTGGTACACCACCAGGACCTCGGCGGGACGGCTGCGCCTGCTGATGTGGCTGGTCGTGCTGCCCCTGCTGGCGCCCGCGTCCATCGTGCTCCGGCACGGCGTCGAGGTCGACCTGGTGGCACTGGCCCTCGTCACGGGCATGGCGGTGTGCGCCGGCCTCGCCGGGCTCGCCCTCAGCTGGTCGGGCATGGCGCGCCGGCTGCGCCGCTGCGCCTCGGAGTACCCCGAGTACCGCTGCACGCTCACCGCGTCGGGGCTGCGCCGGCCCCGGCCCGACGGGCCGGCGGTGGCCATGGCGTGGACGGATTACCGGCACTGGAGCGAGACGCGGAACCTGTTCGTCCTGGACGCGGGCCGGGGAGGGCTGGGCTGGCTCCCGAAGCGGGCCGTCCTGGCTCCCGGGGACGTCGACCGGGTGCGGGAGCTCCTGACGGCGCACCTGCCGCGGCTCTGAGCGGTCGGATTCCGACCGGATTCCGACCGGTGTTCGACCGGAATCCGACCCTTTCGGACTAGCCGGCGGCGGCGCAGTCCGCGCAGGTGCCGAAGATCTCGACGGTGTGGGCCACGTTCACGAAGCCGTGCTCGGACGCGATGGACTCCGCCCACTTCTCCACCGCCGGGCCCTCCACCTCGACCGCCTTGCCGCACTTGCGGCAGACCAGGTGGTGGTGGTGGTCGCCCGTGGAGCAGCGGCGGTAGACGGACTCGCCGTCGCTGGTGCGCAGCACGTCCACCTCGCCGGCGTCCGCCAGGGACTGCAGGGTGCGGTAGACGGTGGTCAGGCCGACGGAGTCGCCGCGGTGCTTGAGCATGTCGTGCAGCTCCTGGGCGCTGCGGAACTCGTCCACCTCGTCCAGCGCCGCCGCCACGGCGGCCCGCTGCCGGGTGGATCGCCCTCGTACTGGCGCGGCATTCGTCTCGCCAGGCGCAGTCGCCACCGGTTCCTCCTCGTTTCGGCCTCGCCTCATTGTGCCAGGCGGCCGGTCCTACTGGACCTTCACGTCGTCCCGGGTGCAGACCTCCTCGGCGGCCCGGGCGGCCTTCGCGCGGCGCCGGGCCACGGGCGTGGACAGGGCCGTCGTGGCCACGAAGACGGCGATGGCCAGCAGCACGATCGTGGCGCCGGACGGCGCGTCCATGTAGTACGTGGCGGCCGTACCGCTCAGCGAGACCACCACGCCGATCCCCATGGCCAGCGACAGGGTCGCGGCGAAGCCGCGGGCGACCCGCTGGGCGGCCGCGACGGGGATCACCATCATGGCGCTGACCAGCAGCAGGCCCACGATCCGCATGGCCACGGTGACGGTGACGGCGGCCGTGACGGCCATCAGCAGGTTCAGCGCGCGCACCGGCAGGCCGGTGACGCGGGCGAACTCCTCGTCCTGGCTGATCGCGAACAGCTGGCGGCGCAGCCCGATGGTCACGGCGATGACGAAGGCGGCGAGGATCACCACGGCGGTGACGTCCTCGGGGGAGACGAAGCTGATCGAGCCGAAGAGGTAGCTGCTCAGGTTGGCGGTGGAGCCGCCCGGGGCCAGGTTGATGATCATCACGCCGCCGGCCAGGCCGCCGTAGAAGAGCATGGCGAGCGCGATGTCCCCGCTGGTCTTGCCGCGGGAGCGGATCAGCTCCATGCCGACGGCGCCGACGACCGCGACGAGGGTGGCCATCCAGACCGGGCTGGTGTTGAGCAGGAAGCCCAGGGCGACGCCGGTCATGGCCACGTGGCCGATGCCGTCGCCCATGACCGCCTGGCGGCGCTGGACGAGGTACGTGCCGATCGCGGGCGCGGTGATGCCGACCAGCGCGGCGGCGATCAGTGCCCGCTGCATGAAGGCTTGGTGCAGGATGTCCATCAGCTCAGCAGTCCCGTCCGCAGGGGCTCGGCGTCGTGCGCCGCGTGGGGGTGTACGTGGTCGTGGCCGGGGAGGGCGTGCTGCCCGACGGCCTCGGGCGGCGGCCCGTCGTGGACGACGCAGCCGTCGCGCAGGACGACGGCCCGGCCGATGAGGGGCTCCAGGGGGCCCAGCTCGTGCAGGACGAGGAGGACGGTGGTCCCGGCGGCGACCTGCTGGCGCAGGGCGCTCGCGAGGACCTCCTGGTTGGCCAGGTCCACGCCGGCCATCGGCTCGTCCATGATCAGCAGCTCGGGTTCGACGGCCAGCGCCCGGGCTATGAGCACGCGCTGGTGCTGACCCCCGGAGAGGGCGTTGACCGAGGCGTCGGCGTGGCCGTCCATGTCGACGAGGGCCAGGGCCCGCTCGACCGCCGCCCTGTCGGCCTTGCGCAGGATCCCGAAGCGGCTGCGGGCGAGGCGGCCGGAGGAGACGACCTCCCGGACGGTGGCCGGGACGCCGCTGGCGGCGGTGGTGCGCTGGGGGACGTAGCCGATGCGCGGCCACTGGCGGAAGCGCTTGAAGTCGGTGCCGAAGAGGGACAGGGAGCCGCCGGTGAGCGGTACCTGGCCGACCACGGCGCGCACGGCCGTGGACTTGCCGGAGCCGTTGGCGCCGAGCAGGGCGACGACCTCGCCCCGGCGGACGGTGAGGTCGACCCCGCGCAGCACGGGGCGGGAGCCGAGCGAGGCCGTGGCCCCGCGCAGGGATATGACGGTCTGGTCGTCGTTCGCCGGTCGGGGCGTTGACTGCATGGCTCGCGCCTCCGTTGCTGCTGTGATCACTTGGTTCCGAGGGCCTTCTGGAGGTTCTTCAGGTTGGACCGCATGACCTCGAAGTAGTCGGCGCCCTGGGACCTGTCGGTGATCCCCTCCAGGGGGTCGAGGACGTCGGTCCGCAGGCCCGTGTCCCGGGCCAGGGTCTTGGCCGTCTTGTCGCTGGCCAGGGCCTCGAAGAACACGGTCGTCACATTGTCCTTCTTCGCGACGGCCTGGAGTTCCTTCATCCGGGCCGGGCTGGGCTCGGCCTCGGGGTCGACGCCGGAGATGCCCTCCTGGTCGAGGCCGTAGCGCTCGGCGAGGTAGCCGAAAGCGGAATGCGTGGTGATGAAGGTCCTGGAGGCCGTGTTCTTCAGGCCTTCGGCGAATTCCTTGTCCAGCGTGGCCAGTTCGGCCACCAGTCGGTCGGTGTTCTTCCGGTAGTCGGCCGCGTGCCCGGGGTCGGCCTTCTCCAGTGCGGCGCCGAAGCCCTTGGCGATCTCCGCGTACTTGACCGGGTCGAGCCAGACGTGCGGGTCCTCGCCCGCCTCCCCGTGGTCGTGGCCGTGGTCGTCCCCCTCGGCGGCGTGGTCGTGGTCCTCCTCGCCGGAGGTGCCGTGCACCTCCAGCTTCGTGAGGGTGGCCGCGTCCACGGTGTTCTTCACGCCGGACTGGGCTATGGCCTTGTCGACGGCGGGCTGGAGGCCCTTGAGGTACAGGACCACGTCGGAGTCGCCCAGCTGTCCGGTCTGCCGGGGGGTGATGTCCAGGTCGTGCGGTTCGACGCCCGGCTTGGTGAGGGTGGTGACCTTCACGTGGTCCCCGCCGACCCGCTCGGCGAGGAACTGCAGGGGGTAGAACGACGCCGTCACGCCGAGTCTGCCGTCCTTGTCCGCGCCCGCGGCACCGGCCCCGGAGCAGGCGGTGAGGGCCGTGGCCGCGAGGGCGACGGCTCCGGCGAGCGCGGCGGTGGGTATGAGGCGTCGTACGTTCATGACATCCATTTTCATCAAAGATGGAAACCGTTGTCAAAAAGGCAGGTGGGGGGCCCGCGGGGGCATGCTGGAAGGGGATACCGACTTGAAGTGGAGGGTGCGGGCGCCGGTAACCTAAAGCCTTCGCCGTTCGTCCTCGTAATGAAGAGAGCACCGTGGCCGCCGACAAGATCGAAACCATCGTCAGCCTGAGCAAGCGCCGTGGCTTCGTTTTCCCTTGCAGTGACATCTACGGCGGTTCCAGGGCTGCCTGGGACTACGGTCCGCTGGGTGTCGAGCTCAAGGAGAACATCAAGCGCCAGTGGTGGAAGGCGATGGTCACCGGGCGCGAGGACATCGTCGGCCTCGACTCCTCCGTCATCCTGGCCCCCGAGGTCTGGGTGGCCTCCGGCCACGTCGCGACCTTCTCGGACCCGCTGACCGAGTGCACCTCCTGTCACAAGCGTCACCGTGCCGACCACCTGGAAGAGGCCTACGAGGCCAAGCACGGCCGCGTCCCCGCCAACGGCCTCGCCGACATCAACTGCCCCAACTGTGGTGTGAAGGGCCAGTTCACCGAGCCGAAGCAGTTCTCCGGCATGCTGGAGACCCACCTCGGCCCCACCCAGGACACCGGCTCGAAGGCGTACCTGCGCCCCGAGACCGCCCAGGGCATCTTCACGAACTTCGCCCACGTCCAGACCGCCTCGCGCAAGAAGCCCCCGTTCGGCATCGCGCAGATGGGCAAGTCCTTCCGCAACGAGATCACGCCGGGCAACTTCATCTTCCGCACGCGCGAGTTCGAGCAGATGGAGATGGAGTTCTTCGTCAAGCCGGGCGAGGACGAGGAGTGGCAGGAGTTCTGGATGCAGGAGCGCTGGAACTGGTACCGCGGCCTGGGCATGCGCGAGGAGAACATGCGCTGGTACGAGCACCCGAAGGAGAAGCTGTCCCACTACTCGAAGCGCACCGCCGACATCGAGTACCGCTTCAACTTCGGCGGCAGTGAGTTCTCCGAGCTGGAGGGCGTCGCCAACCGCACGGACTACGACCTCAAGGCCCACGCCGCCGCCTCCGGCCAGGACCTCACGTACTTCGACCAGGAGGCCGGCGAGCGCTACACCCCGTACGTCATCGAGCCGGCGGCCGGCGTCAACCGCGCCATGCTCGCCTTCATGCTCGACGCGTACATCGAGGACGAGGCCCCGAACGCCAAGGGCGTCATGGAGAAGCGCACCGTGATGCGCTTCGACCCGCGCCTGGCCCCGATCAAGGTCGCCGTCCTGCCGCTGTCCCGCAACGCGCAGCTGTCGCCGAAGGCCAAGGGCCTGGCCGCCGACCTGCGCAAGAACTGGAACATCGAGTTCGACGACGCGGGCGCCATCGGCCGCCGCTACCGCCGCCAGGACGAGATCGGTACGCCGTTCTGCGTCACCGTCGACTTCGACACCCTGGACGACAACGCGGTGACCGTGCGCGAGCGCGACACCATGAAGCAGGAGCGCGTGTCCCTGGACCAGATCCAGGGCTACCTCGGCAGCCGTCTGCTGGGCTGCTAGGTCCGGAAGCCAAAGACCGGTGGCCCGGTGCGCGGATCGCGCACCGGGCCACCGGTCTTTTCCCTTCCGCGCTGGTCAGGCCGCGGAGGCGCCGGCCTGCTCGGCCGCGGCGGCCGCCGCGGCCGCGGCCCGCTTCTCGCCCTCCGCCTTGGTGCGCTTGACGAAGCGGACCGTCCACAGGGCCAGACCGCCGAGCGTCCCGTAGATCATGAACGGGCTGATGGTCACCATGGTGGAGGTGTCCAGGACGTACGACAGGGCGATCCGGACCGCGGCCTCGATGAGGTAGACCACGCCCCAGACCAGGGTCATGCGGCGCTGGGCGTTGCGGAAGCCCTCGTACTGCCACAGGCCGTTGTAGTACGCCACGCCCGCCGGGGTGCCGTCCGTGCCGAACTTCCGGCCGAAGTAGAACATCAGCGGGCGCGGCGCGAGCAGCGTGGCCAGGCACAGGAGCCCGAACAGCCCGGTGACGGCGGAGTCCTTGACCAGCAGGGCCCGGGTCGAGTTGGCGCCGACGAGGGACACGGCGGCGGTGATCGCCAGGAACACCAGGGTGACGATGGCGAACTCGTCCAGCTTGCGCCGCCAGGCCACCATGACGGCGCTGTCGAGGACCGGCCAGGCGCCACTGACCAGCAGGGCCGAGGCCTCGCTCCAGCCGTGGTCGTCGACGAGCGTGTTGTAGGTGACGATCGGCGCGACCACGCTGAGCGCGATGGTCAGGACGAGACCGATGGCGGCGGCGCCGCCGGAGCGTGCGGGAGGTGAGGGCTGTACTGCTGCCGTGGACAAGGTTCCCCCTGGAACGTGCCTGAGTAGTGCGGTAGGGGGACCGTAAGGAACTGTCACTGACATGTACAAGTCGACACGGCTCAAAATGATCGCCAAACCGTGCGGAGTGTCTCCTTCCGCGCAACGGGAGGCGCAGCCGCGGCGGTTCAGGCGCGCAGGCCCCTGACGACGAGCCCGACGACGGCCTCGAACTCCGCGGTGATCGTGGGCGAGAGCCACTCCGCCACGTACTGGGGGTCATGGAACCGGCCGGTGGCGTCGAAGACGGCGCGCGCGGCGGCCGGTACGTCGGGCGCGGCCAGGGTGCCGGCGGCGACACCCTCGGCGATGATCCGGGTCAGCTGGTCGATCAGCTCCGTCAGGTGGGCGTCGACCACCCCGCTGTTCTCGCCGAGCAGCACCGTGTACGTCGCGAACAGCTCCGGGTCGTCCCCCGCCTTGTGGCGCTTGGCCTCGAAGAGGGCCTCCAGCCAGGACTCCAGCTTCGAGGGGGCGGGCTCGCCCGGCGCCGAGGCGATCCCCTCCAGCATGACCACGCTCTTGGCGAGCCAGCGGTCCGTGACGGCCTCGCGCAGCGCCGCCTTCGAGGGGAAGTGCCGGTAGACGCTGCCGTGGCTGACGCCCAGGGCGCGCGCCACGTCCACCACGGTCGCCTTGGTGGGGCCGAAGCGGCGCAGCACCTCCTCGGTGGTTTCGAGGATGCGCTCGGGGGTCAGGGGTTCGGCGGCAGCGGAGGGCATGGGTACGACCGTACCGCCAGCTCAGTGCTCGCTGTCGAGGTGGGCCATCTGCGCCGCCGGATACCGGTCGCCGGACGCCGCGCCGGCCGGGACCGCCGCTTCGACGGCGGCCAGGTCGGCCTCGGTCAGCTCGACCCGCAGCGCGCCGAGGGCCTCGGTCAGCCGGTCCCGGCGGCGGGCGCCCACCAGCGGCACGATGTCGGCGCCGCGCAGCGGGCCCTGGGCGAGCACCCAGGCGATGGCGATCTGTGCCACGGTCACGCCCTTCTCGCCGGCGACCTTGCGCAGGGCCTCGACCAGGTCGAGGTTGCGGCCGAGGTTGTCGCCCTGGAAGCGGGGGCTCATCCCGCGGAAGTCGCCGGGGGCCAGCGCGCGGTCCCGGCTGAAGTGCCCGCTGATCAGGCCCCGGGACAGCACCCCGTACGCGGTGACGCCGATGCCGAGCTCGCGGGCGGTCGGCAGGATCCGGTCCTCGATGCCGCGCGAGAGCAGCGAGTACTCGATCTGGAGGTCCGAGATCGGGGCGACCGCCGCGGCCCGGCGCAGGGTGTCCGCGCCGACCTCCGAGAGGCCGATGTGCCGGACGTGGCCCGCCTGGACGGCCTCGGCGATGGCGCCGACGGTCTCCTCGATCGGGACGTCCGGGTCGACGCGGGCGATCCGGTAGACGTCGATGTGGTCGCGGCCGAGCCGCTGGAGGGAGTAGGCCAGGAAGTTCTTCACGGCCTCGGGCCGCCCGTCGTACCCGGTGAAACCGCCCTCGACGGTCCGCAGGGCGCCGAACTTGACGCTGGTCAGCGCCCGCTCGCGGGCCGCCGCCGGGGCGGTGCGCAGGGCCTCGTTGATCAGCAGCTCGTTGTGGCCCATGCCGTAGAAGTCGCCGGTGTCCAGGAGCGCGTGCATGCCCTCGGGCGCCGCTTCCAGGAAGGCGTGGAGGGTGGCGAGGGAATCGGCCCGGTCGGCCCCGCCGTAGAGGGCGGACATGCCCATGCAGCCCAGCCCCAGGGGGAAGACGGCCGGGCCGGTGGCGCCGAGGCGGCGGGCGGCGGGGGTCGCGGAGGTGGCGGGCGCGGTGGTGTTCTCGTGCGTACTCATGAGAAGAGAATGGCATGACGGCTGACAGATTTCAATATCTGTCAGCCGTCATGTCGGCGGTGGTGCGGAGCGGCACTTCGGGAGCGGCGCTCGCCGCGGCGGCCTCAGCCCGCCGGAGCCGGCCCGGGAGCCGGCGGCAGCCCGCCGTCCATGCGCGGCCCGGGAGCCTGCCCCGGCGGCGGAGCGGAAGGACCGGGCGGGGGACCGGGAGGCGCGGACGGCTGCGACGGCTCCAGCGCCCGGGCCGTCCGCAGGGCGGTGGCATGCGCCCATGGCCCGGTCGTGACGGCCCCCACGACCAGGACCACGAACGCACAGCCGGTGATGATCCACCAGGCGGGCCGGGTCGCCGTGGCGAAGTCCGCACCGCCCGCCGTCCCGGACGCCAGCACCGCCCCTATCACCGCCACGCCCAGCGCCCCGCCGGTCTGCCGGCTGGTGGAGGCCACCGCGGCCGCCACCCCTGCCTGCGAGCGCGGCATCCCCGACAGCGCCGTATTGGTGATCGGAGCGTTGACCAGGCCGAAGCCGATGCCGAACAGCACGTAGCCGGTGAACATCAACGGGGTGGAGGACTCCGCTGAGAACGCCGCGAACAGCAGCCCGCTCGCCCCCATGGCCACCCCCGACACCAGCAGCGACGGCCGCGGCCCGTGGTTGGCGACCAGCCGCCCCGAGACCGGCGCGCAGACGAAGGCGAACGCGGCCATCGGCAGCATGTGCAGCCCCGCGTCCAAGGCGTTCAGCCCCCGCACCTCCTGGAGGTAGAGGGTGGTCAGGAAGAGGAACCCGGACAGCGAGGCGAAGGTGCTCACCGCGATCACGGTCGCCCCGCTGAAGGGGGCGCTGCGGAAGAAGCGCGGGTCGATCAGCGGGTCCGTCCGCCGGGACTCGTAGAACAGCAGTCCGCCCAGCGCGGCCACCGCGCCCAGCGCGCACGCCAGGATCGGCGGGGAGCGCCACCCCTGCGCCGGCGCCTCGATGATCGCGTACGTCACCCCGCCCAGCAGCGCCACGACCAGCACCTGCCCCACCGGGTCCGGCCGCCGCGGGCGCTCGGAGCGGGACTCCGGGACGAAGCGCAGGGTGAGGGCCAGGGCGGCCAGCCCGACGGGCAGGTTGACCCAGAAGATGGACCGCCAGCCCACCGAGTCCACCAGCAGCCCCCCGACCAGCGGTCCGGCGGCCATCGAGATCCCGACCACCGCACCCCAGACCCCGATCGCGCGGGCGCGCTCCTTGGGGTCGGTGAAGGTGTTGGTGATGATCGACATGGCGACGGGGTTGAGCATGGCCCCGCCCACGGCCTGGACCATCCGGAAGACGATCAGCCAGTGCAGACCGGGCGCCAGGGAGCACAGCACCGACCCCGCCGTGAAGAGCGCCAGCCCCCAGGCGAAGACCTTCCGGCGCCCGATCCGGTCCGCCGTCGACCCGGCCAGTATCAGCAGCGAGGCGATGACCAGGGTGTACGCGTCGATGGTCCACTGCATCCCCGAGACCGACGCGTCGAACTCGCGTCGCATCGCGGGCAGGGCCACGTTCAGGACGGTGTTGTCCAGACTGACGATCAGCAGGCTCATGCAGCAGATCCCCAGGACCAGCAGACGGTGCCGACGACTCCCGTGATCCACGCCACTCATGTGATGCATACCGCCGAGCGTACGAATAAGTAGGGAACGGCGCTGCGGGACAATGGGGGGATGACCACGCTTCCCGCCCCCCTCGCGATCGGCCCGCACACCGTGCAGCCCCCGGTGGTGCTCGCGCCGATGGCCGGCATCACCAACGCCCCCTTCCGGACCCTCTGCCGCGAGTTCTCGGGCGGCAAGGGCCTGTTCGTGAGCGAGATGATCACGACCCGCGCCCTGGTCGAGCGCAACGAGAAGACCATGCAGCTGATCCACTTCGACGAGACCGAAAAGCCCCGGTCGATTCAGCTGTACGGGGTTGACCCCGTGACGGTCGGCAAGGCGGTCCGCATGATCGTCGAGGAGGACCGCGCCGACCACATCGACCTCAACTTCGGCTGCCCGGTCCCCAAGGTCACGCGCAAGGGCGGCGGCTCGGCCCTCCCCTACAAGCGCCACCTGCTGCGCGCCATCCTCCGCGAGGCCGTCGCGGGCGCCGGCGACCTCCCGGTCACCATGAAGATGCGCAAGGGCATCGACGACGACCACCTCACCTACCTCGACGCCGGCCGGATCGCCGTCGAGGAGGGGGTCACCGCCATCGCCCTGCACGGCCGCACCACCGCCCAGCACTACGGCGGCACCGCCGACTGGGAGGCCATCGCCCGCCTCAAGGAGCACGTCCCGGAGATCCCGGTGCTCGGCAACGGCGACATCTGGTGCGCCGAGGACGCCCTGCGCATGGTCCGTGAGACCGGCTGCGACGGCGTGGTCGTCGGACGCGGCTGCCTGGGCCGCCCGTGGCTCTTCAACGACCTGGTCGCCGCCTTCGAGGGCCGCCCGGAGGACTTCCACAAGCCCACGCTGCGCGAGGTCAAGGCCGCCATGCTGCGCCACGCGCAGCTGCTGGGGGAGTGGATCGGGGACGAGGCGCGCGGGGTGATCGACTTCCGTAAGCACGTCGCCTGGTACCTCAAGGGGTTCTCCGTCGGCTCCGAGATGCGCGGGAAGCTGGCCGTCGTCTCCTCCCTGGCCGAACTGGATGCTCATCTGAGCGAGCTGGACCTGGACCAGGCATGGCCGGAGAGCGCGGACGGCCCGCGCGGCCGGACGTCCGGAAACAACCGGGTTGTCCTGCCGGACGGCTGGCTGAAGGATCCGTACGACTGCGCCGGTGTGAGCGAGGACGCGGAGCTGGACACGTCCGGAGGCTGACAAATCGCCCTGCGTGGTGCGTGATATACGCCACGCATGGGAGAGGTTTCGCTCAGATGAGCGCGAACGTCACGGGTAAGACTTCCAAAGGGTGGCACTGGGTGCCACCCTTTGTTCGTTCAAGAGTTGAACGCAAATGTATCGATGATCGCTCGTCCGAGCGCGATCAAGCGGTTCTCGGCACCTCCCCCTTCGGGATGTGAACGCTGTTCGGAGGTTCTCATTACCGACCGGTTACTTTCGATACGGTGGCGCACGGGTGGTTACGGCCTCATGACCGCCAAGTGGACGTACCGATAAGCCTTCGATCTGGGTATGTTCCTGGCCGTCAGGGCAGCCACCCGAGTCGTCGAGGAGTCGAGACCCGTGTCGGAAAACAAAGAGCAGAAGTTCGTCTACGACTTCACCGAGGGCAACCGGGACCTCAAGGACCTCCTGGGCGGCAAGGGAGCGAACCTCGCCGAGATGACCAACCTCGGTCTCCCGGTCCCTCCCGGCTTCACCATCACCACCGAGGCCTGCAAGGTCTACCTGGAGAGCGGCACGGCCCCGGCCGCGCTGCGCGACGAGGTCAGCGCGCACCTCGAAGCCCTCGAAACGAAGATGGGCAAGAAGCTCGGCCAGTCGGACGACCCGCTCCTGGTCTCCGTGCGCTCCGGCGCCAAGTTCTCCATGCCGGGCATGATGGACACGGTCCTCAACATCGGCCTCTCCGACGAGTCCGTGGCCGGCCTCGCCGCCCAGGCGGACAACGAGCGCTTCGCCTGGGACTCCTACCGCCGTCTGATCCAGATGTTCGGCAAGACCGTCCTGGGCGTCGAGGGCGAGCTCTTCGAGGACGCCCTCGACCAGGCCAAGGCCGCCAAGAAGGTCGCCGTCGACACCGACCTCGACGCCGCCGACCTCAAGAAGCTGGTCAAGGCCTTCAAGAAGATCGTCGCGAAGGAGGCCGGCCGCGAGTTCCCGCAGGACGCCCGCGAGCAGCTCGACCTCGCCGTCGAGGCCGTCTTCAACTCCTGGAACACCGACCGCGCCAAGCTCTACCGCCGCCAGGAGCGCATCCCCGGCGACCTGGGCACCGCCGTCAACATCTGCTCCATGGTCTTCGGCAACCTCGGCCCCGACTCGGGCACCGGCGTCGCCTTCACCCGCGACCCCGCCAGCGGCCACGCCGGCGTCTACGGCGACTACCTGCAGAACGCGCAGGGCGAGGACGTCGTCGCGGGCATCCGCAACACCGTCCCGCTCGCGGACCTGGAGGCCATCGACAAGGCCTCGTACGACCAGCTCATGGCGATCATGACGAAGCTGGAGAACCACTACAAGGATCTCTGCGACATCGAGTTCACCATCGAGCGCGGCCAGCTGTGGATGCTCCAGACCCGCGTCGGCAAGCGCACCGCCGGCGCCGCCTTCCGCATCGCCACCCAGCTCGTGGACCAGGGCCTGATCGACGAGGCCGAGGCCCTCCAGCGGGTCAGCGGCGCCCAGCTGGCGCAGCTGATGTTCCCCCGCTTCGACGAGGGCGCCAAGACCACCCTGCTCGGCCGCGGCATCGCCGCCTCCCCGGGCGCGGCCGTCGGCAAGGCCGTCTTCGACTCGTACACGGCCGTCAAGTGGTCCCGTTCCGGCGAGAAGGTCATCCTGATCCGCCGCGAGACCAACCCCGACGACCTGGACGGCATGATCGCCTCCGAGGGCATCCTGACCTCGCGCGGCGGCAAGACCTCGCACGCCGCCGTCGTCGCCCGCGGCATGGGCAAGACCTGCGTCTGCGGCGCCGAGGACCTCGACGTCGACACCAAGCGCCGCCGGATGACGGTCGGCGGGCAGGTCATCGAAGAGGGCGACGTCGTCTCCATCGACGGCTCCACCGGCAAGGTCTACCTCGGTGAGGTACCCGTCGTACCGTCCCCGGTCGTCGAGTACTTCGAGGGCCGCATGCACGCCGGCGCCGACGACGCCGACGAGCTGGTCGGCGCCGTGCACCGGATCATGGCCTACGCCGACCGCGTCCGCCGCCTGCGGGTGCGCGCCAACGCCGACAACGCCGAGGACGCGCTGCGCGCCCGCCGCTTCGGCGCCCAGGGCATCGGCCTGTGCCGCACCGAGCACATGTTCCTCGGCGAGCGCCGCGAGATGGTCGAGCGCCTGATCCTCGCGGACACCGACTCGGAGCGCGACGAGGCACTCAGTGCCCTCCTGCCGCTGCAGAAGAAGGACTTCGTCGAGCTGTTCGAGGCGATGGACGGCCTGCCCGTCACCGTCCGCCTCCTGGACCCGCCGCTGCACGAGTTCCTGCCCGACATCACCGAGCTGTCGGTGCGCGTCGCCCTCGCCGAGTCCCGCCAGGACGCCAACGAGAACGACCTGCGCCTGCTCCAGGCCGTGCACAAGCTGCACGAGCAGAACCCGATGCTGGGTCTGCGCGGCGTCCGCCTCGGCCTGGTCATCCCCGGCCTGTTCGCCATGCAGGTCCGGGCCATCGCCGAGGCCGCCGCCGAGCGCAAGAACGCCAAGGGCGACCCGCGCGCCGAGATCATGGTCCCGCTCGTGGGCACCGTCCAGGAGCTGGAGATCGTCCGCGAGGAGGCCGACGCGATCATCGCCGAGGTCGAGGCCGCCACCGGCACCAGCCTCAAGCTGACCATCGGCACGATGATCGAGCTGCCGCGCGCCGCGCTGACCGCCGCCCAGATCGCCGAGGCCGCGCAGTTCTTCTCCTTCGGCACGAACGACCTGACCCAGACGGTGTGGGGCTTCTCCCGCGACGACGTCGAGGCCAGCTTCTTCACCGCCTACCTGGAGAAGGGCATCTTCGGGGTCTCGCCCTTCGAGACCATCGACAAGGAGGGCGTCGGCTCCCTCGTCCGCCACGCGGTCGAGCAGGGCCGGGCCACCCGCCCCGACCTCAAGCTCGGCGTCTGCGGCGAGCACGGCGGCGACCCCGAGTCGGTGCACTTCTTCCACGAGGTCGGCCTCGACTACGTCTCCTGCTCGCCGTTCCGGATCCCGGTGGCGCGCCTGGAGGCCGGCCGTGCCGCCGCCGAGGCCAAGGGCTCCGACAGCCGCTGAGCCCGGCTCCCCCCGACAGCGCCCGCCCCCGGTTCCCTGACTGCCGGGGGCGGGCGCTTCCATCTATTCGGAAGACCCCCGTGCCTCGCCCGGCCGGGTTTCGCGAAATATTCAACGAAGTCATTACGGCGCCAGGCGGCGGACGGATCCCCACCCGTCCGCCGCCTGCCGCCTATCCGCCAGGCACGTCGGCGCTTCCCGGTGCGACCGACCGCCAGGCCCCGCAAAGCCCCCCACGGCCTTCACGGAGCGTTTCGGTCGCGCCGGAGTGTGCCTGGCGGAGTACAGGATTTCGCTTGTCACGCCCCCGCCGAAAGGGGTTTCAACTGTGGCCGAAAGGGCGTGGTGACCACGTGTGACGGCGTGCATACTCATGGGGCGGGGGGATTGCGGTTGCACAGGTGGGGGTTCGGTGCTGCGTATCCATTTCACTGGAGTGGACCTGGCACGCGTACGGATGGCAGGGCGTCCCGATGCGTTGTGGGAAACGATTCTTAGTTTTCATCGCTTAAGAGACCGGCGTGACGCCCGGCTGTTCGGCGAATGGCGTACGGAAGCCCGGAGCCGGTTGAATGGTGAAACAAGGCTGCTGAGCGCCCTCATACCGGCTCGCGGCTATTTCCCCGATTTCCTGACCCCCTCCGAGGGTCAGTACGGGTGGGACGTCGGCCTCGACGCCCTGCGCGGGCTCCCCGCGGACCGGCTGCGCCACGAGCTCTCCCTCGTGGGCGCGGGCGCCGCCGCGGGCTTCGGCGCGGCCTTCGGGACCCCGCCGCCGACCCGGCTGCGGGAGTTCATGGACGGCGGCACCAGGCACCTGCCCCGGCTGCTGGCCGAGCTGCGCGGCTACCACCGCGCGGCCGTGGAACCGTACTGGACCCACATCCAGGCCCAGATCGAGGCCGAGCGGGCCGCACGCGGCCGTGCCCTCCTCGACGGGGGCGCGGACGAGCTGCTGGCCTCGCTGCCGCCGATGCTGCGCTGGCGGGCGCCGGTGCTGGAGTGCGAGTACCCGGTGGACCGGGACGTACGGCTGCGGGGGCGCGGGCTGCTGCTCCAGCCGTCGTTCTTCTGCCGGCGCACCGCGGTGACCCTCCACGACCCGGAGCTGCCGCCCGTGCTGGTGTACCCGGCCGCCGCCCAGCTGGCCTCCGCCGGCGCCGGCGGGGAGTCCGCCCGGCCGGAGGAGCAGCGCCAGCGCACCCTGGGCAAGCTGGTGGGCCACACCCGCTCGGTGGTGCTGCGGGCCATCGGCGACGGGGCCACCACCAGCGAACTGGCCCGCCGCGCCGGGGTCTCCCTGGCCTCGGCGAGCCAGCACGCCTGCGTGATGCGCGAGGCGGGCCTGGTGACCACCCTGCGCCACGGCAACGCCGTCCTGCACACGGTGACCCCGCTGGGCGCGGCCCTCCTCAAGGGCGGCGCGGTGGTCTCCTGAAGGATCGGTTCACCAGGGGGGCGGCGGTCCGGAAGGGCCGCCGCCCGCCCCGGGGAAGAAACTTCGGCGGGGAGCGATGAGTTCTCGGGGCGCCCCCGGTCTACCCCTCGAAAGCACCGCACGGGACGTGCGCCGCCAGAGAGAAGAGGCACCGGGATGTCCGCCACCATGATCTTCGTCAACCTGCCCGTCAGCGACCTGGAGGCCACGAAGGCGTTCTGGGGCAAGCTGGGCTACTCCTTCAACGCCCAGTTCACCGACGAGAACTGCGCCTCCATGCCCATCACCGACACCATCGTCGCGATGTTCCTGACCCAGGCGCGCTACAAGGACTTCACCCACAAGGCCATCGCGGACGCCCGCACCACCTCCGAGGTGCTCCTGTGCCTCAGCGCCGAGAGCCGCGCCGCCGTCGACGAGCTCGTCGACGGGGCCCTGGCGGCCGGGGCCACCGAGCCCCGACCCGCCCAGGACCACGGCGTCATGTACGGCCGGGCCTTCGACGACCTCGACGGCCACACCTGGGAGATCATGTGGATGGACCCGGCCATGGTCCAGGGCTGACCGTCCGCCTACGAGGTCGCGGCGGTCCGCACCGGGTACGTCCGGACCGCCACCTCCTCGTCGTCCAGGCAGCGCCCCGACTCCAGGTCGAAGCGCTGCTTCAGCAGCGGCGAGGCCACGAACGCACGCCCCGCCGACCAGCCGACCAGCCCGCGCGACAGCACGTGCGCGCCGGTGAAGGGGTCCTGGTTGCCGATCGCGTAGGGGCGCCCCTCGCGGTCGACGAACACCGCGGCCTGGGTCCCGTCCGGGAGCAGGGCGGCCACCCCGCGTCCGGGGGTGAGCGAGGACAGCTCGCACACCGTCAGCCAGCCTTCGGCCAAACGCAGTTCGACGGTCATCGGACAGGACCTCCCAGGGTCAGGACGGCCAGGTCGGGCTTGACCTGGCCGCGCTCGGGGACGAACCTCACGGTCGGGTCGGGGGTGCCGGGCGCGTTCACGAAGGACACGAACCGCCTCAGCCGGTCCGGGTCCCGGAGGGTCTCGGCCCACTCGTCGCGGTAGTGCGCCACGTGCTCGGCCATCAGCGACTCCAGCTCCGCGCACAGCCCGAGCGAGTCGTGCACCACCACGTCCCGCAGGTGGTCCAGGCCCCCCTCCAGCCGCTCCAGCCAGGTGGAGGTGCGCTCCAGCCGGTCGGCGGTGCGGATGTAGAACATCAGGAACCGGTCGATGAGCCGCACCAGTTCGGCGTCCGACAGGTCCTGGGCGAGGAGGTCGGCGTGGCGCGGGACGGCCCCGCCGTTGCCGCCGACGTAGAGGTTCCAGCCGTGGGCCGTCGCGATCACCCCGAAGTCCTTGCTCTGCGCCTCCGCGCACTCGCGGGTGCACCCGGACACCGCCGACTTCAGCTTGTGGGGGGCGCGCAGCCCCCGGTAGCGCAGCTCCAGGTCGATGGCCATCCGCACGCTGTCCTGGACCCCGTAGCGGCACCAGGTCTGCCCCACGCAGGACTTCACCGTCCGCAGGGCCTTCCCGTACGCGTGCCCGGACTCGAAGCCGGCGTCGACCAGCCGGGCCCAGATCGCGGGCAGCTGGTCCACGCTCGCGCCGAACAGGTCGATGCGCTGGCCGCCGGTGATCTTCGTGTAGAGGCCGAAGTCGCGGGCCACCTCGCCGATCACGATCAGTTTCTCCGGGGTGATCTCGCCGCCCGGGATGCGCGGGACGACCGAGTACGAGCCGTTGCGCTGGAGGTTCGCCAGGAAGTGGTCGTTGGTGTCCTGGAGGGCGGCCTGCTCCCCGTCGAGGACGTAGCCGCTGGCGCCCACGGCGGGGGCCAGGGAGGCGATGATCGAGCCGACGGCGGGCTTGCAGACCTCGCAGCCCTCTCCGCCGCGCGCCTCCGGCCGCCCGTGCCCGTCCAGGAGCTCCCGGTAGGAGGCCAGGCGCCGGGTGCGGACGATCTCGTACAGCTCCGCCCGGGTGTACGCGAAGCAGCCGCACAGCCCCGGATCGGCGGGGGGTGGCAGCAGCTGCCCGATCACCTTGAGGCAGCCGCCGCAGCCCGTCCCGGCCTTGGTGCACTTCTTGACCTCGGGCAGGGTCGAACAGGCGGTGATCGCCTTCTTGGTGACGTTGTGGCAGGAGCAGATCACCGCCGTGTCGGGCAGGGCGGACGGGCCCAGCTGTGTGGCGGGGCCCAGCCCGGCGGGCAGGACCAGCTGCTCGGGGGCGACCGGCGGGACGCTGCCGGTGAGCGGGCGCAGCAGCCCGTACGCGTCGGCGTCGCCGACCAGGACCCCGCCGAGCAGGACCCCTTCGGGGGACATGACGAGCTTCTTGTAGATCCCGGAGCGGGAGTCGGACCAGACGACGTCCAGGCTGCCCTCGGCCGTGCCGTGGGCGTCGCCGAAGGAGGCCACGTCCACGCCGAGCAGCTTGAGCTTGGTGGACAGGTCGGCGCCGGTGAACTCCCGTTCGCGGCCCAGGAGGTCCTCGGCGGCGGTCTCTGCCATCTCGTAGCCGGGCGCGACCAGGCCGTAGACCCGGCCGTCGACGGCCTGCGCGCACTCGCCGATGGCGTACACGCGGGGGTCGGAGGTGCGGCAGCGGGCGTCGACGCGGATCCCCCCGCGCTCGCCGACGGCCAGGCCGCAGTCCCGGGCGAGCTGGTCGCGGGGGCGGACCCCGGCGGAGAAGACGACGAGGTCGGTGTCGACCGTGGACCCGTCGGAGAGGCGCATCCCGGTGACGGAGCCGTCCTCGCCGGTCAGCACCGCCTGGGTGCCGACGCCGGTGTGCACGGTCAGGCCCATGGACTCGATGGTGCGCAGCAGGGCCGCGCCGCCGCCCTCGTCCACCTGGACGGGCATCAGCCGGGGCGCGAACTCCACGACGCGGGTGGTGAGCCCGAGGCCCCGGAGGGCGCCGGCCGCCTCCAGCCCGAGCAGGCCGCCGCCGACGACGGCGCCGGTGGTGCCGGTCCTGGCGTACTCCTCGATCGCGAGGAGGTCCTCGATGGTGCGGTAGACGAAGCAGCCGGGGGCGTCCTTGCCGGGCACGGGCGGGACGAAGGGGTGGCTGCCGGTCGCCAGGACCAGCACGTCGTACGGGAAGACGCGCCCGGAGCGGGAGGTGACCGTGCGGGCCTCCCGGTCGACGCTCTCGGCGGGGTCGCCCAGGTGCAGCGCGATCCCGTGCTCCGCCATGAAGCCGTCCGGGGTCAGGGAGAGTTCCTCGGGGCTGCTGCCGGAGAAGTACGAGGTGAGGTGCACCCGGTCGTAGGCGGGCCGGGGCTCCTCGCAGAGCACCGTGACGCGGTGCGTGGCGGTGGCCCCGCGTTCGGCGAGCGCCTCCAGGTAGCGCTGGCCGACCATGCCGTGCCCGATGAGCACGATCGCGGGCAGGGGCTCGGTCATGTCAGTGGCCTCCGTCGTCGGTGAGCAGGTGGAACAGGCCGTGCGATGCGTCCAGGGACTCGTCGCCCTCCCAGCTGCGGGCCAGGGCCCCCACGGTGGAGAGCTCGCCGAGCAGGACCCCGCCGACCAGCCGGTCGCCGCGCAGGACGACCTTGCGGTAGGTGCGGCGGGTGGCGTCGGCGAGGCGGACCACGTCGTCGCCGCGGAGCGGGGTGGGGTCGCCGAAGGCGGCGAGGTCGAGGGGGCGGTCGGCGCCGCCGAGGGTGAGCCGGGTCAGGGCGCGGGTGCCGGTGTAGTCGGTGGGGGAGCCGGAGAGGGTGGCGGCGAGGGCGTCGGCCTGCTCCAGGGCGGGGCCGGCCAGGCCGTAGAGCCGGCCGGCGTGCTCGGCGCAGTCGCCGATGGCGTGGACGTGGGGGTCGCCGGTGCGGAGGCGGTCGTCGACCACGATGCCCCTGCGGACCTCCAGCCCGGCCGCCCGGGCGAGTCCGGTGCGGGGGCGCACGCCGCAGGCGAGGACGACGAGATCGGCCGCCAGGCGGTAGCCGTCCGCGAGCTCGACCCCCGTGACGCGGCGGCCCTGGCCGGGCGGGGAGGAAGCCGCGCGCAGCGGTGTGTCCGTCGTGGTCAGGCCCCGCACGCGGCACTCGGTGTGGATCTCCACCCCCAGCCCCGCGAGGTGCTCCCGCAGCAGCGCCGAGGCGTCGGCGTCCAGCTGGCGCTCCATCAGCCGCTCGCCCTGCTGGGCCACGACCACGTGCGCCCCACGCGCGGCCAGCGCACGCGCCGCGGAGACGCCGAGGAGGCCGCCGCCGATCACCACCGCCCGCACGCCCGGCCGTACGGCCGCGTCCAGGGCGAGGCAGTCGTCCATGGTGCGGAACGGGTGCACCCCTTCCGGGAGTTCCCCGCCGCCCGACGGGAACAGGCCGCGCAGCGCCGGCAGGACCGGGTTCGAGCCGGTGGCCAGCACGAGGGCGTCGTACTCGGGGGCCGTGCCGTCGTCGCAGTGCACCCGGCGGACGTCACGGTCGATCCGCACCGCCCGCACCCCCCGCCGCAGCTCCGGGCCGGGGGCCGGCAGCGCGGCCACCTCGGGGGCGTACCGGCCGGCCAGCACCTCCGCCAGCAGTACCCGGTTGTAGGGGGCGTGGGACTCCTCGCCGAGGACGGTCACCGCGGCGGCCGGTGCCAGCCGCGCGGCGAGCCGCAGGCCGGCCAGGCCGCCGCCGATCACCACCACACGCTGCTTCGAGGTCATGGAACGAGCGTGCGGGCCGGCTGTTTCCCCGTCGGATCGCTCCTGTTTCCCGGACGGAACGCCGCCCTCAGCGCCCGAGCGGACGCCCGGTGAGGCTTCCGGCGGCCGGGACGCGCAGGGCGTGAACCTCAAGCTTCGCGCAACTTTTCGGGGGTCGGTGGGACCTGCACGGATCCGCTCCCTAGGGTCGGGTCCGTGCCTGACATATCAACGACCATGATCATCGTGCTGTGCGTCGCCGCCGCGGCGGCCGGCTGGATCGACGCGGTGGTGGGCGGCGGCGGACTGCTGCTCCTGCCCGCCCTGCTGCTCGGCCTCCCGCACGCGCAGCCCGCCGCCGTCCTCGGGACCAACAAGGCGGTGGCCATCGTCGGAACGGCCGGCGCGGCCGTCACCTACGTGCGCAAGACCCCGGTGGACGTGAAGCTCGCCGTACGGATCGGGCTGGCCGCGCTCGCCGGCTCGATGGGCGGGGCCGCCCTGGCCGGCGGGATCAGCAAGGACACCATGCGGCCGCTGATCATGGGCGTGCTCGTCGTGGTCGCCGCCGTCGTGATCTTCAAGCCCGGCTTCGGCGCCGCCCCCTCCACCGCGCCCGCCTCCCGGCAGCGGGTCCTGCTCACCATCGCCCTCGCCGGCCTCGGCATCGGCTTCTACGACGGCCTCATCGGGCCCGGTACCGGCACCTTCCTGGTGCTGGCCCTCACCGCCCTGCTCCACCTCGACCTGGTCACCGCCTCCGCCACCGCGAAGATCGTCAACTGCTGCACCAACGCCGGGGCCCTGGCGATGTTCGCCTACCAGGGGATGGTGTTCTGGCAGCTGGCCGCCCTGATGGCGGTGTTCAACCTCGCCGGCGGCATGGTCGGGGCCCGGATGGCCCTCAAGAAGGGCAGCGGCTTCGTCCGGGGCGTGCTGCTGACCGTGGTCGGCGCGCTGGTCGTCAAACTCGGCCTGGAGCAGTGGGGCTGAGTAGCTGAGCGCTGAGCGGCTGAGCGGCTGAGCGGGCGCGGGGCCTGGGCCGCGCGCCCGCCGTGCGTCAGGCCCGCGGGGCGCGGCGCATCACCCAGAGGGTCGGCCCGCCGCCGGGCAGCTGCGCCTCGCCGAGCACGGTGAAGCCGAAGTGCTCGTAGAAGGGCACGTTGGACTCCTTGGAGGATTCCAGGTAGACGGGCAGGCCCGCCGCGTCGGCCCGGGCCAGGCCCGACCGCAGGAGCGCGGCGCCGTGCCCCTGCCCCTGGCCGGCCGGGTCGGCGCCCAGTACCGCGAGGTACCAGTGGTCCTCCGGGGGCGTGTGCTCGGCGGCCGCCGCGATGCCCTCCCGGAACACCCCCGCCCGGTCGCCGAGCACGGTGGCGAGCTCGTCGAGGGTCTCGTCGTCGGGAAGGGCGCGGCCCTGCGGCGCCACCCAGAAGGAAGCGGCCAGGTCCGTGCGCTCGCACACGCCGTGGCGGCCGTAGTGCCGGGTGAGGAGCGTCGCGAAGTACCGGACCATGCCCTCCTCGCGCGTGGCCCCGTCGGGGAAGAACCAGCACATCATCGGGTCGTCCGCGAAGGCGCGGGCCAGACCGCGGCTGATGTCGGCGGCGTCGTCGAGCGTGGCCGGCCTGGGCGTGTTCGTTATCGACATACGGGTCATTCTGCAACCCGATGATCTTGGTCGGGCGGCGGGGTGCCCGATGTCAGTAGGTCCCGGTGAGATGGGCGAAGACGACCACGTTGCCCTGGTATCCCGTGCGCGGGGAGAACCCGCCGCCACACGTGATCACCCGCAGCTCCGCGCGCGGCGACGGCCCGTACACGCGCCGGTCCGGGAAGGACTTCGCGTCGTAGACCTCGACCGCGTGGACGGTGAACACCGCGGTACGGCCGTCCGCGCGGGCGACCTCGATCGCGGCGCCCCGGTGCAGCGCGCCCAGGTGGTAGAAGACCGCCGGGCCGCTCGCGTTGTCCACGTGACCCGCGATCACGGCGGTCCCCGTCGCGCCCGGGGCGGTCCCGTCCCGGTACCAGCCGGCGAGGTCGCCCGGTGCGGGAGGCGGCACTTCGAGACTGCCGTCGCGCTCCAGGCCGAGCCCGGTGAGCGGGGCGTCCACACGGATGGACGGGATCCGGATCCGGGTCGGCGGGGAGCCCGGCAGCGGGTCGATGCTGCCGGGGTAGACGGCCTGCGCGCTCAGGGCGTCGGCGGGGGAGGGCAGCGGGGGCCGGACGGTCTCGCCGGAGCCGCTGGTGACGAGCCAGACGCCGACGCAGACGGCCACCGCCACCACCCCGGCCCGCCCCCGCCGGTCCGCGGACCCGGGCCGCATGCCGTGGCCGGGGACCCGCTCCGCGGGGCGGCGGTCGCGTCCGGACCAGATGCCCCGGACGCCCGGGAAGCCGGCCATGCCTCCTACCCCCTCGCCTCGCCGTCGTCAGCAGTGGCCGTCGCCCGGCCCCGCGAACGGGGGGGACCTCGCGGGGCGGGCGACGGGGGGCGGTACCGGACGGACCGCGGCCTCGGCCGCGGCGGGCGCCCGTCAGCTCCGCGTGCCGCTCGCCCGGCGACGCAGGAGCCAGGTACCGCCGACGGCGGCCGCGGCCAGCACTGCCGCTCCCGCCGTGATCTTGGCCGGGTCGGTGGTGGTGGACGTGCCACCGCCCACCCCGGTGCGCACGTGCCCCTGGGGGCCGTGCTCGGTGACGACCAGGTCGCCGGTGGCGAACCTGCCGTCGGCGCAGGTGGCGCCGATGCCGTAGGTGCCGGGCCGGATGTCGCGGGCGACCTGGAACCGGCCCGCCACGACCTCCTTGTGGGGGCCCGGTACGAGCGTGAAGCGGCCCCCGCCCACGGTGGTGGCGTCGCCCTCGGCGTGGCCGCCCGGACCGCAGGCCTTGGTGTTCACGGTGACCGTGGTCCCCGGCACCGCGGACTTCGGCCACACCTCCAGCACGGCGAAGTCCCCGGGCGCGAACGGCGGCATGCCCAGGTCCGCGGCGGCCACCGCTCCGGCGACCGGGCCGGCGAAGGCGGCGGCGGTCAGCGCGGCGGCGGTCAGCGCGTGGGCGGTCCTGCGGCGCATGGGTCACTCCTCGTGACACGGGGTCGTGTCACGAGGAAAACCGGCCCGCCCGCCCCCCGCACGCCGACCCGGCGTCAGATGCGGTCCGTCCGCCCCCCGGACGCGGGATCCGCCCACGTCAGAGGCCCTGAACGGCCATCCGTGCACCCCCACCCCGTCCGGGTGAAACCGGCCCCCCAGTGGGGGCGAGGAAGGGGGAGGAACCGGACAGCGATCGGCGACCGTCGCGGGGACCGGGAGAGGGTGCGACAGCGGTGCGTACGGTGGGGGTGCACCGGCGAAGAGGGGCCTTTCGACCCGGCCCCGCGGGCCCGGACCAGCCGAAGGAGGGGCTCGTGGCATCGGTCGACCGGCCGGAACCGGGCGGCGTCCTGCCGCTCTTCGTGTACGGGACGCTGCGGCCCGGCGAGGTCAACCACGACCTGTTCCTGCGCGGCCGCACCGCCGCGGAGGAACCGGCCCGGCTGCCGGGCGCGGCGCTGTACGAGGGGCCGGGCTACCCGTACGCGGTGGAGCGGGCCGGCTCCGTCATAGCCGGGTCGCTGATCACGCCCGTCCCCGGGGCGTACGCGGAACTGCTGGCCGCGCTGGACCTGCTGGAGGAGTACGCGGGGCCGGGCAGCCCGGGGAACGTCTACGACCGGGTCGCACGCGATGCCGTCCGGGGGGACGGGGGCCGGGTGCGGGCCTGGGTGTACCTGGCGGCCGCGCCGCTGGCCGTCCGGCTGGCCCTGTCGGGCCGCGAGATCCCCGGAGGGGACTGGCTGCGGAGGTAGCCGGAGGCGGGGCGCCGCTCCGCGGGGCGGGGAGCGGCGCCGCAGCCGCGCCCCCCGGGACCTACAGGCCCTCCGCTCCCCGGTTGCGCAGACGCTGCCCGTACTGCTGGAGGACCCACAGCTCCTGCTGCACCGCCGCGTGCTGCTCCGGCGGAGCCTGAGGGCCGAGGCGGGCCATCTGGCCCTGGATCTCGTGCACCCGCCGGTCCACCGCGCGCAGGCGGACCTGCACCAGTTGGACCCCCGCGTACACCTCGTCCACCGTCTTGGCGTGGATGGCCTCCACCGCCAGCTCCGTCACCAGCGCCCGCACCGTGTCGTTCGGGGCGGCCTCCCGCACCCGGGCCAGGTAGTCCTCGGTGCCCTGCGCGGCGCCGCCCGCTTCCTGGATGGCCCGGCGGACCTCCGCGTACGGCGGGGCGGTGAACTCGTCCGTCCCGTACGCGTCGAAGGCGGGGGAGACCAGGGCCGGCCGCTGGAGCGCCAGCTTGAGCAGCTCCCGCTCCGTGCGGTGCGCCGGGCTGCGCAGGTTCAGGGCCGGACCGCTCGGCCGCACGGCGGCGGGCGCGGCGGCCGGGGCCTCCTCGAAGCGGCGCCCGGGCTGCCGCCGGTCCGGCTGCTGGCCGCGCTCCCGCGCCCAGCGGGCCTGCTGCGCGACGCGCTTGACCACGAACTGCTCGTCGCGGATGCCCAGCATGCCCGCCAGCTGCACCGCCGACTCGTGCTGGATCGCGATGTTCTTGATCCCGGCGACCACCGGGGCCGCCTCGTCCAGCGCGGCCGCCCGCCCCGCCGGGTTCTCCAGGTTGTGCCGGGACACGATGTGCCGCAGCGCGAACTCGAACAGCGGGGTACGGGACTCCACCAGCCCGGAGACGGCCGCGTCGCCCTGCGCCAGGCGCAGGTCGCAGGGGTCCATCCCGCCCGGGGTGATCGCGATCGAGGTCTCCGCCGCGAACTTCTGGTCGTCCTCGAAGGCCCGCAGCGCCGCCTTCTGCCCGGCCGCGTCACCGTCGAACGTGAAGATCACCTCGGCGGTCGCGTTGTCCATCAGCAGCCGCCGCAGGATCTTGATGTGCTCCCCGCCGAAGGCCGTGCCACAGGTGGCGATGGCGGTGGTGACCCCGGCCAGGTGGCAGGCCATCACGTCGGTGTAGCCCTCGACGACCACGGCCCGGGAGGTCTTCGCGATCTCCTTCTTCGCCAGGTCGATGCCGTAGAGCACCTGGGACTTCTTGTAGATCGGCGTCTCGGGGGTGTTCAGGTACTTCGGCCCGTTGTCGTCCTCGCGCAGCTTGCGCGCACCGAAGCCGACCACCTCGCCGCTGATGTCCCGGATCGGCCACATCAGGCGGCCGCGGAAGCGGTCGATGGGCTTGCCGCTGCGGCTGTCCTGGGCCAGCCCGGAGAGGATCAGCTCCTTGTCGCTGAAGCCGCGCCCGCGCAGGAACCGGGTCAGGTGGTCCCAGCCGGCCGGGCTGTAGCCCACGCCGAAGTGCTCGGCCGCCCCCTGGTCGAAGCCGCGCTCCGCCAGGAAGCGGCGGCCGATCTCGGCCTCGGCGCCGCCGAGCTGGTCCACGTAGAACTGGGCGGCCGCCTTGTGCGCCTCGACCAGGCGGATCCGCTCGCCGCGGCCGCTGGTGCCGGCGGTGTAGCCGCCCTCCTCGTACCGCAGGGTGATGCCGGCCTGGCCGGCCAGCCGCTCGACCGCCTCCGAGAACGAGAGGTGGTCGATCTTCATGATGAAGTCGAGGGTGTCCCCGCCGGCCTGGCAGCCGAAGCAGTGGTAGAGCCCCTTGCTCGGGCTGACCTGGAAGGACGGGGACTTCTCGTCGTGGAAGGGGCACAGGCCCTTGAGGTTGCCGCCGCCGGCGTTGCGCAGCTGGAGGTACTCCGAGACCACGGCGTCGATCGGGACCGCGTCCCGTACCGCCTTCACGTCGTCGTCGTTGATCCGTCCTGCCACCCGAGAATTCTACGGTGGGCCGGCGGCAAACCCGTCAGGCCCCCTCGGCCGGGAGCAGGGAGTCGAGCGGAACGGAAGGGTCCGCAAGCTTCTCGCGGTCCACCGGGTCCTTCGACCGGATCAGGTTCTGGATGTGCTCGGTGACGTCCCACACGTTCACGTTCATGCCGGCCAGCACCCGGCCGTCGGACAGCCAGAACGCGATGAACTCGCGCTTGCCCACGTCCCCGCGCACCAGCACCTGGTCGTAGCTGCCCGCCGGGGCGAACCCCGAGTACTCCAGACCCACGTCGTACTGGTCGGAGAAGAAGTACGGCACCCGCTCGTACGAGACCTCCTGCCCCAGCATCGCGCGCGCCGCGGCCGGCCCGCCGTTGAGGGCGTTGGCCCAGTGCTCCACCCGCAGCCGCCTCCCCAGCCCGGGGTGCTGCGCGGCGGCCACGTCACCGACGGCGAAGACGTCCGGGTCGGAGGTGCGCAGCGCGGCGTCCACGGCGATGCCCCCGCCGTGCTCCCGGTCCACCAGCGCCAGCCCCGAGGTCTCCGCGAGCGCGGTGCGCGGCGCCGCCCCGATCGCGGCGAGCACGGCGTGCGCCGGGTGCTCCTCGCCGTCGTCGGTACGGGCGGCCAGCACCATGCCGTCCTGGCCGACGATCTCCGTCAGCGTCGCCCCGAAGTGGAAGCGGACCCCGTGCTCGGCGTGCAGGTCCGCGAAGAACTGGCCGACCTCCGGGCCGAGCACCGCGTGCAGCGGTGTCGGCAGCGGCTCGACGACCGTCACCTCCGCCCCGTAGGAGCGGGCCGCGGCCGCCACCTCCAGGCCGATCCAGCCCGCGCCCGCGATCAGCAGATGGCCGTTGTCGCGGCCCAGGGAGGTCAGCGCCTTGCGCAGCAGATCGGCGTGGGCGAGCCGGCGCAGGTGGTGCACCCCGGCCAGACCGGTGCCCGGGATGTCCAGGCGGCGCGGCTCGGAGCCGGTCGCCAGCAGCAGCTTGTCGTAGTGCAGCAGGGTCCCGTCCCCCAGGCGCACCGTCTTGGCCTCGCGGTCCAGGTGGACGGCGGGCTGCCCCAGGTGCAGCTCGATGTCGGCGCCCGCGTACCAGGACGGCTGGTGCACGAAGACGCTGTCGCGCTCCTCCTTGCCCAGCAGGTAGCCCTTGGACAGCGGTGGCCGCTCGTAGGGATGGTCGCGCTCGTCGCCGATCAGGATCACCCGGCCGGTGAACCCCTCCGACCTCAGCGTCTCGGCGGCCTTCGCCCCGGCCAGCCCCGCGCCGACGATGATGAACGTCTGGTGTGCGTCGACCACCTGATGCCTCCTCATAACCTCTCCGCCATGTGCGGCCACAAGCGAGCGTCCCGCACCGAGCGTGCTCCGTGAAGGGGGAATGGCCCGATCGGCTCACCCTTCGGCGCGCCGCCCGCGCCGGGTGAGGCGGGCGTGCAGGGACCGGGCGGAGGCGTCGGTGAGGCAGGCGATCTGGTCGATGACCGCGCGCTTGCGGGCCTTGTCGTCCGGCGCGGCGTCGAAGATCGCCCGGAACTGCGGGTCGAGGCCCTCGGGCGCGCGGGCGCTGAGCGCCTCGGCGAGTTCGGCCAGGACGATGCGCTGGTCGGCCCTCAGCCGCTCCTGCTCGTCGCGCTGCATCACGTACAGGTCGGCGACCGCCTTCAGGACGGCGCACTCGTTGCGCGCCCGGCGCGGCACCACCAGCTCCGCCGCGTACCGGGTCAGCGGGCCGGACCCGTACGCCTCACGGGTGGCGCTCTCGGCGGCCAGGCAGAACCGGCCGATCAGCTGGCTGGTGGCGTCCTTCAGGCGGGCCTGCGCCACCGCCGAGCCGTCGTAGCCGTGCGGCCACCACTCCTCCTCCATCAGCCGGTCCAGCGCCTCGCGCAGTTCCTCCGGCTCGGTGTCGGCGGGCACGTACCGGCCGATGGCGACCTGCCAGATCGCGGCCCGCTCCGGCTCGGCGAACAGCAGGTTCGGGTCGAGGTGCCCGGCGTGCAGGCCGTCCTCGAAGTCGTGCACCGAGTACGCGACGTCGTCCGACCAGTCCATCACCTGGGCCTCGAAGCACTTGCGGTCGGCGGGCGCGCCGCGCCGCAGCCACGCGAAGACCGGCAGGTCGTCCTCGTAGGCGCCGAACTTCACCGAGCCGGGGTCGGTGGGGTGTCCGCCGCGCGCCCACGGGTACTTGGTGGCGGCGTCCAGGCAGGCGCGGGTCAGGTTGAGGCCGACGCTCACCGGCTCGCCCGTCGCCGGATCGGGCACGAACCGCTTGGGTTCCAGCCGGGTCAGCAGGCGCAGCGACTGGGCGTTGCCCTCGAAGCCGCCGCAGTCCTTCGCGAACTCGTTGAGCGCCTCCTCGCCGTTGTGTCCGAACGGCGGGTGCCCCATGTCGTGCGACAGGCAGGCCGCCTCGACCAGGTCGGGATCGCAGCCCAGGGCCGCGCCGAGCTCCCGGCCGACCTGAGCGCACTCCAGCGAGTGGGTCAGCCGCGTACGGGGGCTCGCGTCCCAGTCGAACGAGCGGGTGCCCGGGGTGACCACCTGGGTCTTCCCGGCGAGGCGGCGCAGCGCGGCCGAATGCAGCACGCGGGCCCGGTCCCGCTGGAAGGCCGTCCGCCCGGGCCGTTTGTCGGGCTCGGCGGCCCACCGCTCGGTGGCGGCGGGGTCGTAGGAGTCGTACGCGGGGGTGAGCGCGGTGCCTTCCATGGATCAGACGTTAACCGGAGACACCGACAATCCGAGCAATCCGGTCCCGTCCGGTCCTCAGGCGATGGCCGGCTCGCGGGGGCGGGCGGGGCGGGCCAGGGCCTCGTCGTAGCGGTGCAGGACCAGGCGGGCCAGGGCCGGGTGGGCGCCCAGCGGTGCGGCGGCCGGGCCCGGTGCGGCGGCGGCGCTCGCGCTGGCGAAGCGGCCCGGGGCGGTGAAGTACGAGGCCACCGCCACCCGGTGGCCCCGCGCCGCGAGCGCCCGTACGGCGTCCGGGACGGCCGGCGCGGCCGCCGAGGCGTACGCCGGGGTCACGGGCACTCCGCCGAGCCGTTCCGAGAGCAGGGCGGCGGTGCGGCGGGAGTCGGCGGCGGAGTCCGGTTCGAGGGAGCCGGCGCAGGCCAGGACGACGGCCGTGCCGGGCTGCCAGCCGGCCTCCAGGAGCCGCTCGTACAGGGCCTCCACCAGCAGAGGGTGCGGGCCGAGCGGGGCCGCGACCCGGGTCCGCAGGTGCCCGGCGCGGGCCGCGGCGGCGGGCAGGTCCCGCTTGACGTGGGTGCCGCGCCCCAGCAGCAGCGGGACGAGCACCGCCGAACCCGTGGCGTCCGCCAGGGTGTCGGCGAGCAGCGGCCGGTTCAGCCCGATGTGACCGAGCCGGACGTCGAGGCGCGGGCGGAGCTCGCGGACCCGTTCGAGGAGGGCGAGGACGGTGAGCGCGGCGCGGGGGTCGCGGCTGCCGTGGGCCACGGCGACGAGGGTGGGCTGCATGAGGGGGCTCCGTGGGGCCGGGCGCGCGGCGGGCGCACTCCGCTCAGCTGGCTGCCGAGCTGGTCGGTGATCCGGGTCAGCAGTTCGGCCGTGCTGGCGAACGGGAGGGAGGGGGAGGGGGAGGACTGGCTTTCGGGAGGGTGCACCGGCTCCGTCATGGACCGATCCTGCGGGCCGCAGATTGCGGGTGCGTTGCGCCGCGGTGACGGGTGTTCGCCGGCTCCTCACACCCCCGCCGCGGCCGGCGGCGGAACCGCCCCGCGACCCGGACCGTCCTGACCTGCGAGGAGTCACCGGACCGGCGACGCCACCACGACCACAGGGGGAACCACCATGCGCCGACCGCGCCTCGGTACCGTACGGGCCCGCAGGCGGGCCGTGCAGGCCGTGATGGCGCTGTGCGTGCTGGCCCTGCTGCCCGCCACCTGGACCCACGCGGCCGCCGCCGGCCGGCTGCGCACCACCGCGCAGGCGCCCGCCGCCGGGGTGGCCGTCGTGTTCGGCGCCGGGCTCTGGGACGGCCGGCCCACCCCCTACCTCGCGGCCCGCCTGGACGCGGCCGTCGAGCTGTACCGGGCCGGGAAGGTGAAGGCGGTCCTGGTCACCGGCGACAACAGCCGCACCGAGTACGACGAGCCCGACGCCATGCGCACCTACCTCACCCGGCACGGGGTGCCGGACGGCCGGATCGTCAGCGACTTCGCCGGCTTCGACACCTGGGACAGCTGCGTGCGCGCCCGGGAGATCTTCGGCGTGCGCCGGGCGGTGCTGGTCAGCCAGAGCTTCCACGTCCACCGGGCCGTCACGCTGTGCCGGGCCGCGGGCGTGGACGCGTACGGGGTCGGCGTCGACAACAAGCACGACGCCACCTGGTACTACGGCGGCGTCCGCGAGGTCTTCGCGGCCGGCAAGGCGGCCGTCGACGCCGTCTTCCGGCCGCGGCCCACGTTCCTCGGGCCCAAGGAGGAGGGGGTGTCGCGGGCGCTGGGCGCTCTGGCAGACTGACGCCGCGATCGGCGATATGCCGATTAGTCATATACGAGTGCGTGCGGCGTCAGGGGTGGAACCGTGGCTGTTGTGGATCTGAGCGGCAAAGCCGTCGTCATCACCGGCGGCCGGGTGCTGATCACCGACGTGCTGGAGGCCGAGGGCGCCGGGACCGCCGCGAAGCTCGGCGACGCGGCCCGTTTCCTGCGCCACGACGTCACCAGCGAAGCCGACTGGCAGGCCGTCCTGGACCACGCCGTCGCCGAGTTCGGCCGGCTCGACGGACTGGTCAACAACGCGGGCATCGCCACGGGTCAGTTCCTGGAGCACGAGAGCGTCGAGCACTTCCGCCGGTGCGTGGAGGTCAACCTGGTCGGCACGTTCATCGGCCTCAAGACGGCGATCCCGCTGCTGCGGGCGGGCGGCGGCGGGTCGATCGTCAACATCTCGTCGGCGGCGGGGCTCACCGGGCTGGCCCTGACGGCCGGCTACGGCGCCTCCAAGTGGGGCGTACGGGGCCTGTCGAAGATCGGCGCCGTCGAGCTCGCGGAGGCGGGGATCCGGGTGAACTCGGTCCACCCGGGGATGACCCTGACCCCGATGACGGCGCCGGTCGGGATCCAGGCGGGGGAGGGGAACTATCCCGGCGCGCCGCTGGGGCGGGTCGGGGTCCCGGAGGAGATCGCGGCGGCGGTGGCGTTCCTGCTGTCGGACGCCGCCTCCTACGTGACCGGTGCCGAACTCGCCGTCGACGGCGGCTGGACGGCAGGCCTGACGGTCGGCTACCTCACGGGCCGGTAGCCGGCCCTGGGCCGGCCGCCCGCTGCGCGGAGCCTCTCCCCGCCCCGCCCTTTCTCCGTTTCCGCCTCAATCGCCGGGCGCGGCTTCGGGGAAACAGCCTCGCCGGCGTTGGAGGCGCGGGGTCTGGGGCGGAGCCCCGGGAAACGACGGCCCTCACCGCCCCCGGCCGCCCGCGCTGAGCCCCCGCACCCCCGCCCGTAACGCGAGGACGCGGCCCGGCGTAACACCCCACCCGCACCCTGGCCGCATGCCCCGCAGCCACGACGCCACCCCCACCCACTGCCCCTACTGCGCCCTGCAGTGCGGCATGAACCTGCGCCCCGCCGACGGCACGGTGGTGGTCGAGGAGCGGGCCGACTTCCCCGTGAACCGCGGCGCCCTCTGCGGAAAGGGCCGCACCGCCCCCGCCGTGCTCTCCTCCCGGGTGCGCCTCACCGAGCCCCTCATCCGCACCCGCCCCGGCAGCCCCCTCGTGCCGGCCGGCTGGGACGAGGCCCTCGACGCCGTCGCCGCCGGCCTCTCCCGCACCCGCGGCGCGCACGGCCCCGACGCCGTCGGCGTCTTCGGCGGCGGCGGACTCACCAACGAGAAGGCGTACGCCCTCGGCAAGTTCGCCCGCATCGCCCTCGGCACCTCCCAGATCGACTACAACGGCCGCTTCTGCATGTCCTCGGCCGCCGCCGCCCACCAGCGCGCCTTCGGCCTGGACCGCGGACTGCCCTTCCCCCTGGAGGACATCCCGCGCACCGGCTGCGTGATCCTCGTCGGCTCCAACCCCGCCGAGACCATGCCCCCCGCCCTGCGCCACCTCACCGAACTCAAGGAGGCCGGTGGCACCCTGATCGTCGTCGACCCCCGCCGCACCCGCACCGCCGAGCTCGCCGACCTCCACCTGGCCCCCCGCCCCGGCACCGACCTCGCCCTGGCCCTCGGCCTGCTGCACCTCGTCGTCGCCGAGGGCCGCACCGACGCGGAGTTCATTGCCACCCGCACCACCGGCTGGGAGGACGCCCGGGCCGCCGCCATGGCCCACTGGCCCGAGCACGTCGAGCGGATCACCGGCGTCCCCGTCCCCCGGCTGCGCCGCGCCGTCGAGCTGTTCTGCGCCCCGGAGTCCGCCATGGTGCTCACCGCCCGCGGCCCCGAACAGCAGGCCAAGGGCACCGACACCGTCGGCGCGTGGATCAACCTCTGCCTCGCCACCGGCCGGGCCGGCCGCCCCCTCTCCGGCTACGGCTGCCTCACCGGCCAGGGAAACGGCCAGGGCGGCCGCGAGCACGGCCAGAAGGCCGACCAGCTCCCCGGCTACCGCAAGCTCACCGACCCCGCCGCCCGCGAACACGTCGCCCGGGTCTGGGGCGTCGACCCCGACACCCTGCCCGGCCCCGGCCGCAGCGCCTACGAACTCCTCGACGCCCTCGGCGGCGACGTGAAGGCCCTCCTCCTCATGGGCTCCAACCCGGTCGTCTCCGCCCCCCACGCCGCCCACGTCGAGGAACGCGTCCGCTCCCTGGACTTCCTCGCCGTCGCCGACGTGGTCCTCTCCGAGACCGCCGCCCTCGCGGACGTGGTCCTGCCCGTCACCCAGTGGGCGGAGGAGACCGGCACCACCACCAACCTGGAGGGCCGCGTCCTGCTGCGCCGCCGCGCCCTCACCCCGCCGCCCGGCGTCCGCGGCGACCTGGAGGTCCTGCACGGACTCGCCGCCCGCCTCGGCCTGGACAAGGGCTTCCCCACCGACCCCGAGGAGGTCTTCGCCGAACTGCGCCGCGCCTCCGCGGGCGGCCCCGCCGACTACTCCGGCATCTCCTACGACCGCATCGCCGCCGAACAGGGCGTCTTCTGGCCCTGCCCCCAAGGCTCCCCGGGCACGCCCCGGCTCTTCCTCGACCGGTTCGCCACCGAGGACGGCCGCGCCCGCTTCGCCCCCGTCGCCCACCGCGAGGCCGCCGAGACCCCCGACGCCGACTACCCGCTGCTCCTCACCACCGGCCGGGTCGTCGCCCAGTACCAGTCCGGGGCGCAGACCCGCCGGGTGGCCGAGCTCAACGAGGCCGCCCCCGGCCCGTTCGTGGAGCTCCACCCCCGCCTCGCCGCCCGCCTCGG
The DNA here is from genome assembly GCF_055580265.1 of Streptomyces sp. NPDC032091. Lineage (NCBI taxonomy): Bacteria > Bacillati > Actinomycetota > Actinomycetes > Kitasatosporales > Streptomycetaceae > Streptomyces > Streptomyces sp. NPDC032091. The sequence goes on along the minus strand of NZ_JBVILR010000003.1, from coordinate 45,623 downwards.
GGTGGCCGACGGCGCCCCCCTGGCCGTCACCTCGCGGCGCGGACGGGCGGTGGCCCCGGCCCGGATCACCGACGCCATCAGGGCGGACACCGTGTTCATGCCCTTCCACTGGTACGGGGAGGGCCGCGCCAACACCCTCACCAACCCCGCCCTGGACCCCGTCTCCCGCATGCCGGAGTTCAAGGTCTGCGCGGTCCGGGTGGAGCCCGCGTGACGCACCTTCGCCGCACCATCTCTTGCCGCACTCTTGGGGCCCGCTTTGGGGAGCCTCACAGCTCCCGCAACTAGCGTTCCGCGCATGTCAATCCGACCCTCGAACACCCTGCCCGTGCTGCCCTACCGCAAGCCCACCCGCGGCCGCGACTACTGGGTGCTGGACGACGTCCTGCCCGACGCCGACGCCGTACGGGAACGCTGCCTCGCCAAGGGCGACTGGGTCCAGGGAGCCCCGCACAAGCCCGAGCCCTGGCCCGGCCTGCGCGCCATGCCCGCCCTGGAGCCGGCCGAACTCGCCCGCGTGGAGAAGCTCGTGCGGCAGGCCACGGGGGCGAAGCGGATCTGGGCCGAGGACCCCGCCGGAGCCGGCACCTTCAACCACAACTGCGTCCAGGTCGTCGGCGAGGGGGAGTGCGAGTCCCGCCCGCACACCGACTCCCGCACCCTGTGCCGCTACGCCGCCGTGCTCTACCTCACCCCCGGCATCCCCAAGGACTGCGGCACCAGCTTCTACCGCCAGAGCCTGCCCGGCGGGGTCCTCGGCGGCAACCAGGTCCTCGCCCCGCACAACAACCTCGTCGACGCCCTCGGCACCCGCTTCGTCCCCGAGGACTCCTTCACCGAGGACCTCCGCGTCCCCCACCGCTACAACCGCCTCCTGCTCTACTCCGCCAACCTGATCCACAGCGCCACCGGCTACTGGGGCACCACCCTGGAGGACAAGCGGATGACGGCCGTCTTCTTCTGGATGGCCTGACGGGACTCCCCGCACGGGGCCCGGCACGGGCGGCCCCCGATCGTCTCGGACATGAGTCCGATCCGCATCGGGGTTGCCGCCGGGGGGTAACCATCCGGTCACGCAGCGGGCTCAGAAAGTGCCCGCACGCCCCTCGTGGCGGCGATGTGTCGTACCCCACACTGAGGTGCGGTGCCACCGTCCTCGGAGCCCCTGGAGGTCGCCCCCGTGCAGACCCGGACCCTGACCGTGAACGTGAGCCACCCCGTCGGCAGCCCCTTCCGCGCCGACGACGCCGCTACCGCGGAGGCCGAGGCCGAGGCCGTGGACGAAACCGCAGACGCCGCCGCACGCGACACCGCGGAGCAGCCCGAGGACGACGAACCCGAAGTGCTCGAACTCATCGAGCAGCCGCCCCCGCAGCCCGGCCGCGGACAGGCCGGGCCCGCGGCGGGCGGCCCCTCCGCCGACCTCTTCCGCCAGTACCTGCGCGAGATAGGCAGGATCCCGCTCCTCACCGCCGCCGAGGAGGTCGAACTCGCCCGGCGGGTGGAAGCGGGACTCTTCGCCGAGGAACGGCTCGCCGGCGCCACCGACCTCGACTCCCAGCTCGCCGTCGACCTCGACAAACTCGTCGTCATGGGCCGCATGGCCAAACGCCGGCTCATCGAGTCCAACCTGCGGCTCGTCGTCTCCGTCGCCAAACGCTACGTCGGCCGCGGCCTGACCATGCTCGACCTCGTCCAGGAGGGCAACCTCGGACTGATCCGGGCCGTCGAGAAGTTCGACTACGCTCGCGGCTACAAGTTCTCCACCTACGCCACCTGGTGGATCCGCCAGGCGATGTCACGGGCCCTCGCCGACCAGGCCCGAACCATCCGCGTCCCCGTCCACGTCGTCGAGCTCATCAACCGCGTCGTCCGCGTCCAGCGCCGCATGCTCCAGGAACGCGGCTACGAGCCCACCGCCGAAGAGGTCGCCGTCCACCTGGAACTGACCCCCGAACGGGTCCTGGAGGTGCTGCGCCTCGCCCAGGAACCGGTTTCCCTGCACGCCCCCGTCGGCGAGGAGGAGGATGTCGCCCTCGGCGACCTCATCGAGGACGGCGACGCCGCCTCCCCCATGGAGTCCGCCGCCTTCTTCCTGCTGCGCGAACACCTCGAAGCGGTCCTGTCGACCCTCGGCGAACGCGAACGCAAGGTCGTCCAGCTCCGCTACGGCCTCGCCGACGGCCGCCCGCGCACCCTGGAGGAGATCGGCCGGATCTTCGGCGTCACCAGGGAGCGGATCCGCCAGATCGAGTCCAAGACCCTCGCCAAGCTCCGCGACCACGCCTTCGCCGACCAGCTGCGCGGCTACCTCGACTGACCGGCGCCGCAGGAAGCCGCCCCGCGCACGGGAAGGGGGCGCCCCGAAGGACGCCCCCACCCGCTCGCACGCGGCGCCGGTCAGTCGACCTCGGCGACCGCCTGCGCGAACTGCGCCGCGTACAGCCGCGCGTACGCACCCTCCGCGGCCAGCAGCTCCTCGTGCGTGCCCTGCTCCACGATCGAGCCGTTCTCCATCACCAGGATCACGTCCGCGTCCCGGATCGTGGAGAGCCGGTGCGCGATCACGAAGGACGTACGGCCGTGCGCCAGGCGCGCCATCGCCTTCTGGATCAGCACCTCGGTACGGGTGTCCACCGAGCTCGTCGCCTCGTCGAGGACCAGGATCACCGGGTCCGACAGGAACGCCCGGGCGATGGTGATCAGCTGCTTCTCACCCGCGCTGACGCCCGCGCCCTCGTCGTCGAGCACCGTGTCGTAGCCGTCGGGCAGCGTACGGACGAACCGGTCCGCGTGCGCCGCCCGCGCGGCCTCCTCGATCTCGGCGCGCGTGACCTCGCGCGAGGCGCCGTACGCGATGTTCTCCGCGATGGTCCCGCCGAACAGCCAGGTGTCCTGGAGGACCATGCCGATCCCGGAGCGCAGCTCCTCGCGGGTCATCTTCGCGATGTCCACCCCGTCGAGGGCGATCTCGCCGCCGGTGACCTCGTAGAACCGCATCAGCAGGTTGACCAGCGTGGTCTTGCCGGCGCCCGTCGGGCCGACGATCGCGACCGTCTGGCCCGGCTCCACCCGCAGCGACAGGTTCTCGATCAGCGGCTTGTCCGGCTCGTAGCGGAAGGCCACCTTGTCCAGGACGACCTGCCCGCGCAGCTCCTGCGGACGCTCCGGGACCTCCGCGTCCGGCTCCTGCTCCGGAGCGTCCATCAGCTCGTACACCCGCTCCGCCGAGGCGACACCGGACTGCACCAGGTTCGCCATCGAGGCCACCTGCGTCAGCGGCATCGAGAACTGGCGCGAGTACTGGATGAAGGCCTGCACGTCACCGATCGACAGGGTGCCCGAGGCCACCCGCAGACCGCCGACGACCGCCACCAGCACGTAGTTGATGTTCGAGACGAAGAACATCACCGGCTGCATGATGCCGCTGACCAGCTGCGCCTTGAACGAGGCCCGGTACAGCTCCTCGTTCTGCTCGGCGAAGACCTCCGCCGACTCCTTCTGCCGCCCGAAGACCTTCACCAGCGCGTGGCCGGAGTACATCTCCTCGATGTGGGCGTTCAGCGCACCCGTGGTCTTCCACTGCGCCACGAACTGCGGCTGCGACTTCTTGCCGATCTTCGCCGCGACCACCATGGCGAGCGGCACCGTCGCCAGCGCGACCAGCGCCAGCAGCGGCGAGATCCAGAACATCATCGCCAGCACGCCGACGATCGTCAGCAGCGAGTTCATCAGCTGACCCAGCGTCTGCTGGAGCGTCTGCCCGATGTTGTCGATGTCGTTCGTCGCCCGGCTCAGCACCTCGCCGCGCTTCTGCTGGTCGAAGTACGACAGCGGCAGCCGCGACAGCTTCGCCTGGAGCTCCTCGCGCATCCGGAACACCATGCCGTTCTGCACGAGGTTCGACAGCCTCGTCGCGACCAGCATCAGCAGCGCCGCCATCACGAATACCGCCAGCGCCCACAGCGCCACCACCCCGACGGCACCGAAGTCGATGCCCTCGCCCGGCGTGAAGTCGCTGCTCGCCAGCATGTCCGCCATGCCGCCGTGCCCCTGGGACCGCAGCCCCTCCAGCGCCTGCTCCTTGGTCAGGCCCTCCGGCATCTCCCGGCCCACGATGCCCGCGAACACCAGGTCCGTGGCCTCGCCGAGGATCTTCGGCCCGACCACCGAACAGCCGACGCTGCCGACGACGGCCGCGACCATGCCCCACAGCTTCGCCTTGTCCCGCGCCAGCTGGCCCAGCAGCCGTTTGCCCGACCCCTTGAAGTCCATGGACCTCTGGGGCGAGCCCATCATCATGCGTCCTCCGGGCCCGCTCATGCGGCCTCCGCCTCCGTCAGCTGGGAGAGCACGATCTCCCGGTAGGTCTCGTTGCCGGCCATCAGCTCGTGGTGGCGGCCCTCGCCGACCACCTGGCCCTCGTCGAGGACGATGATCCGGTCGGCGTCGCGGATCGTGGAGACCCGCTGGGCGACGATGACGACCGTCGCCTCCTCCGTCTCACGCGCCAGCGCCGCGCGCAGCGCCGCGTCCGTCGCGTAGTCCAGGGCGGAGAAGGAGTCGTCGAACAGGTAGATCTCCGGACGCTGCACGAGCGTGCGGGCGATCGCCAGACGCTGGCGCTGGCCACCGGAGACGTTCGTGCCGCCCTGGGTGATGGGCGCCTCCAGGCCGCCCTCCAGCGCGGAGACGAAGTCCTTGGCCTGGGCCACCTCCAGCGCCTGCCACAGCTCTTCGTCCGTGGCGTCCGGACGCCCGTAGCGCAGGTTCGAGGCCACGGTCCCGGAGAACAGGTACGGCTTCTGCGGGACCATGCCGACCGTCCGGGCCAGCAGCTGCGGGTCCAGCCGGCGCACGTCCTCGCCGTCGACGAGGACCTCGCCGCCGGTCGCGTCGAACAGCCGGGGCACCAGGCCCAGCAGCGTGGACTTCCCGCTGCCGGTGGAGCCGATCACCGCCGTGGTCTCGCCGGGACGGGCCACCAGGTCCACCCCGCGCAGCACCGGCGCCTCGGCGCCCGGATAGCGGAAGTCCGCGCCGCGCAGCTCCAGCCGCCCCCGCACGGACAGCGTGCGCACCGGGTCCGCCGGCGGGACCACGCTGGACTCGGTGTCCAGGACCTCCTGGATGCGCTCCGCGCAGACCTCGGCGCGCGGCACCATCATGAACATGAAGGTGGCCATCATCACGGCCATCACGATTTGCATCAGGTACGCGAGGAAGGCCGTCAGCTGGCCGATTTCCATCTCGCGGCCGTCCACGCGCATCGCGCCGAACCAGATGACGGCGACGCTGGAGATGTTCACGACCAGGATGACCACGGGGAACATCAGCGCGAGCAGCCGGCCCGAGGCCAGCGAAACCCCGGTCAGCTCGGTGTTGGCCCCGCGGAAGCGCTCCTCCTCGTAGTCGTCGCGGACGAACGCGCGGATCACGCGGTTGCCGGTGATCTGCTCGCGCAGCACCCGGTTGACCACGTCCAGGCGCTGCTGCATCCGGCGGAACAGCGGACGCGTCTTCCAGACGATCGCACCGACCGAGACGCCCAGCACCGGGACCACGGCGAGCAGGACGCCCGACAGCTTCACGTCCAGGGAGAGCGCCATGGCGATGCCGCCGATGCACATGATCGGCGCCGAGACCATCAGCGTGAAGGTCAGCAGCGCCAGCATCTGCACCTGCTGGACGTCGTTGGTCGTACGGGTGATCAGCGACGGCGCGCCGAACTGCCCCAGCTCGCGGGCGGAGAAGCTCTGCACCCGGTCGAAGACGGCGGCGCGCAGGTCCCGGCCCAGCGCGGCGGCGGTCCGCGCGCCGAAGTAGACGGCCCCGACGTTGCAGACGAGCTGGACGAGGGAGACACCGAGCATCAGCGCGCCGAAGCGCAGGATGTAGCCCGTGTCCCCGTTGACGACACCCTTGTCGATGATGTCGGCGTTGAGCGTGGGCAGGTAGAGGCTCGCACTGGTCTGCAGCAGTTGCAGCAGCACCAGTGCGGCGATGGGTTTCCGGTGCGGACGCAGGTACGTCCGCAGAAGTCGTATGAGCACGCGCAGGCTCCGGTAGCAAAGATCGAGGGGGTTCACTCCATCTTGTGCCAAGCGGCGGCCCGATCCCTACCGCTTTTCCCAAAGCCGGGTCAAAAGGAGGAGGCCTCTTCCTGCCAAGGTCCCCTTGCTGCCAGCATTCGCGGCCGCAAGGGGTTGCGCACGGGTGCGCGCCCTGTCCTCGCCCTGTCCTCGCGCCCTGTCCCCGCGCCTCAGAAGGCGCCCGGGTGCAGCTGCTCCCGGGTGGTGACGTACTGCTGGCGCACCGCCTGCCAGGCCGCGAAGTCCTCGCCCGGCTCGAAGACCTGCGCGGCCGGCGCCGGCCACAGCGGGGGCGTGTGCGGGGCCGGCGTGCCCTGCTGCACACCCAGCGCCCACGCCGCCTGCCGGGCCGCGCCCAGCGCCGCGTAGTCCGCCGGAGCGGGGACGACGATCTGCGTCCCGAACAGCCCCGGCGCGGCGGCCTGTACGGCGGGCAGCTCGGCCACGGCGCCCAGCAGGAACACCCGCCGGATCCCCACGCCGCGGTGGCGCAGCACGTCGAGGGCGTCCACCAGGCCGCACAGCATCCCCTCGAACGCGGCCCGCGCCAGGTGCTCCGGCTTCATCGAGTCCCGGCGCAGCCCCGACAGGGTGCCGGCGCTGTGCGGCAGGTGCGGGGTGCGCTCTCCCTCCAGGTACGGCAGGAGGACGAGTCCGTGCGCACCGGGCGTCGACTTCAGCGCGAGCGCGCTCAGCCCCTCCAGGTCGGTGCCCAGCATGTCGGCGGTGCCGCGCAGGGTCCGTACGGCGTTGGAGGTGTTCACCACCGGCAGGTGCATGCCGCCGGCGTCGGCGAGGGAGGTCACCAGGCCGCCCGGCTCCACCAGGGCCTCGTGGTGCACGGCCATCACCGAACCGGTGGCCCCCAGCGAGACCACCGCGTCCCCGGGGCCCAGGCCCAGCCCGAGCACGGCGGCCGTGGTCTCCCCGGTCCCGGCGGAGATCAACAGCCCCTCCGGGGTCATCCCGGCGGCGTCGCACGGGCCGAGCACCTCGGGCAGCAGCGCCCGGTGCCCGAGCGCCAGCTCGACGAGGTCCGGGCGGTACGAGCCGGTGGCCGCCGACCAGTACCCGGTCCCGGAGGCGTCGGCCCGGTCGGTGGTGCGGCGGGCGGGGCGGCCCAGCAGCTGCCAGACCAGCCAGTCGTGCGGGGACATCAGCACCGCCACCCGGCGCGCGGCCTCGGGGTCGGTACGGGCCAGCCAGGCGAGCTTCACGATCGGCTGCGCGGGGTGCGGGACCGAGCCCACGGCCGCGGTCCAGGCGGCCTTGCCGCCGAGGGCCTCGACCAGGTCCGCCGCGGCGACCTGCCCGCGCTTGTCGTTGCCGACCAGGGCGGGCCCGACCAGCCCGCCCTGCGCGTCGAGTGCCAGCAGACCGCGCCGCGCGGAGACGCCGATGGCCTGGACGCCCTCCAGCAGCCCGCCGCCCGCGGCCTCGCCGAGGGAGAGCAGCCAGGCCTGCGGGTCGGTCTCGCCCGGCACCGGCTCGGCCGCCGGCTGCGGATGGGGTGCGTAGCCCTGGCGCAGCACGGCGCCCGTGTCCGTGTCACAGACGACGATGCGAGTGAAGGTGGAAGAGCTGTCCAGCCCGGCGACTATCCCCATGCGGAGAATTCTGCCCCACGGGACGGCCCTTCCAGGAGGGTCAGGTGTTGCTGGTCCCCCACTCGTCCTCGTACCCCTGCCCGCGCTCGCGCAGCCCGGGCACCCGCCGGACCACGGAAGCCGGGAGCACGTCGCCGACCTTGTCGCCGACGGCGGTGAACGCCTTGCCCGCGAACGCCCGCCCGTTCTGCCCCGCCGTCTCCGCGGCGTTGCGCACCACCGGGTTCTGCGCGACCCGCCGCGCGGACTTCTTCATCTCCTCGTACCGCTCGCGTCCCGCGGCCGTTCCCACCACGTACCCGAGGGCCACTCCGGCGAGGAACGTGACCTTGTACCGCATGCCTGCCACCCTTCGTCGTGTCGGTGCCCGGCCGGCTGGCGATACCGATTGGCGGAGCACCCCCCTGCTTGCGCTAATCTATGACTCGCAACGGGCACTCGCCCCCCGGCAAGGCCGGAGGTGGGCTGTTCGTGGCACCGCAGCAATCCCCTGTAGCTCAATTGGCAGAGCAGCCGGCTGTTAACCGGCAGGTTACTGGTTCGAGTCCAGTCGGGGGAGCGCGGTCCCCTGTAGCTCAATTGGCAGAGCAGCCGGCTGTTAACCGGCAGGTTACTGGTTCGAGTCCAGTCGGGGGAGCAGGAAGGGAAGAGGACCCGGGTGGGTCCTCTTTCTTTTTGTCCCGATCCGGGAACCGGGCAGGGCGCAGCGCGGTCTCACTGAACATGCGAAGCCGATCATGCGAGGCATCCGAAGCAGGAGATCGTATGAGCGGCTATGCTGCGGCAGACGGCGCGCACACATGTACGCGCCACGCCGTGAAGGGGCGGTAGCTCAGCCGGTTAGAGCAGCGGACTCATAATCCGTCGGCCGTGGGTTCGAGTCCCACCCGCCCCACTGCAAGCCGCAGGTGAAGAATCGTTTTCACCTGTGGCTTGGTGTTTCAGGCTGGCGGTGCCAGCGGTGCACGGGTGGGGCTTGTGGGGCTCGTCACAGTGGTTCTACGGGCCGTTCAGAAGACCTGAGCCGTTTCCTCGCCGTGCAGGGCCAAGGGCGGGCAGTCCGGCTCGGGGCCGGCCAGTGCGGCTTCCCCGTCCTTGCCGCTCTCCCCTACAGGCCGCCGGGCGGCCAGCGACCGGTAGAGCCGGCCCGTGAACGTCTGGGCCTGCCGATCGCTCAGGGCCCCGGGCCAGCTGATCACGGTCCTCACCGTCCGCGCGATCTCGGCGGCCAACGCGGTGGAACCGCAGAAGTTCAGCACGGCGAGACGGGGCGGGAAGCGCACCCGTGCGACCTGCGCGCAGAAGTCCTCGTGGGCGATGCAGAGGCCACCGCCCTCCTGCGTGAGGTGGATCCCGCCGAAGGAGCTGTGCGCGGCGATGTGCAGGACGGCGGGGGTGTGCTCGTCCAGGGCCGGGCAGATGTCGGCGAGCCCGACCGACGCCATCTCGTTCACCCGGACGTAGCTCCCGGCGAGAGCGTCCCGGATGGCCGCGGCCTCGGGACCGAAGCTGTTGCGTCCGGGGCGTGGATCGCCGGAGACGAAGAGGACCGCCCGGGTGGTGCCGACCGGGACGATCATGTTCGCCGAGTGCTGGGGGGACGGGGTGTGGGCGTACGAGAGGGAGTTCTCGGAGGACAGGGCTGGTAAGGACGCCTGCCAGGTCGCCTCGAATGACGTGTCCGGCAGGTCCGGGAACAGGCGACCGCCGGTCGGGGGCGGTGGTGGGGGCCGCAGCAGTGGCTTGTCCGTGGACTCCCGCAGGCGGTGCAGCAGCTCCTCCTGGGGGATGGCGAGGGCCTGGGTGATGTCCTGCCAGCCCACCCCCTCGGCGCGGAACCGCTCCGCGGCTTTGAGTGCCGTGTCGAGGGCGTCCTGAGTGGCCCTGTAACCGGATGCCGAGCGGTAGAGCCGGCCCGCGTGGCCGAGGTACGTGATCTCGTCGACTGTCAGCCTGCGTCGGGACTCCTCAGCTGGCATCGGGGTCAGATTCGCCGTGCGACGTGAGGAGGGCGGCCAGCTCCAGGAGCGCTGCGGCCTGCTCCGGCCGGTGCCGCGCCAGCCGGCGCAGCCGCGCGGCACCAGCGCCGCGTTGGACTTCGGAGGCCCCGGCGGCGGCTTCCGCGATGAGTTCGGTGGGGGAGGGCGTTCCCTCCGCTGTGGCGTCGAACAGCGTGTCCACGGCCAGGAGGTATGGAGCGGCGAAGGGCATGCGCCTGAGGGCGGGGGCTGCCAGGAACAGGGGGCGAAGCAGCTCTGGGAGGCCCGTTTCGACGAAGGCCATCGCCGTGTCGTTCGCGGTCGTGGGGTCGGTGACGGCGTCGTAGACGTCCGGGACCGAGAGGTGGTCGGCGAGCTGGAGGATGGCCAGGTGCTGGCCCGACGACGGGTCGTGGTCTTGCGATGCCAGCAGCTCACGCACCAGGGGGTCGTCGGCCAGCTGGGGATGGCGGTCCAGGAACTCCAGGTCGTCCGGCCAGGTGGGGGTGGAGAGCCAGGCACTCACCAGGTCGGCCCTGGCGTGGATGTCGCCGAGATCCTCCAACACCGCGTCGAGGTCCCGCTCGGCCGCTGCGTCGAGCACGTCCGTCAGATCACCGAAGCGCGTGATCTCCGGGTACAGGACGCGTGCGAGGTCGAGCTCTCGCCGTCCTTCAGGCTGTGTGAGCAGAGCGTGGTTCTGCCGGATGAAGGCCTTCTGCTCGGTCCAGTCGGCTGCGGCGAGCCAGCCACCGAGCCGTACGAGGGTCTCTGGTGACAGCTCATCCACTACCCAGGCCGGGAAGCCCGTAGGGGCGTGGTCCGGCGAGTGCCGCTGGAGCAGGTCTCGGCCCAGTACGCCGGCGAGGCCCCGGACGGCGCGGCGGGAGCGTCCGGTCCACCGCGGATCGGTGGTTTCGTTCGCCCATCGCGCGGCCGCGAGCAGGTCTGCCACGGCACCGGCGTGGTCGTCGTGGGAATGGCGCCACTGCGCACGGGAGACGAGAAGTTCGGCTCGGGGACCGGAGGGGAGTTCCGCGACAGCCAGGTCGGAGATGCGCAATGCCTCGCCAAGGCGTCGTTGCTCCTGTAGCTGGTCGGAGAGGTTGTTGAGGGCGGAGGCCAGGTCGAGGAGGAAGGCTGCGGGGTTGTTCCGGGCGAGGGTGCGGCGGATCCGGACGGCTTCGGTGATGGAGGTCAGGGCCGAGTGGTGGTCGTCGTTCTCGCTCTGCTGGACGGAGAGGTTGTTGAGGGCGGAGGCGAGGTTGGGGAGGAAGGCCGAGGGGTTGTTCTGCGCGAGTGTGCGGTAGAGGTCGGTCGCTTCGGTGACGGAGGCCAGGGCGGCGTCGTGGTCTCCGCTCTGGCTGTGCAGGCTGGAGAGGTTGTTGAGGGAGGAGGCGAGGTCGGGGAGGAAGGCCGCCGGGTTGTTCTGGGCGAGGGTGCGGCGGATCTTGAGGGCTTGGGTGATGGAGGTCAGGGCCGAGTGGCGGTCTCCGTTCTCGCTCTGCTGGACGGAGAGGTTGTTGAGGGCGGAGGCGAGGTTGGGGAGGAAGGCCGCCGGGTTGTCCCGGGCGAGGGTGCGGTAGAGGTCGGTCGCTTCGGTGATGGAGGCCAGGGCGGGAACGCGGTCTCCGTTCTCGCTCTGCCGGATGGAGAGGTTGTTGAGGGAGGAGGCGAGGTCGGGAAGGAAGGCCGCGGAGTTGGTTCCGGCGAGGGTGCGGCGGATCCGGACGGCTTCGGTGATGGAGGTCAGGGCCGAGTGGTGGTCTCCGTTCTCGCTCTGCTGGACGGAGAGGTTGTTGAGGGCTGAGGCGAGGTTGGGGAGGAAGACCGCGGGACTGTCCCGGGCGAGTGTGCGGTAGAGGTCGGTGGCTTCGGTGATGGAGGCCAGGGCGGCGTGGCGGTCGCCGTTCTCGCTCTGCTGGATGGAGAGGTTGTTGAGGGCTGAGGCGAGGTTGGGGAGGAAGACCGCGGGATTGTCCTGGGCGAGGGTACGGCGGATCTTGACCGCTTCGGTGATGGAGGCCAGGGCCGAGTGGCGGTCGCCGTTCTCGCTCTGCCGGTTGGAGAGGTTGCTGAGGGACATGGCGAGGTCGGGGAGGAAGGCTGCGGGGTTGTTCTGGGCGAGTGTGCGGTAGAGGTCGGTGGCTTCGGTGATGGAGGCCAGGGCGGGAGCGCGGTCTCCCTTCTGGCTCTGCCGGTTGGAGAGGTTGTTGAGGGACATGGCGAGGTCGGGGAGGAAGGCTGCGGGGTTGTTCTGGGCGAGGGTGCGGTAGAGGCCGGCGGCTTCGGTGATGGAGGCCAGGGCGGCGTCGTGGTCTCCGCTCTGGCTTTGCTGGACGGAGAGGTTGTTGAGGCATCCGGCGAGGTCGGGGAGGAAGGCTGCAGGGTTGTTCTGGGCGAGGGTGCGGTAGAGGTCGGTGGCTTCGGTGATGGAGGCCAGGGCGGCGTCGTGGTCTCCGCTCTGGCTGTGCCGGTTGGACAGGTTGTTGAGGGCGGAGGCGAGGTTGGGGAGGAAGGCTGCGGGGTTGTTCTGGGCGAGGGTGCGGTAGAGGTCGGCGGCTTCGATCACCGAGGTCAGGGCGGCGTCGTGGTCTCCGGTGTCGCTCTGCTGGATGGAGAGGTTGTTGAGGGCGGAGGCGAGGTTGGGGAGGAAGGCCGCGGGGTGGTTCCGGGCGAGGCTGCGGTAGAGGTCGGCGGCTTCGGTGATCGAGGCCAGGGCCGAGTGACGGTCCCCGTTCTCGCTCTGCTGGACGGAGAGGTTGTTCAGGGAGGAGGCGAGGTCGGGGAGGAGGGCCGCGGGGTTGTTCTGGGCGAGGATGCGGCGGATCTTGACGGCTTCGGTGATGGAGGTCAGGGCGGTATTGCGGTCTCCGGTGTTGCCCTGCTGGACGGAGAGGTTGTTGAGGGCGGAGGCGAGGTTGGGGAGGAAGGCCGCGGGGTTGTTCTGGGCGAGGCTGCGGTAGAGGTCGGTGGCTTCGGTGATCGAGGTCAGGGCGGGAATGAGCTCGCCGTTCTCGCTCTGCCGGTTGGAGAGGTTGTTGAGGGACATGGCGAGGTCGGGGAGGAAGGCCGCCGGGTTGTTCTGGGCGAGGGCGCGGCGGATTTCGACGGCTTCGGTAATGGAGGTCAGGGCGGTGTTTCGGTCTCCGTTCTCGCTCTGCTGGACGGAGAGGTTGTTCAGGGATGAGGCGAGGTTGGGGAGGAAGGCTGCGGGGTCTTTCCGGGCCAGGGCGCGGTAGAGGCCGGTGGCCTCGGTGATGGAGGTCAGGGCCGAGTGGCGGTCTCCGTTCTCGCTCTGCCGGACCGAGAGGTTGTTGAGCCAGGCGGCGCGGGCTGCCCGTGCCTCCTCGGACGTGTCGCCGGCATCGGCCGGCTTGGAGCGTTCGGTGGCGATCAGGGCGAGGCCGCGGAGGGTGCTGTGGCCCGTCGGAACCGTGGTGGCCAGTTCGGCCAGTGGCAGTGGCGTTCCGTCGGCCTCGGCGAGCTGTTCCAGAGCCTGGACGAAGACGCCTCCCTGTGCGGCGGCCACCGCCAGGGCCGGCTGCCACAGATCGGGCACCGTGTTCAGGGCGGTGCGGGCGATGTCCGCGGCCGGGGATGCAGTGCCCCCTCCGGGGAAGCGCGAGACGCTGATGCAGGCGTTCAGCCGCTCGTCGTCGTCCGCCGCGGTCAGGCAGTCCCGGAGCAGGGCCTGATCGCTGCCGAACACGCCGGTCGCCAGATGGGAACCGAGCGGGTCCGGTCGTACGGACAGGGTTCCGTCCTCGGGAGCGACGGGCAGCAGGTCGGCGAAGAGGGCCGCGACCTCGTCACGCCACCGCGCCTCACCGGCCAGCTCCTTGACGGCCTTGAGGCTGTGGTCCAGTCGCTCCTCCCGCGGGGCCAGGAGGCTGAGGCAGGCTCCCGCCTCGCGCAGCATCCCCTTCGTCCGCTTCGAGGCGTTGCCGATCCGCGACCGGTACGTGCGTACCCAGTAGCCCAGCTCGTGGTCGAGGATCCTCTCGTACAGCTTCTCCTCCGACTCGGGGGTCGCGCCGGTCCCGCCGGGTTGGACGGCGAGCCAGGCGAGCATCACCAGGTCCAGGGTGGTCCACCTGCCCGAGCGGGGGTCCGGGGGCGGCTGGTGGCCCATGCCGGAGGAGGGCGAGCCGCCGAAGGAACGCAGTGCTTCCCTGTAGACGGCCGGGTGGCGGGGGTGACGGGCCGCGAGGGCGCTGTCGTGGAGGATGTACGGATGGCCGTCCTCCCTGAGGGCCACGGAGACCTCCTCCTCCCACCAGCCGCTGACGGTCCGCGCGGTCAGCAGCAGGCAGGTGGGCGCCTCGCGGTCGCGCAGCGTGCGCAGCACGTTGATGACGTCGGCGGACTTGCGGTCCTCTACGTAGTCGACGACCACCAGCAGCGGAGAGGCGACCTCGCTCAGCCAGGCCCGGTCCCGAGGGTCCGGATCGCGGACGAGGAATCCGCTGTACCAGCCCGAATCGGACAGCTGGCGGGCGAGTTCCGCCGCCAGGCGCGTCTTCCCCGATCCTCCGACACCGTGCAGCAGGGCGATCCTGGTGCGCGGCCCGAGGGGGTCCGGAGCCTGGAACCAGTCTCGGAGGAAGTCGAGCTCGTCCCGGGGGTGGAAGCGGATGGTGTCGTGGCGGGCCCACAGGAGTTTGAGCGGTCCGCTGTCGTCGTCCTGCCGCACCGGCAGGTAGGGGGGTGTGAGGACGTCCGTGGTCGGCCGGTAGGGCAGGGGGTGCGGCTCCGCGTGTGCGTAGCCCAGCCCGACGTCGATCGTCGCCCTCCAGCGGTCGGCGGCGGTTTCCCGCAGCAGGGCCGCCCCGTGTTCGAGTGACCGGGCCCAGGACTGCTGTTGCCGCCGCCGTGGCTCGACTGCGTCGGAGCGGGAGGCGACGCCCGTGACGTCGATGGCGAGGAACGAGCCGGGGGAGTCCTCGTCGTCCGCGAGCCGGTCCGTGAAATCCGGTGGCAGCGTCGTCCAGTCGGGGTCCTGCTCGTCGGGCCGATAGTCGCGGTGGGCGCGGTTGGACCAGTTGCCGTCGAGCCAGACGGCCACCAGCGCGTGTGCCGGATCGCCGGGCCGGGCGCCGGCCAGGACGATGAGCAGCGGGTGGAGTCCGGCGTCCAGACAGGCTCCGGCGAAGGCGAGCGCGAGATCCAGGCAGGTGCCGTGCCGTGGGCGGCTGAGCACCTGGTCCGGTGGCCGGATGGTCTGGCGGCCGGGGTCGCTGCTGGTCGGCTCGTCGGCGTATTGGATACGGAGGGCGGTGAAGGCCTCGTACAGGGCACGGGCGCGTGCGACGGGCGGGCCGACGCCGGGGCCGGGCATGCTCGTGCCGAGCAGGTCAGCCGACGTGCCGCGGGTGCTGTCGCCGCGGCGTTGGCGCTGGACGTACTCGATCAGAGCCTTGGGATCGCTGCTCGCCCACCGGCGCCAGGGTGTGCTCACGCGTCCACGTCCGTCCCGGTGTCGACCACGCCCAGGACGTCACCGGCCGAGAGCCGGTCCACGACCGGTACGCGGGTGGCTTCGACCTCCACGGTGTAGGCGCCGGCATCCAGGGGGGCGAGGTCCGCGCGCCACCGGCCGTCGCCGACCTCCGTGCAGGGGAGCCACCCCGGGCCGCCTTCCCGGCGGCCGTCCCGGGGACGGGCCCGCACCACGACCCTGGTCCGTTCGTCGGCCTGCGCGCCGAGCAGCGTCACACCGATCGGCACGGGTTCGCCCGTCCCGACGGTCTCCTCCAGGTCGAGCCCGAGCCAGGGCCCGTCGGGGGCGTCGCCCCGGACCGCGTCGAGCGGCTCGGCGGCGTACTCGGCCAGGACGTCGACGACCACCGACGACGAGGCGAGCACCATGTGGCGCTCCGGTACGGCCCGCCGGGCCCGGATGTCGCGCTGCTCCACGGGGACGGCCGAGATCGCCGGGACCGTGCCGTCACCGTGCCACTCCGGGTTGGGCAGCCAGTGTGCCGGGTCCTTCGTCACGGTCAGGCCGGAGGGGGAGGCGAGGAGGGCCTGCTGGAAGGTGGCGTGGCCGCGGCCGAACACCGCCGTCACCTCGGGGCCGCCGGCCTCGTCGTGCAGCTCCGTCCAGGCCGTCTCGATGTCCTGGTGCATGTCGAACGCGAGCTTCGCCCGGATGCCGAAGGACGCGTCCCCCGCAGCTCCGGGGTTCAGCTCGTGCGGCCTGAGCGGGGTGTCGTCGTCCGGACCCGCCACCATCGGGTAGCGCGGCAGGAGCTCGTACGCCGACGGCCACTGGCGCAGCACCCTGGTGAGGCCGGTCAGCCGCTTGCCGCCCACGATCAGTCCGTTCCCCAGGACCTCCAGTGCCTTGGGGGCTCCCCTGTGTGGGGTGCCGAGGGTGATCAGCGCCTCGCAGTGGGCGGCGCCGCCGAGCGGGCCCGCCCAGTAGCGGGCGACCAGACCGCCCATGGAGTGCGCCACCACGATCACGCGTCGGCGACGCGCACCGCTGTGCTCACCTTCCAGGCGGGCGGCGACGTCGGCGGCGAGGCGCTCGGCCGCGTGCTGGACACTCTGCCTGAAGTCGTACGGGAAGAGGACGAGGTCAGCCCGGGTGTCGGGCGGGTTCCCGGGTCGGGAGACGTCGACCCGTACGTCGTCGAAGTGATTGCAGATCTTGCGGACCAGGCGGTCGTAGCCGGGGACGACGAACGGCCCCAGCAGGGTGATGTCCGATAACAGTCCGACGGGGACGAGTTCGGGGTGCCGGTCCAGTCCCAGCCGGCCCGGCCGGGTGGCCGCGGCGATGAACCGCCGCCGGTGCTCGTCCCAGCGCGCCGCGCCCTCGGGGGTCTGCAACATGCTGCCGCCGATGCCCGGAACCACAACGACCAGATGCTTGAGCCGCGCCATCGCGCCCCCCGTTGCCCATGGCCGCACCTGTGCACGGCGGCCTCAGAGCCGTAACCGTAGCGGCGGCTCCAGGCGACGGGGGAGGGAACGGCCGACATCGGGAGACCGGCCGGAGCGGGGTCCGCTCCGGGTGGGACCTGCGCCCCCACGGAGCGTCGGAAGGCGGGGCCGGGCGACCCAGTACGGGACACGCCTCACGCGTGACCACGCCGGAAGGCCCCGCTCCCACCCGGACCGCCCGCATCCCCGACTGCTCCCCCCAGGGGTGACATACGGGACAGGCTTCAGAACTTCTCCGTCTCCTCCACCAGGCTTCGCAGCACGTCCCCCAGGTCCTGGCGGCGGGCGAAGGCCGCGCGCTGGCGGGCCGCGCCCGAGCCGTCGCGCAGGAGACCGCCCAGGGTGCGTGCCGCGTGGTCCAGGTCGCCGGCGGCGGCCAGGTCCGGGGCCACCAGGTCGAGCAGGGCCTCCGCCAGATCGGCCGCCGGGAGCTCGGCACCCGTGTACGGGTCCAGCCCGAAGCCCTCCAGGCCGTCGTGCGCCGCCCGCCAGCGGGCCAGACGCAGGACCTCGTCCCGTACGGGACGGTCGGGCCGCTGCTCCTCGATGTCGCGCAGCGCCGACGAGACCAGGGCGCGGCCCAGCTCGGCCTGGAGCACGGCCGTGTCGATGTCCGGGGACATGTCGGGCGCCCGGATTTCGAGCGTCGGCCAGTTCCCGGAAGGGCGGAGGTCCCAGTAGACCATCTTGGTGTCCAGGGCCGCCCCGGAGCCGAGCAGGGTCTGCACCGAGCGGCGGAAGTGGGCCGTGGACGGGAAGTGCGGGGGCGGGCCCGCCGAGGGCCAGCCCGCCCAGGCCATCGCCCGCCAGCTGGAGTGACCGGTGTCACGGCCGCCCCAGAAGGGGGAGTTGGCCGCCAGCGCGATCAGCGTCGGCAGCCAGGGGCGGACCCGGTTGGACACCGCCACCGCCGTGTCCACGTCGAGGGTCCCGATGTGGATGTGGCGGCCGCAGCTGACCAGGGTGTCGGTCAGCGCGCCGAACCGGCGGTGCTGCTCGCGCTGGCGCGGCTCGTCGTCGGTCAGGTGCAGCGGCCCGTCGACGGCCACGACGGGCGAGGGGGCGGCCAGCAGCCGGCAGCCGTGTTCGCGGGCCGCCGCGGCGAGGGTCCGCCGCAGGGCGGCGAGCTCCTCGCGCAGGGTGATCGCCGAGTCGGCGACCGGGGTGGAGATCTCCACCTGGTACCGGGTCCCCTCCGGGTGCAGCTGCTGCGGGAGCCCGGCGGCGGTGGCGAGGACGAGCGGTGCCGCCGGGACCACCCGCAAGGTGCGGTCGTCGACGAGCAGGAACTCCTCCTCCACCCCCACCGTGAGGGGGGCGGTGACACCGCTCGCGGTGCGCGGGCCGTGGCCCGCGGGGCCGGTGTCACCGGTGCTCGTGGTGCTGTTGCCAGGATCGATCACTACGCCTCCCTGGACATACGAGTCTTTCATCATGAGCCGAACAGGTGGCGCGGGGACAAGGCTGATCCGGTCAAATGTCGGGTGATAATGGCGAGTTAGCGGCAAGACCGACCGCGTACCGAAACCCCCGGTCCGGGTGGGTCGGGCGGTGCGCGTGGGCGGTGGGCGTCGGCGGGCGCACGGACGGGCGCGTGGGTGGGGTGTGGCGCGCGTGTGAGGTCCGTACGAACGTTCCGCGGACTCCAGGGGCGCCCCAGGCGCAGCCGGTTACCATCCCGTGTGACCGGTACCGCCTCCCCGCCCCGACCCAAGCGGCGCATACTCGCCGACCTGACCCCGCTGCGCACCTCCGCCCACTACCGGCGGCTGTGGGTGGGCGGCACCATCTCCTGGATGGGTCAGGCCATGACCGCCCTGGCGATCTCCCTCCAGGTCTACGAGATCACCGGCTCCAGCTTCTCCGTCGGCCTGGTCGGCCTCTTCTCGCTCGTCCCGCTCGTCGCCTTCGGCCTGTACGGCGGCGCCATCGCGGACACCGTGGACCGGCGCAAGCTCGGCCTCCACAGCCAGATCGGTCTCACGCTGCTGTCCTGCGGCCTGGCCGCCGCGGCCCTGCTCGACTACCACCGGGTCTGGCTGCTCTACACCGTCGTCGCCCTCCAGGCCGTCTGCGGGGCGCTGAACGGGCCGGCCCGCTCGGCCATGATCCCCAAGCTGCTGCCGCCCGAGCAGCTGCCCGCCGCGAACGCGCTGGGCTCCGTGACGATGACCTCCGGGAGCATGCTGGGTCCCGTCCTGGGCGGGCTCATCGTCGGCTGGTGGGGCTACCAGGCGGCGTACCTGATCGACGTGGTGACCTTCGTCGCCGCCCTGTACGCCATGTGGCGGCTGCCCGCCATGCTGCCGGAAGGGCGCAAGGGGCGGGCCTCGGTGATGGACGGGCTGCGCTTCCTCGGCACCACGCCCAACATCCGGATGACCTTCTTCTCCGACATGGCCGCGATGATCTTCGCGCAGCCGAAGGCGCTGTTCCCGGCCATCGCCGTCCTCTGGTACGGGGGCGACGCCAAGACCGTCGGCCTGCTGGTCGCCGCCCCGGCCGTGGGCGCACTGCTCGGCGGGCTGTTCTCCGGCTGGCAGGGGCGGATCCGGCGGCACGGGCTGGCGATCCTGCTGTCCGTCGCCGGGTGGGGGCTGGCCATCGCCGTCTTCGGACTGACCCGCAACCTCTGGCTGGGGCTGTTCTTCCTCGCGCTGGCCGGGTGCGCCGACACCATCTCGATGGTGTTCCGCTCCACGATGATGCAGACCGCGACCCCGGACGGGATGCGGGGCCGGCTCCAGGGCGTGTTCATCGTGGTCGTCGCGGGCGGGCCCCGGCTCGGGGACTTCCTGGCCGGCACCGTGGGCGACCTCGCCTCCCCGGCCGTCGCCGTCACGGGCGGCGGGCTGGCGTGCGTGGTGGTGCTGGGGCTGCTGGCGGCGCGGTGGCGGTCCTTCGCCCGCTACGACGCGCGGTCGCCGGAGGCGTAGGGCCTGGAGGCCTGCTGTGAACGGGAGTTGGCGGGATCGTTGCGGGACCGCCGCCTCCCCTTCCCCTTTCTTTCGATTCGGCATAGGACGGTTCGCGAGCCCCTCGCCTCCTCCGGACCGGTCGAACCACCAGGAAAGGCCTCCATGCCCCGCCTCCGTACGCTCGTCCCCACCGCGACGGCCACCGCCGCCCTCTGCGCGCTGCTCGCCCCGACGGCCGGCGCGGCGCCCGCTCCCGGGGACCGGGCCTGCTCCCCGTACATGTCCGTCGCCGGCTACTCCGACGCGCTGGACAAGGCCCTGCTCGACGGGAAGCTCGTCGGCGGGATCTCCGGGCTCGCCCCCGACCGGGACGGGACGGTCGCGGCCGTCTCGGACAAGTCGGCCCTGTACCGGCTGGAGGTGCCCGGCGGGGACACCCCGGCCGCCACCGCCACCGCGCGGCTCCCGCTCACCGACGGCGCCGGCAAGGTCCTCGACTCGGAGGCGGTGGTCGTCGACCGTGACGGGACCTACCTCGTCACGGACGAGACCGCGCCGGCCGTCCGCCGCCACGACCGGACCGGCCGGGTCCTCGCGACCCTGCCGGTCCCCCCGGCGTTCCGGATCGCCCCCGAGGGCCGGGCCACGGCCAACCAGACCTTCGAGTCCCTCACCCTCCTGCCCGGCGGGCACACCCTGGTCGCCGCCCTGGAGGGCCCGCTGGCCGGAGACGGCAAGGACGCGCGGGGGCGCACCCTCCAGCGGATCCAGACCTGGGAACGGCGCCGCGACGGAGAGTTCGTCCTGGGCCGCCAGTACGCCTACCCCGTCGACGCGGGCCACGGCATCGCCGAGCTCGCGGCGACCCGGGACGGGCGGCTGATCGTCCTGGAACGGGGCTTCACCCGCGAGTTCAAGATCACCGCTCGGCTGTACGCGGCCGACCCGCTGGGCGCGAGCGACACCTCGAAGACCGAGACCCTGACGGAGGGCCCGGGGCTCCGGCCCGCGCGCAAGACCGGGATCGGCGACTTCGACGCCTGCCCCACGCTGGGTGCCCCGTCGAAGCTGCCGCAGAACCACCCCCTCGTCGACAACATCGAGGGCATGACCGTCATCGGCCACGACGGTGCGGGCCGCATCCGGCTGCTGCTGGCCAGCGACGACAACGAACTCCCGCAGCAGATCACCCGCCTGTACCAGGTGGACGTACGGCTTCCGGCGCGGCGGTACTAGGACGCACGCCGGTGGTCCGGGGCCCGGCCCGGGCGGACGCGTCGGCGGCGGTGGCGAGGGGCCGGCGGGCCGGCGGGTGGGCCGGCGGTTCGGCTACCGCTTCGGGCCGACGATGCCGCGGGCCACGCCCAGCGCGACCAGGTCCTGGGGACGGATGCGGAGTTGGTCCGCCGTGGCAGGGGCTTCCCCGGACGGTCGCTTGAGGATGGCCGCCGCCAGCTCGGGGGCGATGACCGAGAAGTAGCCGTCCGGGGTCACCCAGGTGTTCCCGGGCGCGGCCAGGGCGAGCGCCCCGCCCGAGCCGCCCTCGCCGATCAGCAGGGTCGTCACCGGGACGGTGGCCGCCGCGACCGCCGCGAAGCAGTCCGCGATGGCCGGGCCTGCGCCCGCGTGTTCGGCGGCGGCGTCGTTGGCCGCGCCGGGGGTGTCCACCAGGGTGAGCACCGGGACCCCGAGCCGGTCCGCGAGACGGATCACGCGGGCGGCCGTACGGTAGCCCGCCGGGCGGGTGGCGGTGCCGCACTGGGCGGCGTACGCCACCGCCCGGCCCTCCCGCAGCCCGAACCCGCACAGCATCCCGGCGTCGAAGGCCCCGGCCCGGTCCCCCCTCAGGGGCAGCCGCAGCTCGAAATACGCGTCCAGGTACGCCTGCGCGCGGGGGCGCTCGGGGCGCCGGGCCTGCAGGACGGCGTCCCAGCCGGTCGGCGGGGGCGTGACGGCGCCCAGCGCGGCCGGGGGCTCGACCGGAACGGCGGCCCGGGGCGCGGCCAGCACCCGCAGCCAGTCCCCGACCGCCGTGGGCAGCTCCGCCGCGGGCACGACGGCGTCGACGTGCCCGGCCCCGTACTGGCCCTCGGCGGTGTAGGCCGCCGGATCGGCGTCGGCCGGCCGCACCCGGGACCCGGCGAAGCCCACCTGGGCCCCGGGCAGCGCCAGCACCACGTCGGCCCCCGCCCCGAGGGTGGCCCACCCGCCGCCGGTGGTGGGATCGCGCAGCACCGCGATCTGGGGGAGCCCGGCGGCCCGGGTCAGCACGCACTGGCGGGCCACGCGCTGCAGCTGCGCCAGCGCCAGCATCCCCTCCTGCATGCGGGAGCCGCCGGTGGCGATCAGGGAGACCAGCGGCAGGCGGCGCTCGCGGGCGTGCGCGTAAGCGGCCTCCAGCCGGTCACCGGTACGCCGGCCGAGGCTGCCGCCGAGGAAGCCGAACTCGAAGGAGACGAGCGCGGCTTCGCGGCCACCGATGCGGGCGGTCCCGGTGACCACGGACTCCCGCTCCCCGGTCCGCGCGGTGGCCCGCGCCAGCGAGGCGTCGTACCCGGCCCACCCGAGCGGGCCGTCGTCATCGGGGTACTCCGCGCACGGCGCGGGCAACTCCTCGAAGCTCCCGGGATCGGTGAGGGCGGCGATGGCGGCACGGGCCGAGAGACGGGTCGTCACGGGGCCAGGGTAGGCGGCGGAGCGGGGTGGGGGGAGGGCGGGACCCGAGCGGGGCGGTCTCAGGGAGGGGTTGGGGCTTTCCCGTCAGTCTCATCGTCCTTCCGTGTCGGGCCGGCCTGTCAAGGGCGCTCCTTCGTCGCGTCGCTTCGCGATGGCCTTCGGCCACCCTTGACAGACCGACCCGCCACGGAAAAACGAAGACTGCCGGGAAACCCCCAAAGAAACGGGACGGATGTACGTGAGACATCCGGCCGGATCAGGGACCCTCCGGGGTGGTCGGGGGTCGGCAGACATCCATCCGGCCCCGTCGTGAGGGCAATCGGGGACGACGTACGCGTCAGATCGCTACGCGCTCCTCATGGCTTAGCGTCCGGCGTCCGTCTGGGGCCGCTGCCCGCAGGAAAGGACGACGGAATCGTCATCCGGGCCCTCCGGCGCCCCAGATCGCTACGCGCTCCTCGCATCTCGGCGTCGGGCGGCCGTCTTGGCTTTCTGACCGCACCAGACGACGAGTGGCAGGGCATCCCAGCCCACGACCCACCCCTGGACGCCGAGACAAGAGGAGCGCGTAGCGATCTGGCGCGCCGGGGAGCCCGCATGTCGTCCTGATCGTCCTTGGGTGCAGGCAGGGACCCCAGACGGGCGGCGGACGCTAAGCAAAGAGGAGCGCGTAGCGATCTGACGCGTGGGCAGTGCCCGATTGCGCTCGCGAGAGGGCCGGATGCCCGGTCTGCCGACCCCCGACGACCTCGCCTGATCGTTGATCCGGCCGCATGCCCATCTATCCACCGTCCCGTTTCTTTGGGGGTTTCCCGGCAGTCTTCGTTTTTCCGTGGCGGGACGGTCTGTCAAGGGTGGCCGAAGGCCATCGCGCAGCGACGCGACGAAGGAGCGCCCTTGACAGGCCGGCCCGACACGGAAGGACGATGAGACTGACGGGAAAGCCCCAACCGATCTGTGAGACCGCCCGACTCGGGTCCCGCCCACCCCCGACCCCGCTCCGCCCCCCACCCCCCCGCCCCCTACAACCCCGACTCCCACGTCACCGTTGTCCCCCTGGTCCCCGTCTCCGTGTGGCCGTCGTCCGAGATCGTGAGGCGGACTCGGGAGGGGGTGGCGTCGATCTCGACCTCGATCGTCGTGACCCCGCTGCGGCGGTGGGCCGCCGCCAGGGCGCTGCGGAGGGTGGCCAGGAGGGCGTCCGTCACGCGGTCCGGGAGGAGGGCGTCCACCGCGCCCGCGAAGTGCACGGACGGCTGGAAGCCCAGCAGGACCGCCGCCCCGCCGGTTTCCCTGAGGACCCGGCCCCGGAACGTCGTCGGGGCGTCGGTCGGCGGCTGCTGGAGGGCGAAGATGGCCGTGCGGACCTCCTGGATGGTGGAGTCCAGCTCGTCCACGGCCCGGCTCAGCTCGTCGCCGACGTCCGCCGCGTCGCCCGTCGGGGCGTTCGAGGAGCGCCGCCGGGTGCTCTCCAGCATCATCTCCGTCGCGAACAGCCGCTGGACCACCAGGTCGTGGAGGTCGCGCGCGATGCGGTCGCGGTCCTCGTACACCGCGAGCTGTTCGCGGTCGTGCTGGGCGTCGGCCAGGACCAGCGCCAGCGCCGCCTGGGAGGCGAACTGGGAGGCCAGCAGCCGGTCCACGGCGTCGTACGGGCGGCCGCCCCGCGCCCTGGGCAGGGCGAGGGTGCCGATGAGCTGGCCGCCGCTCTGGAGCGGCAGCATCATGCTGGGCCCGAAGCGTTTGCGTACGTGCGTGGTCATCCGGGGGTCGGTCGCCGAGTCCTCTATGAAGACGGGTTCGCCGCCCAGCAGCTGCACCAGCACCGGGGACCCCGGCGCGATGGTCGTGCCGACCAGGTCGCCGGGGTCCCCGTGCGTGGAGGCGGCCACGATCTCCATGCCGCCCTCCGCCGTCGGCTGGAGCACCACGCCGGCCGCGGCGTCCGCGAGCAGCCGGGCCCGTTCGGCGACGCACATCAGGGCGTCGGCCGCCGGCCGCCCCGCCAGCAGGGTGGTGGTCACGGCGGCCGCGCCCTCGATCCAGCGCTCCCGGCGGCGCGCGGTCTCGTACAGCCGGGCGTTGCCGATCGCTATCCCGGCCTGCGAGGCCAGGACCCGCATCAGTGCGAGGTCCTCGTCCGTGAAGGGGCCGCCGCCGCGCTTCTCGGTGAGGTAGAGGTTTCCGAAGACCTCGGTGTGGACCCGGATGGGCACGCCCAGGAAGCTGCGCATGGGCGGGTGCCCGGGCGGGAAGCCGGCCGAGCGGGGGTCCTGGGTGAGGTCGTCGAGCCGCAGCGGCCTGGGGTCGGTGATCAGCGCACCGAGCACGCCGCTGCGGCCGTCGGGCAGGCGGGGGATCGCGGCGCGTTCGGCCTCGCTCATCCCGGCGGTGAACAGCTGGGTCAGCCGGCCGCGCTCGGGGTCGACCACCCCGAGCGCGCCGTACCGTGCTCCGCACAGGTCGGTGGCGGAGTCCACGACGTGCTGGAGGGTGGCCTGGAGCTCCAGCTCCGAGCCGACGCTGAGGACGGCGTCCAGCAGCACCGGCAGGCTGGACGGCGCCGCCCCGCCCGCGAGGAGCCCGCCCGGCTCCGCCGCCGATCCGGGCCGGGACCCCGGTTCGGGCCCCGGCCCCTCGTCGGCAGGCTTTCCCGTCATTCGGCCAGCGGGTTGAGGACCATCGGGGCGATCTTCCCTTCGAGCATCGCGCCGAGACCCATGACGGCGCACACGTCCGGCCGTTCCGCGATGGCCACGGGCATTCCGGTCGAATCCCTGAGCATCTGGTCCAGCCCGGGCAGCAGGGCGCTGCCGCCCACCATCATGATCCCCCGGTCCGTCAGGTCGGCGACCAGGTCGGGCGGGCAGTCGCGCAGCACCTTGCCGATGCCGTCGAGGACGGCGGTCAGCGGGGTGTGGATGGCGTCGCGGACGGCGGCGGTGTCCACGTGGACGGAGCGGGCCAGGCCGGTGGCCACGTCGCGGCCGTGGATCAGGGTGGAGGCGGGGCCTTCCGGGGTGATGCCGTTGCCGTGCAGGGCCAGCTGGAGGGGGCGGACGGCCTGGCTCGGCAGCATCAGCTCGTGGGCGTGGCGCAGGTGCTGGACGACGGCGTGGTCGATGGCCTCGCCGCCGACGGGGATCCGCTCGGCGGTGACGATCGAGCCGAGGGAGAGCACCGCCACCTGGGTGGCCGCCGCCCCGCACACCATGATCATCGTCGCGGTCGGCTGCTCCACGGGCAGGCCGCAGCCGACGGCCGCCGCGATCAGGGTGTCGACCAGTTCGACGCGCCGCGCCCCCAGTCCGACCATCGTCTCGACGGCGGCGCGCTGGGCCAGCGGGTCGGCGTCGTGCGGGGTGCAGCAGGCGGCGCGCAGCCGGGGCTTGCGGCGCAGGGCGCGGCGCAGCTTCTCGCCGAGGAGGTGACGCAGCATCCGCTGGGCCATCTCGATGTCGACGACGGTGCCGCCGGAGACGGGGCGGACGACGCGGATGTAGTCGGGCGTGCGGCCCGTCATCCGTTCGGCGAAGGTGCCGACGGCGATGAGGGCGCCGGTGCGGGTGTTGACCGCGGCGACGCTGGGCTCGTCGACGACGAGCCCCGCGCCCTTGACGTAGACGCGGGTCCTCGCGGCTCCCAGGTCGACGGCGACGTGGCAGCGGCGCAACTGCTCAAGACTGACGGTCACGGCAGGTCCTCCCGAGAGCGCTGGTGCAGAAGGGACCGACGGACGCCGGTCGCAATTCATATCTTCTCGGGTCAATGGGGCATACCGCCCGCTGGAATGCTCCGGCTGGGGCGTGGCGTACGGGGCGGACGTGCTGCACGGGGGTGGATTTCTGTACCGACAGGCAGCACCATGCGCGCACCATCCGCGCTACCCGTGCGTAACAAGGTAAAGGGGACCCGATGCTGACGTCCCGCCAGAAACTCCTGGCGCTCCTGACCCTCTGCCTCACCCTTCTCGCGCCCGTCCCGGCCCAGGCGGCGGCCGCCGGGCCCGCCGCCGCCCGCAATCCGGTGGTCTTCGTCCACGGTTACAACGCCGACCCCGGCGTCTGGGGTTCCCTCCGGGAGGACCTGCGGGCCGACGGGTACGCGGACTCCGAGCTCTTCTCCTTCGGCTACGACACCCACCAGTCCGTCAACGAGGTGCTCTCCGGCCGCCTCGCCGCCTACGTCGACGAGGTCCGCCGGCGGACCGGAGCCGCCCGGGTGGACGTCGTCGGCCACTCCTTCGGCTCGCTCGTCAGCCGCTGGTACGTCAAGTACGGCGGCGGCACCGCGACCGTGGACCACTGGGTCTCGCTGGCCGGCCCCAACCACGGCACCTCCACCGCCTGGGCCTGCGCCCTGTGGGACCAGGCCTGCCGCGACATGACCCCGGGCTCCTACGTGGTGAAGAACCTCGCCTCCGGCGACGAGACCCCCGGCGCGGTGAAGTACGCGACCTTCTGGTCGGACTGCGACGAGGTCGTCAACCCCGACAGCAGCGTCCCGCTCGCCGGAGCCCTGAACACCCCGGTCGGCTGCCTCAAGCACAACGACCTGCTCGGCGACGACGCCACCTCGGCCGGCGTCCGCGCCTTCCTACGGTCCTAGAGGCCCGCTTCCCCCGCCGGCTGCACCCGCTGGAGCAGCCCGTACGTGAACTCCGCCACCAGGGCCCGCCCCGACGCGGTGAAGGCCAGCCGCCAGCGCGTCGGTGCGGTGCCCTCCATCGGCCGGGCCGGCGCGAAGGCCCGGGCCACCTCGTCCACCGTCGCCGACCAGGGCAGCAGGTCCGCTTCCGTCTCCAGTACGGGTCCCCGCGCACCCGGGGCCCGCACCAGCCACTCGTTCCACACCGCCCCGTCCGGCGCGGCCAGCACCTCGAAGCGCAGCTCGGGCCAGAGCGGCACCGGCCACAGCAGCGCCTCGCACTCCAGGTCCCCGATCCGGCGGCGCTCCACCGACTCCGCCGGCCCGAGCACCGACCGGTAGCGGGCCAGTGCCCCGCGCGAGCGGGGCGAGCGCACCATCGCCTGCCACCGCCGGTTGGCCTCCCGCTGCTCGGCGAGGCCGGCGCCCAGCCGCAGCCGGGCCGCCTCCGCGAGGCCGGGCTGGAAGTCCGCCATCCTGCGCAGCAGCACCAGCTGGAAGGCGCCCGGCCCGAAGGCTCCAGGGCGCCCCGGATTCGGGGTCGCGGTCATGGAGCCCACGATTCCACACAGGATCCTCACGCTCCCGGAATGCTTATGTTGCCGAGGACCGCATAGCCTGCGGGGCCCATGAACTACTTCTGCCCCGCCTGTCAGAGGCACCTCAACGGCGCGCTCGCGTGCGCAGGGTGCGGGACCCCGGCCGAGCACCTGGTGGCCGCCGTGCCCGGTGCGCCGGGCCCGGGCCCGGCGCCGCAGCCCGCGCTGGCCGAGGTGTTCGCGGACTCGCTCGTCGTCCTGACCGCCCCCCACGAGGGTCGCGCCGGCACCCGCAAGCGCGCGGCCTCCCGCCGCAGACGCGGACGGACCGCCCTGGCCGTCGGCCTCGGGCTGGTGCTGGCGACCGGGGGCTCGATCGCCGTCGCCCGGATCGTGGGCGACGACGAGGGGGTGAACCGGGCCGACCGCGTGGAGCTCACCGACAGCGGGCCCAAGCAGCCCGACGCCCTGCCGAGCGAGGCGCCCGCCGCGCCCTCCGCCCTGCCGAAGGCCCCGGTCGGGGCGGCGAAGACGGCCCGGCCCAGCGAGAGCCCGAGCGGCTCCCCGTCGGGGCCGAGCGAGAGCGCCTCCGCCCCGACGGGGACGCCCTCGCAGAAAGGTTCCGGCGGAGGGGCAACCGTAAAACCGACGGCATCGGCGAAGCCGTCGCCGGGCACTTCCGGCACGGTGCAGCCGACCCCGACGAAGACCAAGCCGGGCAAGCCGAAGCCCCAGCCGACCGATACGTGCGTGTTCTGGATCTTCTGCTGACAGGCCCCGACCGGTCCGGCCGTCCCCGGCCGCTCGGCCTCAGCCCAGCATCCGCCTGAGCAGGTCCCGCAGGGCCGTGCGCTCCTCCGACGTGAGCCCGGCCAGCGGTTCGCGCGCGAAGTCCAGCGACTCGCGCAGCCGCTCCGCCGTCTCGGCCCCCTCCTCGGTGGGTGCGGCCAGCTTCACCCGGCGGTCGGCCGGGTCCGGGCGGCGTTCGACCAGGCCGCGGGTCTCCAGCCGGTCGATGATGCCGGTGACGTTGGACGGCTCGCAGCGCAGCTTCTGCGCGATGCGGCGCATGGGCAGCGGCTCCAGCGACAGCAGCGTCAGGACCTTCGCCTGGGCGCCGGTGAGCTGGTGGCGGGCGGCCGCCTCCTCGTACTCCATGTGGTAGCGGGCCACGACGTCGCCGATGAGCTCGACGACCTCGACGGTCACTGGGTCTGCGCGACGACTGGGCATGGGACCAGCGTACCCATTTGCTTGACAACATGAAATATCCAGGAGCATGGTTGTTTCAGGTCGTGAAGCATTCGTCTTCCCTCCCTCCTCTCTACCCTCTCCCTGGAGCCCCTCATGTCTCAGATCCCCGCCGTCAGCCGCGAGTGGCACCTCGTCCGCCGTCCGCAGGGCTGGCCCGTGGCCGAGGACTTCGCCCTCCGTGAGGTGCCCGTCTCCGCCGAGCCCGCCGCCGGCCGGATCCTGGTCCGCAACCTGCACATGTCCGTGGACCCGTACATGCGCGGCCGGATGAACGACACCAAGTCCTACGTCCCGCCCTTCCAGCTCGACGAGCCGATGCAGGGCGGCGCGGTCGGCGAGGTCGTCGCCTCCGCCGCCGAGGGCTTCGAGGTCGGCGACCACGTCCTGCACATGCTGGGCTGGCGCGAGTACGCCGAGCTCGACGCGCGGCACGCCACCAAGGTCGACGCCTCCCTCGCCCCGCTCTCCGCCTACCTCGGCGTCCTCGGCATGCCGGGCCTGACCGCGTACGCGGGCCTCTTCGAGGTCGCCTCCTTCAAGGAGGGCGACTCCGTCTTCGTCTCCGGCGCGGCCGGTGCGGTCGGCGGGCTCGTCGGCCAGTTCGCGAAGATCAAGGGCGCCTCCCGGGTGATCGGCTCCGCCGGCTCGGACGAGAAGGTGAAGCTCCTCACGGAGAAGTACGGCTTCGACGCCGCCTTCAACTACAAGAACGGCCCCGTCGGCGAGCAGCTCAAGGAGGCCGCCCCCGAGGGCGTCGACGTCTACTTCGACAACGTCGGCGGCGACCACCTGGAGGCCGCCATCTCCGCCATGAACGTCCACGGCCGCGCCACCCTGTGCGGTGCCATCGCCGGCTACAACGACACCGAGCCCGCCCCCGGCCCGCGCAACCTCATGATGGTCATCGGCAAGCGCCTGCGCCTCCAGGGCATCCTGGTCGGCGACCACGCCGCGCTCCAGCCGCAGTTCGTCAAGGACGTGGCCGGCTGGCTGGCCTCCGGCGAGCTCCGCTACGACGAGACGGTCGTCGAGGGCGTGGAGAACGCGACCGAGGCCTTCCTCGGAATGCTGCGGGGCGAGAACACCGGAAAGATGATCGTCACGTTCACCCGTTAGGCTCCCTCCATACCGTCGCGATCGTGGGCGCGAGTCGCGGCGACTATCTGGAGGATCCGTTTTCATGTCCATCACCCAGTCCGACGTC
This sequence comes from Streptomyces sp. NPDC032091, assembly GCF_055580265.1. NCBI lineage: Bacteria > Bacillati > Actinomycetota > Actinomycetes > Kitasatosporales > Streptomycetaceae > Streptomyces > Streptomyces sp. NPDC032091. Next base: position 15,753 of record NZ_JBVILR010000003.1, on the reverse strand, counting down.
GCGTACACGGCCGTCGCCACCGCCGAGAACGGCCGTGACGGCCGCGTCGCCACCAACGACGGCCGGCTCGACGTCGTCGTGAACCCGCCGAAGGAGCTCGGCGGCAGCGGCGCCGGCACCAACCCGGAGCAGCTGTTCGCCGCCGGCTACAGCGCCTGCTTCCAGGGCGCCCTCAGCGTCGCGGCCCGCAACGAGAACGTCGACGTCACCGGCTCCACCGTGACGGCCGAGGTCGGCATCGGCAAGAACGACGAGGGCTTCGGCATCATCGTCAAGCTGACCGCTTCGATCCCGAACGTGGACGCCGCCGTCGCGAAGGACCTGGTCGAGAAGGCCGACCAGATCTGCCCGTACTCCAAGGCGACCCGCGGCAACATCACGGTCGAGCTGAACGTCGCCTGACGCTCGCCCGCCGCAGCTCCACGAGGCCGCACCCCCCAGGGGGTGCGGCCTTCGCCGTAAACTGGCCGCATGCGTGATCTTGCGGGGGGCTTCCGGTACCTGATGGCCGGACAGAGATGGGTGTTCGGCAACGGCCGCTGGCTGGGCTTCGGCCTGCTGCCGGGCCTGGTCTCGCTGGTGCTGTACGGCGCCGCGCTGACCGGTCTCTTCTACGGGGCCGACGACTTCACGGCCTGGGCGACGCCGTTCGCCTCGGACTGGTCCTCGCCCTGGCTCGGCCTCTTCCGCGGGTTCCTGACCGCCGTGGTGGTCTCCCTCGGGCTGTTCCTGTCGGTGATCACCTTCACCGCCGTGACCCTGCTGGTCGGCCAGCCCTTCTACGAGTCCCTCTCGGAGCAGGTGGACCGCACCGAGGGTGGTGAGGTCCCGGAATCGGGGCGCTCGTTCTGGGAGGACCTGTGGATCTCCGCCCGGGACAGCCTGAGGCTGCTGGTGCGGGTGATGCTCTACGGGATCCTGCTGTTCGCCCTCGGGTTCATCCCGGTGATCGGGCAGACGGTGGTCCCGGCGATCGGTTTCTGCGTCTCCGGCTTCTTCCTGACCCAGGAGCTCACCTCCGTCGCCCTCCAGCGGCGCCGGGTGGACCTGGACGAGCAGCTCGTCCTGCTGCGCGGGCGGCGCGCGATGGCCCTGGGCTTCGGGGTGCCGCTGGTGCTGCTGTTCCTGGTCCCGTTCGTCGCGGTGTTCCTGATGCCGGGCGCGGTGGCGGGGGCGACCCTGCTGGCGCGGGAGCTGGTGGGGGACGACGCGGAGGCCTCCGAGGGCGGGGACGGGGACGAAGCCGGGCGGGCCGACGCCCAGGCCGAGGCGGGCCCGTACGGTGCTCCCGGCCAGGCGGGCCCGTACGGTGCGGCCGGCCCGTACGGCGGCCCCGGGCAGCCTCACGGCCAGGGCTACGGTCAGGCTCCGGGCCGGGCGTACCCGCAGGCTCCCGGGCAGGGCCACGGCAGCCAGGGATACGCCCCCGCTCCCGGGCAGGGCTACGGACAGCCGGCCCCGGGCCGGGCTCCCGCGTACGGCCAGCCGTCCGGCTACGGGCAGGGCGCGGGGCAGGCCCCCGGCTACGGCCAGGCTCCCGGGCCGGGACAGCCGTACGGGTACCCCCCTGCCCCCGGGCAGGACCCCCGCTCGTACTCCTGAAGCGGCGGCGCGGGCGCCTCAGCGGCCGGGGTCGCGCCGCAGCAGGGTGATCGCCCCCACCGTGTCCTCGCCCGCGTGGGCCGCCGGGTCGGCGTCCAGGCGCTCCCGCATCAGGTCCAGGTACGGCGCGATCAGCTCGGCGCTGACCCCCTGGTCGGCGGCGGTGCGCAGCAGCGTGCCGGCGGCCGCGACCTGCATGGCCAGGTTGGAGACCACCCCGGTGGTGAAGTCCCGGGAGGTCAGCCGCTCGGCGGCGTTCCCGACGAAGAACCCCATCGCGCCGAGCCACTCCGACAGCAGTGGGGCCAGGTCCTTGGGCGCGATGTCCTCGCCCTCGATCAGGGCGAAGGCGTGCGAGACCCCGGCGAACAGCCCGTTCATCGCGCTCAGCAGCGCGACGTCGTGCAGGGCCGCGTGGCCCGGGTCCGCGCCGACGAAGCGGGCGCCGGCCGGGACCTCCAGGGTCGTCCGGTGCGTGTCGAAGAGGGCGCGGGAGCCGCTGTAGAACACGTACCCGCCGGCCTCCGGGACGCCGATCATCGACGGGGTGGCCATGATCCCGGCGTCCACGAAGCGGGCGCCGCGCTCCTCGGCCCAGGCGGCCCGGGCCCGGCCCTCGGCGGGGGTGCCGGTGGTGAGGTTGACCAGGTCCTTGCCGGTCAGGTCGATCCCGTCCAGGACGGAGCCGATGCTCGCGTCGTCCAGCAGGCAGAGCACGATCAGGGTGTTCGCGGAGACGGCCGCGGCGGGGGTGCCGGCGACGGCCGCGCCCTCGTCGGCCAGGGCCCGCGCCTTGGCGGGGGTGCGGTTCCAGACGGTCAGGGGGTGTCCGGCGGAGAGCCAGGTGCGGGCGAGGGCGGTGCCCATGTCGCCGAGGCCGAGCAGGGTGAGCGGGCGGTGCGCGGTGTCGTTGTCGGTCATGCCGTTTAGCCTGGTGGCAGGGTGACGGGGGCTCAAGTACGCACTTCGGAGTGGGTGGTTACCCCGGGGTGAGCGAGCAGGTGGGAGGGGTGGGCGGGATGGCGCTGACGCGGAGGCCGGGTGCGGACCACTGCGGGATCGCGGCGGCGATGGCGGTGATCGACGGCAAGTGGAAGGTCTCGATCCTGTGGGAGCTGGAGCAGGGTCCGGGCCGCCGGTTCGGGGAGTTGCGCCGGCTGGTCCCGGGCGTCTCGGAGAAGGTCCTCGCGGCGCAGCTGCGCGAGCTGGAGTCGGACGGCATAGTCCACCGTGAGGTCTTCGACGAGGTCCCGCCGCGCGTGGAGTACTCCCTGACCCCGCTCGGCGAGGAGCTGAGCGGGGCCCTGGAGTCCCTGGGGCAGTGGGGCGCGAAGCACCTCCTGCCCGACTCCGTCTAGGACCGCGGTGGGGCGGGGACGTCCGCCGTGACCACCGTCGGGGTGAGGGCGTCCGCCTCGGCGAGGGGGGTGCCGTCGGGGGACCAGATCGCGGCGCCGCCGCAGCCGGTCCAGGGGCCCGCCGGGCCGACGTGGTTGGCGAGGACCACGTGGAGGCCGTGTTCCTTCGCCATGCCCGGGTGGATCGTGGCGCGTTCGGTGATGCCGTCGCCCGTGCCGTAGAGGGAGCTCGCGAGGTGGACGCGGCAGCCGTCGGCCGCGCCGCGGGCGGGCAGGTCGGGGAAGTGGTTGTCGAAGCAGACGCCCAGGGAGAAGCGGATGCCGCCGAGGGTGAAGCGGCCGTCCGTGGTGCCGGGGGTGAAGGCGCCCTGTTCGTGCTGGTAGAGGTGCTGTTTGGCGTACGTGGTGAGGTGGGCGCCGTCGGCGTCGTAGACCAGGGTGGCCAGGGCCGGCAGCGGGTCCGGCGTGCGCAGGGCGGCGTTGACGGCGACCGCGATGCCGGCCGAGCGCAGCCCGTCCAGGCGGGGGTCGTCGGCGCCGGACAGCCACAGGGTCGGGTCCTCGGCGAGGGCTTCCAGCTCGTAGCCGGTGAGCGTCAGTTCCGGGAAGACCACCAGCTCCGCGCCCTCGGCCCGGGCCCGTGCGGCGAGGGCGGCGGCCCGTGCGGCGTTGGCGGTGACGTCGGCGGGTACGCAGGTCAGCTGTGCGGCGGCGATCTTCATGGGGTTCAGGATGCCAGGGAGGCGGAGGTGGCGCCGGGGAGCTGCCCGCGACGGCGTACGAAGGCCAGTTCCACCAGGTTGAGCCCGGTCACCACCGCGGTCAGCAGGGCGAGCGCGGCCAGTGAGGGCAGCAGGACGGCCGCCGGCAGCAGGAGCAGGACGATCCCGGCGGCCGTCAGCCTCGTCACCGACCAGGAGCGGAACAGGTGCCAGCGGGTGTACCCGAAGGTGGCGAGGAAGAGGGCGCAGCCCCCGTAGAGGAGGGCGGCCACGCCGAGGGGCAGCCGGGTGCCGGGGCGGGCGACGGCCTCGGCCATGCCGACGGCGACGGCGATGACCGAGGCGATGAGCGAGAGGTGCCCGTACGAGAGGACCTGCCGGGCCACGTCGGCCCGTACGGCGGCGGTCTCCAGTCCGTGCCGGACGGCGTCGGCCGCGAGGTGGAAGTACACCCACCACAGGCCGCAGACCAGGGCGAAGGCCACGGCGACGGCGGCCAGCGCGCCGGCGTCCAGGTCGGCGGCGGAGGCCACCGGGGCGCCGACGGCCACGATGGACTCGCCCAGCGCGATCATCACGAACAGCCCGAACCGTTCGGCGAGATGGCCGGAGTCGAAGCTGAGGCGGACCATGTTGCGGCGGGTCAGCCGGGGCGCGGCCAGGTCCACCGCGGCGGCCAGTGCCCACAGCCCGACGCGGGCCGTTCCGTCGAGGAAGGAGCCGGCCAGCAGCAGCGGGCCGCTGGCCAGCACCGAGAGGGTCACCGGGGTGAGCCGCAGGCGGCGGCTGCGGCCGTGCGCGAGGGCGGCGAGCACGAGGCGGGCGCAGAAGTAGGCGCCGGCCAGGAGCGGTCCGCGGTCGCCGAAGGCGCCGGGCAGGGCCAGGGCCATCAGCAGGCCGCACAGTCCGGCGGCGAAGAGGCCGAGCCGTTCCAGGGGCCGGTCGGCGTCATGGGTGTTGGAGTGGACGGTGTTGCCCACCCACACCCAGTAGACGGGTATGAAAACGATCAGGGCCCGGCCGGTGCCGGCCCAGCCGTGGTCGTGGTGGAGCAGTGCCGAGACCTGGGTCACGGCGAACACCAGCACCAGGTCGAAGAACAGCTCCGACCACGCGACCTTCTTCTCCCGCTCTTCGGGCTCCATGTCGTGTCCCCCCGCTCGAAGTCCGGGGGAAAGGATGCCCGGTGCGGGCGGGCGGCTACGCGCCGGGGCCCCGTAGCAGGGTGAGGAAGGAGCGGAACGCGGCGGGCATGTCCACCGATTCCGGGGCGAGCAGCCACTGGTACTGGAGGCCGTCCATGACCGCCGTCAGCAGCGGAGCGGCTTCGTCCGGGGTGAGGCCGGAGGGGAGGCGCGCGCCGAACTCGGCGCGCAGCATGCCGGCCATGTCCCCGCGCACCTGTGCGTAGCGCTCGGTGAAGAAGGCGCGGGCCGGGTGGCCGTCGGTGACGCTCTCGCCGAGCAGGGCGGAGAAGGTCTGCACGATGCCGGGGCGCATGGCGTTGTACTCGACCAGGGAGGCCAGCAGGTCCAGGCGCCAGGTGCCGGCCGAGGCGCGGGACCCGCCGCCGGTGTCCCAGCGGTCGCGCTCCTCCAGGACCGCGACCAGCAGGGCCTCCTTGGTGGGGAAGTAGTGCAGCAGGCCCTGCTGGGTCAGGCCCACGCGTTCGGCGACGGAGCCGAGGGACGCGCCCCGGTAGCCGCGCTCCGCGATCACCTCGACCGCCGCGCGGACGATCTCGCCCCGGCGCTCCTCGCTCTTCGCCCTGACCATCGCCCCGCCACACCCCTTCCGACCGGACCCGCCCGGCAGTCGTACGACCGTACGCCATCGCTACATCACGAAACGATGACAAGACCTACCGTCCTACAGGGAATGGGTCCACCATGGGCCCACCGCACCGCCGCACCGCACCCCACGCACCGCACCGCACCCACAGAGCGAGGAGGCACGGCCGTGACCGCTGCCGATGAGGTCCCCGACGGCTGCGCGAGCGAGCAGCTCCGCGAAGACGCCGTCGAGGCCGCCCTGGACAAGCTGGACCTCGACGCCAAGACCCGGCTGCTGGCCGGCCGGGACATGTGGTCCCTGCCCGCCCTCCCGGAGATCGGGCTCGGCTCCCTGGTCATGTCCGACGGGCCCATCGGCGTTCGCGGCGTGCGCTGGACCGCCGACGACCCCTCGGTCGCCCTGCCCTCGCCGACCGCCCTCGCCGCCTCCTGGGACCCGGCCCTGGCCCGCCGGGCGGGCAGGCTGCTGGCCCAGGAGGCACGCCGCAAGGGCGTCCACGTCCTCCTCGCGCCCACCGTCAACCTGCACCGCTCCCCGCTGGGCGGCCGCCACTTCGAGTGCTACTCCGAGGACCCGTACCTGACCGGGGCCATCGGCACCGGCTACGTCCGCGGTGTCCAGGACGGCGGCATCGGCACCACCGTCAAGCACTTCACCGGCAACGACGCCGAGACCGAGCGCTTCACCGTCGACTGCGCCATCGCCCCGCGCCCGCTGCGCGAGCTCTACCTCGCGCCCTTCGAGGCCATCGTCAAGGGCGCCCGCCCCTGGGGCGTCATGACCGCCTACAACCAGGTCAACGGCACCACCATGACCGAGCACGCGCAGCTGGTGAACGGGGTGCTGCGCGGCGAGTGGGGCTTCGACGGCTGCAACGTCTCCGACTGGATGGCCGCCCGCTCCACCACCGGCTGCCTCGACGGCGGCCTCGACGTCGCCATGCCCGGCCCGACGACCGTCTACGGCCCCGCCCTGGCCGCCGCCGTCCGCGCCGGGGAGGCCGACCCGTCCGCCGTCGACGGGGCCGTGCGCAACGTCCTGCGCCTCGCCGCCCGCGCGGGCCTCCTGGAGGGCGCCCCCGCGGCCGTCACCGAGCCGCCCGCGCCGCTCGACGGGCAGGCCCTGGCCCGTGAGCTGGCCGCCCGCGGGTCCGTCCTCGTACGCAACGAGGACGGCGCCCTGCCGCTCGACCGCACCGCCGGCCGCACCGTCGCCCTGATCGGCGCCGCCGCCCGCGACGCCCGCGTCCTGGGCGGCGGCAGCGCCACCGTCTTCCCCGAACGGGTGGTCTCCCCGCTCGACGGGCTCACCGCCGCCCTGCCCGAGGGCGCCCTGACCTACGCCGTCGGCGCCGACCCGAGCGAGGAGCCCGCCCCGGCCGGGCAGGGGTTCGAGCTGCGCGCCGTCTGCCGCGACGCCTCCGGGACGGTCCTCGGCGCGGGCACCCTGCCGTCCGGGCAGGTCCAGTGGATCGGCGACGACCTCCCCGAGGGGGTCACGTACGGGACGCTGGCCTCCATCGAGGTCACCGGGACGTTCCTGCCGCGCGAGAGCGGCGAGCACGTCTTCGGCACCCGTGGGCTCGGCGCCTTCCGCCTCGCCGTCGGCGGGCGCACCCGCTGGGAGGGCGTCCAGGAGAGGGGATCCGAGGCCGACCCCTTCGAGGCCTTCTTCGGCGCCCCCGAAGAGCGGGCGACGGTGCTCCTGACCGCAGGCGAGCCCGTCGAGGTCTCGCTCACCCACCAGGTGCCCGACATGGGCGCGATGCCGCTCAAGGCCGTCATGTTCTCCCTGCTCCACCGCGGCCCGCGCCGCGACCCCGACGAGCTGATCGCCGAGGCCGTGCGGGCCGCCCGCGCCGCCGACACCGCCGTCGTGGTCGTCGCCACCACCGAGCGGGTGGAGTCCGAGGGCTTCGACCGCACCGGCCTCGCGCTGCCCGGCCGCCAGGACGACCTGGTGCGGGCCGTCGCCGCCGCCAACCCGCACACCGTGGTCGTCGTCAACGCCGGCTCCCCGGTGGAACTGCCCTGGCGTGAGGACGTCGCCGCCGTCCTGCTGACCTGGTTCCCCGGGCAGGAGGGCGGGGCCGCGCTGGCCGACATGCTCCTGGGCGACGCCGAACCCGGCGGCCGCCTGCCCACCACCTGGCCCGCCTCCCTCGCGGACGCGCCCGTCACCGAGGTCGTCCCCCGGGAGGGGCGCCTGGAGTACCGCGAGGGGCTGCTCATCGGCTACCGCGCCTACGAGGCCCACGGCGTGACCCCGGCCTACCCCTTCGGGCACGGCCTCGGCTACACCGACTGGGCCTACGAATCCCTGGAGGCCACCGCCGAGTCCGTCCGGGTCCGCCTCACCAACACCGGCACCCGGCCCGGCCGCGAGGTCGTCCAGGTCTACCTCGCCCCCGCCGCCGGCCCCGTGGAGCGCCCGGCGAGCTGGCTGGCCGGCTTCGCGTCCGTCGCCGCGGGAGCCGGGGAGAGCGTCGAGGTGGAGATCCCGCTGGCCGCCCGCGCCTTCGAGGTCTGGGACGAGGAGGCGTACGGCTGGCGCCGGATCGGCGGCGCCTACGAGGTCCGCGCGAGCCACTCCCACGCCGACACCCGGCTGACGGCCACCCTCGACCTGTAGGCCGGGGAGGGCCCGCGACACGCCGGGGCGGGCGATTGGCCGGAAATCACCCCCGTCCCGGCCGCACAACCGGGCCGGGGGCGTCGCCCTGACACCCGCCCCCGGCCCGTCCGCACTCGTCACCGGGCGCCCGCACGGGGTCGGCGTCAACGCGGCGGCTGCGCCGCCGTCACCTGCCGGTGGGCCAGTTCCGCGAGCCGCGCCTGCCCGTCCCTGCCCGGGTGGAACCAGTCCCAGTGGCTCAGCTGCTCCGCCCCGAAGGGGTACTGGAAGACGGCCCCGCCGTCGTAGCGGCACAGCGCGTCCTTCGCGCAGACCTGGCGCAGCGCCTCGTTGTACTCGACCACGCGCGCCCGTACCTTCTCCCGCCGGGCCGTCGCCCCCGCGTCGGCGGACAGCGGTTCGGCCAGCATGGACTGACAGATCCCCAGCTTCCAGACCTGCCGCACCATCGGGCTGTCCTTGCCCTGCTCCCACAGCCGTTGGAGGTCCGGCACCGAGGACACGTACACCTGCGAGGCCGGCGAGGCCGCCCGCAGCTCCTTCAACGCCTGCTCGAACTCGGCCCGGAAGTCCGCCACCGGGGTCATGGACGAAGCCGTGGGCCGGCAGGCGTCGTTCGAGCCCACCATGACCGTGACCAGGCCCGGCTTGTGCTGCGCCGCCTCGGCCACCTGCCCGGGCAGGTCCGCCATGCGCGAGCCCGTCACGGCGTGGTTCCAGCTGCGCGTGGGCACCTCCGCCTCGCCCAGCAGCCGGGCGGCCAGTGAGTTGACGGCGGGATCGCTGCCCGTGGCCCACGAGACCTCCGGGCAGTCGGCCAGCACCGAACAGGCGTCGAAACCCCGGGTGATGGAGTCTCCGACCGCGGCGACGGAGGCCGGCGCAGGGTTCCAGCGAGGCTTCGCCCGCGCCCCCCGTTCGCCCTCTTTCGCGGGCACCCCCGAGTCGTCACAGCCCGTGACCGCCGCCGCCAGTACGGCCACCGCCACGCCCGCGCCGGTGACGGTCCGGCGTACGCGGCGGCGCGCGGCGGTGGTGCGCATCGGGTGGTCCTCCCTCGTCGCCCCGCGTCCTCCCCGGGGCGTCCTGCTGAGTGAATGCTCTGTGTTTACGGGCTTCGGAGCGACCGTACGTCACACCATGACCCCTGGCGCACGGTAGCTTTTTCCCGTGGCGTTTCGGCCGCAGGTGCCGCTACGCAATGTCCATTAATTTCCGTTACATTACATCACGTCACATACTGTCCGTTTTCTGGAGTTTATTCCCGACCTCGTCCCACACTGGAGGTCCCGGTGACGACACGTGGAGTTCTGTACGTGCATTCCGCACCGCGCGCGCTCTGCCCGCACGTGGAATGGGCTGTTGCGGGCGTGCTCGGGGTGCGGGTGAACCTCGACTGGATCAGGCAGCCCGCCTCCCCCGGCACCTGGAGAGCCGAGTTCTCCTGGCAGGCCGAGGCCGGCACCGCCTCGAAACTCGCCTCCGCCCTGCGCGGCTGGCACCTGCTCCGCTTCGAGGTGACCGCCGAACCCTGCCCGACGGCCGAGGGCGAGCGCTACAGCTCCACCCCCGAGCTGGGCATCTTCCACGCCGTCACCGGCATGCACGGCGACATCCTGGTCCCCGAGGACCGGCTGCGCGCCGCCCTGGCCCGCTCCGCGCGCGGCGAGACCGAGCTGGAGGCGGAGATCGCCAAGCTGCTCGGCAAGCCCTGGGACGACGAGCTGGAGCCCTTCCGCTACGCGGGCGAGGGCGCCCCGGTCCGCTGGCTCCACCAGGTGGTCTGAGTCGGGCCACGCATACGACGAAGGCCCCCTCCCGGAACTGCCGGGAGGGGGCCTTCGTCGTGGTGCGGGTCCCGACTCAGACCGTGCGGAACGCCAGGGAGACGTTGTGGCCGCCGAAGCCGAAGGAGTTGTTGATCGCCGCGACCGGACCGTCGACGGGCAGCTTGCGGGCCTCGCCGCGCACGATGTCCGCGTCGATCTCGTCGTCCAGGTCGTCGATGTTGATCGTCGGCGGGGCGATCCGGTGGTACAGCGCCAGTACCGTCGCCACCGTCTCGATACCGCCCGCGCCGCCCAGCAGGTGACCGGTCATCGACTTGGTCGCGGAGATCGCGACGTGGTCGAGGTCGTCGCCCAGGACCTTGCGCAGCGCCTTCAGCTCGGCCGTGTCACCCTGCGGGGTGGACGTGGCGTGCGCGTTGACGTGGACGAGCTCGGACGGGTCGAGCTCGGTGTTGTCGAGCAGGTTCTGCAGGGCGGCCGCGACACCGCGGCCCGTCGGCTCCGGCTGCGCGATGTGGTGGCTGTCCGCGGACAGGCCCTGGCCCAGCACCTCGCAGTAGACGCGGGCGCCGCGCTGGGCGGCGTGCTCGGCGGACTCCAGCACCACGACGCCGGCGCCCTCGCCGAGGACGAAGCCGTCGCGGGCCTTGTCGTACGGGCGGGAGGCCGTGGTCGGGTTCTCGTTGTTCTTCGACATCGCCATCATGTTGGCGAACGCCGCGATCGGCAGCGGGTGGATCGCCGCCTCGGTACCGCCGGCGACGACCACGTCGGCACGGCCGGTACGGATCATCTCGACGGCGTAGCCGATGGCCTCGGCGCCCGACGCGCACGCGCTGACGGGGGTGTGCACACCGGCGCGGGCGTTGACTTCCAGGCCGACGTTGGCCGAGGGGCCGTTCGGCATGAGCATCGGGACGGTGTGCGGGGAGACCCGGCGCACACCCTTTTCCTTCAGTACGTCGTACTGGTCGAGCAGGGTGGTGACACCGCCGATGCCGGAGGCGATCACGGTGCCCAGACGCTCGGGGACGATCGTCTCGTCCTCGCCCGCCGGAGCGGTGTAACCCGCGTCGGCCCAGGCCTCACGGGCCGCGATGAGGGCGAACTGCGCGGAGCGGTCGAGCTTGCGGGCCAGCGGGCGGGGGAGTACCTCGCTCGGGTCCACGGCGGCCTGGGCGGCGATGCGGACCGGCAGTTCGGCGAAGCGCTCGCCCTCCAGGGGCGAGACGCCGGACCGGCCGGCGAGCAGACCTTCCCAGGTCGAAGCGCTGTCGCCACCCAGCGGAGTGGTTGCGCCGATACCGGTGACGACCACGGTGCGATTGGTCGGGCTCACAGGAATTCTTTCTCCACGTCTCAGGGGGTGCTGAATTGTCACGGCGCCACCGCGGGGTGGCGACAAACGCTCGTCAGGCTCAGGCGGCCTGGTGCTTCAGGATGTAGTCGGCGGCGTCGCCGACCGTCTTGAGGTTCTTGACGTCCTCGTCGGGGATCTTGACGTCGAAGCGCTCTTCGGCGGCGACGACGACCTCGACCATGGACAGCGAGTCGACGTCCAGGTCGTCGGTGAAGGACTTGTCGGTCTCGACGTCCTCGACCGGGATGCCCGCGATCTCGTTGACGATCTCCGCGAGACCCTCGACGATTTCTGCCTGCGTGGCGGCCATGTGGCGCTCCTTCTGTAGCTAGCTAGCTGGTGGTTCAGGTCCGGGAAGTGATCCGGGCCCTAGGGGAGGGTAACGACCGTGGCGGCGTAGACGAGCCCCGCCCCGAAGCCGATGACGAGCGCGGTGTCGCCGCTCTTCGCCGCTCCGGTCGCCAGGAGCCGCTCCATGGCGAGCGGGATCGAGGCGGCCGACGTGTTGCCGGTGGTTTCCACGTCACGGGCGACCGTCACGTGCTCCGGCAGCTTGAGAGTCTTCACCATCGAGTCGATGATCCGCATGTTGGCCTGGTGCGGGATGAAGACGTCCAGGTCCTCGGGGGTGATCCCGGCCGCGTCGAGCGCCTGCTGGGCCACCTTGGCCATCTCGAAGACGGCCCAGCGGAAGACCGCCTGACCCTCCTGGGTGATGGCCGGGAACTTCTGGGCGGTGTCCGTGCTGCGGAACTCGTCCCACGGCACGGTCTGCTTGATGGTCTCGGACTTGTCGCCCTCCGAACCCCACACCGTGGGGCCGATGGCCGGCTCGTCCGAGGGGCCGACGACCACGGCGCCGGCGCCGTCGCCGAAGAGGAAGGCCGTCGCCCGGTCCTCCAGGTCCGTCAGGTCCGACAGCCGCTCGACCCCGATGACGAGGACGTACTCGGCGGAACCTTCCACCACCATGCCCTTGGCGAGGGTCAGGCCGTAGCCGAAACCGGCACAGCCCGCGGAGATGTCGAAGGCGGCGGGCTTGCCCGCGCCGATCCGGTGCGCGATCTCGGTCGCGACGGCCGGGGTCTGCTTGAAGTGCGAGACCGTCGAGACGATCACCGCGCCGATCTGCTCGGGGGAGATCCCGGCGTCGGCGAGCGCCTTGCCGGAGGCCTCCACCGACATCGCGGCGACGGTCTCCTGGGGCGAGGCCCAGTGCCGCGAGGCGATGCCGGAGCGGGAGCGGATCCACTCGTCCGAGGAGTCGATCGTTTCGAGGATGACCTCATTGGGCACCACGCGGGTCGGGCGGTAGCCGCCGACGCCGAGGATGCGGGCGTACGGGGAGCCCTTGGCCGGCTTGATCTTGGACATGCTGTGTGGGCTCCTACTCTCAGGCCGTCTGCTCGGCGATGAGCTTCGCGGCCTTGTCGAGGTCGTCCGGCGTCTTCAGCGCCACGTTCGGCACGCCCTTGAGCGCGCGCTTGGCCAGACCCGTCAGGGTGCCGCCGGGGCTCAGCTCGACGATCCCGGTGACGCCCAGCGTGGAGAAGGTCCCCATGCACAGGTCCCAGCGCACCGGGTTGGCGACCTGGCCGACCAGGCGGGCGACGACGTCGGCGCCCGACTCGACCACGAGACCGTCCCTGTTGGACACGTACGTCAGCGCCGGGTCCGCCGGGGCGAGGGCCTTCGCGGCCTCCGCCAGCGTGGCGACCGCGGGCGTCATGTGGTGCGTGTGGAAGGCGCCCGCGACCTTGAGGGCGACGACCTTCATCGCGCCCTCGGGCTTGTCGGCGACGAGGGCCTCGATCTGCTCCGCGGTGCCCGCGGCCACGATCTGGCCCGCGCCGTTGATGTTGGCCGGGGTCAGCCCGAGCTTCTCCAGGTGCGCGACGACCACGTCCTGGTCGCCGCCCAGGACCGCGGCCATGCCCGTCCGGGTGACGGCGGCGGCGTCGGCCATGGCCAGCCCGCGGGTACGGACGAACGACAGCGCCTCGCCCTCGCCGAGCACACCGGCGTAGGCGGCAGCGGTGATCTCACCGACGCTGTGGCCGGCGACGGCGCCGAAGGCCGTCGGGGAACCCAGCGCGGAAGCGGACAGCAGGCCGGCCGCGACCAGCAGGGGCTGGGCCACCGCCGTGTCGCGGATCTCGTCCTCGTCGGCCTTGGTGCCGTAGTGGACGAGGTCCAGCCCGATGGCGTCGGACCACCGCGCGACGCGTTCGGCGGCGCCGGGGAGTTCGAGCCAGGGAGTCAGGAAGCCGGGCGTCTGAGCGCCTTGGCCGGGAGCGACGAGTACGAGCACCCTCACACTCTCTCTTGTGGGTGGTCTCCGCCGCCCGTGGGGACAGGGACGAAGAACCGTCGGGGTAATTGTTGATGTCCGACAAAAGTCTAGGGCTGCTGATCTCCGTCGGCCAGACGCCCGAGGATCAGGGCGATCCGCAGCGTGAACGCCGAGCGGACGTCGGAGGGTGACCAGCCGGTGACGTCGGTCACACGTCGGAGCCGGTAGCGCACCGTGTTGGGGTGCACGAACAGCATCCGCGCCGCCCCCTCCAGGCTGCTCGCCTGCTCCAGGTAGACGCTCAGCGTCTCCAGCAGCGCCGAGCCCGCCTCCTCCAGCGGTCTGTAGATCTCCTCCACCAGCTGCTCCCTGGCCGAGGGATCCGAGGCGATCGCGCGCTCGGGCAGGAGATCGTCCGCCAGAACCGGACGCGGCGCGTCCTGCCAGGCCGTGCAGGCCTTCAGGCCGGCCGCCGCCGCCTGCGCGGACTTCGTCGCGTTCAGCAGGTCCGGGACCACCGGCCCGGCCACCACCGGACCGGCCGCGAACGGGCCGATCAGCGACTTCGCCACCTGGATCGGGTTGTCGCTGCCGCCGGCGATCACCACCAGCCGGTCGCCCAGCACCCCCGTGAGCACCTGGAGCTTGTGGTGGCGGGCCGCGCGGCGGATCGCCTCGACCGTCAGCTCGCTGTCCCCCTCCGGGGCGGTGCCCAGCACCACGCACACGTGCTCCGGGGAGTTCCAGCCGAGCGCCGCGGCCCGTGACAGGGCGCCCTCGTCCGCCTCGCCCGACAGCACGGCGTTGACGACGAGGGACTCCAGCCGGGCGTCCCACGCCCCGCGCGCCTCGGCGGCCTGCGCGTACACCTGGGCCGTCGCGAAGGCGATCTCCCGGGCGTACACCAGCAGCGCCTCGCGCAGGATCGACTCGTCGCCGGGGGCCGCCACCTCGTCGATCGCGGCCTCCATGACCTCGATCGTCGTACGGACCATCTCCACGGTCTGGCGCAGGGTGATCGCCCGCGTCAGCTCCCGCGGGGCCGTGCCGAAGACGTCGGTGGAGATCGCCTGCGGGGTCTCCGGGTGCCGGAACCACTCCGTGAACGCGGCGATGCCGGCCTGGGCGACCAGGCCGATCCACGACCGGTTCTCCGGAGGCATCGCCCGGTACCACGGCAGGGCCTCGTCCATGCGCGCGATGGCGTTGGCGGCGAGCCGGCCGGAGGACTTCTCCAGCCGGCGCAGCGTCGCCGCGTGCGGATGCACCGGATGCGCGGGACGGGTCTCGGGGGAATGCTCACGTTCGGGTTGGGGCACGGGACAAGACTGCCTTATCGGCGGCCCGGCGCGGACGCGGGTACCGGCCCCGGGGTCCCGCGAGGCGGCTACGGTGGCTCCCATGATCGATGTACGCCGCGCCGCGGACCGGTACGCGGGAGGGGATCCGGACACCGGGATCACCACCCGGCACGCCTTCTCCTTCGGGTCCTTCTACGACCCGGACAACATCCGCTTCGGCCCGGTGCTCGCCTGCAACGAGGAGCTGCTCGCCCCCGGCTCCGGCTTCGACGAGCACCCGCACAGCCACACCGAGATCGTGACCTGGGTGGTGGAGGGCGAGCTCACCCACCGCGACAGCACCACCGGCCACACCGCCGCCGTCCGGCCCGGGGACGTCCAGCGCCTCGGCTCCGGCAGCGGGGCCCGGCACGTGGAGCGCAACGACGGCGACCGGCCGCTGCGGTTCGTGCAGACGTGGCTCGCCCCGCTGGCCGCGGGCGGGGACCCGTCGTACGAGGTCGTACGGGACCTCGCGGACGGCACCCCGTACGAGGTCCCGGCCGCCGGCGCCGTGCTCCACGTGCGGCGGCCCGGCGCGGGCGAGCGGGTGCCCGTGCCGGACGCGGAACGGGTCTACCTGCACGTGGTGCGCGGGGACCTGCGCCTCGACGGGGCGGAGCTGGGGCCCGGGGACGCGGCGCGGATCACCGGCGAGAAGAACCTGGAGGTCACGGCCGGCTCCCCGGGCGAACTGCTGATCTGGGAACTGCCGGCCTAGGGGGGCACCTAGGGCCTGTCGTCAAACTCCCGTCTGCCCCGCGGCGCCTGGCACGCGCTCTCGCCGCACCGGGCGAAAGCCAAGTACGTCCAGTACGCGGGCTTCCGCCCGGCGCACCGAGAGCACGCACCAGACGCCG